>JAZJYT010000084.1:0-22788 GCA_040390235.1 Pseudomonadota bacterium | reverse complement strand
CGAGCAGCGCAGGGCAGTGCCGCAGGCACCCTCACAGCAGGCTCGCCTTTTCTTTCGTTAGTTTCTTTTGGCGAAGCAAAAGAAAGTGACTCGCCGCCGGGCGACTCCCGGCTCCCGCCCCATGCAGTGGCACAGCAGTCAGCAAGACACCAAACCGGCAGAGAGCCCAACCCAAAACAACTCAAACCACACTCCAAAAATCCTTGCGGCACAACCCCCGGGCAGAACAGTAGTCACACACCGCCCCCTCCCCCAACGGAGGCAACACCGCCCCCTCCGAAATCCGCGCCACATCCGAAAGAATGCCCTCCACCAGCCCATCCCGCGCCGCCACCACCTCGACCTGCTCCACCAGCCTGGTGCCGCCCCGCTCCCCCACGTTCACATACGCCGCCCGCAGGCTGCCATGCGGCAGCAGCGCCGCGTAAAAAGCCAGCTGCGTGTCCTCGCCCGGCCGCTTGATGCGGTCGCTGGTGGTCTGCAGCCCTTCGGTCTTGTAGTCGATGACCAGCGTGCCCTCTTCCTCGGGCAGGCCGGGGTGCAGGTCCAGCCGGTCGATCTGCCCGACCAGCAGCACCGGGCCCAGGGGCTGCTCGCGCCACTCCTCGCCGCGCTCGAAACGCAGCCCGCTCGCCGCATGCTCCAGGTGCCAGTCCAGGTAGCCGTCGCGCACCCGCGGCCAGGCCGCGCCGAAGGGCAGGAATTCGTCGTCGGCCAGGCCCTGGGCCGCGGTGGCGGCGTCGGCCGCGGCATCGAGGCGGGCCCGCAGCGCGTCGGCCGTGTCTTCGGGCTCGGCCGACAGGCCTTCGTGGAACAGGCGCAGCACGGCATGCAGCCACAGGCCGAAGTCGCGTTTGTCGATCTCGTTGTCGAGTTCGTCGGTTTCCTGCAGGCCCAGTTGCCGCAGGGCAAAAAAGCGGTAGGGGCACTTGCGCAGGTCTTCGTACGCGCTGGCCGACAGGCGCTCCACCGGCAGCCGGTCGCCCCGCGGCTGCGGCGGCGCGACCGGGACGGCGGCGACGGTGCGCAGCGCACGCGGGTCGGCGGTGTCCACGGCGGCACCGGGCACCGCCTGCAAGGCCAGCACCAGCGGACTGGGCTGCAGGGTCTCGCCGCCTTCGTCGCCGCTGCGCCACAGCACATCGGCCTGTGGTGCCTGCAGCACCTGGCGCCAGGCGGCGGCGATTTCGGCCTGCAGGGCGGCGCGGGCAGGCAGGCCCAGGGCTTCGCGCTGCGCACTGCTCCAGGGGCCCTGCAGCTCCGGCGATGCGGGCAGCCGCACCTCGTCGCAACCGGGCACCACCACCGCACCGAAGGGGCGCGCCAGCAACTGCGACATCGACAGCACCACCACATCCGGCTCGGAACCGTGCCGGTGCGGTTCGGGTACAAAACTTTCGGCTTCCAGCGCCCGGCGCACCCAGGCGGTGAATTCGTTCAGGTCAAGGCGGCGCGCCGCCCAGGCCGATTCGGCCAGCAGCAGCGAGAACGCGGCCAGGGCCGCTTCGTCGAGCCGCAGCACCTCGGCGATGCGCTGGCCCGCCGGGTCTTCCTCCATCCAGCGCCACTGGCCCGCGCCCTGCAGCAAGGTACGCAGCCCGGCCAGCCAGGAGGCGAGCGGCCGGGGCCGTTCCATGGCGCCGCGCAGCGTGCCCACGTCGTCCAGCAGCGTGCGGTAGGCCGATGCCCGGTCACCCGCAGGGGGCAACCAGGAGCGCCATTCACGCACGCCGGCGCGGCGCAGGGCCGCCTCCAGCGCGGCCACCGCGGGCGCAGCGAAAGATGGTGCGTTCTTGAGCCAGTCCAGCACCTCGTCACCCGAGGCGTGGCGGGCGCAGGCCCGCAGGGCGGCCAGCACCTGGGCGGCGCTGCGGGTGGTGGAGAGTTTCCAGCCGCTTTCGTCCTGCACCGCCAGGCGGTGTGTGCTCAGCAATGCGCCAATGCGGCGTGTCAGCGCCCGGTCGTTGGCGACCAGCGCCACCGGCACGGCGCCTTCGCGCACCCGGGCCAGCACACAGGCGGCGGCGCGTTCGGCCTCGTCCTCGGCATCGCTGGCCGCGTGCAGGCGGGCCGCTGCGGCAGCGCCCGGCTGGTCGAGTGCAATGCGGGCGACGGACCAGCCCTCTGCCTGCCAGTGTCCACACAGGGCATCGACCAGCGGTTCGGCCTGCAGGCCCTGCAGCACCACCAGGCAGTGCACACCGCCAGCGCCCGCCTGGGGCGTGAACAGCACGTCGGTGGCGCAGGCCGACGACAGCGCCCATTCGAAAGCGATGTGCGCCGTGGCGGTCTCGAAGCGCAGTTGCGCGGCGTCGCTGCCGGTCCCCAGGGCTTCGCGTACACGCTCGGCCCAGGCACCGCGGGCGCCGGGCGGCACTGCCGCCACCGCCCGCACCAACTGGTGTGCGGCCTCGACCAGCGGGGCGGCGAGTTCGCCGCGCTGCTCGCCCAGCCCGGTGCGCTCCAGCAGGCCCTGGGCCGTGAGGGTGTCGCAGGCGGTGTCGCAGGTGACGTCGGGCATCTCGGCAGGCGGAGCCCCCAGGCTGCGCGCCCAGCTGGCCGTGGTTTCGAAACGCGGCGCAAAACCGGGCGGGGCACAGGCGGCCCAGGCATCGCGCGCCAGGACCAGCAGTTGCGCATAGGGCAGCAGGACCAGGGTGTGGGCCGGGTGCGCGCCGGTATCGAGCAAGGCCTGGCGCAGCCGCTCGAGCGTGTTGCGCCACCCGTCCGGCAGGCCGGCAGCATCGGTTTTTCCTATGTCAGCCATAGGCGCGGCATAGCCGAGAAGGGTACTTGGTTTCTGTCACAATGGCCGCCACTTTAGGGCATCCCCACTCTCACCAGGAGCCGCCATGGCCAGCGATCTCATCAAACATGTCTCCGACGCTTCTTTCGAAAGCGATGTGCTGCAAGCGGACAAGCCCGTGCTCGTCGATTACTGGGCCGAATGGTGCGGCCCGTGCAAGATGATCGCACCCATCCTGGATGAAGTGTCGGCCAGCTACAAAGACCGCCTGCAGATCGCCAAGATGAACGTCGACGAGAACCGCGACGTCCCCGCCAAGTTCGGCATCCGTGGCATTCCCACGCTGATGCTGTTCAAGGACGGCCAGCTGGCCGCGACCAAGGTCGGCGCCCTCAGCAAGGCCCAGTTGACCGCCTTCATCGACCAGCAGCTCGCTGCCTGACCGACCCCCGCTGCCGCGGCCGGACAAGGCCCGCGGCAGCAGCGCCCGGCGCTTCGTGCGCCCGGCATGGCGGGCGCTTCTTTTTTCCTGTCATAATCCGCCCATTCGCCGGCTGCCCACCCCGCAGCCCGGTTCGACTCCCCGGCCCGTGAGCCCCGCTCGCAGTCGCCGAACTCCCCCCGAATTTCGCACCCGACACTCCTGAACGGAGTCCTCTCATGCACTTAAACGAACTCAAGGCACTGCATGTGTCTGAAGTCCTCAAGCAGGCCGAAGAACTCGAGATAGAAAACACCGGCCGCATGCGCAAGCAGGAGCTGATGTTCGGCATCATCAAGAAGCGCGCCAAGGCCGGGGAACAGGTCTTTGCCGACGGTGTGCTCGAAATCCTGCCCGACGGCTTCGGTTTCCTGCGCAGCCCGGACACCAGCTTCACCGCCAGCACGGACGACATCTACATCTCGCCCAGCCAGGTGCGGCGCTTCAACCTGCACACCGGCGACATGATCGAAGGCGAGGTGCGCACGCCCAAGGACGGCGAACGCTACTTCGCGCTGACCAAGCTCGACATGGTCAACGGCGGTCCGGCCGAGAACAACAAACACAAGGTGATGTTCGAGAACCTGACGCCGCTGTTCCCCAAGGAACAGATGAAGCTCGAACGCGACATCAAGAGCGAAGAGAACATCACCGGCCGCATCATCGACATCATCGCCCCCATCGGCCGCGGCCAGCGCGCGCTGATCGTCGCGCCGCCCAAGAGCGGCAAGACGGTGATGATGCAGCACATCGCCCACGCCATCACCGCCAACAACCCCGACGTGCACCTGATGGTGCTGCTGGTGGACGAGCGACCGGAAGAAGTGACCGAAATGCAGCGCACGGTCAAGGGCGAAATCATCGCCTCGACCTTCGACGAACCCGCCGCCCGCCACGTGCATGTGGCCGAGATGGTGATCGAACGCGCCAAGCGCCTGGTCGAACTCAAGAAGGACGTGGTGATCCTGCTCGACTCGATCACCCGCCTGGCCCGCGCCTACAACAACGTCGTACCCTCCTCCGGCAAGGTGCTGTCGGGCGGTGTGGACTCCAACGCCCTGCAGCGCCCCAAGCGCTTCTTCGGCGCGGCGCGCAAGGTCGAGGAAGGTGGCTCGCTCACCATCATCGCCACCGCCCTGGTCGACACCGGCAGCCGCATGGACGAAGTGATCTTCGAAGAGTTCAAGGGCACCGGCAACTGCGAAATCCACCTGAACCGCCGCCTGTACGAAAAGCGCGTGTTCCCGGCCATCGAACTCAACAAGAGCGGCACGCGCCGCGAAGAGCTGCTGCTGGCCCCGGAAATCCTGCAGAAGACCCGCATCCTGCGCCAGTTCATGTACAACATGGACGAGATCGAGTCGATGGAGCTCATGATCAAGAACATGAAGGCCACCAAGACCAACGTGGACTTCTTCGACATGATGCGCAGAGGCGGATAAGACAGCGAGATTGCGGCCGAACCGCCGGGCCGCCCCAAGGCGGCCGCGCCCTCCCCCCGGGGGATGGCGAATTACATGGAGCGCCAGCGGAATGAAAAGCCGAGGGGTGCTATAATTTTGGGCTACGTGAAAAGTGCTGGGCAATAGTGCGCAGTGGCTCTCGCAACAGACAAGACAAGGATTTCGGCCATGAAAGAAGGCATTCACCCCAACTACCGCGAAGTGCTCTTCGTGGACCTGTCCAACGGTTTCAAGTTCGTGACGCGCTCCTGCGCCAACACGAAGGAAAAGGGCACGACCGAAGACGGCCGTGAACTGCCGCTGTACAAGCTGGATACCTCCAGCGAGTCGCACCCGTTCTACACTGGCACGCAGAAGTCGGTCGACAACATGGGCGGCCGCGTGGAGAAGTTCCGCAACCGCTTCGGCAAGACCGCTGTCGCCGCCAAGTAAGCGATACGCTTGCGGCGCCTGGAGTTACAGGGCGCCGACCTGAAGGGCAGTCCGGGTTTTCCGTGCTGCCCTTTTTGTTTTTGTAACGCATGACCTGCCGCACCCCGCCGCGCCCGTGAACCTGCCGACCCCCGCCATCGTCGCCCAGAGCGCCGTGCGCCGCCTGCCGCGCTGGGCGCTGCTGCTGTTCTGCGCGGCCTACGTGCTGGCCGGCTTCATTGGCCGCGGCCCCTGGAAGAACGCCGACATCAGCGCCTTCGGCTACATGCTCGAACTGGCGCACGGCCGTACCGACTGGCTGCACCCCACCCTGGGCGGCCTGGCCCCCGAAACCGATGGCTTGCTGCCCTATTGGCTGGGCGCCTGGGCGCTGCGGCTGGCGCCCGCCTGGGTGCCGCCCGAGCTGGCGGCACGCCTGCCCTTCGTGCTGCTGCTGGCGCTGACGCTGGCGGCCACCTGGTACGCCGTCTACAGCCTGGCGCGCAGCCCGCGTGCGCAGCCGGTGGTGTTCGCCTTCGGCGGCGAAGCCCGCCCCAAGGACTATGCCCGCGCCATCGCCGACGGCGGCCTGCTGGCCCTGGTGGCCTGCCTGGGCCTGGCGCAACTGGCGCACGAGGGCACGGCCTACCTCACCCAGCTGGCTTTCGCCGCCCTTACCTTTTTTGCGCTGGCCGGCGCGCCGCACCGGCCGGTGGCCGCCGCCATCAGCCTGGTGGGCGGCCTGCTCGGGCTGACCCTGTCGGGCGCCCCGGCGCTGGCCGCCCTGTTCGGCGGCGGCGGCGCGCTGCTGGCCTGGATCGAATCGCGCCAGCACGACGGGGATGACACGGCCAATCCCCAGTCCGCGCCGGCCCTGCGCCACTGGGCCATCGTCGCCGCCGGGCTCACCGTCGCCGTGGCCGTGGTGGCCTGGGCCCTGGCGCTGTGGCAATGGCGTATCGAGCCGCCGGAAGGCAGCGACTGGCGCGGCTTCGGGCGGCTGCTGCTGTGGTTCACCTGGCCGACCTGGCCGCTGGCGCTGTGGACCCTGTGGCGCTGGCGCCGCCAGTGGGCCACGGCGCAGTTGCACCGGCACCTGCTGCTGCCCGTGTGGTTTGCGGCGCTGGCGGTGCTGGCCACCCTGTTCACCGTGCCGGCCGACCGGGCGCTGCTGCTCGGGCTGCCACCACTGGCGGCGCTCGCGGCGTTCGCCCTGCCCACGCTGGAACGCAGCGTGGGCGCGCTGATCGACTGGTTCACCCTGCTGTTCTTCACCGGCGCGGCCATCGTCATCTGGGTCGTCTACATCGCCATGCAGACCGGCTGGCCGCACCAGCCGGCGGCCAACGTGGCACGCCTGGCACCGGGCTTCGTGGCCAGCTTTTCGCCGCTGGCGCTGGCCCTGGCGCTGGCCGCCACGCTGGCCTGGGGCCTGCTGGTGCGCTGGCGCGCCGGGCGCCAGCGCCATGCGCTCTGGAAAAGCGTGGTGCTGCCGGCCGGCGGCGCGGCGCTGGCCTGGCTGCTGCTCATGACGCTGTGGCTGCCGCTGCTCGACTATGCACGCAGCTATGCACCGCAGGTGCAGCGGGTGGTGTCGCTGATGGGCAGTAGGCCGGACCAGCCCGCGGGCTGCGCGGAGTTCCGCGGCTTCAGCCGTTCGCAGATCGCCGCTTTCCAGTTCCACGGCAACCTCGTGCTGCATCCGGTCGGCGAGGCGCACTGCGGCTGGCTGCTGGTCGATGCCGACGCGCCCGGCGTGGTGCCGCGTGCGCCGGGTGCCTCGCACTGGGTATTCGTCGCCACGGTGGCCCGCCCGGCCGACCCCAAGGACACTGTCGAGCTCTACCGACGCCGCGATGGGCGCTGAGGCCGTGGCGAACGCGCCGGCGCCAGCGCCGCGCGGCATGTTGCGCGGCGAATTCCCCTCCATTGCGCGCCACGCCGTGACGGTGCTGACCGGCCAGCTGGCGGTCATGGCCTTCGGTGTCACCGATACCGTGGTCGCGGGCCGGCATTCGGACACGGCGCTGGCCGCGCTCTCGGTCGGCTCGGCCATCTTCGTCAGTGTCTACGTGGCGCTGATGGGCGTGCTGCAGGCGCTGCTGCCGGTCTGGGCCGAACAGCGTGGTGCCGGCCAGCGCGAGGCGGTGGGCCGCTCGGTACGCCAGGCACTCTATATCTGGGGGCTGACCTCGCTCATCGGCATGGCGCTGCTGATGTCGCCGGGCCCGCTGCTGCGCTGGGCGGACGTGCCGCCCGGGCTGCGCGACGAGGCGGGCCGCTACCTGTCGGTGCTGGGTGCCGCCCTGCCGGCAGCGCTGATGTTCCGCCTCTACGGCACATTCAACCAGAGCCTGGGCCACCCGCGGCTGGTGACCTGGCTGCAACTGGGCTCGCTGGCGCTCAAGATACCGCTGTCCATCGTCTTCGTGCTGGGGGCCGGCCCGCTGCCGGCGCAGGGCGCGGTGGGCTGTGCCTGGGCCACGCTGGTGGTCAACTACCTGCTGTTTTTCGTGGCCCTGTGGCTGGTGCGCCGCCAGGCGCTGTACCGGCCTTATGCGCTGTGGCAGCGGCTGGAGCCGCCGGACTGGCGCCAGCTGGCGGCTTTTGCCCGGCTGGGCGTGCCGGCAGGCCTGTCGATCATGGTCGAGGTGACCTCCTTCGCCCTGATGGCGATCTTCATCGCCCGGCAGGGCACGACCTCGGCCGCGGCGCACCAGATCGCGGCCAGCATGGCGGCCGTGCTCTACATGGTGCCGCTGTCGATCGCCATCGCCACCAGCGCACGCACCGGCTACTGGCTGGGTGCCGGTTCGCCGCAGCGGGCACGGCATGCGGTCGGCACCGGCCTGGCCCTGTCGGCGCTGATGGCGCTGTGCCTGTCGGCCACCGTCTTCACTGCCCGCGGCACCATCGCCGGCCTCTACAGCCGCAACCCGGCCGTGGCCGCGCTGGCCGCGGGCCTGCTGGCCTGGGTGGCGGTCTACCACCTGGCCGATGCGATGCAGTGCGTGTGTGCGTTCGTGCTGCGCTGCTACCGCATCACCGTGTCGGCGCTGGTGGTGTACTGCCTGCTGCTGTGGGGCGTGGGCCTGGGCGGCGGCTATGGGCTGGCCTACCGCGGCTGGTACGGCCCCGCATGGAACACGCCAGTGGCCTTCTGGATGGCCGGCGGCGCCGCGCTGGCGCTGACGGCGGCGATCTTCCTGGCGATCGTACGCCGGGCCGTCAGGCAGCCAGTGCGCTGATGCCCGCGGCGCCGGCAGCACCCGTGGCGGCACCCCGCAGGCGCCCGGCCGGGAATACCAGGGTGAAGGTGGAACCGGCCCCGGGGGTACTGGTGATACGCAGCCGCCCGCCATGGCGCTGCATCACGTGCTTGACGATGGCCAGGCCCAGGCCCGTGCCGCCGGTTTCGCGCGAACGGCTTCGGTCGACCCGGTAGAAACGCTCGGTCAGCCGCGGGATGTGCTCCGGCGCGATGCCGGGGCCGGTGTCCTGCACCGAGAATTCGCCCTCCCCCACCGCACCGCGCGCGGGCTCGTTGCCGTCGAGCAGCGTCCAGCCCACGGTGATGGTGCCGCCGGCCGGCGTATAACGCACCGCATTGCCGACCAGGTTGGACATGGCGCTCTGCAGTTCGTTCTGCGAACCGCTGATCTCGCCGGCCGCGGCCAGCGCCTGCGCGTCGGGAAAATGCAGGGTGTGGCGCCGCCCCAGCAGCTCCGACAGCGCACTGCCCTCCTGCTCGCTCTGGGCAATGAGCGCCTGCAGCGGCACGTAGCCGGCATGGCCCGGCGGCGGACTGCCCTCCAGCCGCGACAGCGTGAGCAGGTCGCTCACCACACTCTGCATGCGGCCGGCCTGCTGCGCCATGAGGCGCAGGTAGTGCGCACGTTCCTCGGCCTCCAGCGGGATGTTCTGCAGCGTCTCGACGAAGCCGGTCAGCACCGTCAGCGGCGTGCGCACCTCGTGCGAGACGTTGGCGACGAAATCGCGGCGCATGGCCTCGGCCTGTTCCACCGCGGTCACGTCGTTCGACAGCAGCAGCGTGCGGCCTGCGCCATAGGGATGCAGGTGCACCGACAGCCGTACCGGCCGGCTGCTCGTGCTGCGCCGCCCCGGCATGGCCACGCTGCCCGAGAAGTCGCGTGCCGCCCAGTAGGCGGCAAAGGCCGGGTCACGCACCAGGTTGCCGATGGACTGCTGCAGGTCGCGCGCCAGGTCGATGCCGAAATGGTCGCTCGCCATCTGGTTACACCATTCGATGCCGCCCTGGGTGTCGAGCAACACCACGCCATTGGGCGAAGCCTGCAGCGCCGCCAGGATTTCGTCGAGCCGCGCCTGGCTGTCCCGGGCCTGGCGCTCGCCCTCGCGGACACGGCGGCGCATGCGGTCCGATACCTCGCCCCACATGCCGTTGGCCGAGGGCGCCGCGGATGCGGGGGCACCGTCACGGCGCAGCCAGGCCAGCACCCGCGATGCACGGCGGCTGTCGAGGGCGAAGACGATCCAGGTACCCACGGCCAGGCCCAGCAGCGCGCCACACGCCCCCCAGGCCATCAGGGTCTCGTGGCGGCCTTCCACATTTGCCGCCTCCCAGGCGGTCGCGCCCCACCAGCCGAGCGCCGCACCCATCCCCTGCAGCAGCACAAGCGTCAGGAATCGACCGAACATGGGTCCGTCAGCCCGCCTGTGCGACAGGTACCTGCGCCGTCACGCGGTAGCCCGCGCCGCGTACGGTCTCGACCATCGCCCCGGCGGCGCCCAGCGCTTCGCGCAGGCGCTTGACGTGCACGTCCACCGTGCGTTCCTCGATGAAGACATGGTCGCCCCACACCTTGTCGAGCAGCTGCGCACGGCTGTGCACCCGCTCGGCATGCCGCATGAGGTAGTGCAGCAGCTTGAACTCGGTCGGGCCGATCTTCAGCGGCTGGTCCTGGAAACTCACCCGGTGGGTGGCCGCGTCCAGCACCAGCGGGCCGATGGACACGGTTTCGTTGAGCTGCTCGGGCGCGCGGCGGCGCAGCACGGCCCGGATGCGCGCCAGCAGCTCCTGGGTGGAGAACGGCTTGGTGATGTAGTCGTCGGCACCGGCGTCCAGGCCGGCCACCTTGTCCGGCTCGTCGCCGCGGGCGGTCAGCATCAGGATGGGCACGGCCTTGGTGCGCACGTCGGCGCGCCACTTGCGCGCCAGCGTCAGCCCGCTCTGGCCGGGCAGCATCCAGTCGAGCAGGATCACGTCGGGCAGCACCGCGTCGAGCTCGCGCTGCGCCGAGGTGCCGTCCTCCGCCCACACCGGCTGGAAGCCGTTGTGCCGCAGGTTGACGGCGATCAGTTCGGCGATGGCCGGCTCATCTTCGACGATCAGGACCTGGGGCAGTTTTTTCATCGCAGCGCGGACTCGATGGCATCCATCGATGTGTGCCGCACATCGGTGCCCTTGACAATGTAGATGATGAATTCCGCGATGTTCTTGGAATGGTCGCCGATACGCTCGATGGCCTTGGCAAGGAACAGCAGATCCAGGCTTGCGGAGATGGTACGCGGGTCTTCCATCATGTAGGTGATGAGCTTGCGCACGAAGCCGTCGAACTCGCGGTCGATTTGGTCGTCCTCCTTCAGGATCGCCAGCGCGGCCGAGGTGTCCAGGCGCGCGAAGGCGTCCAGCGCCTTGCGCAGCAGGCCCGAGGCCAGGTCGGCTGCCACACGCAGGTCCGACGACGGCAGCGCACGGGCAGAACCGCTCTGGATGATGGACTTGACCATACGCGCGATCTTGTTCGCCTCGTCGCCCACACGCTCAAGGTTGGCGGTGGTCTTGGAGATGGCGATCAGCAGGCGCAGGTCGCGTGCCGTGGGCTGGCGCCGCGCGATGATGGACGACAGATCGTGGTCGATCTGCACCTCCATGGCATTGACGCGCGGCTCCGTGGCGGTGACCTCGTCGGCGACCTCGGAGCTGAACTGCGACAGGGCGTAGATGGCCTGCCGGATCTGCGACTCGACCAGGCCGCCGAGTTCCATCACACGGGAGGAAACGGCGTTGAGTTCGCTGTCGAACTGGGTGGAAAGATGCTTGTCGACCATGTTGTGTGCCTCCATCAGCCGAAACGGCCGGTGATGTAATCCTCGGTCTCCTTGCGCTGCGGCTTGAAGAACATCTGTTCCGTCTCGCCGAACTCGATCAGATCGCCCAGGTACATGTAGGCGGTGTAATCGCTGCAGCGGGCAGCCTGCTGCATATTGTGGGTCACGATGACGACGGTGTAGTCGTCCTTCAGCTCGGCGATGAGCTCTTCCACCTTGGCGGTGGAGATCGGGTCCAGCGCGGAGCAGGGTTCGTCCAGCAGCAGCACCTCGGGCTTGATGGCGATGCCGCGGGCGATGCACAGGCGCTGCTGCTGGCCGCCGGAGAGGCCGGAGCCGCTCTGCTGCAGCTTGTCCTTCACCTCGGTCCACAGCGCGGCCTTGCGCAGCGCCCACTCGACACGTTCGTCCATGTCGGTGGCGTTCAGGCTCTCGAACAGCTTCACGCCGAAGGCCACGTTGTCGTAGATCGACATCGGGAAGGGCGTGGGCTTCTGGAACACCATGCCGACCTTGGCGCGGATCAGCGCCACGTCGAGCTTGGAGGTGAGCAGGTTCTCGCCGTCGAGCACGATCTGGCCTTCGGCGCGCTGCTCGGGGTAGAGCTCGTACATGCGGTTGAAGGTGCGCAGCAGCGTGGACTTGCCGCAGCCCGAGGGGCCGATGAAGGCCGTCACCTTGTTTTCCGGGATTTCCAGGTTGATGCCCTTCAGGGCGTGGAACTTGCCGTAGTAGAAATTGAGATCCTTGACCGAGATCTTCGCCGGCTTGGTACGCACCGGGGCGGACATGACTGCAGACATCGTGTACTACCTTATTTCTGCCGCGTCAGCACGCGGGCGAGGATGTTGAGGCCCAGCACTGCCACCATGATCAGGAAGACACCGGCCCAGGCCAGTTTCTGCCAGTTCTCATAGGGGCTCATGGCGAACTTGAAGATGGTCACCGGCAGGCTCGCCATGGGCTTGGCCAGGTCCGCGTTCCAGAACTGGTTGCTCAGGGCGGTGAACAGCAGCGGAGCCGTTTCGCCGGCGATGCGGGCCACCGCCAGCAGCACGCCGGTGATGACGCCGGCGCGGGCCGCCCGCAGGGTGATCATCATGATGACCTTCCACTTGGGTGTGCCGAGCGCGTAGGCCGCCTCACGCAGGCCCGAGGGCACCAGGATCAGCATGTTCTCGGTGGTGCGGATGACCACCGGGATGACGATCAGCGCCAGGGCGACGACACCGGCGTAGCCCGAGTAGCTCTTGAAGTTCGCCACCACCACGGTGTAGACGAACAGGCCGATGACGATGGACGGCGCCGACAGCAGGATGTCGTTGACAAAACGCGTGACCGAGGCCAGCCAGCCGCGGGTGTCGTATTCGGCCAGGTAGACCCCGGCCATGATGCCGATGGGCGTGCCGACGAAAGTGGCCAGCCCGACCATGATGCCCGAGCCGAAGATCGCATTGGCCAGGCCGCCGTCTTCGCCCGGTGCCGGGGTGGATTCGGTGAAGAGCGCATAGCTCAGGCCGCCGATGCCTTGCCGCACGGCTTCCCAAAGGATCCAGACCAGCCAGAAGACGCCGAAGACCATGGCGGCGAGGGACAGGGTCAGCGCGACGCCGTTGACCCGCTTGCGCGCGGCGAAACGCACACGCCGCGTCTCGGCCAGCGCCGCGGCTTCGGCCAGCCGCTGGCCGGTGGTGGTGGTGCTTGCGGTATTCATGACTTGGTGCCCTCGTTCTTGCGCAGCCGGGCCAGCAGCAGCTTGGACAGCGACAGCACGACGAAGGTGATGAAGAACAGGACCAGGCCGAGGTAGATCAGCGAGGCCTGGTGCAGGCCCTCGCCCGCCTCGGCGAATTCGTTGGCGAGCGCGGAGGTGATGCTGTTGGCCGCTTCGAAGACCGACAGCGAGTTGAGCTGGTTCATGTTGCCGATGACGAAGGTCACCGCCATGGTTTCACCCAAAGCGCGGCCCAGGCCCAGCATGACACCGCCGAGCACACCCGTCTTGGTGAAGGGCAGCACCACCTTGGAGACGACCTCCCAGGTGGTGGAACCCAGGCCGTAGGCCGACTCCTTGAGCAGGGGCGGCGTCACCTCGAACACGTCGCGCATGACCGACGCGATGAAGGGGATGATCATGATGGCCAGGATGATGCCGGCCGACAGGATGCCGATGCCCACCGGCGGGCCCGACACCAGCGCGCCCAGGTAGGGCACGCCGCGGAAAAGGCTTTGCAGCGGCTGCTGCACATAGGTGGCCAGGATGGGGCCGAACACCATCAGGCCCCACATGCCGTAGACGATGGACGGCACCGCCGCCAGCAGTTCGATGGCCGTGCCGAGCGGACGCTTGAGCCAGGCCGGCGACAGCTCGGTCAGGAACAGCGCGATGCCGAAACTCACCGGCACCGCGATCAGCAACGCGATGGCCGAGGTGGCCAGCGTGCCGTAGATCATCACCAGGCCACCGTAGTCGTTCTTCACCGGGTCCCAGACGCTGCGCACCAGGAAACTCAGCCCGTACTTCTCGATGGAAGGCCAGGCGCCGACGAACAGCGAACCCAGGATGCCGACCAGCAGCGCCAGGGTCAGCAGGGCGGCGCCCTTGGCGGCCCAGCCGAAAAGCCGGTCGAGAAGGGCTCCGGCGAGCCGTGGACGGGGAACGGGGGAAGGGGTCATGGTCGCACCGCGCCCCGCGGTGTGGGCGGGTGCGTGGGTGACCGGCAGTGTAGAGGACACGTGTCAGCCTTGTGATGACGTTGGGTGCTACGCGGAAATCAGCGGAACGCGACGGGCTTGCCGGCGGTGTCCTTGACGTTGCCCCAGGCCTTCAGGACGATAGCCTTGACGGCGGCGGGCATCGGCACGTAGTCCAGGTCGTCGGCGGTCTTGTCGCCGGACTTGTAGGCCCAGTCGAAGAACTTCAGCACGGTGGTGGCCTGGGCCGGCTTGTCCTGCGTGTTGTGCAGCAGGATGAAGGTGGCGCCGGTGATGGGCCAGGAATCCTTGCCCGGTTCGTTGGTCAGGATCTGGTAGAAGCTCTTGCTCCAATCGGCACCGGCGGCGGCGGCCTTGAAGGCGGTATCGTCGGGGGAGACGGCATTGCCTTCGGCGTTCAGCATCTTGACGTAGGTCATCTTGTTCTGCTTCACATAGGCGTACTCGACGTAGCCGATGGAATTGGGCAGGCGGCCGACGAAAGCGGCGACGCCTTCATTGCCCTTGCCACCCGCGCCCGTGGGCCAGTTGACGGCGGTACCTTCACCGACCTTGCTCTTCCACTCGGGGTTGACCTTGGAGAGGTAGTTCGTGAAGATGAAGCTGGTGCCAGAGCCGTCGGCGCGGCGCACCGGGGCGATGGCGCCGTCGGGCAGCTTCACGCCGGGGTTCAGGGCCTTGATGGCGGGATCGTTCCAGCTGGTGATCTTGCCCAGGTAGATGTCGCCCAGCAGCTGGCCGGTGAGCTTGAGCTGGCCCGGGGCAACGCCGGGGATGTTGACCACGGGGACCACACCACCGATGACGGTGGGGAACTGCATCAGGCCGCCGGCCTTGAGTTCGTCGTCGGTCAGCGGCATGTCGGAAGCACCGAAGTCGACCGTCTTGGCCTGGATCTGCTTGATGCCGGCGCCGGAGCCGACGGACTGGTAATTGATCTTGACGCCGGTGGCCTTGTTGTAGTCGCCGGCCCACTTGGAATACAGGGGGGCGGGGAAGCTGGCGCCGGCGCCGGTGGCTTCCTGCTGGGCGTAGGCGCCCGTGGCAGTCAGCGCGGCGGCAGCGGCCACGCTCAGGAGGGTGATCAGGGACTTGCTCATCAGTAACCTTCTTTCGATACGACGGGTTGGGTTGAGCGGACTCTAAGAACACTTCATGACAGTGTCGTGACGGTCCCGGGCCGCCCCCGTCGTGACATCTATCCTGTCACGCGAATGTCACATGGAACGCCTAACCTTCCCCCTTGCCTGCTTCAAGCCTTGTCTTATGCGGATTCACCGCTACGCAATAGATAGCAACGCACATGCCGGGCGGCACCACCGCCCCGTCGTCGCCTGCCAATGCTAAGCTGCACCCGCCCGCTCCCCCTCGCCCCCTCCCCCCATGCAAGACGGACTTCCCATCGCCGCTGTCGATCTCGGCTCCAACAGCTTTCGCCTGGAGATCGGCCGTTTCGACGGCGGGCAACTGCAGCGGGTGCAGTACCTGAAGGAGACCGTGCGCCAGGGCAACGGGCTCGACGGTAACGGACAGCTGAGCCGCGAGGCGATGCAGCGTGGCTGGGACTGCCTGGCGCGTTTCGGGGAACGCCTGCGCGGCTTCAAACCACGCCAGGTGCGTGCGGTGGCCACCCAGACCCTGCGCGAGGCGCGCAACCGCGATGAATTCATCGCGCGGGGCGCCCAGTTGCTGGGTTTTCCCATCGACGTGATTTCCGGCCCCGAAGAAGCACGGCTGATCTACCAGGGTGTCGCCCACCTGCTGCCCCCCTCCGAAGAGCGGCGCCTGGTGGTCGACATCGGCGGCCGCTCGACCGAGCTGATCCTGGGCCGCGGCCTGGCGGCCGGGCAGGTCGCCTCCTTCCCGGTGGGCAGCGTGGCCTGGTCGATGCGTTATTTCCCCGAGGGCCGTTTTAGCGCCAAGGCTTTCGAACAGGCCGAAGTCGCGGCCAAGGCCCTGCTGGACGAGGCCCTGCAGACCTACCCGCGCAGCGCCTGGGACACCGCCTACGGCTCCTCCGGCACCGTCGGTGCGGTCGGTGACATCGCGGAAAGCCTGGGGGCGCCGCACGGCACCATCACCCGCGCCGCGCTCGGCGTGCTGCGCGAACGGATGGTGGCGGCCCGCAGCGCCGACGCCCTGCGCTTCGAGGGCCTGAAGGACGACCGCCGGGCGGTGATCGGCGGGGGCGTCAGTGTGCTGTGCGCCGTATTCGAGCTGCTGGACATCGACCGCATGGCGGTGGCCCAGGGCGCGTTGCGCCAGGGCGCGCTGTACGACCTGCTCGACCGCGAGCGCCCGCAGACCGACCTGCGGGCCGCCACGGTGGAATCGCTGGCACGGCGCTTCGGTGTGGACCAAGCCCAGGCGGCACGCGTCTCCGATGTGGCGGGCCGCCTCTTCACCATGCTCGACGATGCCGGCGACGACGCGGAACGCGAGCGCCGCATGCGCAAGCTGGACTGGGCCGCCCGGTTGCACGAGATCGGCTGCCTGGTGTCGCACGTCGACAGCCACAAGCACGGCGGCTACATCCTGGACAACGTGGACGCGCCCGGCTTCGCGGTGCCGGAACTGCACCGCCTGTCGCTGCTGGTGCTGGGCCAGCGCGGCAAGCTGCGCAAGGTAGAGCCGGCGCTGAACGACCGCACCTTCGCCCAGATGAGCCTGTGCCTGCGCCTGGCGGTGGCGCTGTGCCACGCCCGGCGCACGCCGGACCTGGCGGGGCTGGCCCTGGTGCCGCTGGGCGAGGACCGCGGCTGGGCGCTGCACTTCACGCAGAGCTGGGAAACCCGTTTCCCCCAGTCCGCCTACCTGCTGCAGGAAGAGGCGCTGTGCTGGCAGAAAACGCAATGGGAGCTGGAACTGCGGCCGGCGGCCGCGCCGGTCAAAGGAACTCGGGTGTCTGCACTGTGACGACGACCGTCTGCTCGGCGTCCAGGCCTTCACGCTGCCGCTGCCGGTAGCGCAGCCACCAGATCGCCCCCTTGCGGATGGCGCAGTCGCTGGCCTGCAGGCCCAGCAGTTGCGCGATGGTGCGGCCCAGCGTCGGCTGGTGGCCCACCACCAGCACCGCGCCACGTGCATGCGGCCACTGCACCAGCTGCAGCAGGTCTTCGGGTGTGCCCTCGGGCAACAGTTCGGCGCGCAGCTTGTACTTGCGGCCCAGTGCCAGCGCCGTCTGTTCGGTGCGGCGGGCCGGGCTGACCATCATGCGCAGCCCTTCGGGCAGCTGGCGGTCGAGCCAGTGGGCCATACGTGCGGCCTGCTTTTCCCCGCGCGCCGTGAGGCTGCGTTCGACATCGGGCAGGCCGTCGCGCTCCTCTTCGGCTTCCGCGTGGCGCCACAGGATCAGATCCATCATGCAATTCCTTTGCGCACGGGTTTGGCGGGCGCCGGCTGGTAACGCGCCATGAGGGCCGCCTGGGCACCATGGCCATCGCCCCCGGCCGGCACGGCGCGGCGGTAGCGGCCATCGGCCCCCAGCGTCCAGGCGTCGCGGTCGTCATGCAGGCAGGCCACCAGGCATTCGTCGACGATGCGCTGGCGCAGCACCGGGTCGCGCACCGGCCAGGCCAGCTCGACCCGGCGCAGCATGTTGCGGCTCATCCAGTCGGCACTGGACAGGTACAGGTCCTCGGCCTCGCCGCTGCGGAAATAGAAAACGCGCGAATGCTCCAGGAAACGCCCGATGACCGAACGCACGCGGATGTTCTCCGTGGCGCCGGGCAACTGCGCCGGCAGCATGCAGGCGCCGCGCACGATCAGGTCGATAAGCACCCCCGCGCGGCCGGCATCGATCAGGGCATGGATGAGCCGCTCGTCGGTCAGCGCGTTCATCTTGGCGACGATGCGGCCACCCCGGCCCGCGCGCGCCGCCGCGGCGGTTTCCTCGATCTTGCCAATGAAGCGGTCCTGCAGCTGGAACGGCGCGAGCCACAGGCGCTTGAGCCGGGGCAGCTGGTTCTGGCTGGCCAGGTGGGCGAACACCGCATCCATGTCGGCCGTCAGCGCGCTGTCGGCGGTGAGGTAGCTCAGGTCGGTGTAGAGCCGGGCGGTACGCGGGTTGTAATTGCCGGTCGACAGGTGGCCGTAGCGGCGCAGCCGGCCGCCCTCGCGCCGGGTCACCAGCAGCATCTTGGCGTGGGTCTTCAGGCCCACCACACCGTAGACCACCTGGGCGCCGACGGATTCCAGTGCCTCGGCCCAGTTGATGTTGGCCTCTTCGTCGAAGCGGGCCTTGAGCTCCACCACGGCGGTGACTTCCTTGCCCTGGCGCACCGCCTCGCGCAGCAGGTCCATCAGTTCGGAATCGGACCCGGTGCGGTAGATGGTCTGCTTGATGGCCAGCACCTGCGGGTCGTGCACCGCCTCGCGCAGGAAGTCGAGCACCCCGCCGAAACTCTCGAAGGGCTGGTGGATCAGCACATCACGCTGGCGCAGCTGCTGCAGGATCGGCATGCCGGACCGGATACCGGTGGGCTGAGCCGCTTTCCACGGGGGAAAGGACAGTGCCGGGTCGTCCACCAGGTCGACCAGCTGCATCAGCCGCACCAGGTTCACCGGGCCGGGCACGTTGTACAAGGCCGCATCGGGCAGCTTGAACTGCTGCTGCAGGAAATCCATCAGGTGCTGCGAGCAGCCCGACGAAACCTCCAGGCGCACCGCCTGGCCGTAGTGGCGCAGGGTCAGGCTCTGGCGCAGGGCGGTACGCAGGTTGCTTACCTCGTCCTCGTCGACCGCCAGGTCGGAATTGCGGGTCACCCGGAACTGCGAGAACTCGGTGACCTGCCGCCCGGGAAAGAGCTCGGCCAGGTGGGCCCGGATCACACTCGACAGCATGACGAAGGAGGCCCGTCCGCGCCCGACCGTGGCCGGCAGGCGGATGATGCGCGGCAGCACCCGCGGCACCTTGACGATGGCGATCTCGTTGTGGCGGCCGAAGGCGTCGTGGCCCTTCAGGCGCACGATGAAATTGAGCGATTTGTTGGCGACCTGGGGAAACGGATGCGCCGGGTCCAGCCCCACCGGCACCAGCAGGGGCGCCACCTCGCGGTTGAAATAGTCGCGCACCCAGCGGCGCTGCGCGCGGTTGCGGCTGCCGTGCGAGATCAGGTGGATGCCCGTGGCGGCGAAGGCCGGCATCAGCGCATCGTTGTAGAGGCTGTACTGGCGGGCCACCAGGTCGTGCGCGGCGGCCGACAGCGCCTCGAACGAGGCCACGCTGTAGGTGCCGCTGGCATCGCCCGCCAGGGCCGCGGCCAGGTGGGGCGCGGCCCGCACCTCGAAAAACTCGTCGAGGTTGGACGACACGATGCACAGGTAACGCAGCCGCTCGACCAGGGGCACGTCTTCGCGGCGTGCCCAGTCGAAGACCCGTTCGTTGAACGCCAGGATGCTGTGGTCGCGGTCGAGCAGGACCACGTCGCCCGCCGGCCGGACAGCGGCATCGGCGGCATGCACATCGGCCGTGCCGGCCTCGACCGCGGAGGATACGGTGATGGCCTGCGCGACCTCGCCGCCCGTGGCTTCCAGCGCCAGGCCGCCGGGAAAATCGGAAGCGGGGTCGGCGGAAGGCGGGGGCCGGGTCATGCTGGCAGGCGTCATCGCGGGGGGGACTCGAACGGGGTCATGCGGGTTCGGGGCGCCCACGGCGCCTCCTGTACCCCAGTGTGGACCCCCAACGTGACAGCAACGTGACAAAGCCGTGACACATCCTCCGCCACCCCCAGGCGAGAGGGGATGTATACGCGCAACATGTCGGGAACGGCCATGGGGCCAGTTTCTGCGCTCCTGGTGACGCAGGCAAGGCGGACACATGACACCCCCATGACGGGGCACCCAGCCCCGTCGGTCAGCCGCTCAGTTCAGCCGCTCAGGCTTCCACCACGGCGGCGAGCCGTTCCGCGCAGCGCTGCGCCATGGCGGCGTCGCGTGCCTCGACCATCACACGCAGCAGGGGTTCGGTGCCGCTGGCACGGATCAGCACCCGGCCGTCCTGGCCGAGCTCGGCCTCCACCGCACGCTGCTCGGCAGCCAGTTGTGTACTCTGCTGCCAGTCCTGCCCCGGCCGCAGGCGCACGTTGCGCAGCGTCTGGGGGAACAGGGTGATGTCGGCCAGCAGATCCGCCAGGTTGCGCCCGCTACGCAGGCAGGCCTGCAGCACCTGCAGGGCACTGATGAGGCCGTCGCCGGTGGTGTGTTTGTCGAGTGCCAGCAGGTGGCCCGAGCCCTCCCCGCCCAGCAGCCAGCCACGTGCCTCCAGCTCCTCCAGCACGTAGCGGTCGCCCACCTTGGCGCGTACGAACTGCACACCCCGGGCGCGCAGGGCGGATTCGATCGCCAGGTTGGTCATCAGCGTGCCCACCACGCCGGGCGCCGGGTCGCGGGCGGCCGGACCGGCCAGCGGCTCGCCGCGGGCCAGGCGGGCAATCGCCACCACGTACAGCAATTCGTCGCCGTCGTACAGCCGGCCCTGGGCATCCACCACCTGCAGCCGGTCGGCATCGCCGTCGAGCGCGATGCCGAAATCGGCCTTCTGCGCCAGCACCTCGCGCACCAGGGCCGCGGGGTGTGTCGCACCCACGTCGCGGTTGATGTTCAGGCCATCCGGTGCGCAGCCGATCGGCACCACGTCGGCACCCAGTTCGTGGAAGACCAGCGGTGCGATGTGGTAGGCCGCGCCGTGCGCCGCGTCCACCACGATCTTCAGGCCGCGCAGCGTCAGGTCGTTGTCGAAGGTGCTTTTGCAGAACTCGATGTAGCGGCCGGCCGCGTCGTCCAGCCGCCGCGCCTTGCCGATGACCAGCGAGTCGGCCCACACCGGCGGTTCGCCCAGCGCCGTCTCCACGGCTTCTTCCCAGGCATCGTCGAACTTGGCGCCCTGGGCGTTGAAGAACTTGATGCCGTTGTCGGCGAACGGGTTGTGGCTGGCGCTGATGACCACCCCCAGGCTGGCCCGCAGCGCGCGGGTCAGGTAGGCGACGCCGGGCGTCGGCAGGGGTCCCAGCAGCACCACGTCCACTCCGGCCGAATTGAAGCCCGATTCGAGTGCACTTTCCAGCATGTAGCCCGAGACACGGGTGTCCTTGCCGATCATCACGCGCGGACGCGAGGCGGTGCGGCGCAGCACACGCCCCACCGCATGCCCCAGGCGCAGCACGAAGTCGGGGGTGATGGGCGGCTGGCCCACCGTGCCGCGGATGCCGTCGGTGCCGAAATAGGTACGTGCCATAGGTGTGGTGTGGTGTTGTCTCTTCAGCTTACTGCCGCACTGCCGGTAGGTGTGCCGCGCGCAGCACCTTCAGTGCCGCCACGGTCTGCGCCACGTCGTGCACCCGCACGATGGCGGCGCCCCGCTCCACCGCCAGCAGCGCGGCGGCGATGCTGGGTGCCAGCCGGTCGTCCACCGCCAGGCCGGTGACGGCACCCAGCGAGGACTTGCGCGACCAGCCGGCAAGTATGGGGTATCCGGCGGGCACGGCTTCGGCCTGCCGGGCCAGCAGCGAGAAATTTTGTTCGACCGTCTTGCCGAAGCCGATGCCGGGGTCCAGCACGATACGCTCGGTCGCCACGCCCGCCTCTTCCAGGGCCCGGACCTGCGCGGCGAGGAACTGCCGGACCGGCGCGACCACGTCGCCGGCCATGGGGTCGCGCTGCATGGTCTGCGGGTCGCCGTGCATGTGCATCAGGCAGACGCCGCAGGCCGGGTGCGCCGCCACGGCGGCACGGGCCCCGGGCCGGCGCAGTGCCCAGATGTCGTTGATGATGTCGGCCCCGAGGTCGAGCGCCGCCCGCATCACCTCGGGTTTGTAGGTATCGATCGACACCGGCACGCCCAGGTCGGCGGCAAAACGCAGCACCGGCAGCACACGGGCCAGTTCTTCCTCCAGCGGCACCACGGGGCTGCCGGGCCGGGTGGACTCGCCGCCGATGTCGAGCATGTCGGCGCCTTCGGCCACCAGCTGCTCGCAGTGGCGCAGCGCCGCCGCAGCCGTGGCATGGCGGCCGCCGTCGGAAAAGGAATCCGGCGTGGCGTTGACGATGCCCATCACCCGCGGGGTGTCGAGGTCGATGCGGAAACGGGAGGTCTGCCAGTGCATGGGGTGCATAAAAAAACGGGGCCGAGGCCCCGTTGTATCCGGCTGCCAGCGGCCGCCGTTTACCGACTCAGGCAGCGGTGGGCGCCGGTTCGGTCGTGACTGCGGCGCTGCCACCGCCCGGCTTGTCGCCGCCCGACGAAGGTGTGCGGGGTGTCCAGTCCTTGGGCGGACGCGGTTCGCGGCCGGCCATGATGTCGTCGAGCTGGTCGCTGTCGATGGTTTCCCATTCCAGCAGGGCCTTGGCCATGGCGTGCATCTTGTCGCTGTTCTCTTCGATCAGGCGGCGCGCCAGGGTGTACTGCTCGTCGATGATGCGGCGCACCTCGGCGTCGACCTTCTGCATGGTCTGCTCGCTCATGTTGGTGGTCTTGGTGACCGAGCGGCCCAGGAACACTTCACCCTCGTTCTCCGCGTAGACCATGGGGCCGAGCGACTCGGTCATGCCGTAGCGCATGACCATGTCACGGGCGATGTGGGTGGCGCGCTCGAAGTCGTTGCTGGCACCGGTGGTCATCTGGTGCATGAACACCTCTTCGGCGATACGGCCGCCGAACAGCATGCTGATCTGGTTGAGCATGTAGTCGCGGTCGTAGCTGTAGCGGTCCTGTGCCGGCAGGCTCATGGTCACGCCCAGCGCACGGCCGCGCGGGATGATGGTGACCTTGTGCACCGGATCGCACTTGGGCAGCAGCTTGCCGATGAGGGCGTGGCCGGACTCATGGTAAGCCGTGTTGCGGCGCTCTTCCTCGGGCATGACCATGCTCTTGCGCTCGGGGCCCA
>JAZJYT010000083.1:0-4181 GCA_040390235.1 Pseudomonadota bacterium | reverse complement strand
TCGCCTACCCGATCCTGGATTCCGCGGGGGTGCTGGCGCCCAATCGCTTGCGGGAAAAGGCGCCGACGGCCGAACCGGAAACCCCGGCGGCCTGAACCTGCGTCCCGGAACCCGCGTCAGTGCGGCGATGGCTGCTCGGTGCGCCGGCGCTCGGCTTCGCAGTAGTCCAGCAGCGCATCGATCTCGGTGGACTTGTCGAACACCGCGTCGGCGCCGAGCTGGGCGCAGCGGCGGCGCACTTCGTGGGTGGCATGGTTGCTCAACACCACCATCTTCTGGCCCGGCAGGCGCCTGCGGCAGGCGGCCAGCACGTTCAGGCCGTTGCCTTCGCGCAGGAAGACGTCGACGATGGCCAGGTCCCACTGGCCCGCATGGGTGCGCAGCCAGCGGGCCGCTTCCTGCTCGGTCTCGGCGGTGCCGATGGCCTCGATCCGGGCCAGTTCGGTCAGGGTGGCCAGCAGGTTTTCGCGGATGACGGCGTTGTCTTCGATGAGGTAGGTGCGGAGTGTCATGGCGGGCTTATGGTCGCTCTACTGTAGAAGCGCCGCTGGCCCTGCGCTGCAAGCCGCCAGCCCTACACGGGGTAGGACCCGTCCGGCGGCGGCCCTAGCGGGCGTCCGGCAGGGCGCCGGCCACCTGCTGCTCGCGCTCCTGGCGTGTGGCATAACGCTGGGCCAGCACGGCGCAGACCATGAGCTGGATCTGGTGGAACACCATCAGCGGCAGCACCATCACACCCACCATCTGCGGATCGAACAGCACCTTGGCCATGGGAACGCCACTGGCCAGGCTCTTCTTGGAGCCGCAGAACACGATGGTGACCTCGTCTTCCTTGTTGAAACCCAGGCGGCGGCTGATCAGGGTGGTGGCGCACAGCACCACCGCCAGCAGCACGCAGCAGACCACCACCAGGCCCAGCACCATCGCCAGCGGCACCTGGCGCCACAGGCCTTCGATGACGGCGGCGCTGAAGGCGGTGTAGATCACCAGCAGGATGGAACTCTGGTCCACCATCTTGAGTGTCTTGGCATGGCGCTGCATGAAGCCGCCCACCAGGGGCCGTGCCAGCTGGCCGGCGATGAAGGGCACCATGAGCTGCAGCACGATCTTGCCCACCGAGTGCAGCGAACCGGCGGCGCCGCCGGCCTGCGGCACCACGAACAGGTTCACCAGCACCGGGGTGATGAACACCCCCAGCATGGTCGAGGCCGATGCACTGCACACCGCCGCCGGGATGTTGCCGCGCGCCATGGAGGTGAAGGCGATGGCCGATTGCACCGTGGCCGGCAGCACACACAAATACATGATGCCGGTGTAGAGCTGGGGCGTGACCAGCGGCAGCAACACCGGCTTGAGCGCCCAGCCGAGCACCGGGAACAGCACGAAGGTGCAGGCCACCACCAGCAGGTGCAGCCGCCAGTGGGTGGCGCCGGCGATGACGGCGTCGCGCGACAGCTTGGCGCCGTGCATGAAGAACAGCAGCGCGATGGCGGCGGCGGTCAAGCCGTCGAAAAAGGTGGCGCCCATGCCGTAGCAGGGCAGCACCGAAGCGGCCAGCACGGTGGCGACCAGGGTCAGGGTGAAGTTGTCGGGGAGGAAACGAGGGCGTGTCATGGGCGGAATGATCAGGGTTTTCCTTCCCAAAGAGAAATCGATTTATCTAATAGTTATATGATTTCAATTTATGAATGTGACCCTGCGCCAACTGCGCATCTTCCAGGCGGTGGTGGCCGAACGTAATTTCAGCCGCGCCGGCGCGCTGATCGGCCTGACGCAGCCGGCCGTCAGCCGGGCCGTGACCGAACTGGAGGCCCAGTTGGGCGTCCGCCTGCTCGACCGCACCACTCGCGAAGTGGAGCCGACCCGGGCAGGCCGGGCACTGGTCGGCCACCTCGACCGGCTGCTGGAAGAGTTCGAGGCCGCGCTGCTCGACGTGCAGGGGGGCGGGCGGCGGCGCGGCCGCGTACGGGTGGCCAGCAGCCCCACGCTGTCGGCCAGCCTCATGCCCCTGTGCATCGCTGAGGCGGCGCACAGCGCGCCGGAGTTGGACATCGTGCTGCTAGACCGCATCCAGCAGGACGTACTGGACAGCGTGCGCTCGGGTGCCGTGGATTTCGGGGTGGTGATCGATCCGGCCGACCCGGGGGATCTGCACTGCGAAACCATCTTCCGCGAGCCCTTCGTGCTGGTCTGCCCCGCAGGCCACCCCCTGGCGGCGGGCCCCACCGTTCCCTGGGAGGCACTGGCGGCCTGGCCGCTGGTGCTGCTCGACCATGCGTCGGGCAGCCGGCGGCTGATCGACGAGGCCCTGGCGCGCCACGGCGTGGCTGCCCGGGTGGCCCAGGAACTGGGGCATCCCACCACGGTGCTGCATATGGTGGAGGCCGGCATCGGTGTCAGTGTCATGCCGGCGCTGGCGATATCGGGGCATTTCCCGCCGCGGCTGGCAGCGCGGCGCCTGCTGCCCCAGATCGACCGCAGCATCATGCTGGTCCACCGGCGCAAACGCACCCTGCCGCCCGCCGCGGAAGAAGCCTGGCAGCTGGTCCGACGCGTGGCCGCAACAATGCCCTCGTTCGAAGCGTCAGTGCCCCCATTGCCGATTTCCCCCTGAGAATTCCCCGAATCTGCGGCAAAAGACCAAAAACTCCGCTGTTCTGCAGAAGTAACAGGTAATAAGTAAAGGCAACAGGTGTAAATTCATGGGGAATCCAGCCCGTCGGCTGGTCACCTTCGTTCTCATGCCCTGCTTTACCTACCGCCACCTCCTGCGGCCGCTTGCAGCGGCCTGTTTGTTCGCCGCCACGGGGGCCCAGGCGGCGGTGGATGCCGTCGTCCAGCAGGCGCTGGAGCTCCAGGCGCAAGGCAAGTCCGCGGCCGCCTACGACCTGCTGGAACCGCTGGAGGTCGACCGCGCGGGCGACCCGGATTTCGACACGGTTTTCGGCATCCTGGGCAACGAAACCGAGCATTTCTCGCGCGCCATCATGGCGCTGGAACGGGTGCTGGCGGTACAGCCGACGCACCCGCGCGTGCGTGCGGAACTGGGCCGGGCCCTCTTCGCCGTGGGCGACAACAAATCCGCCCGCGAGCTTTTCGAGGACGCGAAGAAGGGCGAGATCCCGCCCGGCGCGGCCCTGACCATCGACCAGTTCCTGTCGGCCATCGAACGTGCCGAGGACGCCGGGCGTTCGGCCATCCGCGGTTACATCGAAGCCGGCATCGGCTACGACACCAACGTCAACAGCGGCCCGGCCAACGGCAACGTGGCGGTGCCCGCTTTCGGTGGCGCGATCCTGAAACTCGATGCCAGCGGCGTCAAGCTGGGTTCGGCCTTCGGCAGCCTGAGCGGTGGGCTGACCGGCCGGCATGTGCTGGATCCGCGCTGGTCGCTGATCGGCGCAGTGAGCGGCACGACCCGGCCCAACGCCGACCGGGCCAGCCAGCTCAACACCTCGCAGCTCGACGGCAATGCCGGGGTGTCGTGGCGCCACGAACGCAACGAAATCACGGCGGTGGCCCAGCTGGGCACCTTCACCCTCGACGGCCGCCAGTTCCGCCAGTCGGCCGGCGGCACGGCCGAGTGGATCTACCGCATCGACGGCTTCCGCCAGTGGAACAGCTACCTGCAGTACGCACGGCTGCACTATCCGACGCAGACCACACGCGACGTGGACCGCACGGTGATCGGCACCTCGTACGCCCACCAGTTCAAGGGCGGCAACCTGGCTTTCGGCGGTGTCTATGCCGGTGCCGAAAAAACCACCAACGACAACGTCGACCAGCTGGGCCACCACCTGTTCGGCATGCGCGGCGGCCTGCAGATTCCGGTGGGCAGCTCGATGGCGGCCTTTGCCTCCTTCGGTTATGAAAACCGCGTCTATGGCGGCAGCGACCCCTTCTTCCTGATCCGCCGCCACGACAGGCAGGGCAACGCCAACTTCGGCCTGCTGTGGGAGCCGGCACCGCGCTGGCGTGTGACACCCCAGATCGCCTTCACCCGCGTTTCGTCCAATTCGCCGATCTCCGATTTCAACAAGGCGGTGCTGTCCGTCACCGCCCGCAGGGAGTTCTGATGAACACCAAATCCCGCTTCCAGCTGGCCACGCTCAGCATGGCGCTGGCGGCCTGCTATCCCGTCGCCGCCCATGCCGCGGCCGGCACGCTGCAGTTCGTCATCG
>JAZJYT010000082.1:23297-34083 GCA_040390235.1 Pseudomonadota bacterium | reverse complement strand
GGCTATTACAGCCCTCAAAACCCCTCATGCTATCCGCATGGGGGGTTTTGTTTTTGTGCGTCGCCTTTTGAAGGCTCCAAAACGCCTGCGTCCTCAGACGCCTGGTGAATGTCAGGGCGCTGTCGCCGGCACGCCGCTGCAGGTTTCGTGCAGCCGGCCGCCCACGAACACCTTCAAGTCGAAGGGCGCAAATGCCGTCCAGGCTTCGTTTTTGGTCAATGGCGCCGTCACGATGACGGCCACCCGGTCCTGCTCCGTAGTGTGGGCCGAAAAATCCACCGTCAAATCCTCGTCCGCCAGTTCAGCGGGCATGAACGGGTGCTTGCGTTCCAGGTAGTACAGGTGCGTCGATGCATGGGCCCACAGGGCCTCACCGTTGGAGAGCAGGAAATTGAAGGTGCCGTGGCGCGCGATCTGCGGCACCAGTTCACGCAGCGTCAGCGTGAGTTCCTCCACGCTGGGCACGCCGGCGTGGGACTTGGCCAGCTCCTGCATCAGCCAGCAGAAGGCGAGTTCGCTGTCTGTTGTCCCTACCGGGCGGAAATTACCGTGCAGCCGCGGCGCGAAGTCCTTGAGGTCGCCGTTGTGGGCGAATACCCAGTAGCGGCCCCACAGCTCCCGCACGAAGGGATGGCAGTTCTGCAGGTTGACGACGCCCTGCGTTGCCTTGCGGATATGGGCGATGACGTTGCGGCTCTTGATGGGGTAGCTGCGGATCAGCTGCGCCACCGGTGAATCGGCCGCCGGCTGGTGGTCGACAAAATGCCGCAGCCCCCGGTCCTCGAAAAAGGCGATGCCCCAGCCGTCGGCATGGTCCGCCGTATGTCCGCCGCGCTGGGCGAAACCTGAAAAACTGAAGGTCACGTCCGTGGGCGTGTTGCAGTTCATGCCCATCAGCTGGCACATGTCTCAGCCCCCTCCCGTCCGCAGCGGCTGACGGGTCATTCGCGCGGCTCGGACCACAGCTTGCCGCCGGTGGCCCAGTTGTGGCGGGGGATGTCGGTGATGATGATGTCCACCGAGTCGGCGGAGCCGCCCAGGACCTCCACCGAGACGCGGGTGATCTCGGCGACCAGCTTTTGCTTTTGCTCGACCGTGCGGCCTTCCATCATTTCTACGTGGTACGTGGGCATGGTTGTGTCGGGTTGGTTCAGTTATCGGGAATGAAGGAGAGTGGCGTAGCGTCCGAGGCGCACTGTGCGCAAACGCAGGCCCGGCCACGTGCGTCGGCAGGAATCCGCGCCAGGGCCGATGCCGCTACACCGGTCTGCATGCACCAGCACGGCTGCGCGGGCATGCCGGTGGCACGGGCCACTTCCTGCGCGCAGCCGTTGGCCTCGCCACACAGAGGGCAGCGGCTGGTGTCGACCGGGTCGATGGCATCGACAGGGCCCGCCAGGAAGGCATCGGTGGGTGCGGCCTGCATGCCCCCAGTGTACCGAGGCGTTCGAGTGCCGTCGTAAGCGGTCGGCGAAGACGCCCGCCACTTCGATGCCCGCGTACGCCGAGCGCTGCCGGCCGGCCCTCTGGCGATGGTGGGCGTGCAAGTGTGTCCAATAGACAACGGTCCAGCGCCGCAAAGGCCCCGGGTGTACCAGTACGGTAAAGTGTGGATGTTAAGGAGAGTAATTCGTATTTAGAATCTTGGACGTACGGTACGGAACAGTACTGCCACGCGCTTCCCCGTCGCCCCGATCCCAGGAATTCCATGCACCGCCTCTCCCGCCCCGTGGGCCGCCTGACGCCCATCGCGCTGGCTCTTGCCGCCCTCGCCCCTCTCCAGGGCGCTTTCGCCCAGCAGGCCGATACATCCACCGCCGGGCCGGCCAAACCGGCGACCTCGGTGCCCAGCACCCTGCGCGAGGTGAAGGTCCAGGACCAGCAGGAGAAGAACAACTTCGGCGCCAACCCGGTCTCCATCAGCCGCCTGCCAGCCGAGCTGCGCGACATTCCGCAGTCGGTCACGATCATCAACCAGGCGGTGATGCAGTCGCAGGGCGCTACTTCGCTGGCCAGCGCGTTGAAAAACGTGCCCGGCCTGACCATCGGCGGCGCCGAAGGCGGCCAGATCGGCACCAACATCAACCTCAACGGTTTCTCGGCACGCACCGATATCTACCTGGATGGCGCCCGCGACCGGGCCCAGTATTTCCGCGACACCTTCGCGCTGGACGCGGTGGAAGTGCTCCAGGGGCCGTCGTCGATGCTGTTCGGCCGCGGTTCCACCGGCGGTGTGGTCAACCAGGTCAGCAAACGCGCGTCGCTGACGCCGTCCAGCGAAGTGTCGGTATCAGGCAGCACCACGGGCCTGGTCCGCTCGACCGTGGACATCAACCGCCCCTTGTCCGAAACCTCGGCCCTCCGCATTTCCGCCATGGCGCAGGAAGGCAATGCGACCACCCGCGACCAGACCAAGCTGCGGGACGCCGGCATCGCCGGCACGCTGCGCCTGGGCATCAACACCCCGACACAGATCACGTTGAACGCACTGCTGCAGCACAACCGCGACATGCCCGACTACGGCTTTTCGCCGCTCAACGGCGCGCCGGCGCCGGTCGACCGCAGCCGGGCCTTCGGTTTCAGCGACGACCGCACCATGTCGGATATCCACTCCTTCAGCGGCACCCTCTCGCACAAGCTGACGCCGACCACGACGATCCGCAACCAGACTTCCTACAACTACGTCACCACCGACGCCCGCGAGACCGCGCCGCAGAGCATCGGCACCCGCAACGCCGCCGGGGTGTTCACCCCCCTGTCCACCGGCACCACCGCCGTGCCCATCGCCGCCTTCAGCACCCTGCCGCTGGACCAGCTGTGGGTGCGCCAGCAGAGCCATGACCGGGTGATCGACGACAAGTCGCTGTTCAACCTGACCGAACTCACCACCAAGGTCGAGACCGGCGGCATCAAGCATTCGCTGCTGGGCGGCATCGAACTCGGCCACGACACCTACCGTAACCAGAATTTCTACCGCAACGGCAACTGCGGCAGCACCCCGCTCAATCCCGCCGGCACCACCAGCGGCTACGTGGCCTGCACACCGCTGCTCAACCCCAGCGACATCTCGCCCACCAGCGTGGTGAGTTCGGCCGGCAACCTGGCCACCGCCAGTGCCAACACGCTGGCGGCCTTCATCAACGACACCATCGAATTCACCCCGCAATGGAAGCTGGTGGCCGGCGTGCGGCACGACCGCTACCGCGCCACCATCGGCAACAGCATCAGCACGGCCACCGTGCCGGCCTCGTCGGGCCAGAGCGTGAGTTTCAACAGTGTGCGCCTGGGCCCGATCTGGCAGCCCACGCCGCAACAGTCGTACTACGTGTCGTACAGCACCTCGTTCAACCCGTCGCTGGAACAGCTTGTCGCAACCACCGGGGGTACGGCGCCGCTGCCACCGCAGAAGAACAAGTCCTACGAACTCGGCGGCAAGTGGGACCTGAACGACGGCAACACCTCGCTCAGCGCCGCGCTGTTCCAGATCGAGCAGACCAATGCGCGTTCGCAGAACAGCGACGGCACCTACGTGGCCACCGGCACCATCCGGGTCAATGGCGCGCGCGCCGGCGCCACCGGCAAGCTGACCGACAAGCTGCAGGTCTTCGCCGCCTACACCCACCTGGATGCCACCATCACCAACGGCATCGCCCCGGGCACGCAGGGCAAGACGCCGCTGAACACACCCAAGGACGCGGGCAGCCTGTGGGCCACCTACGCCATCACGCCCGAGTGGGAAATCGGCGGCGGCGCCACCACCACGGCCAGCCGTTTTGCCAACAACACCGACCTGGTGAAGGTGGGTGGCTACACCCGGCTCGACGCCATGGTGGCCTTCCACCAGCCGAAGTACGATATCCGCCTGAACCTGTTCAACCTGGCCAACAAGATGTACTACGACGCGCTGATCCCGTCCGACGGCGGCCGCGCCGTGCCGGGCTCGGGCCGTGCCGCCACCGTGTCGCTGTACTACCGCTTCTAAGCCGTCTCCGTCCTTCCATGCTGGTCTGCATTCCCAAGCTGCTCGACGCGGCCGCCCTGGCGGAGGTGCGCGCGCGGCTGGAGGCTGCTGGCGATGCCTGGGTGGACGGCCGCGCCACGGCCGGCCACCAGGGCGCGCCGGTCAAGTTCAACCAGCAGGTCGACGAACGTTCGCCGGTGGCGCACGCCTGCCAGGACATCATTGCCAGCGCGCTGGAGCGGCACCCGACCTTCATCAGCGCGGCGCTGCCCAACCTGCTGTACCCGCCACTGTTCAGCCGCTACAGCGAAGGCATGACCTTTGGGCTGCACGTCGACGGCGGGGTACGTATCCACCCGCACACCGGGCGCAAGCTGCGCACCGACATCTCGGCCACGCTGTTCCTGTCGGACGCGGCCAGCTACGACGGCGGTGAACTGCAGATCGAGGACACCAACGGCCTGCAGACCGTCAAGCTGGAGGCCGGCGACATGGTGGTCTACCCCGGCACCAGTGTGCACCGGGTCACGCCCATCACCCGCGGCATGCGGGTGGTCTGTTTCTTCTGGGTCCAGAGCCTGGTGCGCGAGGACGCCCAGCGTGCGCTGCTCTACGACATGGACAACGCCATCCAGCGCCTGAACCAGGAGGGGGCCGACGAAGCGGCACGCCGCACCCTCACGGGCAATTACCACAACCTTTTACGGATGTGGAGCGATACCTAGGCCGTGTTCCGATGGCCGGGCGTTGCCCATGCAAAAAGGCCAGTCCGCGGACTGGCCTTTTGTTTTTTGCGGTCCTGTGGATACCGGTCTTACTGGGCCGCCTTCACCTTCAGCCGCCAGGCATGCAGCAGCGGCTCGGTGTAGCCGCTGGGCTGCGCTATGCCCTTGAACACCAGGTCCTGCGCCGCCTGGTAGGCCGACGAGGTGCTGAAGTGGCCGGCCATGGGCTGGTACAGCGGATCGCCGGCGTTCTGCTTGTCCACCACCGCGGCCATGCGCTGGAAGGTGGCGTCCACCTGTTCCTTGGTGACGATGCCGTGCAGCAGCCAGTTGGCGATGTGCTGGCTGGAGATGCGCAGGGTGGCGCGGTCTTCCATCAGGCCGACGTTGTGGATGTCCGGCACCTTGGAGCAGCCCACGCCCTGGTCAATCCAGCGCACCACGTAACCGAGGATGCCCTGGGCGTTGTTGTCCAGCTCCTGCTGTTTTGCCTCGGCGCTCCAGTCCGGTGTGGCCGTGACGGGAATGGTCAGCAAGCCATTGAGCAGCGTGTTGCGTTCCTTGTTGGCGTCGATTTTTTCAAGGTCTTTCTGCACCTTGCTGACCTTGACCTGGTGGTAGTGCAGGGCGTGCAGCGTCGCGCCTGTGGGGCTGGGCACCCAGGCGGTATTGGCGCCGGCTTTGGGGTGGGCGATCTTCTGCTCCATCATGGCCTTCATCAGGTCGGGCATGGCCCACATGCCCTTGCCGATCTGCGCCTTGCCGCGCAGGCCGCAGGTCAGGCCCACCAGCACGTTGTTCTTTTCGTAGGCGGCGATCCAGGGGGTGGTTTTCATGTCGCCCTTGCGCAGCATGGGGCCGGCCTGCATGGCGGTGTGCATCTCGTCGCCGGTGCGGTCGAGGAAACCGGTGTTGATGAAGGCCACCCGCGCGGCGGCCTCGGCGATGCAGGCCTTGAGGTTGACGCTGGTGCGGCGCTCCTCGTCCATGATGCCGAGCTTGACGGTGTTGGCCGGCAGGCCCAGCACCTGCTCGACGCGGCCGAACAGTTCGCTGGCGAAGGCCACTTCCTTGGGGCCATGCATCTTGGGCTTGACGATGTAGACGCTGCCGGTGCGCGAGTTGCCCTTGCGTTTGAGGTCGACCATGGCGATGGTGGTGGTCACCACTGCATCCAGGATGCCTTCGGGAATCTCTTTCTTGCCGCCGTCCCACAGGATGGCCGGGTTGGTCATCAGGTGGCCGACGTTGCGCAGGAACATGAGCGAGCGGCCGTGCAGCTTCACCGGCTTGCCGTCGGCACCGGTGTATTCGCGGTCGGGGTTCAGGCCGCGGGTGAAGGTCTTGCCGCCCTTGGCGACCTGCTCGGTGAGTGTGCCGTCGAGGATGCCGAGCCAGTTGGCATAGGCCACCACCTTGTCGGCTGCGTCCACCACCGCCACCGAGTCTTCCAGGTCGAGGATGGTGGAGAGTGCGGCTTCCAGCACCACGTCGCTGACACCCGCCGCGTCGCTCTGGCCGATGGTGGTGCTGCGGTCGATGCGGATGTCGATGTGCAGGCCGTTGTGCTGCAGCAGCACCGCCGAGGGGGCCGCGGCGCTGCCCTGGAAACCGACGAACTGCGCCGGATCCTTCAGCCCGGTGCTGCCGCCGGCGGTCTTGACCACCAGTTGGCCGCCTTCGACCGAATAGCCGGTGGCATCGGCATGCGAGCCGGAGGCCAGCGGCGCCGCGTCGTCGAGGAACTGGCGGGCGAAGGCGATGACCTTGGCGCCACGCACCGCGTTGTAGCCCGCGCCCTTCTGGGCGCCGCCGTCTTCGGGAATGGCATCGGTGCCGTACAGCGCGTCGTACAGCGAGCCCCAGCGCGCGTTGGCCGCATTGAGGGCGTAGCGCGCGTTCAGGATCGGCACCACCAGCTGCGGGCCGGCCTGCAGGGCCAGTTCGGCGTCGACGTTGGTGGTGGTGGCCTGGGTGCCCTGGGGCTGGGGTTCCAGGTAGCCGACCGATTCCAGGAAGGCGCGGTAGGCCGGCATGTCGGTGATGGGGCCGGGGTGGGCCTTGTGCCAGCGGTCCATTTCCACCTGCAGCCGGTCGCGCTCGGCCAGCAGGGCGGCATTTTTCGGTGCGAGGTCGCTCACGATGGCATCGAAGCCGGACCAGAACTTCGCGCTGTCGACGCCGACGGCGGGCAGTACACGGTCCTCGATGAAGCGGTGGAGCTCGGTGGCGACCTGGAGGCCGTGGACGGTGGTGCGGTCGGTCATGGTGGTCTCGGTGTGGGGTAGCGGAGGAAAGGCGAAAAAGGGCGGCCATGGGCACGGTGGCGTGGACTGCACTTTACTGGAGACGGCCGTTCCTGGTGTGTCCCGCCAGCGCCAAGCATTCGTGACTTTTTTGCGCGCAATGACCGTGGTCGAGCGGGATGAACAAGGCCGAGCTGGCCATAATGGCCGCCATGGACAAGTTCAAGGCGCTCGAAACCTTCGTCTCGGTGGCCGGCCGCGGCACGTTGACCGCGGCAGCCCAGGCCGAGGGTGTGGCGCCGGCCATCATCGGCCGTCGTATCGACGCGTTGGAAGCCCAGCTGGGCGTCAAGCTGCTGGTGCGCACCACCCGCCGCATCACCCTCACGCACGAGGGCAGCGCCTTCCTGGAGGACTGCCAGCGCCTGCTGGGCGACCTCGCCAATGCCGAGGCCTCGGTCAGCGCCGGCGGGCTCAAGGCCCGCGGCCACCTGCGTATCACCGCGCCGGCGGGTTTCGGCCGGCGGCACGTGGCGCCGCTGGTGCCGCGTTTCCGCGCCGAACATCCGGACGTGACCGTGTCGCTCAACCTCAGCGACCGGGTGGTCGACCTGGCGGGCGAGGGTTTCGACTGCGCGGTGCGGGTGGGCGATCTGCCCGATTCCTCGCTGGTCAGCGTGCGCCTGGCCGACAACCGCCGCCTGTGCGTGGCCACGCCGGGCTACCTGGCGCGGCACGGTACCCCGCGCCACCCGACGGAGCTGAACCGCTACCACTGCCTGGCCCTGTCGAGCGATGCCTCGCAGACCCGGGGCTGGGCCTTTCGGGTGCCGGCCGCGGGCGGTGCAGGTGGTCCGGGCGGTGACAGCGAGGTGATCCACCTGCGTCCCGGCGGCCCGCTCGACTGTTCTGATGGCCAGGTGCTGCACGACTGGTGCCTGGCCGGCCTGGGCATCGCCTGGCGCAGCACCTGGGAGGTCGAGACCGAGGTGGCGGCCGGCCGGCTGGTGGCGGTGCTGGAGGATTTCGCCGCGCCGCCCAACGGCATCTACGCGGTGTTTCCCCATGCGCGCCACCTGGCCCTGCGGGTGCGCCTGTGGATCGATTTTCTCAAGGCGCATTACAGTCGCGAGGATTTCTGGGCCACCCCGGCCAGCGACAAGAAGGACACCCCATGACACTCGAAGCCCTGCTGGCCTATTTCCACCTGCTGGCGATCTTCACCATGATCGTCTTCATCGCCAGCGAGGCGGCCCTGTGCCGCAGCGAATGGCTCAACGCCGCCGCGGTGCAGCGCCTGGGCAAGCTCGACCTGGCCTACGGCATCGCCGCCGGCGCGGTGCTGCTGACCGGCGCGGCCCGGGTGGTGTGGGGCATGAAAGGCGCGGGCTGGTACATGGCCAACCCGCTGCTGCACCTCAAGCTGACGCTGTTCGTGGTGATCGGCCTGCTGTCGATCAAACCGACGCTGACCATCCGCCGCTGGGTGCGCACGGTGAAGGCTGGCGGTCCGCTGCCGGCCGAGGCCGAGGTGAAGGCCACCCGCCGGCTGGTGATGGTGCAGGCGCATATCCTGCCGCTGATCCCCCTGGCCGCCGTGTTTCTCGCCCGCGGCTTCGGAGGCCGTTGAGCCGGGCAATCCGATGGTAACCGGGGGGGCGGCCCGCCCCCCTAGAATCCCCGGATGCTCTCAGTCAAACAGGATCTGCTCACCGCCCTGCGCGGTGCGCTGGAAAAGATGTCGCCCGGCGCGGGCGCCAAGGCGGCCTTCGAGTCGCCCAAAGTCGCCGCGCATGGCGACCTGGCCACCACTATCGCCATGCAGCTGGCCAAGCCGTTGCGCCAGCCGCCGCGCCAGGTGGCCGAGGCGCTGTCCGCCGCGCTGATGGCCGACCCGCTGTTCCAGCGCTGGGTGTCGGCGGTGGACATCGCCGGGCCGGGTTTCCTCAACATCCGCCTGACGCCGGCGGCCAAGCAGCAGGTGGTGGTCGAGGTGCTGGCCGCCGGCGAACACCACGGTTTCCAGCCGGCTGGTGCCGGCAAGGTGCTGGTGGAATTCGTCTCGGCCAACCCCACCGGCCCCCTGCACGTCGGCCACGGCCGGCAGGCGGCGCTGGGCGACGCCATCTGCAACCTGCTGGCTACGCAGGGCCAGGATGTATGGCGCGAGTTCTACTACAACGACGCGGGTGTGCAGATCGAGACCCTGGCCAAAAGCACCCAGTTGCGTGCCAAGGGCTTCCAACCCGGCGACGACTGCTGGCCGACCGCCCCTGACAACCCGGCCAGCAAGGCCTTCTACAACGGCGACTACATCGCCGACATCGCGGCCGATTTCCTGGCGAAAAAGACCATTCGCTCCGACGACCGCGCATGCAGCGCCAGCGGCGACGTGGATGACCTGGAGTCGATCCGCCAGTTCGCCGTGGCCTACCTGCGCCACGAGCAGGACCTGGACCTGAAGGCCTTCCAGGTGCGTTTCGACAACTACTACCTGGAGTCGAGCCTCTACACCAGCGGCCGGGTGGACACCGCGGTGCAGAAGATGCAGGCCGCCGGCAAGACCTACGAAGAAGGCGGCGCGCTGTGGCTGCGCTCGACCGACTATGGCGACGACAAGGACCGCGTCATGCGCAAGTCCGACGGCGGTTACACCTATTTCGTGCCCGATGTGGCCTACCATCTGGCCAAGTGGGAGCGGGGTTTCCACCGGGTGGTCAACATCCAGGGCACCGACCACCACGGCACCATCGCCCGGGTGCGCGCCGGCCTCCAGGCGGTGTCCGGCGTGGACCACCTGGACATTCCGGCCAGCTACCCCGACTACGTGCTGCACACCATGGTGCGGGTGGTGCGCAGCGGCCAGGAGGTCAAGATCAGCAAACGTGCGGGCAGCTACGTCACCCTGCGCGACCTGGTCGAGTGGACCAGCACCGACGCGGTGCGCTTCTTCCTGCTCAGCCGCAAGCCCGACACCGAATACACCTTCGACATCGACCTGGCGCTGGCGCAGAACAACGACAACCCGGTGTACTACGTGCAGTACGCCCATGCGCGCATTTCCTCGGTGCTGGCTGCCTGGGGCGGCGACCGCGCTGCGCTGGCGGCGGTGGACCTGGCGCCGCTCGACACGCCGGCCGCCCTGTCGCTCATGCTGCAGCTGGCGAAATACCCGGACATGCTGACGGCCGCCGCCCAGGACTTCGCGCCGCACGACGTGACTTTCTACCTGCGCGACCTGGCCGCGGCCTACCATAGCTACTACGACGCCGAGCGCATCCTGGTCGACGACGAGGCGACCAAACTGGCACGGCTGGCGCTGGTCGCCGCCACGGCGCAGGTGCTGCACAATGGCCTGAAGGTTCTGGGCGTTTCGGCGCCCGCAAAAATGTGAGGGAAACAGGGCTCATGCACACGCATCCATCCGGTCGTCCGGCGCACCAGCGCGGCGGCACGTTCCTGGGCATCGTCATCGGTGTGGTGCTGGGTCTGGGCGCCGCGCTCGGCGTGGCGGTCTACGTCACCAAGGTGCCGGTGCCCTTCCTCAACCGCAACCAGGGCCGCAACCCCGACCAGGACGCACTCGAGGCACAGAAGAACCGCGACTGGGACCCCAATTCCGGCATCCTCGGCAAACGCAGCGCCAAGCCGCCGCAGGCCGCCGGCGCCACCGGTGCCCTGCCGGGTGCCGCGGACGGCGTGGCCGCGCCCCGCATACCGGATACGCAGGCCCCCGTGGCAGGCCCCGCTGGCGCTGCTCCGGTGCCGGCCGCTGCGGCTGCCGCACCGGCCGCACCCACGGCTGCGGCCGCGGCTCGGGCGGCGGCGCCGAAGCCGGCGGCATCGGGGGACCC
>JAZJYT010000082.1:0-23197 GCA_040390235.1 Pseudomonadota bacterium | reverse complement strand
CGGCTGCGGCCGCGGCTCGGGCGGCGGCGCCGAAGCCGGCGGCATCGGGGGACCCCCTGGGCGACCTGGCCAAGGCCCGGGCGGCCGCGGCCGGCGCATCGCCCGCCGTGCCCCCGCCCGGCAATGCCGAGCCGTTCGAGTATTTCATCCAGGCCGGCGCCTTCCGCGCCGACACCGATGCCGAGGCGCAACGCGCGCGGCTGGCCATCATGGGCTGGGAGGCCAAGGTCAGCGAGCGCGAGCAGGCCGGCCGCACGGTCTACCGGGTGCGCATCGGCCCCTTCGTGCGCCGCGACGACGCGGAGCGCCTGAAGGACAAGCTCGACGTGGCCGGCATGGACTCTTCGCTGGTGCGTGTGCAGCGCTGAACTTTTGGCCGTGCCGCCGCTCTACCGTCCAGGAACAACTTCACCCCCTCTTCGCCCATGACCTCGCCCATCCCGAATCGCCGTGATTTCACCCTTTCCACCGGGGCGGCCCTGGCTGCGGCCGCGCTGCCCCTGGGCTGGCTGCCCGAGGCCCATGCGCAAGGCCAGGCCCCCAAGGCCGGCAAGGACTACCAGGTGCTCGACCCGCGGGCGCCGGTCGACACCCCCGCCGGCAAGATCGAGGTGATCGAGTTCTTCTGGTACAGCTGCCCGCACTGCAACGACTTCGAGCCGGCCTTCGAGGCCTGGGCCAAGGCCCTGCCGCCGGACGTCGGGCTGCGGCGCGTGCCGGTGTCCTTCCGCGCGGACTTCCTGCCCCAGCAGAAGCTTTACTACACACTCGAGGCGCTGGGCAAGGTCAACGAACTGCACGTCAAGGTGTTCCACGCCATCCATGTGGAGCGCCTGCCCATCAATACCGACGGCCCGATCATCGACTGGGCCGCCAAGCAGGGCCTGGACAAGGCCAAGTTCACCGAGGCCTACAACTCGTTCTCGGTGACCACCAAGGCCAAGCGCGCCAGCCAGCTGCAGGACCAGTACAAGGTCGAAGGGGTGCCCGCACTGGGCATCGCCGGCCGCTACTACACCGATGGCCAGATGGCCGGCAACATGGAACGCGCGTTGCGCACCACCGATTTCCTGATCGCCCAGACCCGCAAGGGCGCCTGAGGTCCCGCCACACGGCAGAGCCCGCTCCGGCGGGCTTTTGTGTTTTTGCGCCTGCTTTTTCCGGGCCTTGTCGCGCAAATGCAAATGGGCCAAAACGGGGCGCGGCGAGGGCAAACCCCGACTTACAATGGGCTGCAAGATTCGTGCCCTTATGAAACTCCCCATCCTCTCCTACTGCCTCGCCGCCCTTGCCCTGCTGTCCTGCGCCGGGACGGCCCAGGCCGAGAAGGCCGACCGGACCAAACCGATGAACGTGGAAGCCGACGCCTTGCGCCACGACGACCTGACGCAGACCAGTGTCTTCACCGGCAACGTCGTGCTGACCAAGGGCACCATCATCATCCGCGGTGCGCGGGTCGAGGTGCGCCAGGACGCCGAGGGCTACCAGTACGGGCTGGTCACCGCCGACCCCGGCAAACGCGCCTACTTCAAGCAGAAACGCGACACCGCCGCCGGCGCCCCCGATGAGTTCATCGAGGGTGAGGGCGATTCCATCGACTACGACGGCAAGATCGACCGCGTGCGTTTCATCCAGCACGCCGAAATGCGCCGCCTGCAGGGCGCCACCGTCAACGACGAGGTGCACGGCGACATCATCGTCTACAACAACGTGACCGACGTCTACACCGTCGACGGCAACCCGGCGACCAGCAATACGGGCAATCCGGGCGGGCGTGTGCGGGCGGTGCTGGCGCCGCGCGGCGGCCCGGGCGCCGCCGCGCCCGTCCCGGCACCGGGCGATGCACCTGCCCTGCGCAACAGTCCGGCCTTGAACGGGACGGTACGGTGACGGTCGCCGCACCGCTGGCCGGTTTGCCCGGCGATCCGGTCCCGGGCGGCAGCCGCCTGGAGGCCCGCCACCTGCGCAAGGCCTACGGCAGCCGTACCGTCGTCAAGGATGTGTCGCTGTCGGTACAGAAGGGCGAAGTGGTCGGCCTGCTGGGCCCCAACGGCGCGGGCAAGACCACCTCGTTCTACATGATCGTGGGCCTGGTGCGGGCCGACGGCGGCGACATCAGCATCGACGGCCAGCCGGTGGGCAACCTGCCCATCCACCGCCGCTCGCGGCTCGGCCTGTCCTACCTGCCGCAGGAAGCCTCGATCTTCCGCAAGCTCACCGTGCAGGAAAACGTCCGTGCGGTGCTGGAACTGCAGGAAGACGCCCAGGGCCGGCCGCTCGGCAAGGTCGAGCTCGAAGAGCGCCTCGAAGCCCTGCTGGCCGACCTGCGGGTGGACCACCTGCGCGACTCGCCGGCACTGGCGCTGTCGGGCGGCGAACGCCGCCGGGTGGAAATCGCCCGGGCCCTGGCCACCCAGCCGCGCTTCATCCTGCTCGACGAGCCCTTCGCCGGCATCGACCCGATCGCGGTGATCGAGATCCAGCGCATCATCGGTTTCCTGAAGGAGCGCGGCATCGGCGTGCTGATCACCGACCACAACGTGCGCGAAACGCTGGGCATCTGCGACCACGCCTTCATCATCAGCGACGGCAACGTGCTGGCCCAGGGGACGCCGGAGGAAATCGTCGAGAACGCCGATGTCCGCCGGGTCTACCTGGGTGAACATTTCAGGATGTGATGGCCGTTACCCCAGTGTCTAGGAGCAACGCTCTTTTCGGAGGGCATTCTTACCGCGTGGCAGCCGCGGAACCGGCTTCGCCGGTCCGCTGGCTGCGCCCCCCTAAGGGGGGTTGGCGTAGCACGCAGTGCGTAGCCTGGGGGGGCGGCCTGTGAAACAAGGCCTTTCTCTCCGCGTTTCACAGCATCTGGCGCTTACGCCGCAGCTGCAGCAATCGATCCGGCTGTTGCAACTGTCCACGCTGGAGCTGAGCCAGGAGGTCGAGCAGATGCTCGACGAGAACCCTTTCCTGGAAACGCTGCACGAGGAGGCGGCGCGCGAGGAGTTCGGTGTCGCGCAGGCCGACACGCCGGGCCACGAGGACGATTTCGGCAGCGACGAGGTGGCGCTGTCGCTGGCGCCGCCATCGCAGGACAGTGCGAGTTCCAGCAGCACCAGCGAGACGGAGGCCGAGCGCCCCGCCGACGACGAGCCGGCCTGGGAGAATGACGGCGGCTCCGAGTCCGCGGTGGACGACAGCGAGTGGGGCAACGATGCGCCGGCGCGCAAGAACAACCTGGGCGACGACGGCGAGGTGGATGCGACCGAGCTGGCGCGCAGCCAGGAGTCGCTGCAGTCCTTCCTGCACCGCCAGGCGCTGACGCTGCGGCTGTCGCCCGAGGACTGCGCCGCGCTGCGTTTCCTGATCGAGTCGCTCAACGACGACGGTTACCTGGAAGACTCCCTGCCGTCGCTGGCCCTCGGCCTGGCCGGCACCGACGACGAACACGCCGACGAGGTGGAGGAACTGGTCCAGCGCTTCAGCATGGCGCTGCGCCTGCTGCAGCACCTGGAGCCGGCCGGTGTCGGTGCGCGCGACCTGCGCGAATGCCTGGTGCTGCAGTTGCAGACGCTGCGCGACGCCGACGACGGCAGTGTGGCCGACCTGGTGGTGATCGAAGCGGCCATCGCCATCTGTGCGCAGCCGATGGAGCTGCTGGCACGGCGCGACGTCAAGCGCCTGGTGGCCGCCTGCGGCGCCGACGAGGACACCACCCGCACCGCCATGGCCCTGATCGGTCGGCTCGAACCCAAGCCGGGGCGGCGCTTCGTCGACGTGGAGCGCAACATCGTGGTGCCCGACGTCATCGTGCAGAAGATCGGCCGCGGCACCGGCGTACGGTTCCGGGTGCAGCTCAACCCGGACGTCATGCCCCGGTTGCGGGTGCACGACATCTACGCCAGTGCGCTCAAGCAGCACAAGGGCGAGGGCACCCAGGCGCTGCAGCAGCGCCTGCAGGAGGCGCGCTGGTTCATCAAGAACATCCAGCAGCGTTTCGATACCATCCTGCGGGTGTCCAACGCCATCGTCGAGCGGCAGAAGAACTTCTTCATCCACGGCGAGCTGGCCATGCGCCCGCTGGTGCTGCGCGAGATCGCCGACGAACTCGGCCTGCACGAGTCCACCATCAGCCGGGTGACCACCGCCAAGTACATGTCCACGCCCTACGGCACCTTCGAGCTGAAGTACTTCTTCGGCTCGGCACTGGGCACCGAAACCGGCGGCAACGCGTCGAGCACCGCGGTGCGGGCCCTCATCAAGCAATTCGTCAGCTCGGAAAACACCCAGAAGCCGCTGTCGGACAGCCAGATCTCCGACATGCTCAAGGAGCAGGGCATCGAGTGCGCCCGCCGCACCGTGGCCAAGTACCGGGACGCTCTTCGCATCGCGCCAGCCAATCTGCGCAAGGCGCTTTAGGACGGGCCACTGTTCCCTGCGCTTCGGGGAGCGGCCGGTGGGGCAGCCGGGTACCGACCTCTCTATCCAAGGGGAGCGAAGGGAGTCCTAGCGGCCTAGGTTCAGACCCTTGAGCAATGTCTTGCCGCTTTCCAGCGGGTTCTGGCGCATCTTGGTTTCCTCGCGGCCGACATAGGTGAAGATGCCGTCGGAGGTCTTGCCGGTCACGTAGTCGGTCAGCTTGCCCTCGTTCATGCCCAGGGACGACAGCTGGGCCGTCTGCTTGAGCACACCCGAACTCTGCAGCGCGGCCTGCACCAGCGGCAGCAGCTTGGTGTTGATCTCGGTGCCGGTGGCCTTGCGCAGGTAGTCGGTGGCGGCGGTGCCGCCGCCGGTCACCATGCCCACGGCGTCCTGGAAGTTCACCCGGTCGATGGCCGCGCGGAAGATCGGCTTGGCCTGGGCCGCGGCCTGCTCGGCCGCGTGGTTCAGGGCTCCACTGATGTCGCCGGTCAGCCCGGCCTTGTTCGCCAGGTTCATCAGGTCACCGACGCCCTTGCCGCCGGCACCCGGCAGCGCAATGCGGATGGCGGCGTCGGCCGAGAAGGCGCCGGGCTGCGACAGGTGGTCCAGCGCGTTGTCCGATGCCTTGCCCATCATGTCCTTGATGCCGCCGCCGGGCATCTGGGCCGCGGCCGGGAGGGCGAGCGTGGCCAGTGAGAGTGCAGCAACCGCCAGCGTAGTGCGCAAAAGCATCATGGTGTTCTCCTGTGAAAATGGTGATGGCGGCCCATTGTGCCCCTGCTTCCAGCCCAGGGGGAGCCGAAGACGCGAAGCGCGGAGGCTGGGGTGATCCCGTCCCTGGGGGTATCCTTGCCACAGATGAACCAGCTCCAACTCTTTCTTCCTTGCGCCGCCGGTGTCGAGGGTTTCCTGGCCGACGAGGTCCACCGGCTCACCGGCCTGGCCGGCGGCGACCTGCTCACCGGCCGTGGCGGCGTCATGCTGCGCGCCTCCTGGCGCGATGCGTTGCAGCTGAACCTGCACAGCCGGCTGGCGCAGCGGGTGCTGGTCGAGCTGTCGCAGACCCCCTACCGTGGCGAGCAGGACCTGTACGAGGCCGCTTCGGCCATCGCCTGGGAGATCTGGTTCACCACGAAGCAGACCTTCAAGATCGAGGTCACGGCGCAGCACAGCCCGCTCAAGAGCCTGAATTTCGCGGCGCTCAAGGTCAAGGATGCGGTGGCCGACCGTTTCCGCCACAAGTCCGGTGCCCGGCCCGACGTGGAAACCCGCTGGCCCGACATCCGTATCCACGTGCACCTGACCACCGACACGGCCACCATCTACATCGACACCTCGGGCGAACCGCTGTTCAAGCGCGGCTGGCGCGAGGACAAGGGCGATGCGCCGCTGAAGGAAACCCTGGCCGCGGCCATGATCGCCGCCAGCGGCTGGGACCCGCGTGCGGCCGAGCCGCTGCCGCTGTACGACCCCTGCTGCGGAAGCGGCACCATCGCCATCGAGGCGGCGCAGCAGGCCTGCAACATCGCGGCCGGCTCGCTGCGGCGCTTCGCCTTCGAAAAACTGCTGCCCTTCCAGCCGCACGTGTGGGCGGCGCTGCAACAGGAGGCCCAGGCGCGCGAAACGCCGCCCTCGGCCCCCATCTTCGGCAGCGACGTGGCCCACCGCATGGTCGATTTTGCGCAGCGCAATGCCGAACGCGCCGGTGTGGCGCGGGCGATCGAGTTCCGCGGCGGGGATGCCCTCCAGCGCCTGCCGCCTGCGCCGCGCGGTGTCATGCTGCTCAACCCGCCGTATGGCGAACGGATCGCCGCCGCCGGTGTCGCCGGCCGCCGGGCCCTGGACGTGGCGCAGCAGCCGCGCGAGGAACGCCAGGGGGAGCACCGCGAAACGGCGCATACCGACGACGGCGGCGACTTCTTCCCGCAACTGGCGGCGCACTGGAAACGCCACTACGACGGCTGGACCGCCTGGTTGCTGACACCCGACCTGAAGCTGCCGAGCCGCATGCGGCTGAAAGAATCGCGCCGGGTGCCGATGTGGAACGGCCCCATCGAATGCCGGCTGTTCCGCTTCGACGTGGTGAAGGGCTCGGCGCGCGGCGCCGCGGCGGCTCCGGCCGCGCCTGCCGCGCCCGCGTGACGATGCCGCTGGTCCTCGATACCAACATCGTCCTCGACGTCTTCCTGTTCGCGGATGCCGCCGCCGAACCGGTTCGGGCCGGCCTGGCCGACGGTTCGCTCGACTGGATCGCCACGCCGCCGATGCGTACCGAACTGGCGCGGGTGCTGGCCTACCCGCAGATCGTGTCGCGGCTGGTGTTCTACGGCCTCGCCGCGGCCGACGTGCTGGCGGCCTTCGACCGGCATGCGCGTACCGTCGCGGTGGCGCCCAAGGTCGTCGGCGCGACCTGCAAGGACCCGGACGACCAGGGTTTCATCGACCTGGCGGTGGCGCATGGTGCGCAACTGCTGAGCAAGGACCAGGCGGTGCTCTGCATGCGCAAGCGGCTGCTGCCGCATGGGGTGGCGGTGGCTACGGCATTGGTCCCCGCACGCGGCTGAACGGCCAGGCCGGGCGCGCGGGCTGCGCTTTAGGCCGCCCCGATCAGCGACCAGGCCGCGCGTGCGCGCTGCAGATCCCTTCCCCAGCGCCGGTCCTGCGGCAGCCGGCGCAGCCAGCGCATGCGCGACGCACTCCCGGCCACCAGTGCCTGCACTTCGGCCGACTGTCCGGCCAGCCAGGCCTGCCAGTGCGGGCGGGCGGCCTCCAGCATGCCGGCCTCGTACAGGTAGACCGCGGCGGAATGCACGTAGCACAGCACGTCGCGCAGCCGGCACAGCGCCATGGGCAAGGCCGCCGCGGGATCGTCCTCGAAGTCCACATAACCCACCACCCCGTCCGGGCACAGCACCAGGTTGCGGGCGAAGCCCTGGCTCAGGCAGGTGCCGGCGGCATGCACCAGGCCCACGGCTTCCAGCCCCTGGCGGAACAGGGTCAGCACCTTCTGTGGGTCGGTAGCCGTGTTTTCGTTCATCTCCTCGGCCAGCGAGGGTGTGGGTTGCCCGGGCAGGCCCAGGTGGTCCATGAGGAAGCCGTCGGCTTCCACCGCCAGCACCGGCGGCACCCGCAGGCCGGCGGCCGCCAGGGCACGCAGGCGCCGCACCTCGGTGGCCACCGCCGCCGGCCCGCCAGGGTTGGGCACCGGTGCCAGCGCCGGCATACGCAGCAGCCGCGCCAGCAGGCCCAGCAGGCGGTAGGGCCATTGCGGGCGTTGGGCGCCGGCTTTCTTCAGCCACCACTGCCGGCCGTCCACCCGGTAGCCGGTGACCGGTTCGGCCTGCTTCGGCAACGTGGTGTGCAGGAACGCTGCCGGATCGGGCAGGCTCATGCGGCCGCGGCGGGCGACTGCGGCTGCATGCCGGCCGGCGCGCCCGAGTGCTGGGCGGCGGGGCCGGGCGCCGGTTCGACCGCACGGAAGCTGTGCGGGCTGGCCATGTCCCAGTAGCGGGCGAACACGGTGTGCTGGCCGCCATGGTCGCGCAGCAGGGCGCCAGGCTCCATCTTCATCAGCAGGGCGTCGAGCAGCCGCACCTCGGTGTCGGTCACCCGGCGCACGATGTGGTGGGCGGTGATCTGCTGCGGGTGCTCCAGGCCGCAGGCCTGCACCAGTTCCTTGAGGGCTTCCAGCGTGCTGTGGTGGAAGTGGGTGACGCGCGTCGCCTTGTCGGGCACCACCAGCGCCTTCTGCCGCAGCAGGTCCTGCGTGGTCACGCCGGTGGGGCAGTTGCCGGTATGGCAGGTCTGCGCCTGGATGCAGCCCAGCGCCATCATGAAACCGCGGCCGGCGTTGCACCAGTCGGCGCCCAGCGCCATGAAACGCGCCACGTCGAAAGCGGTGATGACCTTGCCGGCGCAGCCCAGGCTGATGCGTTTGCGCAGGTTCACCCCCACCAGGGTGTTGTGCACCAGCTGCAGCCCTTCCTGCACCGGTGCGCCCACGTGGTCCACGAACTCGATCGGCGCCGCCCCGGTGCCGCCTTCGGCACCATCGACCACGATGAAGTCCGGTGTGATGTCGGTCTCGAGCATGGCCTTGACGATGGCGAACCACTCCCAGGGATGGCCCAGGCAGAACTTGAAGCCCACCGGCTTGCCGCCCGACAGGCGCCGCAGCCGGGTGATGAAATGCATCATCTCCACCGGTGTCTTGAAGGCACTGTGCGAGGACGGCGAGATGCAGTCCACACCCACCGGCACACCGCGCGCATCGGCGATCTCCTGCGTCACCTTGGTGCCGGGCAGGATGCCGCCGTGGCCGGGCTTGGCACCCTGGCTCAGCTTGATCTCGATCATCTTCACCTGCGGGTCGGTGGCGTTGGCGATGAATTTTTCCTCGCTGAACGTACCGTCGTCATTGCGGCAGCCGAAGTAGCCCGAGGCCACTTCCCAGATCAGGTCGCCGCCATGCACCCGGTGGTGCTGCGAGATCGAGCCCTCGCCCGTATCGTGCGCGAAGCCTCCGGCTTTTGCGCCCTTGTTCAGCGCCAGGATGGCATTGGCCGACAGCGCGCCGAAACTCATGGCCGAAATGTTGAAGACACTGGCGTGGTAGGGCTGGCTGCAGGGCTCCACCGAGACCGAGGGCGCGTCCGGCCGGCCGCCGATCCATACCCGGAAGTCGTGCGAGGCCAGCTTGCTGGGCGCCATGGAGTGGTTGATCCACTCGTAGCCCTGTTTGCCCACGTCGAGCTGGGTGCCGAAGGGCCGGTTGTCCGGCTCGCCCTTGGCGCGCTGGTAGACCAGTGAACGCTGGGCACGCGAGAAGGGCAGGGTTTCGGTATCACTCTCGATGAAGTACTGGCGCATTTCCGGCCGGATGAATTCCAGCAGGAAACGCAGGTGGCCGATGACCGGGTAGTTGCGCAGGATGGCGTGGCGCGTCTGCAGCAGGTCGTACAGGCCCAGCAGCGTCAGCAGGCCCAGCACGGCCACGGCCAGCCAGGCGATCTCGGACGAGGGCGCCGGAAACAGGCAGAGCAGGAAGGCGATCAGGCAGGCCAGCAGGGCGGTGTAGCGGACCGGGTAGCGGCCAAGCCCCCGCAGGGCACCATGGAGCGACGGGCGCGGACGCGCGAAAGGCGGGACGGGCATCGGAAGGGTCTCCTGGGGTCGTTCTGGCAGGCAGGGGGCGGTGCGCCGCTACACTGGCCGTGGCAGGATGATAAGAGTCCTGCCGCCGTGTTGCCCGCCGGTGACAGCGGCGCCCTTTTTCCTGCCCGCCATGCCCACCACCGATACCCCTGCACCGGAGCCGTTGGCACCGGAAGACTTCGACGCACTCGACGACATCCTCGACGAACTGCGCACCCGCGACGACGAAATTCCCCAGTGGGAGTTCTGCGACGGATTCATGGCGGCGCTGGTCTGCTGCCGCCGTGCCATCCCGCAGGAAGAGTACCTGTCGGTGCTGCTCGGCGACGGCGCGACACCCGACGACGCCGGCGCGCCCATGGCCGGCAGCGGTGTTTTCTCCGGGGTCATCCAGCAGCGGCGCTTCCTGGAGCTCTGGCAGCGCCGCTGGGACGACATCGTGGCCTCCCTCGACGCCAAGGTCGAGTCGCTCGACGACGAACGCAGCTACCAACCCGAGATCATGGACGTGCGCGGCACCATCGCCGCCCTGCCCGAGGAAGAACGCCCCGAGATCGCCGACGAGGACATGCCCTCCATCGCCCAGGTCTGGGCGCTGGGTTTCATGTACGCGGTGGAGAACTGGGAGGAGGACTGGGCCGCGCCGCGCGACAAGGACGCCGCCCAGTGGCTCGACGATGCGCTGGCCACCCTCGTGGCACTGACCGAGCCGGACGCCGGCAAACCCGAAATCCCGATGTTCAGCGAGGACGGTCCGCCCAGCGTCAGCGAGCAGCGCCTCAATGACTACGGCGAGGCCATCTGGGCCGTCTACGACCTGCGCCAGCTCTGGCGGAGCCTGGGGCCCAAGGTCGAAACGCTGCGCAAGGCAGCGGAGCCGGGCCGCAACGACCCCTGCCCCTGCGGCAGCGGCAAGAAATACAAGAAGTGCCACGGCGCGGGCTGAGCACGCCCTTTTTGGGATGAATTGGTTCGGCTGCGGACCCCCAAAACTGGGGACTTTACCGGGTTGACACTCGGCGGTTGCTTCTCTAGACTGCAAAGAGTTGGTTTGTAAAAAACCAATTAAAACCAATCTGGAGCACCAAGCAGCCATGCAAACGCAAGCATCCCCCGCGGTCCGGTGGACCGGGGGCCACGAGCACTGGGTCGACAAAGGCGACGTGCGCCTTTTCCTGTGGGAAAAGAAGCGCCAGGCCGGCACCGTTCACGCCGGCACGATTCTTTTTGTGCACGGTTCGTCCATGGCGTCGCAGCCGACCTTCGACCTGTCGGTGCCGGGCCGCCCCGATTCGTCGGCGATGGACTGGTTCACCGCCCGTGGCTTCGATGTCTGGACGCTGGACAACGAAGGCTACGGCCGTTCCAGCAAACACCGCGCCATCAACTGCAACATCGACAACGGCGCCGAAGACCTGGCCGCCGGTTCCGAGTACATCCTGCAGCGCGCCCAGGACAAGAAGCTGATGGTCTACGGCATCTCCTCCGGTGCCCTGAAGGCCGCGCTCTTCGCGCAGAACCACCCGGAGCGTGTGGCCCGCCTGGCGCTCGACGCCTTCGTGTGGACCGGCAAGGGCAGCGTCACCCTGGCCGAACGTGCCAAGAAGCTGCCCGAGTTCCAGAAGATGCTGCGCCGCCCGATCGACCGCGCCTTCGTCTTCAGCATCTTCAACCGCGACCACCCCGGCACCGCCGAGGACCGCACCGTCGAAGCCTTCGCCGACGCCATCCTGACGCTCGACGACTCCATGCCCACCGGCACCTACGTCGACATGACCAGCCGCCTGCCGCTGGTCGACCCGAAGCGGCTCGACGTGCCGGTCATCGTCATGCGCGGTGAATACGACGGCATCGCGTCGGAGGAAGACCTGCTGGCCTTCTTCGCCCTGCTGCCCCACATGGACAAGCAGTTCTCCTTCATGCGCGGCATCTCGCACGCCAGCTTCCAGCAGAAGAACTACCAGCTGGTCTACCACCTGCTGCACGGTTTCTTCACCGAGCCCGCAACCGTTTACCCGGAGACAAAATGAGCCACACCGCCACGTTCCCGCGCCCGCGTTTCGCCACCGCCCTGCTGGCCCTCGCCGCCGCGGCCTGCGCCACCGGCGTGCAGGCGGCCGACGCGCCCTATCCCAACCACCCGATCACGATGGTCATTCCGTTCGCGGCGGGCGGCTTCACCGACGTGGTGGCACGTGTCATCTCGCAGGGCCTGGGCAAGGCCCTGGGCCAGCCCGTGGTGCTGGACAACCGGCCGGGCGCCGGTTCCACCCTGGGCGCCGACATGGTCGCCAAGTCGCCGCCCGACGGCTACAAGATCCTGTTCATCTCGACCACCCACGTCATCTCGGACTCGCTCTACAAGAACCTGCCCTACGACCCCATCAAGTCGTTCGCACCCATCGGCAAGATGGCCGAGGCCCCCTATGTGCTGGTGACCAACGCGCAGGTGCCGGTGAAGAGCGTGGCCGAACTGGTCGCGCTGGCCAAGAGCCAGCCCGGCAAGCTCGACTTTGCCTCGTCGGGCAATGGCAGCTCGCAGCACATGATGGCCGCGCTGTTCAACTCCATGGCCGGCATCAACGCCAACCACGTGCCCTACCGGGGCAGCGGCCAGGCGGCCACCGACCTGGCCGCCGGCACGGTGCAGTACGGCTTCATGGGCACGCCGGTCGCCATCCAGCAGTCGCAGGCCGGCCGTATGCGCGCCCTGGCCGTCACCAGCGCCAAGCGCTCGGGGCAACTGCCCAACGTGCCCACGCTCGACGAGTCCGGCATCAAGGGCTACGACGCCAGCGTCTGGCTGGCCCTGCTGGCACCGGCCGGCACGCCGCCGGCCATCGTCAAGAAACTCCAGGTGGAAGCGGCCAAGGTGATGAATGCGCCTGAAACCCGGGCCGCCCTGGCCGCCGCGGGGGTGGACCCGAGTGTGTCCGACGGCCCCACGCTGGCGAAGCTGATGGAGTCCGACCGGGTCAAGTGGGCCAAGGTGGTCAAGGAAACCGGCGCCAAGGTCGAATAATTTTTCTCAGGAGTTTGAAGTGCGTTTTGCAGCATTGGAAATCGGCGGCAAGTCCGTCCCCGTGGTGGTGTCGCCCGATGGCGCGGGTTACGCCCTGGTGTCGGACTGGGTCGGCGGCGGTTTCGCCGGCGACCTGGCCGACCTGATCGCCCAGTTCCCCGACCCCAAGGGCCTGCCGGCCGCGCCCACCGCCTGGCAGGCGCTGGCAGGCAAACGCCTGCTGGCGCCGGTGGTGCCACGCCGCAACGTGTTCTGCGTCGGCAAGAACTACCACGAGCACGCGGCCGAATTCGCCAACTCGGGCTTCGACACCTCGGCCGCCAAGGGCGAACTGGCCCCGGCTTTTCCGGTGGTATTCACCAAGGCGCCCTCCACCGTGGTCGGCCCCGGCGACGAGGTGCTGTCCTTCACCCACCTGACCCAGCAGCTCGACTACGAGGCCGAGCTCACCGTCATCATCGGCAAGCCGGGCCGCGGCATCACCGCGGCCGACGCGTGGAACCATGTCTGGGGCTACACCATCGTCAACGACGTCACCGCGCGTGACCTGCAGCAGAAGCACCGCCAGTGGTTCATCGGCAAGTCGCTCGACACCTTCTGCCCCATGGGACCGTGGATCGTCACCGCCGACGAAGTCGACGCGACGCGGCTCGACGTCAAGTGCTGGATCAATGGCGAACTGCGCCAGAACGCCAACACCAGCGACCTGATTTTCGACATCCCGACCATCATCGAGACCCTGTCGGCCGGCATGGCGCTGCTGCCCGGCGACGTCATCGCCACGGGCACGCCTGCGGGGGTGGGCATCGGCTTCAAGCCGCCGAAGTTCCTGGTGCCTGGCGACACGATGAAGATCGAGATCCAGGGCATCGGCACCCTGGAAAACCGCATCGCGCGCTGACGCCTCGCCGCGGGGCGGCCGCGGAGTCTCTTGGAGAATGCCATGGATACGCACCCCTCGCTCCCCCCTGCCGGCCCGCGCCGGCGCACGGCAATGGCGGCCGTCGCTGCCATTGCCGGTCTGGGTGGCACCGCCGCCCGGGCCCAGCAGGGCTACCCCTCCCGGCCCATCCGGGTGGTGGTGCCCTATTCGGCCGGCGGCTCGTCCGACGCGCCGATGCGGGTGGTGGCGCAGGAACTGTCCCAGCAGATGGGCCAGCAGGTGGTGGTGGACAACAAGCCCGGCCAGGGCGGCATGATCGGTGGTGATGCGGTGGCGCATGCCGCGCCCGACGGCTACACCCTGCTGCTGGCGTCCAACCCCCACGTCATCAGCGCCTCGCTCTACAAGAACATCAGCTTCGACCCGATCGCCGACTTCGTGCCGGTCGCGGGGCTGTGCCGCGAGCCCGGCATCCTGGTCGTGCACCCGTCGCTGCCGGTGCGCAGCGTGGCCGAGTTCGTCGCCTATGTGAAGGCCCGGCCGGGCCAGGTCAATTACGGCTCGTCGGGCAACGGCAGCGCCCAGCACCTGTTCACCGCCAGTTTCGCCGCGCAGGCGGGGCTCGACATGGTGCATGTGCCCTACCGCGGCAGCGCCCAGGTGGTGACCGATTTGATCGCCGGCCAGATCCCGTTCGCCCTGCCGGGCCTGGCGGCCATGGTCAGCCATGTGCGCGACGGCAAGCTGCGTGCGCTGGCGGTGACAGGCTCCAAACGCTCACCGCTGCTGCCCGACGTGCCGACGCTGATCGAGTCGGGCTTCCCCGGTTTCACCGCGTATGTGTGGAACGGCATCATGGCGCCGCGCGGTACGCCGCAGGCCGTCGTGGACCGGCTCAACGCCGAGGTGGCGACCGCGCTGCGCGCGCCGGCGGTAGTGGCCTACATGGACAAGGCCGCGGTCGAGGTCATCGTGATGAGCCCGGCCGAGTTCGGCAAATTTGTCATCGACGAGAAGAACCGCGCCGCCAAGGCCGTGCAGGTCACCGGCGTGCACGTCGACTAGCCCATTTCCCCTCCCATGACCCTCGAACGTGGAAAGACCGCCGCCTACGGGCCCGGCGGCAGCACCGTGCACCTGCCTTTCGTGCGTGCCGGCAAATGGGTGTTCGGCACCGGGCTGCGCGCCAACCGGCCCGATGGCCTGATGGACCCGGCGGTGGTGCTGCCCGGCCACCCGCTGGCCACGCCGCCACAGGCGCAGCGCGAGGCGGGGGCGATATTCGCCGCCATGGCGGCCGGGCTGGAAGGCCTGGGCAGCGGCCTGGGCCATGTCGCCCGGCTCGACCAGTACTACACCGACGCCCTGCACGTCGACCCCTACCACGTGGCGCGCAAGCAGGCGCTGGCGGGCCAGGTGGCACCCAGCACCTCGGTCATCGTCGGCGGCCTGCTGAACCTCGACGCCAGCATGGACGTGCAGGTCATGGCCGCCACGGCCGAGAGCGGTTATACCGCCCGCACGGTGGGCCAGGACCGGCTCAACGTGCCCAGCACCTCGGGTTACGCACCCTGCCTGCGTATGGGCGACATGCTGTTCGTGGCCGGCCAACTGGCGCGCGACGCGACCGGCGCCATCGCCGCCGAAGCCATGCTGCCGCCCGGCCAGCTCTGGAGCGGCACCCGCATCAAGCTCGAAACCCGCTACATCGTGCAGCAGCGCCTGGCCCCGGCGCTGGAAGCCGGCGGCAGTGGGCTGGACCTGGTGCTCAAGGCGCAGGTCTACCTGAGCCGCGAGGCCGATTTCCCGGCCTTCTGGCAGGCCTGGAGCGAGGCCTTCGGCGGGCGTATCCCGCCGACCACGGTGGTGCCGGTGGCCCACCCGGCCTTCGGTACCCGCGAGGCCACCATCGAAGTCAATGTCATCGCGGCGCACGCCAGCGCCCGTGCGTCTGTGCAGGATATCCGCTGCGACAGCGTGCCCCTGGTCGGCCCCGGCGCGTTGCATGCCTGCCGCTTCGACGACCTGCTGTTCGTCTCGGGCCTGATGGCGCTGGGCCCGGCGGGCCTGGCCGACGCGGTACGCAGCGACCCGTCCGCGCCTTTTTTCCAGGACGCGGCGCGGGCGCAGACGGCCGACATCCTGTCCAAGGCGCGCACCATCTTCGCCGCCGCGGGCAGCGACCTGTCGCAGGTGGTGCGGGCCCTGCATTTCCACGCCGACCTGGCCGACTTCCCGCAGGCCTACGGTGCCTGGGAACACGAGATCGGCCGCGCCGGCCTGCCTTTCAGCGCGGTACAGGCCGCGCCAGGGCTGTTCGTGCCGGGCGCCCGGCTCATCGTGGACCTATGGGGCCACGCACCCGGCTGAGGCCCGGCATCGTTTCGATTCGATTGACGCTACAACAAAGGGAGACAACACACATGACCACCACCCGCCGCACCCTGCTCCAGGGACTCGCGCTGCCGTCCCTGGCCGCCCTGGGCACCCCTGCCGCCTTCGCACAGGACGCCGCCGCCTACCCCTCGCATGCCGTCACCGTCATCGTGCCCTTCCCGCCAGGCGGTGTCGCCGACGTGGTGGGCCGGCCGGTGGCCGAGGCCATGGGCCGCTACCTCAAGCAGTCCGTCATCATCGAGAACAAGGGCGGCGCCGGCGGCGGCATCGGCATGCAGCAGGTGGCCCGGGCCAAGCCCGACGGCTACACGCTGCTGATGGCGCTGTCGTCCATCGTGGTGCTGCCCGAGGCCGACCGGGTGATGAAACGCCCGCCGATGTTCGAGCTGAACCAGCTCAAGGCCGTCGCCCGCTTCAGCGCAGACCCCACCGTGCTGGTGGTGCGCGCCGACAGCCCGTGGAAGACCTATGCCGACTTCATCGGCTACGTGCGCGCCAACCCGGGCAAGGTCACCTTCGGCTCTTCGGGCAACTACGGCACCATGCACGTGCCCATGGAGCAGCTCAAGGGCGCCACCTCCAGCTTCATGCTGCACGTGCCCTACACCGGCGGCGGTCCGGCGGTGGTGGCGCTGCTGGCCGGTCAGATCGATGCACTGTCCACCGGCCCGTCGAGTGTGGCCCAGCAGATCAAGGGCGGGCGCCTGCGCGCACTGGCGCACTGGGGCGAAGGCCGCCTGGCCGCGCTGCCCGACGTGCCGAGCCTGCGCGAGCTGGGCGTGCCGATCGGCTATTCGCAGTGGTCCGGCCTGTTCGCGCCGGCAGGCACCCCTGCGGCCGTGCTGCAGCGCCTGGGGGAGGCGGCCCGTTTCGCGGCCGAAGACCCGCGTGCCGTGCAGGCGCTCACCTCGGCCGGCACCAGCTTCCAGTTCCAGGACGCAGCGGCCTTCGACCGCTTCGTGCAGTCCGACGCGCAGGCCATGAAATCGGTGGTGCAGCGCATCGGCAAGGTGGACTAGAAGCAGCACCTGCATTCCGCAGGGGGAGCCCCAGCCGCCGCCGGGCCGCCCCAAGGCGGCGACGCCCCCTCGGGGGGCCGCGACGACACGCAGTGCGGGAGCGTGGGGGCTCTAGTACCCCAGCATGTTCTGGCGCACCGTTACCAGGTGCGCCAGCAGGGCGGCATGCGCGGTGTCGCGGTCGCGGTTCTTCAGGGCTTCGACCAGTTCGCGGTGTTCCCGCTGGTAGGTGGCCCGGCGCTCCGGTGTCACGCTCTTGCGTTTGATCACACCCCACTCGCCGCGGTTGCGGGCGTCGCGCAGCTGGGCGAAGACACTGACGCAGACCGCGTTGTGGGTGGCCTCGGCCAGCTTCTGGTGCAGCGCGGCGTCCCAGTACTCGAACTGTTCCAGCGTCTCGGCGGCCTCGCCCTTGTCGCAGCACTCTTCCATGGCGCGGAAGTCGAGGCTGGTGGCGTTGCGCACCACGGCGTCGACCAGCGCGGGTTCCAGCAGCATACGGGCGTCCATCAGCTGCGCCGGGCTGAAGACCGCGTCGTTCTCGTCGGGCAGGGCCGGCAGCTTCTCGCGTGCGTCGGCCGTGACGTAGGTGCCGCTGCCCACCGTCTGGGTGATCAGGCCGGCCTCTTTCAGCTCCGCCAGCACGCGGCGCACCGTCGAGCGGCCCACCGCGTGGGTGTCGCACAGCGCGCGTTCGGTGGGAATACGTTCGCCCGGCCGCCACCGGCCGTCCCGGATGCCGGTCAGCAGGGCGCTGCGCAGGCCATAGGCAGGGTCGGAGTAGGTCGTCATGCAGGGGTTGGAAACAGGACCGTGGAAGGCGCCAGTATGGCGTCAACCGGCCGGAGCCAGAAGGGCCCACAACCCTTGTCGCGCCCGAACGACGGTGGCGGTGCGCACCGCGGCCCGGTCGCCATCGAAGCGGTGCTGCGCTGTCAGCACGCGGCCACCCGCGCACCAGCCGAACCACACCGTGCCCACCGGCTTGCCGGGACTGCCGCCGCCGGGGCCGGCGATGCCGGTGACCGCCACCGACACCTGCGCGTGGGAGCGCGCCACCGCCCCCTCGGCCATGGCGCGGGCCACCGGTTCGCTGACGGCCCCGTGGGTCTCTATCAAGGCCGCATCGACGCCCAGCAGTTCGGTCTTGGCAGCGTTGGAGTAGGTGACAAAACCGCGTTCGAACCAGTTGCTGGAGCCCGCCAGGTCGGTGCAGGCCGCGGCGATCAGGCCGCCGGTGCAGCTTTCGGCGGTGGCCAGCATCCAGTCTTTGGCCACCAGCAGGCCGGCGAGTTCGGTCCAGGCGGCCTGTGCCGCCGGTGCTGTTTCGGTCGGTGGGTTCACCAGAAAAACCTCCACAGGGCGATGACCAGCAGGGTGCAGAAGGCGGCCACGAAGTCGTCCAGCAGGATGCCGAAACCGCCGCGGGGGCCAAAGCCGTGGAAAGACCGGTCGGCCCAGCCGACCGGCCCCGGCTTGGCCGCGTCGAAAAAGCGGAACAGCCCGAAGGCAACGAGCTGGCCCCAGAAGCCCGTGGGCATCACCAGCCACAGTACCAGCCAGAAGGCGACGACCTCGTCCCAGACGATATTGGAGGGGTCCAGCACCGCCAGGTGCCGCGCCGTCACCGTGCAGGCCCACCAGCCCACCAGGGTCGAGGCCAGGATGAGCCAGCCGAGCTGTGCCGTATCGAGCCAGCGCGACAGCACCAGCCAGGCCAGCCAGGCCCACAGCGTGCCGGCGGTGCCCGGCGCCACCGGCGACAGGCCCGAACCGAAGCCCAAAGCGATGGCATGCGCGGGGTGCGCCCGCATGAAGCGTGCGTCCGGGCGCCGGGGGCGTGCCGGTACGGCTTCGGTGGTGTCGGAGAAATCGGATGCCATGGAAAGGAAGGACCTCAGGCAAAGTGGTCGAAGGAGCCGTACTGCCGGTCGAGCAGGCGGCCGTGGCCGTCGCGCAAGCGCACCCCCGGCGCCGCCTCGATGTGGCCGATGCGGGTCACGCGGGTACTGGCGGCCGTGCCGGCTGCCAGTACCCGTTCGCGGGCGCCCGCCGGTGCGGTGAAGACCAGTTCGTAGTCGTCGCCGCCGGCCAGCACGCAGGCCAGCCGCCGGTCGGCGTCCGAGGAACCCTCGGAACTGTGGGCCCCCAGGCCGTCCGCCATGGTCGCGGCCACCTCCGCCGTGTGTACGGTGGCGCCCACGCCGGACGCGGCCAGTACGTGGCCCAGATCGCCCAGCAGGCCGTCGCTGACATCGACGGCGCTGGTGGCGATGCCGCGCAGCGTCTGGCCGAGCACCACGCGGGGTGTCGGCACCTCCATACGCAGGCGCGCCGCGGCGAAGGCGTCCGCGGGCAGCGCCAGGGTGCCGCGGAAGACCTCCAGCGCCAGCCGTGCATCGCCCAGCGTGCCACTCACCCACAGGTCGTCGCCCGGGCGCGCACCGCTGCGCAGCAGGGCCTGGCCGCGCGGTACTTCGCCGAACACGGTGATGCAGATGTTGAGCGGCCCGCGGGTGGTGTCGCCGCCCACCAGTTCGCAGCCGTGCAGGTCGGCCAGGGCCAGCAGCCCGCGCGAAAAGCCGGCCAGCCAGCTTTCATCGGCCGAGGGCAGCGCCAGGGCCAGCGTGAAGGCCAGCGGCCGCGCGCCGCAGGCGGCCAGGTCGCTCAGGTTGACGGCCAGCGCCTTGTGGCCCAGCCGCGCCGGGTCCACCGTCGGCAGGAAGTGGCGGCCCTCCACCAGCATGTCGGTGGAAATGGCCAGCTGCATGCCGTCGGCCGGCTGCAGCAGGGCGCAGTCGTCACCGATGCCGAGCGCGGCATGCGCCACGGGGCGGCGGAAATAGCGGGTGATGAGATCGAATTCGCCCATGGGGCTTGAGGCAGCGCAAGGCGCAAGCAGAACAGACACGGAGGATAGCCGTTCCAGAACACCGCGGAACCGGCTTTGCCGGGCCGCTGGTGTTGCCCCCGGAAGGGGGTTGGCGAAGACACGAAGTGCGAAGCCTGGGGGTGAACCTAACCCCCGCGGAACTGCCGGGCGGCCTGCCTCGTCACTTCGGCGAGCAGTTGTTCGCGCGCCTGGCATTCACGCAGCCAGCGGGCGTCGTTGTGCCCGGCCGCGGTGGTGCCGTACAGCAGGGCGAGGCCGGATGCCGCGCCCTGCGAATCGGCATGGCGCTGGATGCGCTGCATGGTCCGCAGGATATGGTCGCGCAGCGGCATGTGGTCGCCGCTGGCCGGGTCCACGTAGGTGCCGTCGAGGCCGAAGCGGCAGGCGTGGAAGCGGTTGGTGGTGTAGACCAGGTAGTCGTCTTCGCCGGGCATGAAGGGCTGCTCGGCCAGGAACCAGGCCGCGAGCGACTGCACGTAGCCGGCCAGCGCCGCGGCACGCTCCACCGACAGGGGGGTATCGAATACGCGGATCTCGATGGTGCCGAACTCGGGTTTGGGCCGGATGTCCCAGTAGAAGTCCTTCATGCTCTTGACCACGCCGGTGCGGGCCATCTTGCCGTAGAAGGTGGCGAAGTCGTCCCAGTCCAGCGCGAAGGGCGCACGGCCAGCCAGCGGGAAGGCCGACACCGAGTTGAGCCGGGCCGAGTCGAACTGCGTGTCCTGCCCCTGCACGAAGGGGCTGGAGGCCGACAGCGCGATGAAGTGCGGGATGTAGCGCGACATGCGGTGCAGCATCAGCAGCGCCGCGTCGGCGTCCGGGCAGCCGATGTGCACGTGCTGGCCGAAGATGGTGAACTGCTTGGTCAGGTAGCCGTACAGCGCCGAGAGCTCCTGGAAACGCGGCCGGTCGTAGATCCGCTGTTCGTGCCACTGCTGGAACGGGTGGGTGCCGCCGCCGGCCACCGCGATGTTGAGTTTGTCGCCGCATTTCACCAGCGCGTCGCGGATCGCCGAGAGCTGCTCCAGCACCTCGCCCGCGCCCTGGCAGATGCCGGTGGAGATCTCGATCATGCTCGACGTCATCTCCGGCACCACGCTGCCGGGCAGGGGCAGCGCACGCATCAGGCGCAGCATGTTGTCGGCGTAGGGTGCCAGGTCGTAGTCGTGGGTGTTGACCAGCTGGAGTTCCAACTCCACGCCGAGCGACAGCGCCTGCGAGGACACGAAGGGTTCAAGCGCCATGCCAGTCCTCCTCGTCCAGCGGCGCGACCACCGGCTCGGCCGGCCGCTCGGCCAGGCCCCGGCGCCGCGGCAGCCAGGGGCGGGAGGCTTCACCGGCGCGGTGCAGCGCCACCGTGGCCAGGATGGCCCCCAGCACCTCCATCAGCAGGATGGCCGGCAGCGCGATGGCGGCGACCTGGCGCGCGGCCGCCGTGTGCGCCAGGGCGAACTGCGAGGCGATCAGCAGCGCGATGGACGACATCGGCGACATCGCGCAGCCCACCCACAGCGCCTGCCGCCAGCTGGCGCCGCTGCCCGCGTTGCCCAGGGCCACACCCACGATCTTGGCGATGGTGCGCACCGCCACCAGCGCCAGCACCAGCCCGGCGACGGGGGCGTTCCAGTCGGCCTGCGCGGCCACCACCGACACCAGCACGAACATCAGCATGGTCAGCAGCGTGGCCGCGGTGCCCACCTGGCGTTGCCAGGCCCAGGGCCGGGGATGGATCTGCTTGAGCAGCATGCCGCCCAGCAGCGCGGCCAGCGGGGCCGAGCCGCCCAGGTGGTTGGCCGCGCCCGCGGCGGCGGCGATCAGCGCCAACAGCAGGATGGAGGTGTTTTCGCTGGCCGGGCTCATGAGCCGCAGGGCGAAATGCAGCGCCAGCGCCAGCACCGCGCCCACGGCCACCGACAGGCCCAGCACCAGTGCGGCCGGCACCAGCGTGGCCAGCAGTTGCAGCGCCGCGCGGCTCTGCAGTTCGGCCTGCGCGGTGCCGATGGCCAGCGCATACAGGACCCCCAGCGTCGACAGCACCAGGGCCCGGTCGGTGACCGGGCCGGAGGCGCGTGCGTCCGCCGCCACGCGCGACAGGACCGCGGGGGATGCGGCCACGGCCACCAGCGCCACCGGGCCCGCCACCTGCGGTGCCACGCCCAGCCACTGCAGCAGGCCGGCGGTGGCGGCGTAGGTCAGCCCGGCTTCGGCAAAACTCTGCACCAGCACCATGGGGTTGTGGCGGAACCAGCGCAGCGGAATCCGCCCGCCGGCCTCGAACAGCACCACGGCGATACCGAGCTCCAGCAGGAACAGCCCGGCGCCCGACAGCGGCCAGGCCACCCCGCCGAAACCAGCCAGGCCCGCCAGGCCGCCCACCAGCGAATAACCCACCACCTTGGGCAGCCCGGTAAAACGCTGCAGCACGTAGCCCGCCATGGCCGCCGCCGCCAGCAGCAGGGCCCACTGCATGGCCACCAGGCTGCTGGACGGGCGCAGCCATTCGGTCCAGATGGTGACCAGTTCGTTCATGGGAGCCGCGGGTCGTGCCGTCGCCGTGTCACTGCGGATCGATGCGCTGCGGTGCCGGCTCCCGGCCGCCCCGCGGCAGGAAGAAGGACAGCGGCGCATGCCGCCAGCGCGCCCAGATGGCGCTGCGGATACGCGCACGTTCGATGCGGTCCACGTTGTGCGCCCGCAGTGCCAGCTGGAAGGCCAGGGTGAAGCTGATGCTGAGGTTGAGCGCGCCGATGACCGGAATCGCTGCGATGCAGTACCAGAACACCGGGTTGTGCAGCGCCGCCAGGCCGTAGTAGGCGGCGGCCCCGGCCACCTGGCCGGTCGACAGCGTCACGTGGCGCGCCTCCAGCCCGATGCCGACGAAGGCCAGCAGCGGCGGCAGCATGCCCAGCATCACCCCCAGCGAGATGTTGGAGGCGAAACCCGAGATGTGGGTGCGCATGAACAGCGCCCAGCGCGCGGCGCGTTCGCTGCCCAGCACCGCGGTGATGCGCGGGTTGAAGCGGATGGCCGAGTCCAGGTGGTGCAGCACGAACCAGTTCTCGGCCCAGCCGGCCACGATGCTGGCGGAGAACAGCAGTACCCCGGTGAACGCGGCGAACAGGGCGGCCGGGCCCGCCAGGCTAATCGACTCCAGCGTGTGTCTGGCATCGGCGGCCGACAGCATGGACCGCCCCATGAGCGCCTGCCATGCCAGGCAGAGCAGCAGCACCACCGGAAAAGCGGTCAGCACGTTGCCCAGCACCGCCGCCACCTGCGAGCGCACCAGGTGCGTCACTTCGTCCACGAAGGCTCCGATGGCCTCGCCCGAGCCGAGCTGCTTGAGCCGCGCCGCCAGGGCCGGCGCCGTCATGGCCGGCTGCTTGGTGGCCAGGGTGCAGTGCAGCAGCTGG
>JAZJYT010000081.1:0-7606 GCA_040390235.1 Pseudomonadota bacterium | reverse complement strand
GAGTCCAGGATTGTGATTCCTGTTGTCGTGGGTTCGAGCCCCATCAGCCACCCCAGAATCTTCGCAAAACGGGCACTTCGGTGCCTGTTTCGCTTTGTGGAGCCTTCCGGTACGCCCCCGGTCGCTCAGTCCTGCTGCAGGCGCTGCAGGTATTCCCGCACCCGTCCGGCAGAGGGGCCGACGGCCTCCACCACAGCCTGCAGCTGCTGCGCATTGATGTCAAGTTCCTTGGTCCAGTAGCGGATGTCGGCGTCTTCGTGCAGGCTGATGGTGCGGGGATCGGAAGCGTAGTGGGTGATTTCTTCGTCGGACATGCGATGCTCCCAATGCAATATGGATTGCATGGTGCGCGCTGGCGGTGCCGCGCGGCGTAGGTTCGAGCCGCGAGCGGCTGCCCGGCGCGGTCCGGCAGGCATCGGCTCCTTCCTACCCGTTCTGTAGGAGGCTGCCTGCGCCGACCCGGCCCCGGGCGGGCTAGCGTGGAGGCAACCGGGAGACACGATGCCCATGCCCTATCCACCTTGCCTGCGCCTTGTCGCCGACATCCACGCCGGCACCCACGCCGAGGCCCAGCGTGCCCACGAGGTGCCGGGCTCGGACCCCGTGCCGCCCCTGCCGGAGCCGCCGCCGGTCGCGCCGCCGGCCGACCCGGACGACCCCCTGCAGCCGGGCATTCCGGTGCGCGAGCCGACCACGCCGCGACCACCCCTGCACGTCGTAGCTTAGTGCCCGTAGCCTAGTGCCGGCTCCCTCGGGTATATCCCCTGTCCGGGCGGCCCGCGCCGGCGCGGTGCGGGCTGCGCAGCGCCTATAATTTTTCTCCGTGCCTGCCCGCAGCGGGCAGGGCCCTGCCGGGCCCGCCGCTGCCGCCAGCAGTACCCCACAATGCCGTGCACCGAGCGCCGGATGCAGAAGGAGCGCGGATGAGCAGTGAGTTGTCTCCAGGGCCACGAGCATCGGAGGCAGAGCAGAACGTTTCCGTCCTGGCCGCGGCCTGGCAGGACGGGCGCAGCCGTCCCCGGGCTTCTTCCGGGCTTTCCGGGCCCTCTGGGCCTTCCGGGCCGTTTGCCGGCGTGGCGGCCGCTGACGCGCTGGATTGCCTGCCGATGGCCGTGGCCGCCGTGGACGTGGACGACGGCTGCCGTATCCTGCTGTGGAACCGGGCCAGCGAAAAACTCACCGGCCATGCCGCCGACACGCTGCTCGGCGCGGACGACGCCTGGCAGCGGCTGTGCCCCGACGCCGACGCCTGTGCCGGCCTGCTGCTGCGCCTGGCCGCAGGCCATGCGGGCGAACGGGTCGAGGAGACGCTGTTTTTTGCCTGTGGCGCCCAACGCCGCATCGGCTGGACACCCTGGGCCGGGCCGGATGTGCCGGGCCGTTGTTACCGCTGGTTCATCCTGGCGGAGCTGGCGGCGGATGCCCCGGCGGCGGCACCGCTGCCCCCGGCACTGGACCCCGGCCTGCTGCAGGCCGTGTTCGCGCATCTGCCCGACATCATTTACCTGAAGGATGGCGGGGGCCGCTGGCTGCTGGCCAACCCGGCGGCCCGCAAGCACCTGCAGCTGAGCCGCAGGGCGCAGGGCTTTACCGACACCGACCTGCTCGCGCAGAACCACCCCTCGGCGGATTTCCTGCGGCAGTCGGCACTGCAGGAGGAAGCCATCTGGTTGTCCGGCCAGGCGGCGCGCACCGAAGAGGTGTTTGCCGACGCCCATGGCGCGGCCCGTTTCCACGATGTGCTGCGTGCGCCGTCCTTCGACGCGGACGGCCGCCGGCGCCACATGCTGGTCATCCGCCGCGACGTGACCGACCTGCGCAGCGCCGCGACCAAGCTGGAGCTCGCCGGCCGGGTGCTCGACCAGAGTACCGATGGCATCCTGATCGCCGACGCCGACCACCGCGTCGTGATGGTGAACGCCGCCCTGTGCGACATCGTCGGCGGCAGCCAGGAAGAGGCGCTGGTGCAGAGCCCCATGGCGCTGACCGCCGGCCAGCAGGAAGAATCCGTCAACCAGGCTATCTGGGACCTGCTGGAGACGCAGGACAGGTGGAGCGGCGAGGTATGGAACCGCCGCCGCAACGGCCAGGTGTTCCCACAATGGCTGACCTTGTCGGTGCTGCGCCACCGCGCCACCGGCAGCATCACCCACTACGTGGCGGCGATGGCCGACCTGAGTTCCACCAAGGCGGCCGAGGAGCGCATCGCCACGCTGTCCACCCAGGACGTGGTGACCGGCCTGTCCAACCGCGCCCAGGCCTCGCTGCATGCCACCACGGCGCTCGACCGCGCGCGCACCCACGGTGGCCAGGTGGCGCTGATGGTGGTGGACGTGGACAACTTTCAGGTGCTCAACGACTCGCTCGGCCATGCCGCGGGCGACCAGCTGCTGCGCACCGTGGCCGAGCGGCTGGTGGCGGCGGCCGGCCCGCAGGCCGTGGTCGGCCGGCTGGGCGGTGACGAATTCCTCATCGCGCTGCCCGGCCTGCGCCACACCGCCGAGGCGGCCCAGGGCGCCCGCGCGCTGATGGATGCCGTGGCCGAACCGCTGGCCCTGGCCGAGATGCCGATCAACGTGTCGATCTCCATCGGCATCGCCCTGTTCCCGGGTGATGGCGATACCTTCGACGCCTTGTTCCGCCGGGCCGACTCGGCCCTGCACGTCGCCAAGCGCGGCGGCCGGGCCGACTATGAGTTCGCCATGGCGACCATGACCGACGCCTCGCTGGAGCGCCTGCAGCTCGAATCGGCCCTGCGCCATGCGCTCGACCACGACGGGCTGCGCCTCGAATACCAGCCGCTGGTCGAGCTGGTCAGCGGACGCATCGTCGGGGTCGAGGCGCTGTGCCGCTGGGACGATCCGCAGCGCGGCGCGGTGCCGCCCGCCGTATTCATTCCGCTGGCCGAGGAGAGCGGCATGATCGAGCAGCTCGGCGGCTGGGTGCTGCGCACCGCCGCCCTGCAGCTGCAGGCGCTGCACCAGGCCGGCCACACCGGGCTGATGATGGCGGTCAACCTGTCGGCGCGGCAGTTCCAGCGCGGCGTGGTGCTGCAGCAGGTGGAAGATGCCCTGGTGCAGTCCGGCGTCTCGCCCGACAAGCTGGAGCTGGAGCTGACCGAAAGTGTGCTGCTGCACGACGGCGAGGCGGTCATGAGCACACTGCGCCAGCTCAAGGCGCTGGGCGTGAAGCTCTCCATCGACGACTTTGGCACCGGCTACTCCAGCTTCGCCTACCTGCGGCGCTTCAAGTTCGACAAGATCAAGATCGACCAGTCCTTCGTGCGTGACCTGATCGACGACCCGGACAACGCCGCCATCGTGCGCGGGATCATCTCGCTGGCGCTCAGCCTGGGCCTGGACGTGCTGGCCGAGGGGGTGGAAACCGACGCCATCGCCCAGCGGCTGCGGCACCTGCACTGCACCTATGCGCAGGGCTACCATTTCGCGCGCCCGCTGCGGCCGGAAGCGTTGCTCGAACGCCTGAACTAAGCCCGGCCCCGGCCGGGCGATGCGCCACAATCGCGGGTGGCGACAACTCCCATGAAAATCCTTCTTTCCAACGACGACGGCTTCCAGGCGCCGGGCATCGTGGCGCTGCATGCGGCACTGTGCGAACTGGGCGAGGTCGAAGTGGTCGCGCCCGAGCACAACAACAGCGCCAAATCCAACGCGCTGACACTCAACGCGCCGCTGTACGTGCACACGGCGGCCAACGGTTTCCGCTACATCAACGGCACGCCGGCCGACTGCATGCACATCGCGCTGACCGGCCTGCTGGGCTACCGGCCGGACCTGGTGGTGTCGGGCATCAACAACGGCGCCAACATGGGCGACGACACCCTCTATTCGGGCACCGTGGGCGCCGCCATGGAGGGTTTCCTGTTCGGTGTGCCCGCCATCGCCTTCTCGCAGGTCGAGAAAGGCTGGGGCGAGCTCGATGCCGCGGCGCGCAAGGCACGGACCATCGTCGCCGAGCTGATCCAGGGCCAGATGGTCGGCGACGCACCCTGGCTGCTCAATGTCAACATCCCCAACCGGCCGCTGGAAGCGATGAAGCCGGTGCGCCTGTGCCGCCTGGGCCGGCGCCATGCCGCCGAACCCGTCATCACCCAGACCAGCCCGCGCGGCGAGACCATGTACTGGATCGGCGGCGCCGGCCTGGCCAAGGACGATGCCGAGGGCACCGACTTCCACGCCACGGCCCATGGCCATGTGGCCATGACACCGCTCAAGGTGGACCTGACCGACCACGACAACCTGGGCTACTGGGTGGACGCGGCGCAGCGCCTGGGCGGCGCGCTGGCCCCGCATGCGGACCAGGATCCGGACGAAGGCCTGGTGCGGGCACCCGCGTGAGCACCGACCGTCCCCGGTTTCCCGCGCGGCTGCCGACTGGCTCCCCGGCGCCTTCGGCGCCCCGGCGCGCCAGCACCCCGCCCAAGGCCCCCGTACACGCAGCTGCACCCGCGCCGGCGCCCAGGCCGGCCTCCCGGGCCGCTCCGGTGCCCATTCCCGCCAGGCGACCTGCGGGCGGCGGAGGCGGCACGGTGCCCGCCCGCGCAGTGCCCACCGGCTGGGATTCGGCCGCCGTACGGGCGCGCATGGTGCAGAAGCTCGAAGGGCAGGGCATTACCCACCCCGCCGTGCTGCAGGCCATGAACACGGTCGAGCGGCACCGCTTCGTCGACTCGGGCCTGGTCAGCCAGGCCTACGAGGACACCAGCCTGCCGATCGGCCTGGGCCAGACCATTTCCAAGCCTGGCGTGGTGGCACGCATGGCCGAACTGCTGATGGGCGCAGCCCTGGTGCGCAACGGGCCGCCCGCGCGCCTGCTGGAAATCGGCACCGGCTGCGGCTACCAGGCCGCGGTGCTGGCGCTGCTGGCGCGCGAGGTGTACTCCATCGAGCGCCTGCGCGGCCTGCACGACAAGGCGCGCGCCAACCTGCGGCCCTTCCGCATCCCCAACGTGCACCTGCTGTTCGGCGACGGCATGGTGGGTTATGCCAAGGGTGCACCCTATGCGGGCATCATCGCCGCGGCCGGCGGCGACGCCCTGCCCGACGCCTGGTGCGAACAACTGGCCGTCGGCGGCCGCCTGGTGGCCCCCATGGTCACCCGCGGCGGCCAGCAGGCGCTGGTGGTGGTCGACCGCACGGCGCACGGACTGAAACAGACGGTATTGGAGGACGTGCACTTTGTGCCCCTAAAATCCGGGATTGCTTGAAGGGAATGTTTATGCTGGGTACGCGTGGACGGGGATGGATCGGAACGGGCGTGCTGGCGGCCGTGGCCGCATTGGCGGGCTGCACGACCCAGCAGCCGTTGCGGGCCCCTCCGGTCGAGGACCGTGGCATCGGCGCCGCGGCGTTTTCCAACGCCGCGCCCCAGGTGGCAAGCCCCCAGGTGGTGCCGCCCAAGCCGCTGCCCGGTGCCGAAAATGCCGGCAAACCCGGCTATTACACCGTCAAGCCCGGCGATACGGTGCGCAAGATCGGCCAGGACACCGGCCAGAACTACCGCGACATCATCCGCTGGAACGACCTGTCCAATCCCGACCTGATCGAAGTCGGCCAGGTGCTGCGGGTGGTGCCGCCGACCCAGGTGGCGCAGGCTGCGCCCGCCAAGGTCGAACCGGCCACGCCTGCCACTCCCCCGGCACCCGGCAACACGGTGCGCCCGGTCGCCCCGGCCGCAGGCGGCGAAGAAGAGGTCGCCTTCATCTGGCCGGCCGCCGGCACCCTGATCGCGGGCTTCGACGAGGCCAAGAACAAGGGCTACGACATCGGCGGCAAGGCCGGCGACCCGGTGCTGGCCTCGGCCGACGGGCGGGTGGTGTATGCCGGTGCCGGCCTGCGCGGTTATGGCAACCTGATCATCCTCAAGCACAACAACACCTATCTCACCGCCTATGCGCACAACCAGACGCTGCTGGTGAAGGAGGACCAGACCGTTCGCAAAGGCCAGAAGATCGCCGAAATGGGGTCGAGCGATGCGGACCGGGTGAAGCTGCACTTCGAGATCCGGCGCCAGGGCAAGCCCGTGGATCCTTCGAAGTACATGCCCGCGCGCTGAGGTTGCCGTGTTCCCCTGCTCCCCACGCGGGCAGGGCCGCATTTCCAGGCCACACCTAGTGGTGTGTGGCGTCGGCCATGGTTAGAGCCCTGCAGATCCTGGCCGGGGCCATCCTGGTGTCGTTCATCGCCTACTTCTCCGTCTGGTGCGTGGGCAGCAGCATCGGCGGCGACCTGGAGCCGCTGCTGCTGGCCGCCACGGCGCTGAGTGGTGTGTACTGGCTGGCCGAGCGCCTGGTGTTCGGGCCGCGCCGCCGCCAGCTGGCGGACATGCTGGTGGATGCCCTGCCGGACGGCCAGGGCGACCGGGAGGCCTGCCGCGCGATCGTGATGGAGCGCCCCTGGTGGCTCGCCTGGGCGGGCGTATTCCCGATCGCGGCCATCCTGCTGGTGCTGCATTCCTTCCTGCTGGCGCCCTTCAAGATGCCCTCCAGCGCCATGAGTCCGACCTTGCGGGTAGGGGACCTGATCATGGTCAGCAAATACGCCTATGGCCTGCAGCTGCCGCTGTTCGGTACCCGGGTCGGCGCGGGCACGCCGCCCCAGCGCGGCGACGTGATCGTGTTCCGCTATCCGCTGCGGCCCACGGAAGACCGGGTACGGCGGGTCGTGGGCCTGCCGGGGGAGGAGGTGGCCTACCTCAACAAGCGGCTGCGCATCAATGGCCGGCCGGTGCCGGCGCGTTACACCGGCGATTTTGTCAGCAAGCGCGCCGGCCGCGTCTTCAAGCAGTTCGAAGAGCAACTCGATGGACACAGTCACCGGGTGATCCATGAGGACCGCCGTTCGGGCCGGGTGCGGGGTGCGGGCGAATTCGCCTTCAAGGAGAACTGCAGCTACCCGGCCGAGGGCATCGTCTGCAGGGTGCCCGAGGGCCACTATTTCACGCTGGGCGACAACCGGGACAACGCTGCCGACTCCCGTTTCTGGGGCTTCGTGCCGCAGCAGGAAATCATCGGCAAAGCGCTTTTTGTGTGGATGAATTTCGAGTACCCGGACCAGATCGGGCAGATCCGGTAGGCGCCTCCTTCCGCGTTCGTTGCGGGCATGCCACGTTTCTCAAGAAAATTTAGGCATGTTATGAGCTTGTTAACTCATGACATAACAGCGATTCCTCTCATTTATATGTAAAAAATTGTTTCTTACACGTATTTGCAGAGAGGAAAACCTTGCCCATAGCAGAAAAAATTAAGGCATAAGCTGGATAAGGCACAACATGCTGCATGTATCGATATAGCAAGGCATGCCATATGTCAACGCGGTGTTGGTTTCGCGGCATCAAGGTTAGTACCACCCACAGAAGGCCTCCGTGCTGGTGCAATGCGGGTGTTTCTCCAAGGAAACGCACTCCCCCCCGGCAAGAGCGCACAGACGCCATGAGATGCGCGCCGGGGTCTTTTTCCTGGCCCCCTTCCTGGACCACTAGCAATGAAAAAATCCCTGATCGCCCTGGCAGTTCTGGCTGCTGCATCCGGCGCCGCCATGGCGCAATCGTCCGTCACCCTGTTCGGTATCGTTGACCTGGCCGTGAG
>JAZJYT010000080.1:0-39127 GCA_040390235.1 Pseudomonadota bacterium | reverse complement strand
CCCGCCAGCCGTCTTCAGGGTGTGTCCATTCCCCACCACCCAGGAGCTTCCCCCATGGCCCAGCGCATCAACTACTTCCAGCAGTCCCCCAAGCTGGCCCAGAAATTCATGGAGTTCAGCAACGCGGTCGGCAAGACCGCCACGCTCGAAGGCCTCACCGACCTGGTGAACATCCGCGCCTCGCAGCTCAACGGCTGCGCCTTCTGCCTCGACATGCACGTGAAGGAAGCCCGCATGCACGGCGAGCGCGACCTGCGGGTGCTGCACCTGCCGGTATGGCGCGAGTCGACCCTGTTCACCCCGCGCGAACGCGCCGCCCTGGCCTGGACCGAGGTGCTGACGCAGCTGCCCCCGCACGGCGTGCCCGACGAGGTCTACGACCGGGTGCGCGGCGAGCTGTCCGAGCAGGAGCTGTCGGACCTCAGCTTTCTGGTGATGCTGATCAACGGCTGGAACCGGGTCAACGTCGGCTTCACCACCCCGCCGGGCTCGGCCGATGCCATGTTCGGGCTCGACAAGGCCGGGCTGAACTGAGCGGCCGCCACGCCGCGGACGCGGCGATGCAGTAATCTGCGGCCTGCATGAAAAAAATCTTCCTTCTTTTCCTGGGGGCCGCGGCGCTCTGCTGCAGCCTGCGGCCGGCCCTGGCGCAGGGCCCGGCGCGGCTGCCCACCGTGGTACTGGGCGACAGCATCACCGAAGGTGCCCAGTGGCCGCAGAACTTTCCCACCGATGCGCCCATCAACATGGGCGTCAGCGGCGACACCACCCTGGGCATGCTGGCCCGGGTGGACCAGGTGATGGCGGCCAAACCCGGCAAGGTGCTGGTGATGGCCGGCATCAACGACCTGCTGCGCGGCCGGCCGGTGGCCGACGTGCTGGCCACCTACGGCCAGTTGCTGGCGCGGCTCGACGACGGCGGCAAACGCCTGGTGATCCAGTCCACCCTGTACGTGCGCCCGCCGAGCAACGTGCTGGTCAATGATTCCGTGCGCGCCCTCAACGAGGGCCTGCTGCAGATGTGCACCGCCAACCGGCGCTGCACCTTCATCGACATCAACGAGGTGGTGGCGCCCGCGGGTTTCCTGATCGCCGCCGATACCACCGACGGCCTGCACCTGAATACCGCCGGCTACCTCGCCTGGTTCCAGCGGCTGCGCGAACGCAAGATCCTGGAGTAGCCCGGGCTCAGGCAGCGGCGCGCAGCTCCAGCGTCCGCGCCAGCTTGCACCACTCCCGCGCCGTCAGGTGCTGGCGCACCACGTCCAGCGCGGCGTAGAAGGCCCAGGCCGGCGTGCGGGCCTGCAGGGCGCCGAGCACGGCAGCACGTTCGGCCGGACCCATGAAGGGCACCAGCCAGCGCAGCACGAACAGGGTCTTTTGCGGCAGGACCACGTCGCGCAGGCCGGCTTCGATGTCGCGCAGTTCCATGTCGCTGAAACGTGCCCACAGCATGGTGTCGAACAGCGTGTCGTCCAGCTGCAGGGGCTCCATGTGGTGGGCGATGAAGACCGACAGCGCGCGGTGCAGCACCTGGGCCTGGGCGCCGCGCTCGGCATCCGGGCAGGCCAGCAGGCGCTTGGTGGTCGTGGCCAGCACGTCGATGCCGTGCTGCTGCACCAGGTGGTCGCGGCAGAAGTCCAGCAGGTGCTGCACCCGCAGGGCGGTGTAGGCCAGCTCCAGCCCGTCGTCCGGGTCCATGCGGCCCAGGGCCACCAGGGTGTCGGCCATCAGCGCCCGCACCGCCTTGTGGATGCCACCATGCAGGTCCACACACAGCGCGGTGGGCATGGCCGGCACGGTGGCGGCCTGGACGGCGCGGGTGACAGAGTGCAGTTCGGCGGTGGAAGTGGTCATGGCGGCGGTCCTCGGTGGCGTCGGTATGGAGCGGAGTCTAGGTTCGCAGCAAAAAAACCACTGTGAACAATTCCTCACATAACGCCCCATGGAAGGCCCCCTGCCCGCCGCGGCCGGCAAAGCGTGCAAAACATCACGCTCACCCGGGGCGCTTGACCGGCAGCGTGCCATCCGGCAACACTGGCAGCCCCGCCAAGGAGCCCAGACGATGCACGCCTTTTCCGCCCTGCTGGGCATGTTCGCCGTACTGGCCCTGGGTACCATCAGCCCCGGCCCGAGTTTTGTGATGGTGGCGCGCACCGCCGTGTCGGCGTCGCGCGGCGACGGCATCGCCGCCGCGCTGGGCATGGGCGCCGGCGCCGTGGTGTTCGCCACCGCCGCCCTGCTGGGGCTCAACGGCCTGCTGCTAGCCGTGCCCACCCTCTACCTGGCGCTGAAGGTGGCGGGCGGCCTGTACCTGGCCTGGATGGGTGTGCGTATCTGGCTGGGAGCACGCCGGCCGCTGGTGGCAGCCCCTATGGCGGCGGAAACGTCCGGAGCCGCGGCGGGCAGGCCCCGGGCCCTGCGCAGGTCCTTCGTGCTGGGCCTGAGCACCCAGCTCAGCAACCCCAAGACCGCCCTGGCCTACGCCAGTGTCTTTGCCGCCTTCCTGCCCGCCGCGCCCTCCCCCGGCTTCGGTTTGGCGGTCGTGGCCTGCGTGTTCGTGCTGGAGGCCAGCTGGTACACGGTGGTGGCGGCGGCACTGTCGGCCAGCCGCTCGCGCGGCGCCTACCTGCGCTGCAAGACGGGGCTCGACCGGGCGGCCGGCGGGGTGATGGTGGCGCTGGGCCTGCGGCTGGCCTGGTCGGCGCGGTGACCCACCGGCCCCCAGGCGGCCACGCCGTCAGCCTTTCGGCGGCTTCGGCGGTTTCAGCGGCTGCACCACCCCGTACTTCTCCTTCAACGGCTTGTCCTTCAGCGGCTCCAGCGGCACCGCCTCCGCCTTCACGTTGGTGTCGGGCAGGCGCGCCAGCAGGTCACGCACCAGGGTCAGCCGGCCCTGGCGCTGGTCGTTGAAGTCCACCAGCGTCCACGGGGCGTTGGGGGTGTGCGTGGCCTTGAGCATCTTCTCGCGCGCATCGGTGTAGTCGGCGTAGTGCTTTCGCGCCTCCAGGTCGATGGGCGAGAGTTTCCAGCGTTTCAGCGGATCGGCATGGCGCTCGGCAAAACGCTCTTCCTGCTCGGCCTGGTCGGTGCCCAGCCAGTACTTGAAGAGCAGGATGCCGTCGTCCACCAGCATCTGCTCGAACACCGGCACCTGCGCCAGGAAGGCCTTGACCTGCTTTTCGGTGGCGTAGCCCATGACCCGTTCCACGCCGGCGCGGTTGTACCAGCTGCGGTCGAACAGCACGATGTCGCCGGCCGCCGGCAGGTGCGCCACGTAGCGCTGGAAGTACCACTGCGTGCTCTCGCGCTCGGTTGGCTTGGGCAGGGCCACCACCCGGCACTGGCGCGGGTTCAGGTGCTGGCCCACCGCCGTGATGGCGCCGCCCTTGCCGGCGGTATCGCGCCCTTCGAAGATCACCAGGATGCGCTGCCCCGTCGCCGCCGCCCAGCGCGCCATGCGGGCGAGCTCGATCTGCAGCGGCTCCATCTGGGTGTCGTAGTCTTTGCGGGAGAGGGGTTTCATGCTGTCGGGAACGATTGAGGATCAGCCATTGTGTATCCAGCGCGGAGGAGGCCATACAGCAAACTGCAAGAATTGGCCTTTGTCCTCTAGCGCGCCTTCTTCAACTTCTCGGCCTGCCGCGCCATATCCTCCCCATCGGCCGCCATACGAACGCCCATGCGCTTGATCTTGGCCTCCAGTTCGTCCGAGCGCGCCTTGTCGGCCGCCACAGGCTTGCCCGTTCCTGGTTCTGGCACGGACGGAAGCTCCATGACCTCGGCCGACAGTTCGCAGAACTGGCGCACATCGTCCAGCCATGCCTTGCGCAGGTCGTCGGGACGCAAGATCAACGCCCTCAGTCGTTGCGCGATGCCCGCCAGGCGGGGGCCGTGTTCGGTCCGGCCACGCGTGTCCGCGGCCCATTCGCGGCTACCGCCAGCGGCGATCTCGGCCGATTCGGGTTTCAGCAGGGCTATCGCATTCTTGAAGTCGTCGAGCAGAAGCACGATGCGCGCTTCGCTGTCGATCACGGCGCGCTGGTCCAGCGAGGCCGCGGGCGCGGCCAGCGCAGTGGCAACGACCAGCGCCGCGCAAGCCAATGCGGCAAACGACAATTCGCGGCTGCCTGCACCGCGCGCTTCCGCACCCACTCGGACGGGCAGCAGCAGCGCCAGCAGGCAGCCCGCCACCAGCCCGCCCACGTGCGCCGCGTTGTCTACGCCCTGGTGTGCAAAACCTTGGCCGAGCGAATAGACCACGAAGGTGGCGAAGGCGGTCTTGGCCCTGCGCCCGAAAAGCGGCGGCAGCCGGTCGCGATGGCGCCACACCGTGGTCATCAGCGCACCCGCCACACCGAACAATGCCCCCGAAGCGCCCACCGACACAACCTTCTGCGCCGAAAAACTCAGGCTGAGCGCGCTGCCCACCAGGCCCGATGCCAGGTACAGCAGCACAAACGCACGCGGGCCGAACAGCCGCTCGGCCAGCGGTCCGAAGGAAAACAGCACCAGCATGTTCATCGCGATGTGCACCAGGCCGCTATGCAGGAAGGTCGAGGCCGGCAAGCGCCACCACGCCCCGCGTTGGACCTCGGAAGCCGCGTTGGCACCCCAGGTGAACAGCCGCCCGACCGGAATCTGCCATACATCGGTGCCGGCGCGCAGCATCAGCAGCCACACGCCGATGTTGAGGGCGGCCAGCGCCCAGGTCACCCACGGACGGGGCGCCAGCGCCTTCAGGTGCGCCTGGAAAAGCCGTTCGGCCTCGAAAGGATTGGCTACGGGCAGTGCGTCGCCAGGCCCTTGCGCGGCCAGACGCTGCAGCACCGCGCCCACAATGGCCTCGTGATCTGCCGGCGGGAACACCACCAGGTTCAGCGCAGGCCGGGCGGATTTTGCGGAGAGACCGCCCCGGCCAGCGCCATCCGCGCCGGCCAGTTGCAGCTCCAATAGCAGTTGGCCACCCACCGTCCGGGTCTCCACACCCTGGATTTCGCTCCATGCATAGTGCTGGCGCTCACCCGACAGGTAGGGCGAACGGATGCCGTCGGCAGCGATATTCAGCGGTACCGTGCCAGGCGGAAACTTGCGGCGCAGGTGCAGGAAAAGCCATAACAACAGACCTGCCTCCACGCAGGCAAACACGACTTCGGCCCATCCAACCGTGCGCCGTATCGCCACCAAAACGCCAACGAAAAGCACCCCAGCTAGCGCCGCTACGCGCACCACGCGGCGGGGAGCGCGGTCTTTGCGGACCTGAAACTGCACGTCATGCAAGGGCAGCGATGGATCGAAGGTGGACAAGACAAGCTCCAGGTAAACGCAGCCTGCATAACGCGTGCACGCCTTGTTACGTTTGTACCATCAATACACTTAGGAGTTCTCGCGGACTTCACACACCGCGTCAAGACTTCACGCCCGCACAACAAGATGGGGGCCATGTCAAACCTCATCGTCCACGGCGGCATCCCCCTGCGGGGCCGCATCATCCCCTCGGCCAACAAGAACGCGGTGCTGCCGGTGCTGTGCGCCACGCTGCTCATCCGCGAGCCGCTGCGCCTGCACGGCGTGCCCGACATCACCGACGTGCGCAAGCTGCTCGACATCTTCCGCACCCTGGGCAGCGCGGTGCACATGGACCACGCCACCGGCATACTCGAGCTGCACCACCACGCCACCGCCTTCGACGCCGAGCGCCACCGGCTGCCCGAGGAGATGCGCTCGTCCATCATGCTGGTGCCACCCCTGCTGGCGCGCTTCGGCGTGGCGCGGCTGGAGGACAACGTCAAGGGCTGCACCCTGGGCATGCGCGAGATCGATCCGCACGTCGAGGTGTTCCGCAGCTTCGGCGGCACGGTCGAGCGGGCCGAGGGCTCGCTGCTGGTGCGCTGCGGCGCGCGGCTGCTGCCGGCCGACCACTGGCTGGACTACGCCTCGGTCACCACCACCGAGAACTTCGTGCTGTGCGCCGCCACGGCCGATGGCACCTCGACCCTGACCAACGCCGCCTCGGAGCCGCATGTGCAGGAGTTCTGCCGCTTCATGGCGATGGCGGGGGTGCGCATCGAGGGCTGTGGCACCTCGCGGCTGACGGTGCACGGCGGCGGCGCACTGCGCGGTGGCGAGTTCCGCTTCGACGACGATTTCCACGAGGTCACCACCTTCCTGGCGCTGGGCGCCATCACCGGCGGCGACGTGGCGGTGCGCAACGGCGCGCCGGACAACTTCCCGCTGATCGACCGCACCTTTGCCAAGTTCGGCGTGGCCGTCACCCACGAAGACGGCTGGTCGCATGCAAAGCTCGACGGCCCGCTGCGGGTGGCCGCGCCCTTCACGGCCAACGTGCTGACCAAGGTGGAGGCCGCCCCCTGGCCCTACTTCCCGGTGGACCTGCTGCCGATCTTCGTGGCGCTGGGCGTGCGGGCGCAGGGCAACGCGCTGTTCTGGAACAAGGTCTACGACGGCGCGCTAGGCTGGACCAGCGAGCTGTCGAAGTTCGGCGCCCACGTGTTCTCGTCCGACCCGCACCGGCTGGTCACCTTCGGCGGCACCCCGCTGGCGCCGGCCGTGGTCGAGAGCCCCTACATCATCCGTGTGGCCATCGCCCTGCTGATGGTGGCCGCCAGCACCCCCGGCCGCTCCGAGATCCGCAACGCCGCGCCGATACGCCGGGCCCACCCGCGGTTTGCGGAAAACCTGCGCAGCCTGGGGGCGCAGGTGGAGTGGGCGAGCGAGGAGTGAGGGGGCCGGCGCCCTGCCGCTACCGCGCCCCGGCCAGCAGCAAACCTGCCAGCCGTTCCAGCGCCGCCTCCGCCGACACCTCGATGGCCGCCGAGCGCGTCAGCATCAGGTTGAGCCGCTGGCCCAGCCCTTCGACCATGGCGCCGCTCTCCGTCTCGCGCAGCAGCCCGGCCGCGTCCTTGCCGCAGGGGATGGCCGCGCTCACCCGGTCGGCATAGGTGCCATCCGCCACCCCGTAGGCCACTACCGGCTTGCCCAGCGCGATGGCAAAGCCGACCTCGAACACGGTGCCGGCATCGGGCTCGTGGCCGCGGAAACACACGAGGTTGGCCAGCACGCCATCGGCCTCGCGGATCAGGCGCACATTGCCTTCGTAGATGCTCTGGGCCAGCGCTTCGTCGCTGCCGGCGAAACCTTCGGACAGGCCGCCGTCCGAGGGCTCCACGCCCTCCAGCCCCAGGCGCGCGCAGTGGGCCTTCAGGGTGTCGAAGATCTGCCGGCTGTGCCGGAAAAACACGTCCGGGCCGGCGAGGTAGATACGGGGGCGCGCAGCGCCGGCTTTTGCGGTGGGAATAGGAGTCGGATGCACCCCCGCATTCTCGCCGAGCGCCCGGCCGGTTCAGCCCGGCCCGGCCACCACATAGGGTGCCAGCAGTTGCGACAGCCAGGTGATCAGCGCCTGCAGCCGCTTGCTCATGTTGCGCCGGTTGGCATACAGCAGCGACACCGGCATGGGCGCGCCGGTGAATTCCGGCATCACCTCCACCAGCAGCCCCTGGCGCACCAGCGGCGACAGGCCGATGGAGGGCGGCTGGATCATGCCCAGCCCCGCCAGGCAGGCCGACTGGTAGGCGTCGGCGCTGTTCACCGTGACCGCGCCTGGCATGGACCGGAAGCGGTAGCGCTCGCCGTCGAAATACTCCCAGCCCGGCGGCGTGGCACCCAACACCGGCGAAAAATGCACCAGCCGGTGCCGTGCCAGGTCGTCCAGCGTGCGGGGTGTGCCGTAGGCCGCCAGGTAGCCCGGGCTGGCCAGGTTGACCAGGGGCAGCGTGCCCAGGTGGCGGCTCACCAGGCTGGAGTCCTGCAACTGCCCCACCCGCAGCACGCAGTCGAAACCCTCCTGCACCAGGTCCACCCGCCGGTCGGTGGTGCTGAGCTCGATCTCCAGCCGCGGATGCGCCGCCAGGAACTGCGGCAGCGCCGGTATCAGCAGCTGGCTGGCGATGCCGGTCGGCATGTCCAGCCGCAGGCGGCCGGTCAGGCTCTCGGGCGCCTGCTGGAACAGGGACGCGAGTTCGTCCGCATCGCCCAGCAGCTCGCGGGCGCGGCCGAAGAACTGCTCGCCATCGGGCGTCAGCCGCACGCTGCGGGTGGTGCGGTGCAGCAGCCGTGTGCCCAGCTGGGTTTCCAGCTGCCGCACCGCGGTGGAGACACGGCCCTTGGGCAGCGCCAGTTCGTCGGCCGCGCCGGTAAAACTGCGCAACTCGGCCACCCGGGAAAAGATACGGAGCGCGTCGAGGTCCATGGGCGATTGGTCTTGTCAAAAGAACAGTGCATGTCGATTGACACACTTTATCTCTATTAAGCAAGCCAATAAAGTCCTCCCATCCCAACCGAAAGGACCGATACCATGGCGACCGCTACCACCCCACACCCGTCCCACCCCGTGGCCCTGATCACCGGCGGCAGCCGCGGCCTCGGCAAGAACACCGCCCTGGCGCTGGCCGCCCGCGGCGTGGATGTCATCCTCACCTACCGCAGCGCGGCCGCCGAAGCACAGCAGGTGGTGCAGGACATCGAGGCCCTGGGCAGCCGCGCCGTGGCCCTGCAGCTCGACGTGGGCCGCAGCGCCGGTTTCACCGCCTTCGCCGCCCAGGTGAAGGACGCGCTGGCTGCCACCTGGCAATACGAACGTTTCGACTACCTGGTCAATAACGCCGGCATCGGCGCGCACGCCAGCTTCGCCGAGACCACCGAGGAACAGTTCGACGAACTGATGAACGTGCACCTCAAGGGCACCTTCTTCCTGTCGCAAAAGCTGCTGCCCCTGCTCAACGACGGCGGGCGCATCGTCAACGTGTCGAGCGGGCTGGCGCGCTTCTCCTTCCCCGGCTATGCGGCCTACGCCACCATGAAGGGCGGCATCGAGGTGATGAGCCGCTACATGGCCCAGGAGCTGGGCCCGCGCGGCATCGCCGTCAACGTGGTGGCACCCGGCGCCATCGAGACCGACTTCGGCGGCGGCACGGTGCGCGACAACGCCGAGGTCAACCGCTGGGTCGCTTCGCAGACGGCCATGGGCCGGGTCGGCCTGCCCGACGACATCGGCGGCGCCATCTCCAACCTGCTGCGGCCGGAGAACAGCTGGATCACCGGCCAGCGCATCGAGGTGTCGGGCGGCATGGTGCTCTGAGGCCGAAGGCGGGGCGGGGGCGGGGGCGGGGGCGAGGCCGGCCCCGGCATGGGAAAATCCCCCCATGCTGTCCCTCACCGAACTCGCCTGGTTCGCACTGGCCGCCCTGCTGCTGGTGCTGACGCCCGGGCCCAACATGGTCTATTGTGTGTCGCGTACCTTATGCCAGGGCCGCGCGGCCGGCATGGTGTCGCTGGGCGGCGTGCTGCTCGGCTTCGTGGTGCACCTGGCCGCCGCGGCGCTGGGGCTGACCGCCCTGCTCGCCGCCGTGCCCCTGGCCTTCGACGCGGTGCGGCTGGCCGGCGCGGGCTACCTGCTGTGGCTGGCCTGGCAGGCGGTCAAACCCGGCGGCCACGCGCCTTTCGCGGCGCGCACCCTGCCGGCCGACCCGCCGGGCCGGCTGTTCCGCATGGGGTTTCTCACCAACGTGCTGAACCCCAAGGTGGCGATGTTCTACCTGTCCTTCTTCCCGCAGTTCCTGCACCCGGAGCGCGGTTCGGTGCTGTGGCAAAGCCTGGTGCTGGGCACGGTGCAGATCGGGGTGAGCGGCCTGGTCAACCTGCTGCTGGTGCTCGGCGCCGGCAGCATCACCGCGCTGCTGTCGCGCAGCGAAGGCTGGCTGCGGGCGCAGCGCTACATCATGGGCAGCGTGCTGGCGCTGCTGGCCCTGCGCATCGCCACCGACGGCCGCAAGGGGGCCTGAGGCCCGGCCCGCCAGCGCTCCCCCTGCTCCGCCGCCCGCTCCCCCTGCGTCAGGCAACCGGCTCCGCCTGCTGCATGCGGCGCGCATAGGTTGCGCCGAACTCCCGGGTGGTCGCATACACCGGCGGCAGCGGCCTGCCGTTGGCCAGCGTCAGCCACACCCGCAGCAGGTGGCGCCGTTCGGCCACGTCTTCGTGGTCGACGTAGCTGGTGCGCGAATGCAGGACCGCATGGTTGCTGCCCACCTGGATGTCACCCCGCTGCATGCTGAACGACAGGTAGATGGACGGATCGGCGCACAGCGTTTCCAGCAGGTCTATCGCTTCCTGCTGCTGCGGCGACAGGCGCGGCACCTCCTCGAAACGCTGGGCCTGCAGGATGAAACGCTTCTTGTACAGCACGTTGACGCGGCCCGCATGCAGGTTGAAGATGGGCACCGACTGCACTTTCTGGCCCTGGGCATTCTGGCCGCGCAGGTCGAAGTGGAAAGGCGCCTGCAACACCGGGAGCAGGTCGGGCCTGCGCCGCTGGACTTCGTTGAACAGCGTGGTGGAGCTGATGAGTTTGCTGACGCCGCCGTCCACCGCCGTCTTCAGGCACAGCAGCATGAAGGCGTCGCCGCCGTCGTTGTGGAAGGTCAGTTCGTCATCGGTTTCATAACCCCGGGTGCTGTCGCTGCCCGCCACCTGCTTGCCGGTGTTACGCACGTTGTGCATGAGGCTGCCGAGGCGGTCCTGCCCCTCCGGCAGGCCCAGGTGCTGTGCCAGCCCCCAGACCACCCGCTGGTTAGACTCCAGCGACCACTCGTCCACCGGAAGCCCGCGCAGCAACGCAAAGCCACGGCCCCCCTCCAGCTGCTGCCGCAGCGCGGTCAGCCGGGGCGCCAGCCGGGGCAGTACAAAGTCCTCGGCACGGATATCGAACAGGGGTATGCCCCGCGACTCGACGGACCTGACCGCCTCGCGGATTTCCGCGACGTCGGCCTGGGCCAGGGGTGTGATCCAGTCCTGGGTCCGGGACAGCTCCGCGCCGGTCCATGCCTGTGCGGTGCTGGTGGATGTTTGCGCCATGTCCGTTTTCTCCTGTTTTTGTTCAGTCATCGATCTTGGGAATACCGGCGTCCTTGACGACGCGCTTCCAGAGCGCGATTTCCTCGTCCATACGCACCTGCAGCTCCGCAGGCGTGCCGTGCAGCGGTTCTTCCCCATTGGCCTGCAGGCGCTTGCGGAACTCCGCGTCCCGGTACACCTCGCCGAGCGCGCGGTTCAGCGTGGCGATGACGTTCTGCGGCAGGTGCGGCGGCCCGATCAGCGCGTTCCAGACCACCATGTCGAAGCCGGCCACGCCCGATTCGCGCAGGGTGGGAACGTCGGGCATCTTGGAAGACCGCTCCTTGCTCGTCACCGCCAGGGCCCTGAGCTTGCCGTCCTCGGCCAGCGGGGCCGCGAGCGAGACCCCCATGAAACTCAGTGCCACCCGGTCGGCGATCAGGTCGGTGAGCGACAGAGCACTGCCCTTGTAGCGGACCTCGACCATCTTCGTGCCACTCATCGCCTGCAGGCTGGCGGCGGCCAGCGCCGGCACGAAGCCCCCCGACACGGCGTAGGTGACGGTATCCGGCCTGGCCTTCGCCTCGGCCAGCACGCTGCGCATGTCGCGGTAGCGGCCACTGGCACTGGTGGCGATGACCATGGGGTTCTGGTTGACCATGCCGACCAGCGAGAAGTCCCGGGCCGGATCGAAGGGCAGCTTCCGGAAGACGGCCGGCGCCATGGTCAGCAGCCCATTGCTCGCCAGCATCAGCGTGTAACCGTCGGCAGCGCTGGCCAGCAGTGTGTTGGCGCCGACCAGGTTGTTGGCGCCCGGCCGGTTTTCCACCACCACGGCCTGCTTCAGCTTCAGGCCCAGGTACTCGGCGGAAAGCCGCGCCACCTTGTCGGTGGAACCGCCTGGCGCGTACGGCACGATGAGCCGGATCGGCCGGGCGGGGTACACATTGCCGGGGCCTTCCAGCCCCTGGGCGAGCGAGGCGCCGGCGCAGGCCAGCAGCCAGAGTGCTCCTGATATCGACTTCCACATGGACCGTGTCTCCTGTCTGTTTGGATTACTGTATCGAGCCCCCTTGTATAAATAAAGCGAAAAAAATAAGATCTACTTGTTCACTTTTTCCGAAATAGAGCTCGCCCGGCGAGAGACATGACCCTCAAGCAACTGGAAGCGTTCTACTGGGCCGCGAACTGCGCGAGCTTCGCTGTCGCGGCCGGCCGCCTGCACCTGTCCATCTCGTCGCTGTCCAAGCGCATCAACGAGCTGGAGCTGTCGCTGGGCCTGCCGCTGTTCGACCGTACGGGCCACAAGGCGGTGCTGACCGAGACCGGCCAGCGGCTGTTGCCCCGGGCCTGGCACCTGTTGCAGGAAGCCGAAGACATCCGCCAGACCATCGGCCAGGACACCAGCCTGACCGGACGCTGCCGGCTGGGGGTGGGCGAGTTCACGGCGCTGACCTGGCTGCCGCGCATGCTGGCCATGGCCAAGCGCGCGCACCCGGGGCTGGTGCTGGAACCTACGGTGGACATGGGCCTGGAGCTGCAGCGCAAGATGCAACGGGGCGAATTCGACTTCGCCATCATTGCCGGCCGGGCCCGCTCTGCCGACATGAATACAGAGCTGATCGGCGAGGCGGAATTTTCCTGGGTGATAGCCGCCGACGCCGACCGCGCATGCGCCGCCGTGACCCCTGCCCTGCTGCAGCGTTTTCCGGTGGTGACACTGCCCGCCGGCGCCGGCACGAACTACCTGCTGAACGACTGGGTCAGCGCCCATGGGCAGCTGAACTGCCAGCGGCTCATCTGCAACAACTGGCGCTCCATCGCGGGCCTCGTCGCCAGCGGGGTCGGTGTGGGTTTGCTGCCGACCAGCTGGGCGCGCAACTTCGAGCAGCGCGGGCAATTGCGCATCCTGCAGAGCAAACCCGCGCTGGGCCCCCTGGCGTATTCCTTTCAATGGCGCAACGACGACAACCGGCCCTTGCTGAGGGCCATGCGCGAGATCGTGCATGCCACGGTGGACTTAACCATTGCGCACCAACTCATGTAAGCGGACTTTTTACACATTTTGGGTAATTTTGTTACCAATGTTGCGCATCCAGCCCCGATACTGCGCGCGAAGGAGCCGGCCATGGAAACATTCACTGCCAATTCACACATCGCCGCTGCGCCGGCAGCCCTGCACACGGGCGGGGCCGACGCACCCGGACGTTTTGTGCGCGGCTTGCGCCCCTCGGTACCGGCCGCGCCACGCCAGCCCCTGCGCATCGCCAGCGCCTGGCGCCCGCTGCTGCTCAGCGCCGCCGGCCTGGCCGCCCTGCTCTACTGCTCCTGGAAATCCGGCTGGTAGGAGGGGGCCCTTGGCCAAACTGCGCACGCCATCCAGCAGCATCGCTGCCCTGGTGCGGCGTGCGCAGCGCGCGCTGGAGCTGTCGCGCCGGCTGATCGCGCAGTCGCGGGTGGAACGCGAGGAACTCGACAAGGTGCTGGCCATCGCCCGGCTGGACCGCGAACGCCGCGGCACCATCCCCGACCGGCGCAGCCGGGTGCGGCGGCCGGAGGACGTCCAGGCCGACGGGGTGCGCAGCAGCCAGGCACCGGCCCGCACCGGCCAGCCGGCCTGAGCTGCGGGTTTCCGGGCCCGGGGCCCGCTTCCGTCGTGCCGCGCCAGTGCCGGCGCGGCACATGCCCCGGTCAGAACGAATGCCGGATGCCGATGTCGAAACCGCTGGAACGGCCGCCCGGCCGCGCACCGCCGGTCAGCGCCAGCCCTTCGGAATCCTTCACCACCCGGGTGCCCGTGCCCTGGTTGCGCACCGTGGCCACGGTGGCGTAGAGCTGGGTGCGCTTCGACAGGTTGTAGCCGTAGCCGATGGCGAACTTGTTCGAGTCGTTGGCACTGTCGCGCATGTCGTAGTGGGCGATGCTGGCGCGGATCTCGCCGGCGCCCAGGGGCGCCGTCACCCCCAGCAGGGTCGAGTCCAGCCGGTTGTTGCCCACCGGGTTGCCCTCGGCCCGTTCCTGGCCGTAGAAGCCCCAGAGCTTGGCCACACCGAAGTCCCAGGTGGCGCCGGCGTTGATTTCCTTCAGGTCGTGGCCGATGGCGACCGGTGCGGTGTTGGAGGCGCCCAGCACCTGCTTCCACTGCCCGATGCCGGCGGCCAGGCTGACCGGCCCGGCGGCATACCCCACACGCCCGCCCCAGTAATCGCCCTGCCTGCTGTTGGCCTGGTTGGACTGCGGCTCCACCCCGCCGGTCCCGCCCCAGGAATAGGCCACGCTGCCGAAGAAGCCGCCCAGCGTGGCCGGCGTGAAATAGTGCACCTGGTTGCTGTTGCGCAGGTCGCTGTAGCCGAAGTTGCCGGTGGCGATGGTGGTGCCGATGCCGCGCGCGCCGAAGGGGTCGAAGTAGGTGATGTTGAGGTAGCTGGGCGCGAAATCGCGGCCCAGGCGCAGTTCACCGAAGGCGCCCAGCAGGCTCACGGTGGAGCGGCGCTGGAACAGCAGGCCGCCGGCATTGCCTTCATCGGGCTGCAGCGCCCCCTCGATCCAGAAACCCGCGGCCAGCCCGCCCCCCAGGTCTTCGGTGCCGCGAAAGCCCAGCCGGCTGGCCGCCTGGTTGCCGGTGGACAGGCCCGTCTTGTGCCCCAGGCCATCGGCCTGCAGGCGGCTCACCGCAAGGTCGACGACACCGAACAGCGTCACCGACGACTGGGCCCGGGCCGGGCTGGTGGCCACCGTGCAGACGGCGGTGCAAATGGCGGTGGCCGCCAGGGACTTGATGGTGGATTTTTTCATGGTGTGCTGGGTGGAAAAAAGAAGGGATCACGCACCACCCGGCTCCTCCTCCGGGTGATGCAGCGGCAGTGTGTCCAGCCCCCGGCAGCCGCACAAATACCCCGATTCGCCCGCCTATGCCTGCGGCGCATGGCCCCCCGCGCGAGGCAAAAAAAAGCGGCCCGCAGGCCGCCTGAAATACCGCGCAAGAACTTCGTGCCTGTGGCGCCGGAACCCTCAGCCCCGCGCCAGGCCGGGCAGCAGGCGGCGTGCGTTGTCCACCTCGATCGCATCGAGCCGCGCCGCCGGCAGGCCCATGCGGTCCAGCGCCTGCAGTTGTTTGTCCATCGCCACGTACGGGTAGTCGCTGCCGTACACGATCTGCTGCTCGGGCACGAAGGCCTGCAGCGCCGCCATGGAAGGCGCATAGGCCGCGTTGGCGGTGTCGTAGTACATACGCTTGAGTTCGGCCAGCACACCGTCGGGCGCGAGTTTGTCGAGGTCCTTGAAACCCACCAGCTGCGTTTCGATCCTGCCGGCCAGCATGGGAATGGTGCCGCCGCCGTGGGACAGCAGCCAGCGGATGCCGCGGCAGCGCGCCAGCGTGCCGTGGGCCAGCAGGCTCATGGCGGCGCGGGTGGTGTCGTGCGGCACCTCGATCACCCCGGCCCGCACACCCACCGGCAACCGGTCGCAGCAGCTGCCCACCAGCGGATGGAAATACACCACGGCGCGGCGCCGGTCGAGTTCGTCGAAGAGGGGGGCGAAGGCCGGGTCGCCGGCCCATGTGTTGCCATAGCTGGTCTGCAGGCCCACGCCATCGGCCTTCAGCACGTCGAAGGCGTAGGCGATCTCCTTCAGGCTGGCCTCCACGTCCACCATCGGCAGCGTGGCGAACAGGCCGAAGCGGCCGGGAAAGTCGCGCACCATCTGCGCACCGTAGTCGTTGCACAGGCGCGCCAGCCGCACCGCCTCGGCCGGACCGGTGTCGAACCACAGGCCGGGGGTGGACGGCAGCGACAGCACCGCGGTGCGCACGCCGGCCGCGTCCATGGCGTCGATCGACACGCGTGGTGTCCACGAACGCTGCGCGACGAAATGCGGCACCTTGTTGCGGTCGTCCCACGCTTCCCAGGCCTGCTGGTAGGCCGGCGGGTAGAAATGGTGGTGGGTATCGACCACCGGGCGCCCGGCGCCCGGGCCGGCGGCCGCGCAGCCGCCGAGGCCGGCCAGCCCTGCAGTGGTGAAAACACCCGCGGCCTGCAGGAAACCGCGGCGCGAAGGCGCGGCCCCGCTCTCGGGCGCGCAGGCACAGCGTGCGGCATAGGGTGAAAGCACTGGCATGTCGTCTCCGTGTTCTTGGGGTGGCCGCGATGCTAGTCCCAAGGCCCGCGCCGCACCACAACCCGGATTGCGCCTCACATGCCTGGCAGGCATAGGGGCTTGGCGGCGCCGGCGTGCTGGGGATAATCGGCCCCCCATGAAGATGCACAACCTGCGCGACCTGCTCGCCATCGCCGAGAAGGGCAGCATCAACGCCGCCGCCAAGCACCTGGGCATCGCCCAGCCGGCACTGAGCCGCAGCGTACGCACGCTGGAGCGCGAGATCGGCGTGGCCCTGCTGGAGCGGCAGAACAGCGGCGCCACGCTGACCCCCATGGGCGCACAGTTCGCCCGCCGCGCCGGTGTGGCCCTGCACGAGCTGCGCAGCGCGCAGGAAGAGGTGCGGCAGATGGAGGGTGCGGTGTCGGGCACGGTGACGGCCTGCGTGTCGAGCGTGTCGCACATCGCGCTGCTGGGCGAGGCGCTGCGGCCCTTCTACCTGCGCTACCCCAACGTGCAGGTGCGCATCATCGAAGGGGTGTACCCGGTCATCGAGGGCCGGCTCAAGAGCGGCCACATGGACTTCTACGTCGGCCCGCCGCCCGAGGGCGGCCCGGGCGCCGACCTGCACATGCTCAAGCTGTTCGACAACGCGCGCCTGGTCATGGGCCGCATCGGCCACCCGCTGGCCGGCGCCCGCAGCCTGGCCGAGCTGGCGGGGGCGGACTGGATCAGCACCTCCATCACCACCCACGCCGAGGAAGAACTTTCCGGCCACTTCCTGCGCCAGGGCCTGCCGCCGCCGCGCATCGCCTTCCACGCCGAGTCGGCGCTGAGCTGGATCACCGCCGCGGCCAGCACCGACATGCTGGTGGTCTCGCCGGTGCAGTGGGTCGATTCGCCGCTGACACGCCAGGTGCTGGCGCCCATCCCCATCGACGAGGTACTGGCCGCCCCGCCCATCGTGCTGATCCACCGCGGGGCCCTGCCGCCCACGCCGGCGGCGGAGTACCTGTGCGATCTGATGCGGCGGCCGGCGGAACGCATCCGGGCCAAGAACCGGTAGCCCTATACATCCCAGGCATACCCCCCCGAACCCAGGTATCTAGCCACCCGCCCTGCGCCCCCCGACACTCCCGGCCATGCAAAACTCCATGACCGAAACAAGGATGCGCCACCAGGCGGCCATCGCCGACGTGGTGCAGGGCTGGGCGCTGTGGCGCGACAGCTGCCAGTGGGACCTGCTGCGCGGCTGCTTCGCGCCCGGGGCCCTGATCCGCACCACCTGGTTCGACGGCACGGCGGCCGACTTCGTCGAGGCCTCCATCCGGCTGGCGGCCCACGGCTCCCCGGTGCAGCACCTGGTGGGGGCGCCGGTGATCGAGTGGGCCGGCCCGGATGGCGATGGCTATGGCAGTGACAGCCGTGACCGCGCCGTGGCCGAAACGCGGGTCGAACTGCTGGTGCGCACCATGCTCGATGGCGTGCCGGTGGACGTGCAGTGCTACGGCCGTTTCCACGACCGCTTCGTGCGGCACGAGGGCGCCTGGAAGATCGCCTTCCGCTCCCCCGTCTACGACAAGGACCGCTTGCAGCCGGTGGACCCGGCTGCCACCGTGCGGCTGGACCCGGCGCGGCTGGCCGCCCTGCCCGCCCACTACGCCCACCTGGCCTATGTGCAGTCCGCCGGCGGCGCGACCATCACCATGGACATCCCGGCGGCCAACACTCCGGCCTACCAGGCCCTGCACGAAGCCAGCCGCCAGTGGCTGCGGGAGGCCGCATGAAACGCCGCACCCTGCTGGCCCGCGCCCCGCTGGGCGCGCTGTCCCTGGTCTTGCCGCTGGGCGCCCGGGCCGCCGGGCCCTACCCCGCACGCCCGGTGATGCTCATCGCCCCTTCCGGCCCCGGCGGCGGTTTCGACTACGTGGGCCGGCTCATGGCCGAGGCACTGACCCACAGCACCGGCAAGAGTTTTTATGTGGAAAACCGCACCGGCTCTGGCACCCTGGTGGGCACGCAGGCCGCGGCACTGGCGCCGGCCGACGGCTACACCCTGCTGGTGGGCGGCCTGAGCAACCTGGTGTTCAACAGCGCGCTGTACAAGACGCTGCCCTACAACCCGGCGCACGACTTCACTCCGGTCGCCCTGGTGGCCCGCTACCCCTACGTGCTGGTGGCACGCGGCGGGCTGGCGCAGAACACGGCGGCCGATATCATCGCCGCGGCCAAGGCTACGCCCGGCAGCCTCACCATCGCCACCGCGGGCACCGGCACCGGCCAGCACGTGCTGGCCGCCGCCTTCGCCAAGGCGGCCGGCATCGAGCTGCTGGTGGTGCCCTACAAAAGCGCGCAGGCCGCCTACCAGGACCTGCTGGCCGGGCGCATCGACCTGTTCTTCGACACCCTGGCCTCGGCCCGGCCGCAGTTCGACACCAAACGGGCCAGACCCGTCTTTCTCACCAGCGACCGGCGCAGCCCCACCCTGCCCCACACACCCAGCGCGCCCGAGGCCGGTGTGCCATCGGTGCAGATGGGTTCGTGGTTCGGCCTGTTCGCCCGCAGCGGCACACCCGCACCCGTGGTGGCCGAACTGCGTACCCGGCTGGCCACCGGCCTGCAGGACGCGGGCCTGCGCACCCGGCTGGAAGCCGCCGGCATCGAGCGTATGGACCTGGACACCAGCCGCACCCGCGACTTCATCCAGGCGGAATACCAAAAATGGACGGCGGTCATCCGCCAGGCCGGCATCACGGCCGATTGAAAAAACCCCGCCGAGGCGGGGGGTGCTCACTTGACGTCTTTCTCCAGCAGGCCCAGCAGGGAGAAGGCGTTGCCGCAGCAGACCTTGTGCAGGTCCGCCGCCGACAGGCCGGCCTCCTGCACCGAGCGCATGCCTTCGCGGATGAACATCGGCCCGCCCTCGGGATCGAAGGGGCAGTCGCTGGCGAACACCACATGGTCAGGGCCGAAGAAGTCCAGGCCGCATTTCAGCGCCGCGGTCGAGCCGTTGAGCACCGTGTCGCCGTAGAACATCTTGAAGTAGTCGATGGGCGCCTTCTTCAGGTTCTTCAGCACGTCGGCCTCCGACCCGTCGGCGCTGCGCGAGCCCAGCTGCGCCCACAGCGTCTCGGCCCGGCCGCCGAAGTACGGCAGCATGCCGCCGCAGTGGTGGGTGATGACCTTCAGCTCCGGCAGCTTGTCGAACAGGCCCGAGAACACCATGCGCGACATGGCCACGCTGCTCTCGAACGGCCAGCCCAGCACCTGCCAGATCTCGTACCTGGACTTGTCCTCGTCGGCATAGTCGGCCTGGCTCGCAGGGCGCACCGGGTGCATCCACACCGGCAGGCGGTGGTACGTGGCCATGCGCTCGAACACCGGGAAGAAATCCGGGTGGTCGAGCGCGCGCCCATTGACGTTGGTCAGCACCTGCACGCCCCGGGCGCCGAGTTCGTTGATGGCACGGTCCATCTCCACCAGGGCGGCGGCGGGGTTGTTCATGGGCAGCGTCGCCACGAAGGCCGGGAACTTGTGCGGCCACTGGCGGCACATGTCGGCCATGCCGTCATTGGCGATGCGCGCCAGCGCGGGCGAATCCTCCGGGCCGACCAGCATCTCGGGCGAGGGCACCGACAGGGTCAGCACCTGCCGCACCTGGGGCCACTGGTCCAGCATGGCGACACGCGCCTCGATGTCCCACAGCATGCGCAGCGTGGTCATGCGGCGGATCATGCCCGGCTCCTTGCCGTGCTGCTTGACCGCTTCCAGGTACGGCAGCGGCATGACGTGGTTGTAGATGTCGATGAAGATCTCGGGCGTGCTCATGGTATTTCTTTCCTTGTGTCTTGCGGAATCATTCGGCTTGGATGTGGGCCTGCACGACCACCTGTTTCCAGCGCGCCATGTCGGCCTGCATCTGTTCACGCAGTTCGGATGGGCTGCTGGTACTCACCACCAGGCCGAGGTCCGCCAGCTTGTGCCGCACCTCCTCCTGCTGGGCCACTGCCACGAAGTCGTCGTGCAGCCGCGCCACCAGGGCCGGCGGCAGGCCGGCCGGGCCGAAGACGCCGTACCAGGCGTCCACCCCCTCCAGCGTGGCGATGCCCTGCTCGCGGAAGGTCGGCACCTCGGGCACCAGGGGGTTGCGCGCCGCGCCGGTCACCGCCAGCATACGTACCGTGCCGGCCTTGACCTGCTGCAGCACCGACTGCACGGTGGCCAGCATCATCTGCACCTGGCCGCCCATGGTGTCGGTCAGCGCGCCCGAGAAGCCCTTGTAGGGCACATGCACCACGTCGATGCCGAGGGTGGACTTCATCAGCTCCATGCCCAGGTGGTGCGGCGTGCCGTTGCCGGGCGAGGCGTAGTTGAGCTGCCCGGCGGGCCGGCTCTTCACATAGGCCACCAGGGAGCGCACGTCCTTCGCCGGCACGCCGTTGTTGACGATCAGCGCGAAGCTGGCCGTCGCCAGCCGGGCGATGGGGGCGAAGTCGGTGGACGGGTTGTAGGGCAGCGACTTGTAGAGCGCCGGTGTCATGCTCAGGGTGTTGATGGCCATCAGCAGCGTGGTGCCGTCCGGCGCCGCCTTGGCGACGCGGTCGGCGCCCAGGTTGCCGCTGGCACCCGCGCGGTTGTCCACCACCACCGCCTGCTTCCAGCGCTCGGCCAGGCGCGGGCCGATGATGCGCGACAGCGTGTCGCTGCCGCTGCCCGGCGTGAAGGGCACGACCAGGGTGACGGGGCGGGACGGAAAAGGAGCCGGCTGCTGGGCCCGGGCCATGCCGCCGCAGGCCAGCGCCGAGGCCGCGAGCAGCGCATGGCGCCGGGTGAAAGCTTGCTGTGTCATGGGATGTCCTGGGGAAAAGAAGGGGTCGCTGAAGCCGCGCCGGCGGTGCCGGCGCAGGCGGCCTGGCCGGTGACCTGCCGCAACAGCGCGGCGCCGTCCTGCGGCCAGCCCTCGCCGCGCCAGGCCACATGCTGGTCGGGCCGCACCAGGGTGTAGCGCGTGGGGTACAGGCGCGGCAGCGCGCCTTCGGTGGGCTGGGCCAGGGCCAGCGGCACGCCGAGCCGGACCGCATCGGCACGGGCCCGGGCCACTTCGTCCGCCGGGGCATCGGCTGCGGCCAGCAGCGTGAAGCCCACGCCGAAATGGTCGTACAGCGAGCTGCCGTCGTGCAGCCACGCGTGCGGCGCCAGGCAACCCGGCCGGGCCGAGGGTACGTAGTTGAGGAAGTCGTCGGCCGGCGCGGGCGTGCCGTCCGGCACCACCACGGGCGAGTCGTCGTAGCGGTAGCCCAGCACCACGCCCAGGGTGGTGAATTCACGCAGCTTGGTGGCCTGGATGCGCGCGCCGATCTCCTGGCGCACGCGCTCACCTTCGGGGCCGTCGGCCTCGATGCCGCCCGCGGCCAGTTGCTTGCCCAGTGTGGCGTGGTTGGCCACGGCTTCTTCGAGCACCTTCAGGTGCACCGGGCGGCGCTCGGCCTCGTAGCTGTCGAGCAGCGCGCCGCCGCCCCAGCCCTGCAGCACGGCCGCCAGCTTCCAGCCCAGGTCCACGCCGTCGGCAATGCCCATGTTCATGCCGTAGCCGCCGAAGGGCGGGTGCAGGTGGCAGGCGTCGCCGGCCAGGAACACGCGGCGGTCGCGGTAGCGGTCGCTGATGAGCCGGCTGGCCGCCCATTCGTCGGTGCTGAGCACCTCGTAGGGCAGATCGATGCCGGTGGCCCGGCGGATCAGCGCCGCGGCGTCGAGTTCGCCGCGCCGCAGTTCCTCGGGCACCTGGGTCGGCATGAAGAACCACTTGTCGCCGGCGTCCATGGGGCCGATGAGGCTGGGCACGTCGCCGTTGATCTGCCAGTACATGATGGCCGGCCCGTGCGGGTGGGCGGCGGCCAGGCCGGGGGCGCGGAACACGATGTTGAAGTTGCGCGACAGGCCGTACTCGCCCTGCATCTTCGCACCGATGGCCTCACGCACCAGGCTGCGCGCGCCGTCGGCCCCCACCAGGAAGGCGGCCGCCACCTGCGAGCGCGCGCCGGTGGCCACGTCGGCCAGGTTCACCCGCACCTGGCCGCCGTCCTGCTCGAAGGACTCGAAGGCGCAGTTGAAGCGCAGTTCCACGCCGGGCAGCGACTGCGCATGCGCGCGCAGCACCTCTTCCACGCTGTACTGCGGTATCCACTGCGCATGCTCGGAATACAGGGGGTTGCGCCCCGGGGCGCAGTAGAAGGCATTCTCGAAGCGGGTCAGCTCGCGCCCGGCCAGCCGCGTCACGAACACCACGTTGGAGGGGTAGTCCAGGCCCAGCGGCGAGGCCGCGCGCAGCTGGCCGGCGATGCCCCAGCGGCGCAGGTGCTCCCGGGTGCGCACGTTGGTGGTCTTGGCACGCGGCGCGTAGCCCACACGGTCGTTGCGCTCCACCAGCAGGCAGGCGATGCCGCGGTGCCCCAGCTCGATGGCCAGGGCCAGGCCGACCGGGCCGGCGCCCACGATCAGCACCCGCGGGCCGGTGGCCTCGGGTGCCGGACTCTCGCTCTTCATGCAGTCTCCTTGGCGTCTTTGCTGCGAGGGATCGTACGGATGCCGGGCGCCAACAGGAAGACCACAATATTGCTCGAATGATGCCTAAAACTAATCACTCTATTCCCCCGGCTTCGCCATGAAATTCAGCGCCGTCAGGGACTTCCTCATGGTCGCCGAGCTCGGCGGCCTGCGCACCGCCGCGCGCCACCTGGGTGTGACGCAGCCCGCCATCAGCCGCAGCATCCAGGAGCTGGAAAAGGAACTCGGCGTGGCCCTGTTCGAACGCAGTGCCAAGGGGGTGCAGCTCACCGACATGGGCAAGACCTTCCTGCGCCGGGCCACCAACGTGCGCGGCGAATTGCAACGCGCCAAGGAAGAAATCGACCAGATGCGCGGCGACATGCACGGCACCGTGACCGTGTGCATGTCCAGCGTGCCGCACCTGGCGCTGCTGCCCAACGTGCTGCGGCCGTTCCGCCAGCGCTTCCCGGAGGTGGACCTGCGCATCATCGACGGCGTCATCACCAACGCCGAGGCGTCGCTGAAGGACGGTACGGTGGACTGCTACATCGGCCCCCTGCCCGCGCAGCTTTCCACCGAGTTCCAGAGCGAGAAGCTGTTCGACAACCTGCGGGTCATCCTGGGCCGCAAGGGGCACCCGCTGGCCGGTGCGCGCTCGCTGGCCGACCTGGCCGGCGCGGAATGGATCACCACCTCCATCACCCACAAGGCGGCCGAAGAGATCGCGCCGCTGTTCGCCGAACACGGGCTGCCGGCGCCGCGGCTGGTCATGCAGGCGCAGTCGGCGCTGACCTTCCTGTCGGCCATGGCCTACTCCGACCTGCTGATGATGCTGCCGATCCAATGGGTGCAGTTCCCCCTGTGGAAGGACGTGCTGCAGCAGATCCATGTGCGGGAACTGCTGCCGGCGCCGCCGATCTGCATCGTGCAGCGTGCCGGCCTGCCGCTCACCCCTGCGGCGGAATACTTCTGCACCATGGTGCGCCGCGCCAGCGGGCACATGGACACGCTGGCCCCCTGACGGGGCCCCACCTGGAATCAGCCGGCCTGGTCGACCGGCAGTCCCGGCGCGGTCAGCAGGATGGTGGCGGTGCGCTGCATGTGGCTGGCCACCAGCGCCTGCGCGGCCGCCACGTCCCGGTTCAGCACGGCATTCACCAGCGCCTGGTGTTCGGCCCCCACGTCCCGGGGCGTATGGGCTACCGGCACGGACAGCTGCCGGTAGCGTTCGCTCTGCATGTAGAGCATCTCGTGCATGCGCAGCAGCCAGGTGTTGCGGCAGCCCGCCACCAGCGCGCGGTGGAAGTCGGCATGCACGTCGGTCCAGCCGCCGCTGAGAAACTGGTCGTCGGCCGCATCGCGTTCGCCCACGCGCGACAGGCGGTGGAAGGCGGCCACCACCCCGCCCTCCCACACCAGGTCGCCCTGGCGGATGGACTCGGCGATGCACAGCTTCTCGATGTCGATGCGTGCGTTCACCAGGTCGGTCAGGTCGCGTGCCGAAATCGGGCTGACCCGGTAGCCCTTCAGCGGCTCGGACACCACCAGGGCCTCGGCCTCCAGCATGGCCAGGCCCTCGCGCACCGCGCCCGCGCTGACGCCGATCGCCTCGGCCAGCAGGGCGATGTTGAGTTTGGCGCCGGGCAGCAGCGTGCCCCGCACGATCTGGCTGCGGAGGTTCTGGAACACCAGACGGTTCTGGCTCAGGCCCCGGGCCTTGTCTGCTGTGCTCATTCCTGCGGCTCCCCAGGTGAAAACCCTATGTGATCTTCGAATGACTGTATCATATAGTCTTCATTGAATAATATATTCTTTGACCAAGCGCTGCGGCGCCCGGGATTCCACATGTCCTTGCCCTCTTCTTTCCCCCACCGGCGGGATGCCCTCGGTGTCCACTCGGTCCACGCCTTCGCCTTCAGCGTGCCCGACCTGGACGAGGCCGCGCGTTTCTACACCGCCTTCGGGCTGGACGTGCGCCGGCGCACCGGCGCCCAGGGCGACCGGCTGGACCTGCACACCTTCGGCAGCGAACACCGCTGGGGCGTGCTGTGCCAGGCGCCCGGCCCCAAGCAGCTGCTGTACGTGAGCTTCGGCTGCTTCGCCGAGGACCTCGACGCGCTGGCCGCACGCGCCGACCGGCTGGGTGTGCCGCGCACCACACCGCACCCGCTGAGCGTGGCCGACGGTTCCGCCGACGGCCTGTGGCTGCTGCACCCCGACGGTTTTCCGGTGCAGGTGCGGGTGGCGCCCAAAAGCATGCCCGACGTGGCCGCGGTCGGCGTGCCGGACGATACCAACACCCTGGGCCGCGGCCGCGCACCCAACCGCTCGCGCGTGGCGCCGGTGCGGCCGCGCCGGCTCGCGCACATCCTGCTGTTTTCGCCGGACGTGCAGCGCAGCGTGGAATTCTGCGAGGGTGTGCTGGGGCTGAGGGTGAGCGACCGCTCGGGCGACCTCATCGCCTTCATCCACGGCGTGCACGGCAGCGACCACCACCTGATCGCCACCGCCAAGTCGCCCGGCTGCGGCCTGCACCACCTGAGCTGGGACGTGGCCAGCGTCAACGAGGTCGGCCTGGGCATGGGCCAGATGCAGGCCGCCGGCCATGCACGCGGCTGGGGCGTGGGCCGGCACGTGCTGGGCTCCAACTACTTCTACTACGTGCGTGATCCCTGGGGCAGCTACAGCGAGTACTCCTACGACATCGACTACATCGCGGCCGACCAGGACTGGGCCATGGGCGACCACCCGCCGGGCGACTCCTTCTACCTGTGGGGGCCGGACGCGCCGGAAGACTTCATCACCAACTACGAACTGAAAGAAGCAACACCATGAGATTCATCGCTTTCGCGCTTAACGGCCAGGCCGCCCTGGGGCTGCGCAGCGGCGAAGAGGTCATCGACCTCACGGCCGAGGGCCTGCCCGCCACACTCGACGCCCTGCTGCTGCTGGGCGACGCGGGCCTGGACGCCGTGCGCCAGGCCGCGGCCCGGGCGCGCAACCGGCATCCGCTGGCCGGGCTGCAGTACCTGCCGCCGGTGGCGGCGCCGGCCAAGGCCATCGCCGTGGGCCTGAACTTCACCGACCATGCGGCCGAGAGCAAGTTCGCGCCGCCGACCTACCCGGTGCTGTTCCACCGCTACCCCTCGTCGTGGGTCGGCCACGGCGCGGCGCTGGAGCGGCCCTCCGTCTCGACCCAGTTCGACTACGAGGGCGAGCTGCTGGTGGTCATCGGCAAGGGCGGGCGCTACATCGGCAAGGACAAGGCGCTGGAGCACGTGGCGGGTTATTCGGTGTTCAACGACGGCTCCATCCGCGACTACCAGTTCAAGTCGGCCCAGTGGATGATGGGCAAGAACTTCGACCGCTCGGGCAGCTTCGGCCCCGAGTTCGTCACCGCCGACGAACTGCCCGCGGGTGCCAAAGGCCTGCGCCTGCAGACCCGCCTGAACGGCCGGGTGCTGCAGGACGCCAACACCAGCGACATGATCTTCGACGTGGCCACGCTGGTGTCGGTCTGCTCCGAACCCTTCGCCCTGGTGCCGGGCGACATCATCATCGCCGGCACCCCCTCGGGTGTGGGCCTGGCGCGCAAGCCGCCGGTGTGGATGCAGGCCGGCGACGTGTGCGAGGTGGAGATCGAGGGTGTGGGCCTGCTGTCCAACCCCATCGTGGACGGCGCCTAGTAACCCAGCGCGCAGCCGTCCTTGCGCGGGTCCGACCCGCCGATGAGCACACCGCGCACCGCATCGCGCCAGATCAGCTGGCCGCCGCCGATGGGCTGGCCGCTGCGCAGCACGCGGTGGCCGCGGCGGACCATCTCGGCCTCCAGCGCGGGGGACAGGCCCGACTCCATATCCAGCTCGTCGCCGAAGCAGAAGCTGCGCGGCGCGTCCAGCGCGGCCTGCGGGTCCAGGCCGCGGTCGAGCAGATTGCTCAGCAGCGCCACGTGGCCGGTGGCCTGGTACTGCCCACCCATGACACCGAAAGGCGCCACCAGCTGGCCCTGGCGCATCAGCATGCCGGGGATGATGGTGTGCACCGGGCGTTTGCCCGGCCCGATGCTGTTGGGGTGGCCGGCCTGCAGGCTGAAGTTGGCACCGCGGTTGTGCAGCAGCACGCCGCTCTTGGGTGCCAGCAGGGTGCTGCCGAAGGAATGGAAGATGGAGTTGATGAGCGACAGCGTATTGCCCTCGCGGTCGACCACACACAGGTACACCGTGTCCTTGTGGTTCACCTCCGGCCACACGGTGGGTGGGCGGGCCGCCGCCATGTCGATGGCACCGCGCGCCTGCGCCGCCCAGGCCTGGCCCAGCAGCCAGTCCACCGGCACGCTGGCCTGCGTGGTGTCGCCGAACAGCGCGTCGCGGTGCGCATAGGCCAGCTTGCTGACCTCGGCCAGCAGGTGCACACGGTCGGCCTCGCTGACCGCGCCTTCCGACAGGTCATGGCCCGACAGCACGTTGAGCATCATCAGCACCGCCAGGCCCTGGCCGTTGGGCGGGCATTCGTAGACGGTGTGGCCGCGGTAGTCGGTGGAGAGGGGGGTGACATAGTCGGGCGCGGTGGCGTCGAGGTCGTCCAGCGTGTGTTGGCCGCCGCCGGCACGCAGCGTGGCCACGATGTCCTCGGCCACGGCGCCGCGGTAGAAACCATCGCGCCCGTCGCGGGCTATGGCCCGCAGGGTCTCGGCCATGCGCGGCTGGCGGAACAGCGTGCCGGCGGCCGGGGCCGCGCCGCCGGGCAGGAACAGTTCACGGGCGGCCGGGTTGCGCAGCAGGTGCGCGTCGCGTGCCCAGTCGTAGGCCACGCGCGGAGCCACCGGATGGCCGTGTTCGGCGGCGCGGATGGCGGGCAACAGCAGTTCGTCCATGCCGCGTGTGCCATGGTCGGCCAGCAGCCGGCACCAGGCGGCCACTGCGCCGGGCACGGTGACGGCATGCGGGCCATAAGGGTCGAGGCTGGTGATGCCCCGCTCCTGGTACCAGCCGACATGGGCGGCGGCCGGCGCGCGGCCCGAGCCGTTGAGCGCGATGGGCACGGTGGCCCCGGCCGGCAGGTACAGGGCGAAGCAGTCGCCGCCCACGCCGGTCATCTGCGGCTCGACGATGCCCAGCAGGGCCACGGCGGCGATGCCGGCATCGACCGCGTTGCCGCCGCTTTTTAGCACGTCGAGCGCGGCCTGGCTGGCCAGCGGGTGCGAGGTGGCCACGGCGCACTGCGTGGCGTACAGGGCCGAGCGGCCGGGGAGCGAAAAGTCTCTCATGTCGTGGTCTCCGGGGTGTTTGTTCTGTCAGGCGCCAGGTAGGCCAGCAGCATGCGGCGGGTCTGCGCGGTGTGGGCCCACTGCCAGGCGGGGGTGAGCATGTCCTGCTGGAAGATACGCGACAGGGTGTAGGCATGCGACTTGGCGTAGTACGCCAGGCTGGCGATGGCCACGTACAGGTGCAGCGGGTCGATGCCCGGGCGCACCACCCCCGTCGCCTCGCCGCGCTGCAGCAGCGCGCCGATCAGCGCCAGCACCGGCGACGACATCTGCGGGATGCGGGTCGAACGCTTGAGGTGCGCGGCACGGCCCAGGTTCTCGAAGGCCAGCAGGTTGCGCAGCTCCGGGTGGGCGGCGAAGTGGCCGTCGATGAAGTCGAACATCTGCACGATGCCGTCCACCGGATCGACGTGCGAGAAGTCCAGCTGCAGCTCGTGCACACGCAACTGGCCGATGACCTCTTCCAGCACGCAGGTGTACAGGGCGTCCTTGCCGCCGAAGTAGTGGTAGAGCATGCGGATATTGCTCTTGGCACGCTTGGCGATCTGCTCGGTGCGCGCGCCGCTGTAGCCCTTGGCCGAGAACTCCGCGGTAGCAGCCTTGAGGATGTTGGCGCGGGTCTTGGCCGGGTCGCGTTTGGCGGTATCGCGGGCGGCGGGTGCCGCCTTGGGTGACGCTTTCCGGGCCGCCTTGGCCGGTGCCTTCGCCGCGGTCGTTGCGGCGGCCTTGCGGGTCGCCTTGCGCGGCTTGCCGCTGGTGGTTTTTGTCTCGCTCATGGTGCCTCGGTGCTCAGGGTCTAGGGCAAAGGGTGCAGGCCAGGTCCAGCAGGGCTTCGTCGCTGCCCGGCGGGCCGATCAGGGACAGGCCCAGCGGCAGGCCGGAGGGCAGGCCGTCCAGGGTGGTGATGGGCAGGGTCAGTTGCGGCAGCCCCGCCAGCCCGGCGATGGCACCCAGCGCCAGGGCCTGGCTGTAGAAACGGCCGCGCAGTGCGCCGTTGGCATCCAGCGGCAGCGCCGGCATCGGCGACGTGGGCAGCAGCCAGCAGTCGCCGGGCTGGAACAGCGTATGCAGGCGCGCGGTCTGCATGGCACGCCAGGCGGTCCAGCGGGTGATGTCTTCTTCCCGCAGGCTCCACAGCCGCTCGAAGCGCGGCGCGATGGCCGGTCCGAAATGCGGTCGGGTGGCCTGTATCCACGGCCCTAGAGTGCCGCGGATCTCGGCGTTCTGCAGGGTGTCGTAGGCGGCCAGCCAGTCGGCCGGCGGGCCGTCGAGCAGGGTGATGTCTTCGTCGGCCGCACCCAGCCGGCCGGCCGCTTCGCGCAGGGCCGCGGCCACGTTTGCGTCGGCCAGTGCGAAGGCATCGGTGGCGATACGCAGCCGTGTGAAGCTTGGTGGTACGCCCTGCCCCGCTGCACTGCCACCCGGCGCCTCCAGCAGCACCCGCCCCACCCGCCGCAGCAGGGCCGCGTCGCGGGCGAACCAGCCCACCGTGTCGAGCGAGGGCGCGAAGGGCAGCACGCCTTCCAGCGGCACCCGCCCATGGGTCGGTCGTATACCGAAGATGCCGCAGAAAGCGGCCGGCACCCGCACCGACCCGCCCGTGTCGGTGCCCAGTGCCGCATCCACCAGCCCGGCGGCCACCGCGGCGGCCGAGCCGCTGGACGAGCCACCGGGCATATGCCCCGGCGCGGCCGGGTTGCGCGGTGTGCCGTAGTGGGCGTTCTCGCCCTCCAGGCTGTAGGCCAGTTCGTCGGTGAGGGTCTTGCCCCACACGCTGGCACCGGCCGCACGCAGCGCGGCCACGGCGGGCGCATCGGCCGCCGCCGGGCCATGGGTGCGGGCCCAGTCGGGGTTGCCACCGCCAGTGACGGTGCCCTGCACGTCGATCAGGTCTTTCACCGCCACCCGCAGCCCGTCCAGCGGGCCGCGGCCGGTGGGCGCACGGACACACAGCAGACCCGGCACGAAGGCGCCGGAGCGCAGCAGGCCGTCCGGCGGCAGCTTGGGCGCGGGTCCGGGTGCGGGCACGAAGGTCTCGGCCATGCCCATCAGGCGCCCAGCGCCGTGAGGACCTGCGCCGAGCCGGTGACAAACCCAAAGCACTTCTTCACGTTCCACACCGTGGCCTCGGTGCAGAAGGCCGGCGACGAGGTGGCGCAGCAGTCTTCCAGCAGCACGCAGCCGTAGCCGAGGAAGTTGGCATCGGTCAGTGTGTGCAGCACACACTGGTCGGTGTTGACGCCGGCGAACAGGATGCTGCGGATACCGAGGTTGCGCAGCAGGCTGTCCAGCGGCGTGTCCCAGAAACCGCTGATGCGGTACTTGTCCACCCGCAGGTCGCCGGGCAGCGGCGCCAGTTCGTCGACCACGGCGGCGGCCCAGGAGTCCTTCTGCAGCACCGGGTGGCCGTTGCCGGGCAGCGGGTCGCCCAGGCCCACGCCCTGCCCTTGGGGCTTGTACAGGTGGATCTGGTTGGGTGGCATGTTGGCCAGGTCGGGCCGGTTGCCCCAGTTGACCCACACCACCGGCACACCGGCCGTACGCAGCACAGGCAGCAACTTCTGCAGGGGCTCTATCGGTGCGCGGTCGGGCCGGTAGTCGCCACCGATGTGGTCGACCCAGCCGCCGGCCGTGCAGAAGTCGTTCTGCATGTCGATGACCACCACCGCGGTGCGGTTCAGGTCCAGCACCAGGTTCTGCGGCGCGGCGGCCAGCCGCAGCGGGCGCGGCGCGGGCGGTGCGGTGGCCATGTCGACCGTGTCGGCGCTGGCAATCCAGTGTGTCTGCGGCGAGACGCCCAGTGCGCCGGCGGTGGGAGAGGTTTCGGTGCTCATGCAAAAACTCCGGTATGGACAAAAGAAGCGGCCGCCGCTGGTGCACGGCGCCTCGGTTTGGCGCACGCCGCACTGGTTTGGCGCGGCGCGGACGGGGTGGACAAACGCAACGCGGCGGCGGCGCACAGGCCCCTGCGCAAGGGGTTTTCCGAGTGGGAACAGGGTTGAACAAAGGGCATTGGCATGTTTCATGCAGCCGGTCCGGCCGCTACGTGAAGTAATTATTCAATTACAAACCGGTCCACTCTAAGCGAAAGGAATGCCAGCCATGTTTTCCCTCCTGTCCAAGCCCTCCCGCCCAGTTTCCCGTCGCCTGCCCCGGCGCATGGTGGCGGCCGCCGCCCTCACCGCCCTGCTGCCGGTCCCGGCGCTGTTCGCCCCCCTGGCCGCTTTGGCGGCCGACCCGGTGCGCGTGGGCATCCTGATCCCCGGCTCCAAGTCCGACAAGGGCTGGATGGAGTCGGGCTACGACGGCCTGGCGGCCGCGCAGAAGCAGTACGGCGACAAGGTCAAGGTGCAGATGATCGAGAACATCAACTACGCCGACATGGAACAGGCGCTGACCAACCTGGCCAGCAAGAACCAGCTGGTCATCGGCGTGGGCGGGCAGACCCAGGCGGCGGTGCTGAAGATCGCCAAGCGCTTCCCCAATACGAAGTTCTCCATCGTCGGCGGCAACAAGTCCGACGCGCCGCCCAACGTGGCCGGCTACGACGTGAAGCAGGCCGAGATCGCCTTCGTGGCCGGCGCCTCGGCCGCCCTGCTGAGCAAGACCGGCGCGGTGAGCTACGTGGGCGGCATGGAAATCCCCTCCATCGTCAACGCCGGCAAGGAGTTCGGCAAGGGCGCGGCCTACATCAACCCCAAGATCAAGTACATCGAGAACTACACCGGCGACTTCGACGACGTGGTCAAGGCCAAGGAAGCCACGCTGGCGGCCATCGCCCAGGGGGCCGATGTGCACTACCACATCCTCAACCTGGGCCTGCGCGGCATGGAGCAGGCGGCCAAGGACAAGGGCACGCACATCGTCGGCAGCTACACCGACCGCTGCGGCAGCGACCCGCTCTACCCCGCCTACAGCATCACCGGGGTGGGTTACCAGGTGCAGTACGCCATCGGCGAGATGGTGGCGGGCAAGTGGCAGCCGGGCTACAAGGCCTTCGGCCTGGCCATGGGCCCCAAGGCTTCCGACATGGTGATCTGCGGCGCCACGCCGGCGCAGAAGGCGAAGATCGAGGAGATCAAGAAGGACATCCTGAGCGGCAAGATCAAGGTGCTGGAGGGCTGAGCCATGCAGGCCACGCCGCCGCCACTGCTGGCCCTGGAGGGCATGGGCAAACGCTTCGGCAGCCTGCAGGCGCTGCAGGACGTGTCGATGGCGCTGGCCCCGGGCGAGGTGCACTGCCTGCTGGGCGAGAACGGCGCGGGCAAGTCGACCCTGTGCAACCTGATCTTCGGGGTGTACCAGGCCGACGAGGGGCGCATGCAGTTGCATGGCGCGCCCTATGCGCCGGCCGGCCCGGCCGACGCGCTGGCGCAGCGCGTGGCCATGGTGCACCAGCATTTCAGCCTGGTGCCCGACCTGAGTGTGGTCGACAACCTGCTGCTGGGCCAGTCGCGCGGTGTGCTCAGGCGCGGCGAATGCGCCGAACGCATCGCAGGGCTGTCGCGGCGCTACGGCCTGGCGCTGGAGCCCTATGCGCGGGTGCAGGACCTGTCGGTGGGCGAGCGCCAGCGGGTGGAGATCGTCAAGTGCCTGATGCGCGAGCCGCGCCTGCTGGTGCTGGACGAACCCACCGCCGTGCTGCTGCCCGACGAGATCGCCGCCCTGCTGACGGTATGCCGGCGTGTGGCCGACGAAGGCTGCGGCGTGATGCTGGTGACCCACAAGCTGGCCGAGATCCAGCAGGTGGCGCAGCGCGCCACGGTGCTGCGCGGTGGGCGTATCGCCGCGCGCTCCGAACACCCGGCACGGGAGTTGAACGACCTGGTGCGCGCCATGATCGGCCGCGACGCCTCGCACCTGCATGCGCCGGCGGTGGCCGCCTCGGTGGGGCTGGAGGACCCGGCGGAGCTTGCCGCCGCACCGGCCTCCGCTGCCACCCGCGCACCGACACCACCCGCCGTAGAACCCGCCCTGACCGTCGATGGCCTCACCGTGCGTGATGCCGACGGCGTGACCCGCCTGGACAACTTCACCCTGATGGTGGCGCCGGGCGAGATCGTCGCCGTCGCCGGCGTGGAGGGCAACGGCCAGAGCGAACTCGCCGCCGTGCTCTCGGGTTTGCTGCCGGCCACGCTGGGCCGCTTTTTCGTGGCCGGGCGCGAGCTGACCGAAGAAAGCCCACGCAGCATCACCGCCGCGGGCGCCGGCATCGTGCCGGAAGACCGCCACGCGGTCGGCTGCGTACTGGGTTTGACCGTGGCCGAGAACCTGCTGCTGGACCGGCTGCCGCGCTTCAAGCGCTGGGGCCTGCTCGACCGGGTCGCCATGCGGCGCGAGGCACTGGCCCTGATGCAGCGCTTCGACGTGCGCGCCGCCGGCCCCGACGTGACCTTTGCCGGCCTGTCGGGCGGCAATCAGCAGAAAGCCGTGCTGGGCCGCGAACTGACCATCGACAAACTGCGCTTCCTGCTCGCCGCGCAGCCCACGCGCGGGCTGGACGTGGGTGCCGTCGATGCCGTGTACGGCCACATCCGCAAGGCCTGCGCCGAGGGCGTGGGGGTGCTGCTGATTTCCTCCGAACTCGACGAACTGATCCGCGTGGCCGACCGGGTGGTGGTGCTCTACCGCGGCCGGGTGATGGGCGAATGCCCGGCCACACCGGCCCAGCGCGAGCGCATCGGCGCCTGGATGGCGGGGCAGGACAGCCCGGCCACCGCGACCACCACGACCACCCGGGCCGAAGCCGCTTGAAGCCACAACCCATGACCACCACCGCCCTGCCCTCCGCCTTCCTCCTGCGCCGTGCCGCCTCGGCCCTGCGTGCCCGCCCGGCCATCTGGGTATCCCTCGGCGCGGTCGTGGGCGCGCTGCTGGTCGGTGTGCTGCTGATCCACCTGCTGGGCGTGCCGGTGGGCGAGGCGGTGCCGGCCTTTGCCGAAGGCGCCTGGGGCTCGCCCTATGCCATCGCCGCCTCGCTCAACCGCAGCCTGGTGTTCGCACTGGTGGGCCTGGGTTTTGTGCTGGCGCAGCGCGCCAACCTGACCAATGTGGGTGGCGAGGGGCAGATTGCCGTGGGCGGCATCGCCGCCACCGCGGTGGCCTTGCACAGCCACGCCGCCGGCCTGCCGCTGGGCCTGTCGTACGCCCTGCCGCTGCTGGCCGCCTGCCTGGCCGGCGGGCTGTGGGGCGGCCTGGCGGGGGTGATGAAGGCCAAGGCGGGCACCAATGAAGTGATCGCCACGCTGCTGCTGTCCTTCATCGCCACCTGGCTGGTGTACGGCAGCGTGCAGTCCACCGCGCTGCTGCGCCAGCCCATGAGCAACTCCAGCACCCTGCCCGAGTCGCTGGAGATCCCCGACCCCACCAAGCTGCCGCTGCTCACCGGCGACCCCGGTTTTCCACTGCACCTGGGGCTGCCGCTGGGCCTGCTGCTGGCCGTGCTGGTGGCGGTGGTGCTCAAGCACACGGTGCTGGGCCTGCGCCTGCGTGCGGTGGGGTTGAACCCGCTGGCGGCGCGGCGCGCGGGCATTTCCATCACCGGCTCGGTGGTGGGCGCCCTGTTCGCCGCCGGCGCTTTGGGCGGGCTGGCCGGCGCCTGCATGCTGCAGGGCGAGCAGTATTCACTCAAGGCGGGTTTCTCATCGGGTTTCGGCTACGACGGGCTGGTGGTGGGCCTGCTGGCGCGCGGCTCGGTGCCGGGTGTCATCGCCGGGGCGCTGCTGTTCGGCTTTTTGCGCTCGGGCGGCATCAACATGGAAATGGTGGCCAGCGTGCCGACCGCGTTGGTGGTGGTGATCCAGGGGCTGATCATCCTGATGCTGGCCGGCGCGGCGCGTGCCATGGACAAATCGCAAGGAGTGGCTCGATGAACATCGAACTGGCGGCCGTCTTCGTCGGCTCCACCGTGCGCCTGGCCACCCCCCTGCTGCTGGCCGCCAGCGGCGAACTGGTGAGCGAACGCGCGGGCGTGCTCAACATGAGTGTGGAGGGCATGATGCTCACCGGCGCCTTCGCCGGCGCGGTGGGCGCGGGCGCCACCGGCTCTCCCCTGCTGGGCCTGCTGATCGGCGTGCTGGCCGTGCTGCCGGTGGCGCTGCTGCAGGCGGTGCTCAGCATCACCCTGCGGGCCAACCAGATCGTCACCGGCATCGGCATCAACATCCTGGTGCTGGGCGGCACCACCCTGGCCTACCGCGAGATCTTCGGCAGCCGCTCGCGTTTCACCGTGCCGGGGCTGGACACCTGGGCGCCGCCGCTGCTGCGCGGCATCCCGGTGTTCGGCGAGCAGGTGTTCCGCCAGGCCTGGCTGCTGTACGCCGGGCTGGTGCTGGTAGCGCTGATCGCCTGGGGCCTGCGCTACACCGCGCTGGGCCTGGCCCTGCATGCCAGCGGCGCGGCGCCGCGGGCGGTGGACAAGTCGGGCCTGTCGGTCACCGCGCTGCGCTACGGCGCGGTGCTGCTGACCGGCATGATGGCGGCGCTGGCGGGCTGCTTTTTGTCCATCGGCGACATCCACACCTTTACCGAAGGCATGACCAACGGCGCCGGCTACCTGGCCATCGCCGCCGTCATCTTCGGCAACTGGAAGGTCGGCCGCACGGTCGGTGCCTGCCTGCTGTTCGGCGCGGCCACCGCCCTGCAATTCCAGCTGCCGGCCATGGGGGTGCAGATACCCAGCGCCCTGCTGATCATGCTGCCCTACCTGCTGGCGCTGCTGGCCGTGGGCGGGCTGGTGGGCCGGCAGACGGCGCCGGCGGCGCTGACGCAGGCTTTTGTGCGGTGATAGCGCCTGCTCTCGAAACGCTCAATCCTCGGGTCGCTTGGCCAAACCGGAAACTATTGCCGCAAGCAATAAGCTGGCGACCCACCCGAAAATCGTCTCAAACCAAATAATTATTCTTGCGACATGCTTCCACTGGAATGTGAGAAATTCTATTACAGGGTCTTTGTTGGGCGTTGGAGTAAGTGGGCCCCAAGCCTCTTCTTGGCGAAGATTCACAAAGGGTAGAATCACATCGAGCGAGAATGCCAGTGGGCTAAAACCCGTATATTCCTCACGCAACTTCTCGCACAGATACCAATTTCCGGCCCCGCTCACAGCAGAACTCCTGGCCTCCGCACTGCCGGGCACACAATCTTCATACACAGGATTCTGAAATACAAGTGGATTAGTTGGGGCAAAGACAGCTTGAGGAGGCAAAGCAAAAAACCAATAAAATCCGGCACAAATAAGCCAAACACAAACGAACCAAGAAAGCAATCGCACAGGGCGGTAACCATAGCCAGCCAGTAACCAGAAACCTCGATGAAACCCCCTTGCAATCTTCCGGTAGCCCCACGAACGAATTCTATTCCAATGAGGCGGAGAGGTTCCAATCTTCCCCGCGGTACGAAGCCTGCTTTCAAAAGCAATTGCTATTTGCCTGGCGTCCTCCGCGTGCCCCATCTCTCGAAGTACTTTTTGTAATTGGCGCCAAGGCTGAGGTCTGAAATCCTGGCCTTGCGCGGAAAGACCTGTATGCCCCTTCATTTGTTTGTCAAGCCAGCGAAGCCTTGCGCTCCCGCTCGTGGGTGCCCCCCCTGAAATTTCATGGTATTGAAAACCGTCCAAGGTGAGATGTCCGCCCCATGAATTCTCATCGTCAACCAATTGACCCACCCTCGCCGAGGCCAAGGAAACGTTTTCGACGCTATTTTTTATTTTCCTAAAAAAGAAACCTCCTTCAACTATCATTCCATCGGCGGATATGTGACCTCCATTGGGCGAGTTAAAATCTCCGCCCTGGCAATAAAGGTCGCAACCAACACGCACACGTAGCAAGCGTACAACCCCCGTCGCGCTGAAGTTGACGTCAAAAAATATGTTCCCTTTGATCGTCGCAGCATCCAGACATAGCGCATCCGTTTGGTTATTTACAAAACTTCCGCCTCGGCAATTAAAATCACCGCCAATTTCCGCCCCCATCAATCGGACGGCGCCGACCGCGGAAAACCCTCCGGTCAAATTTAAATACCCATTAATAACAGAACCGTCGGCCACCACTGCTGGTCCTTTTTTTGCCGTTATTTTCGCACCTTCAAAATTCACCGACCCCCCGACATTTGCACTATGCAGACGGACGGTACCTGCGGCTTTAAATCCATCGTTTAAAAAGAAGCCTCCTTTTATGACGACACGATCGACAGAAAGTACGTCTCCATCATCTACTTCAAAATCGCCTTGACAGCACAGATCACCGTCAATCGTCCCGCCAAGCAATCTTATTTCGCCCGTGGACCTGAAGTCCTCCGTTAAAAACACGTCGCCCTTCGCAACCAATCCATCGGCAATAATTCCGGGTACTCTGCTGCCCGACAGATACAGAGAACCTTCGATATGTGCATGCCCAAGTAAAATCACTTCGGTAAACGAACAAAATCTAATGCTAGCGCCGTGCGGCAGCACAGCTCCATTCAGGTCTAGAACACCCGTGATAAAAGCTCCGTACAACTGAACGCCGCGCTCATGCACTGCAGCATCATCACTTCCGCCCAACAGGAAAAACCTCAAAACTTCGGCGCGGATCGTGTTTTCATCATTTTCGGCACCGGGACAATTTTCATCAACCAACGCAATTTCTCCTGCCCAGCAGCCGTCACGCAGCTTTTCCTCAGCAGAACCCAGGGGTTCGAAATCGGCGAGCGAGCGGCCGTGGGGCAGATGTGTAACTGTAGACATGGCACTCTTTTGGACCAAGATAAAATATCCTACACAATATACAGACTATCTATTGGAAAACTCAACAGTGATCGAATCCCTGCTCCTCACCACCGCGCGTGTCACCACCTTCGACGGCCCGCGCATCCTCACGGGTGCGACCGGCTTTTTCTTCGAGCGCGAGGAGCGGCTGTTTTTTGTCACCAGCCGCCATGTGGTGATGGATGGCCCCAGCAAACACAACCCCGACCGGGTGGAGATCGAGATCCACACCGACGCGGTGGACCTGACGCAGATGGTGCCGCTGTCGGTGTGGCTCTACCAGGACGGCAAGAGTGTGTGGCGCCAGGGCCGCGACGCCAAGGGCGAGATCGACGTGGCGGTGATCGAGCTCGACCGGGCCAGGATGCCGCCCACCGCCGTGCTGCACCCCTTCACCCCCGAGCACCTGCTGCAGTCGCTGGCCGAGGTGGAGGTGGGCAGCTCCCTGCTGGTGGTGGGTTTTCCGCTGGGTTTCCACGACGTGGTGCACCACCTGCCGGTGGTGCGGCAGGCGGTCATCGCCTCGTCCTTCGGCATCCGCTTCCAGGGCCACGGTTATTTCCTCACCGACGCCCGCACCCACCGCGGCACCAGCGGCGCCCCGGTGGTCATGCGCCAGCCGGGCAGCACCCATGCCCTGCCCTGGAAGCTGCTGGGTGTGCACTCGTCGCGGGTGGACATGGGCAACCGCGATTTGAAACTGGATGAGTCGCTGGGCCTGAACTGCGCCTGGTATGCCGACATCCTGCTGACCCTCACACAAGGCCCGGCCCCGGCCGTTCCGGCGGCCGCGGACAAGCCCAAGGCTCTGTAGCAAATACGGACACGACCGTTGCCGACCGTGCGTAGCATCGTCCTTCGACGATTCAACAACACGGACTTTATTGAATGGCATCCTTCCAGGAGCATTTCGCGGACCATGCCGGTTCCGCGCTGGCCCGGCAACTGGCGCTGGGCGACCTCATCGGGCAGCGGCCCTGGTCCATCGACATCCAGGCCGGTCACATCGCCTTCGACGACGGCTTGCGTTTCCCGATGCAGATGCTGGGCTCGCATGCCTTCGATTCCGACAGCTGGCTGTGGATCTGGGCCAATACCCAGAGCAACATCCCACCCGAGCTGACCCAGGCGGCCCAGCGTATCCGCGCGGTGGGCGACATGCAGGGCATCGCCGAATTCGCCGAGCCCTCGCTGCCGCTGGGGGCGGTCACCGACCACATGCTGGCCATGGCCGGCGGCGGCATCGCCGGCGGCCTGCCCTACTACCGCGCCCCCTACGACGGCGGCGCGCTGTTCGTGCTGCTGCGCGACGTGCCGGCCGAGATCAGCGCGCCGGTGCCGGGGCCGCGCGCCATCGCGGTGCTGACCCAGGTGGTGTCGCAGTTCGAGGTGGACCACCGGCGTATGGCCGAGAGTTTTTTGCGGCAGCAGGGCTTCACGCTCGATAGCGCGTCGCCCGCCCGGCTGCTCGCCACCCGCGGCAGCGAAACCGGGCTGGAGGTGGGCTTCGATACCCGGGGGCGCATCAACAACATCGCCGGCTCACTCAAGCCACCTGCGCCGCC
>JAZJYT010000079.1:0-6503 GCA_040390235.1 Pseudomonadota bacterium | reverse complement strand
CGCCGCTCGCGCGGCACGCCCCGCATCGCCAACCGGCTGCTGCGCCGGGTGCGCGACTATGCCGACGTGAAGGCCGACGGGCGCATCACCAAACCCATTGCCGACCTGGCCCTGGCCATGCTCGACGTCGATCCGCAGGGTTTCGACGTGATGGACCGCAAGCTGCTCGAAGCCGTCATCCACCGCTTCGACGGCGGCCCGGTGGGACTGGACAACATCGCCGCCAGCATCGGCGAGGAGTCCGGCACCATCGAGGACGTGATCGAGCCCTACCTGATCCAGCAGGGTTTCTTGCAGCGCACGCCGCGCGGCCGCATCGCCACGCTGGCGGCCTACCGCCACCTGGGTGTGACACCGCCGCAGCGGGGGTCCGACCTGTTCGGCGCCTGACAGGGCGCCCCGCGCGCGGGGAACCAAGCGGCCTTCCGGTCAGGCCGAGAACTCGTCGCGTTCGGTGCGCTGCAAATGGGTGTCGTCGGCCCAACCCACCAGTGCCAGGCCCTGGGGGGTCCACAGCAGGCGGTTGATGGCCGCGTTGCCCAGTTTCCAGGTGCGGGGCGCCTGCAGTTCCTGGCCAGTGGCCGCACGGTAGAGCACGTCCATCACGCCGCCGTGGCCCACCACCACGATCTGTTCGCCGGCATGGCGCGCCGCCAGCCGGTCCAGAGTGTCGGTGACCCGCTCGCGGAACTGCAGCAGCGACTCGCCGCCGCCCTCGGGCACGTAGTCCGGCTCGCGGGTGCGCCAGCGGCGCGCCTGCTCGGGCAGCTGGTGCTCGATTTCGGCGAAGGTCATGCCCTCCAGGCTGCCGAAGCCGCGTTCGCGCAGGCCGGTCTCCAGCTGCGCGGTGATGCCCCGGGTGCTGGCCAGCGGCAGCGCAGTGCCGTGCGCACGCCGCAGGTCGCTGGTGTAGACCGCCGCCACCGGTTCCTCGGCCAGTGCGGTGGCCACCTGCTGCGCCTGCCATTCCCCCACGCCGTTGAGCGGAATGTCGAGCTGGCCCTGGATGCGGGTGTCCACGTTCCAGGCGGTTTCTCCGTGGCGGATGGCGATGATGCGGGTGGCGTCCATGGATTCCAGGATAGCAGCGTGTTTACTGGGGCTTCGGTATCTCGACATTTACCCGACGGATGCCGAGGGATGCCTTGGGGAAACCGAACAGGGCCGAGTCGAACATCACCGCCACCACGGCCGCGTCGGCCGGCCGCAGGTCGTCGTGCGAGGCATGGGTCTCGTACACCACCTTGCCGCTGGCCAGGTCGCGGACCCGCACATGGGCTTGCTGCTGGTAGAGGATACGTTCCGGGAAGGGGCCGGGCCAGCCGAAGCCGCCGTAGTAACCATAACCATAACGCCGGTAGCCGCCCCAGCCGCCGTAGGGGTAGGGGCGGGCAAAGGGGTCGTAGCTGACCTGGCGCTGCGCGTCCAGGCTGACCTCCACGCCGAAGCTGGCGTTCTTCTCGTCGCGTTTCAGCCCGACCCGCTCCAGCGCCTGCTGGGCGATCTGCTCCAACTGGTCCTGTTGCAGCGCGGCTGTCGGCGCTTGTTGCGAGGGCAGCCGCTCGAAGCGGTAGGTGGCGCCCGGGGCCACTGCCGGCAGGGTGGAAAAGGTCTGTACGTCGCTGTCGACCAGGCGGGTGGTGGCGCAGCCGGCCAGTGCGGCGGCCGCGGCCACGGCCAATACGAGGGAAATGGATTTCATGGTGCCTCCGGCCGGGGCGTGCCGCCCCGGAGTGTCAGATCTGAACGATGTTCAGGCCGGCGGGCGTGGACGGAGCGAAGCTTTCGGGGTCGAAGGCCTTGTCGCCGTCCTGGCTGGCTAACCCTGTCGGGGTGAGATGCTTGAAGTCGTGCAAGGTTCCGTCGAGCAGGTGCGAGGGCACCACGTTCTGCAGGGCGCCGAACATGCTCTCGATGCGGCCGGGAAAGCGTTTTTCCCACTCGCGCAGCATCTCGCCGACCTGCTGGCGCTGCAGGTTGTCCTGGCTGCCGCACAGCGTGCAGGGGATGATGGGGAACTGCCGGTGCTCCGCCCAGCGCACCAAGTCCTTTTCGGCCACGTAGGCCAGCGGGCGGATGACGATGTGTTTGCCGTCGTCGCTCACCAGCTTGGGCGGCATGCTCTTGAGTTTGCCGCCGAAGAACATGTTGAGGAAAAAGGTCTGCAGCATGTCGTCGCGGTGGTGGCCCAGCGCCACCTTGGTGGCGCCCAGCTCGTCGGCCACCCGGTAGAGGATGCCGCGGCGCAGGCGGCTGCACAGCCCGCAGGTGGTCCTGCCTTCGGGGATGACCCGCTTGACGATGCTGTAGGTGTCCTGGTTCTCGATGTGGAAGGGCACACCCGTCTGCGCCAGGTACTCGGGCAGCACATGTTCCGGAAAACCCGGCTGCTTCTGGTCGAGGTTGACCGCGACGATGTCGAAATGGATAGGCGCGCGCGCCTTGAGCTTGAGCAAAATGTCCAGCATGGCGTAGCTGTCCTTGCCGCCGGACATGCAGACCATGACCTTGTCGCCCTCCTCGACCATGTTGTAGTCGATGATGGCGCGGCCCATCTCGCGGCACAGGCGTTTTTCCAGCTTGTGTGTCTCGCGTTCGATCTTGAAGCCCTTGGTGGAGGCCGCCAGCGTATCGGCGGGGGCTTCGTCCTCGGTCCAGACGGCGCTCATAAGGGACGGATTTTAAGGCCGCCCGGCGGATCGCCCCGCTCAGGTCGCTGCCTGCAGGGCCGCCACGAACTTCGCCAGGTCTTCCGGGCCCACGTCGGAGATGGCCCAGAACTGCATGCCCTGGCGGCTCCACTGCTCCAGGTGCCAGCCCTGGTGCACCGTGATGCGTACCGGTGAGGCGGTGTCCGAGCGGGCCGGCAGCACGTAGACGTTGATGGCATGGCCGCGCCGGCGGTACACCAGCGCCGCCACCGGCCGGCCCTGCAGGTAGTCCAGCCGCCCGCCCACCAGCGGAAAGCCGTCCTCGGCCAGGTCGATGACGGGTGGCGCGTAGTCGAGCTTGCCGGCGAACCAGGGCTTGACGGTGTGCTGGTCGGTCGACGCCACGTCGGTCAGGTGGCTCACCAGCAGCGAACGCACGTGCCCGGCCACCACCTGCTGCTCCAGGTCGCCGTCCACCCGCACGCCGTCGCGCAGGCCCATGACCGACACCGCCACCAGGGCGCCGCAGGCGAAGCTGGCGCCCAGCGGCCCCCAGTTCAGCCAGCCCCACCCCCGCCATGGCCGGCTGCGCGGCCGGGCGGCCGGCGGCGCGGCGGGCGCCTGCTGCTGCTCCAGCATGTGGCGGATGCGGCGTTTCAGGCCCGGGGGGGCCTGGTAGCCCACCATGTGCTGCTTGAGTTCGGCCGGCAGTTCGGCCTGCGGATCGGTGTCCATGCGGGTAGGCCTCATCGGTAGATGACCAGGTGGTCGTGCAGCATGCGGCGCGCACGCGACAGGCGCGACATCACCGTGCCCTTGGGGATGTCGAGCATACGGGCGATGTCTTCGTAGCTCAGGTCCTCGATCTCGCGCAGCACCAGCACCTCCCGGAACGGGATGGACAGGCTGGAGATGGCGGCCATGACCTGGGCCCGCTCCACCTTCTGCAGCAGCAGGGTCTCGGGCGTCTGTACCCGGTCCTGGCCGTCCAGCGTGGGTGCGTCGGCGTCGTCCAGGTCGCATTCGACTTCCTGCGAGCGTTTCTGCTGGGCGAACCAGGTGTAGCAACAGTTGCGCACGATGCCCAGCAGCCAGGGGCGGACCTCGCCACCGCGGAAGCTGCCGTAGTAACGCAGGGCACGCAGGTAGGCGTCCTGCACCACGTCCTCGGCCACATGCTCGTCGCGCACCAGCCAGCGCGCGAGGTTGTAGGCCGCATCCAGGCAGGGCAGCACCTCGGTTTCAAAACGGTCGGCGGTATCGCTCACATATTGGTTCTCGCACCTGTGTCCTCTTACCTACCCGGCCAGGCGGCGGTTTATTCCCGTGTGGTGGCGATTTTGCGGTTTATTTCCGCGGCTGGAATACCGGTGCGTGGCCGGCGGTATCCACAGCATGAAGAACCTCCATGCCTGTTTCCTGTCCGCGGCGCTGGTGGCAGCCTGTGTGCCGGCCCGTGCGGCGGGCGACGCCGCCCATGGCCAGTTGCTCTATGCCGCACGCTGCGCCGCCTGCCATTCCATTGACTACAACGGCGTGGGGCCGGCGCACAAAGGGCTCATCGGCCGGCGCGCCGGCACCGCCCCCGGTTATGGCTATTCCAGCGCCCTGAAGAACTCCACCATGGTGTGGAACGAGGCCAGCCTGCTGTCGTGGCTCACCGAGCCCGAAAAGTTCATCCCCGGCCAGAAGATGTCCATCTCGATTCCCGATCCCCAGGAACGCGCGGACATCGTCGCCTATCTGCTGCAGGCCGGCCGGCCGCAGCCCGTTTCCCCCCGCAAACCTGGAGAATCCCCATGACGAACCGCCGTGAACTCTTGCAACTCGCCGCCCTGGGCGGTGGAGCCGTCTACCTGTCCGGACTGGCCGGCTGCGCCGCCGCCGCGCCCCGCACCGGGGCCTACGGCGATTTCTATTTCGTGCAGCTGTCGGACTCGCACTGGGGCTTCAGCGGCCCGGAGAACCCCGACGCGGCCAACACCTTGCGCAAGGCCGTGGCCACGGTCAATGCGCTGGAGACGCCGCCGGACTTCATCGTCTTCACCGGCGACCTCACCCAGACCACGGACGACCCGGGCGAGCGCCGCCGGCGCATGGCCGGCTTCCGCGACATCGTCTCGGCGCTCAAGGTCAGGCAGATCCACTTCATGCCGGGCGAACACGACGCCTCGCTCGACCGGGGTACCGCCTACAAGGAGTTCTTCGGCGAGACCTTCTATTCCTTCGACCACAAAGGGGTGCATTTCATCGCCCTGGACAACGTGTCGGACGCCGGCGCGAAGATCGGCGAAGAGCAACTGGCCTGGATGAAGGCCGACCTGGCCGGCCGCCCGAAAAACAGCCCCATCGTGGCGCTGGCCCACCGACCGCTGTTCGACCTGGCGCCCGCCTGGGACTGGGCCACCCGCGACGGTGACGAGGCGGTGAAGATCCTCTTGCAGTACCCGCAGGTGACGGTGTTCTACGGCCACATCCACCAGGAGCACCACCACATGACGGGGCATATTGCCCACCACTCGGCCAAGTCGCTCATCTTCCCGCTGCCGGCGCCCGGCAGCCAGCCCCGGCGCACGCCGCTGCCGTGGGACCCCGCCCACCCGAACCGTGGCCTGGGTTTCCGCGAGGTGGAGGCCGAGCCCGGCACCGGCAGCTACCAGCTGCAGGAATTCGGCGTGACGCGGGGCTGAGCACCATGGCGCATCCCAAAAACAAGACACGCCGCGGCTGGATGGCACAGGCCGGGGCGCTGGCCGCCTTGCCGGCACTCGGCCTGCTGGGCCAGCGCGCGCTGGCCCAGGCGGAAGAGCCGCAGGTGGTCAAGCTGGTGGCGCAGCGTTTCCGCTACACACCGGCCGAATTCCAGGTGAAGGCCGGCCGGCCGGTGGTGCTGGAATTCACCTCGCTGGACTTCGTGCATGGCTTCAACCTGCCCGGCCTCAAGCTGCGGGCCGACCTGCCGCCCGGCGTGGTCACCCGCGTCAGGTTCACGGCCGACAAGCCGGGGGTCTACGAATTCCTGTGCGACAACTTCTGCGGTGACAAGCACGAGGAAATGGAAGGCCGCATGGTCGTGGTGGCCTAGGGCCGGTGTTCAGCCGGTGCGGTCCTTGCCGCCTGCGTCGTGGTCGCCGAGGAGGCGCAGCACTTCCGTCATGTCATGCAGTTGTTCATGGTGCTGGGCGGCCAGCGCCTCCAGCATACGGCGGCCCTTCGCCAGCAGATGGACCTCGACGTTCCGGCGGTCCTCCTTGCTGTGGTGGCGCCGTACCAGTCCGGCTTCTTCGCAGCGGGTGACGAGTGCGGCAACCCCATGGTGCTGCGCCTGGAGCCGCTCGGCCAATTCGGTGATGGTGGCCCAGTCCCGGTCGGGGAAGCCCTGGGTGTGCAGCATCAGCTGGTACTGCAGGATCGTGATGCCGGTCTGCCGCGCTGCGTCCTCGCTGAACCGCAGGAAACGGCGCAACTGCCAGCGGAACAGCGAAAGGCCTTCGAGGCCAGACTTGCCGATCGGAGGAGGCTCGGTGCGGGGCATGGGGTGTGCGCGGTGGGCTGGACCGATGGTTGAGTCCCGAATGTATCAAACCGCCTGCCGAAAACGCAAAAAAGCCGCAAGCGGATAGCTTGCGGCCAAAGGCAGACACGCGCCACTTAGCCCCCCGCGCGTATGCCTTTGCAAGAGGAAGCCACCGGCTTTCGCCGGCGGCTTGGGTCTTCACCTCTTCACGTCTTCATTCCAGCAGAGGCCCCGGCCGAGGGTTTCCCCAGGGCCTGGGGCAGCCTCCCCCCGGGGGGAAGGCGCACTACACGGAGCGCAGCGAAGTGAGAAGCTTAGGGGGCTCAGAACGAATG
>JAZJYT010000078.1:0-18252 GCA_040390235.1 Pseudomonadota bacterium | reverse complement strand
AGGCTTCACGCAGACTTCACGCAGCACCTACCGGCTTCATGCAGCGGCGGCACCATGGCGGCACCGGCTCACCAGGAGCCACTGCCCGAAGAGGTCGCCACCATGATCTACCTGTTGCTGCTGCTGCCCGTCACCCTCCTCGCTGCCGGCTGGCCGCTGGCCGCCGGCTGGCTGGTCTACTCGGACCTGGTCGCGGGCGAGCCGTCCTGAACCTGCCGCGTCCGGGGCTGCCGCGCCCGGGCCCGGGGCGCCGCGCCCCGCCGCAGCGCCAGCCCGATGCCGGCCAGCGCCAGGCCCAGCGCCAGCACCTGCCGCCAGCCGAAGGGCTCGCCCAGCACCACCGCGCCGGCCACCACACCGACCACCGGCGTCAGCAGCGTGGCCGCCGTGGCGGTGGTGGCGGGCACACGCCGCAGCGCGGCGAACCAGGCGATGTAGCAGACACCCATGGGCACAACCGTCATGTAGGCGTACAGCCACCAGCCCAGGGGCGTCACGCCGGCCCAGTGCGGCTGCTCGAAGGCCAGCCCGATCAGCAGCATGGGCAGGCAGCCGAAGAACAGCTGCCAGGTCACCAGCGTGAGCGGCGGCAGGCCCGCGATGGGCTGCATGGCCACGGTACCGGCCGCGAAGATGGTGGCCGCGGCCAGGGCGAAACCGATGCCCGCCAGGTGCCCCGCGTCCAGCGGCAGGCCGCTGGCGCCGAAAAACAGCCACAGCCCGCCGCCGCACAGCGCCAGCGCGGCCAGCGAACGCGGCGTGGGCCGCTCGTGCAGCAGCGGCCAGGCGAACAGCATGGCCCATACCGGCATGGTGTAGACCAGCAGCGCACCCTGCCCCGCGTTGAGCCAGCGCAGCGACAGGGTGGAGAAGCCCTGCCACGCGAACACGTTGACCAGCGACACCAGCGGCAGCCGCACCCACAGCGCCCGCGGCAGCCGCAGGCTGTGCCCCAGCGCCACCGACAGCAGGCCCAGCAGCAGCGCGGCCACCAGGCCCGAGGAGCCGCGCGCCACCAGCGGCGGCAGTTCCTGCGTCAGGTGGCGCATGGCGGGCCAGTTCAGGCCCCAGCCCAGGGTGGTGGCCAGCAGGCACAGCAGGCCGGTGCGGCGGGCGGCGGCGGCGGCCGTCATGGATGGTTGTTTTGCATGGTGGCGCGCGCACTGTAACCGGTGCCGCCCCGACGCCGGCCGGGATTTCCCGCTGGGCGCTGTTCGCACGCACGCCTACATTGCGCCATGGCCATCGCCCTCATCACCCAGTACCAGCTGCGCCCCGACTGCATCGACCCGTTCTGCCACGCGGCGCTGCACAACGCGCGTGCGTCGCTGGCACAGGAGACGGGCTGCCAGCAGTTCGACGTGTGCCACGACATGGACGAACCCTCCACCTTCGTGCTCTACGAAACCTACGACGACGTGGCCGCGGTGCAGGCCCACCTGGCCTCGGTCCATTTCTCGGACTTCGACCGCAGCACCCGTGCCTGGGTGACGGAGCGCACGGTACGGGTTTGCCCGCGGGTTTTCCCTTAATACCGGGTTTGGGCGTTGCGGGGCCGCACGGCGCGGCGGGCCCGGTTTGGCGATCCGCGGCGCCACACGCTAGCATTCGCCCCCATGTACCTTCCCACCTTTGCCGTCCTGGCCGTGCTGCTCGGCTTTTTCGTCTCCGCCCAGGTCGGCTACGCGGGCCGCGCCAAGGGGCGGTGGGCACACTGGGGACGCTGGCGCAGCTTCATGGTGTTCGCCGTGATCGCGGGGGTGCTGGGGGTGCTGCTGGTGCTGTTCACCGGCTTCACCTTCCAGGCCTGCTACGGCTACCTGGACGACGTGTGCAAGCCGGTGGACCGGGTCGATGTCTGGTCGGTCTTCTTGCCGCTGGCTTCGGCGCCGGTGTACTGGGGCACCATGCTGCTGTTCAAGGAGTTCGGCGACGACCCGCGCGCCACCGGCCTGGCCGCCCCGCACGAGGAAGCCATCATCGCCATGGAGCGGGCGGTGGAAGACTACCGGCTGCGCCGCCCCATCGGCGGGCGCTGCCCCACCTGCCTGGAGATCGTCAGCATCGACGCCCAGGCCAACCCCGAGCGGCCCGCGGTCATGGTGCTGAAGACCGACTGCACCTGCGGCAGCTGCCGCGGCATCTTTGAGGTCGCTGACGGATCCGTGTAAGAGAGCCCCTCGGCTGCCCGCCTTGGGGCGGCCCGGCGGTTCGGCCGCAACGCTGTGCAGCCCCCCGGGTTTTCACGGTGCCGTTTTGTGGCGTATGCCACGGCCGGAGCCCGAAGGCGGTCGGTCGGCCGGCTACATTTGAGGCATGCGCTGCCCCCACTGCTCCTCCAAGATCGGCATCTTCTCCCCGGCGTGGCAAAGCCAGCGTACACAGGAGGCCCGGCACTGTCCGGCCTGCGGGACACCGCTGGAGCTGGCCTTCGGCTCGCCGCGTGTCAGCTTCTGGTTTGCATCGACGGCCATCGTGGTGCTGGTGCTGCTGCGGGTGCTGGGCATGCCGCTGGCGCTGGCACTGCCGGTGGCCGCGCTGGCGGCCTTCAACGCCGGGCTTTTTGCCGGCATGCACCTGCGGGTGCCCTCGGACCCCGCGGAGGAAGACCTGCCGCCACGCCGCCTCACACCCTGGATGGTGGTGGGCTACTTCATCCTGGCGGTGCTGGCCTTCGCCATCTTCACCGCGGGCGTGGCCATCTACCTGCCCGCCCCCTGGTCGGCCATGGTGCTGCTGGCCGCGGGTGCCCTGTGCCTGTGGAAACGCCGGGTGCAACTGGCCAGCCTGCGCATCGGCGGCCTGGCCGCGCAAACCTTTGCCTGCGGCCTGCTGGCGGCAGGCGGATGGCTGCTGTACCTGTATTCCGCGGTGGCCTGACACCGGCAGGGACGGCCCCGGTTGCTCCCCAGGCCCGTGCTGGCGCATACTTTGGTGATGCGTTTCTGCCAGACCTTCTGTATTGCCGCCGCCCTGCTCGCCGTTTCGGCCGGGGCCGGCGCCACCTGCTACACCGTGTACGGCGCGGGGGGCAAGACCATCATTTTCCGCTCCACCGAGCCGCCGGTGAACATGGCACGCGACCTGCACGACACGCTGCCCGCGCGTTTCGGCGCTGGCGCCAGCATGGTGTTCTCGCTGGACAACACCGGCGACTGCGGTGGCATCGGCATCGGCACGGACCAGAGCACCGGCGCCACCACCGGCTACATGGTGGCCGGCCGCCCGACCCTCAACGCCGGCTACATCCGCTCCGACGTGAGCGACCGCGGCCCGTCGGCGGCCGACCTGCCCGCTGGCGGCCGGACCAGCGGCTTCGGCAACCCGACCGGGGCCTTCTCCCCGGGACGCTGAGCGCCTGGCGCGGTCTGGCAGGCCTGCCGGCTTTCAGGCCTGCAACTGCCGCTGCCGCGCGGCGTTTTTGTGCGGAGTCCGCGCCAGCCGCTCGCGGAACGGGCCGGCGTGCAGCAAGAAATCCACCAGTTCCGCCTCCTGCTGTGAAGGAGCGGGCACGGACGGCACGGCGCGGCGCGCACTGCCCGGCACCAGCTCCCGCCTGGATTCGCCGGCGGCAGGGCCAGCATGCACTCGGATTTCCATGAATGGCTCCTTTTTCTGCATGTGCATCGAACACCTGCATTAAAAACAGGAACCGTCGAGCGGGCTGTCGGACAAGGCCGACATCGCTGCTTTTTTGGCATATCCCCGTGTGCGGGTGAAGGTCAAGCGTTGGTCGGGAGATCCGCGACGCCCAGCCCGCCCTCGATGAGCTTGCATTTCCTGGCTTCGGCGGCCGACTTCTTCTGTGCCAGCGCAAGCACCTCTGCGGCACGGGCGCGGGGAATAAAACAGATGCCGGTATCGTCGGCGAGCACGATGTCGCCCGGCGAGACACGTATGCCCCCCATCTGTATGTCGCCGTTGATTTCGACGGTCTGCAGGCGGCATTTTCCCGTGACCGGCGTCACCTCGGTCGACCACAAGGGGTAGCCGACCGAACGCGAGTGCGGCAGGTCGCGGATGCCGCCCTGGACGATGGCCCCGACCTCTCCCTGCCGCTTGCCGGTCTGCGCCGATATCCCGCCAATGTTCGACATCCCGGCGACGCCATCGATCACGAGGATGTTCCCGGGGCTCGCCAGGTTGTGCGCCTCGAACTCGGCCATGCCGTTCACGCGGGCCTTTGCCGCTTCGTAGGGGTGCTGCCGGAGCGGGATATTCCTCACCGTGAGTGCCGTCCCCACGACGCAGGCGCCCGCGATGGTGGGCCTGAACGTGCTGGCGCTCAGCACGCCGGTGATGCCCAGCTCGTCGAAGATGTCGGATACGACACCACTCGCGTCCCCCAGGGACCGGAACCCCTCCAGCACCCCGGGCGGGGCCTCCGGCACCTCAAAAAGCCTGATCCGCGAAGCCTCGATTTTTCCCGTCAGTTTTCGGTCGGTCATCGGTGTTGTCCTTTAACGTTTGTCGATGGTGGTCATGGGGTGCCACCGGTGGAAGTGGGTGGAATGCTGCCGAAAGGCTTCAATCCGTTCTGCAGGAATACCGCGCGGGACTGCTCGCCTCCGAGGAAGGCGACAAATGCGTCCTGCAATGCATGGGCTTGCGTTCCGGCTATGCGTATCACCCCGTAGCCAATGTCTTGCCGGAACTCCGGGGGCAGCGCTCTGACGAGAATGCCGGGGATAGGCAGCAATTCGCTGAACTGCTGCACCCCCACCTCCGCCTCGCCCGCGGCGATCAGTTCCCCTACCAGCATGCCGGGCGGTGGAATGGCCGCCTTCTGGGTGACCAGATCGGCCAGGCCGTAGCCCGAGAGAACCTGCAGAAAATGGTGTCCGCTCGCCGCAGCGCTGTATGCAACCCGCCGGGCTTGCCTCAGCACGCCGAGGAAATCTTCCACGGTGTCCGTGGCGACAGTGGCCAGTGACGGGGACACGGCCAGCGCGGCACTGGAGACCGCCACCGGCACCCAGGTGGCCGGCACCAGGGCTCCGGCACGGCCCAGTTCTGCGCATAGCGCTTGCGGCCCCACAAAGAGCGCCGCGCCGCTGGCGCCGAGCGCACCCGCGACGATGGTGGAGCCCGCGCGGACCGAGACACCCACCTCCACGCCGGTGTGCAATTGGTAGCGCGCTGCAATGGTCTGGAGCGCGTCTTTGAGCGCCAGCGTCGCGATGAGCTCGATCCGGGTCAAGGGCATGGCCGGCCGTTGCAATGCGGCTCAGGCCTCGGCCCGTTCTTCCACGACCGCACCCGCACTCGACTGGACCAGGGCGATGGCCGTGAGGCAATCGTCCTTGTTGTAGTGCTTCTCCACACTGGTGGCCATTTTTCGCCCGTTTGCACCATAGAGGGTCCACACCCAGAGGTTGGAGCTTTTTTCCCAGAAATATACGTATCGCATGGTGAGCCAATCGGTGGGGTTGTTAACGCGGGGTTTCGCCCTGCCGGGTCTCGACCATCGAGGGGCGGGTCGCAAAGGTGTCGTACCACTTCGCCAGGCGTGGTGCCAGGCAACGCCAGTCGTCCTCGGGGAACCGGAAGTCGGAGGTGGCGCATGCGCAGGCAATGGCAATCTGCCCCAGATCGACGTCCGCACCGAACGAGGCGCAGCGTGTTTCCAGATAGGCATAACAACGGTCCTGCCGGTCCATCATCTTTTGCACGAAATGTGCAGAGAATTCCTGCGGCCGCGGGGAGCCCTCCCGCTTGCGGAGCAATTCGGCCCGGCGCAGGACCTGCGCCTCCATGATGCCCGCCGAGGCGATCGACGCCAGCGACAGGATTTCGAACCGCTCCCGGCCAGAGGCCGGGCATAACCGGTATCCCCCCAGCTCGTCATTGAGGTATTCGCTGATGGTGGAAGAGTCGCTCAGGCGCAGCCCGTCTTCCGTGAGGATCGCGGGAATACGCGCAATAGGCGAAGCGTCCAGAAAATCATCGCCGTAGGGTGTCGTGTCCGTACCCCAGTTGTGCGCCCACACGGTAGGCACGATGTCGAAGCGGTCCTCGATGCCCAGTTCCTTGATGGCGACCAGGCATTTCCGCACGAAATGGGATGCCGGGGTGTAAAACAGCTTGATCATCTTTTGTTCCAAAAATAGTAGCGCAGCGCCGTTTCGGATATCGCCCGGCGAATGCCTGCGTCGGGCACGGCCTGCAGGTACGCATCCAGGCACTCGGCGTAGCCATAAGCAGGGGCTGCGGCCAGGAACGGCCAGTCGCTGCCGAACAGCAATTTCCCGGGGCCGCAGGTATCCAACAGGCGGGCGCAGAGTTGCGGCCCCCTGCCCTCCAAGCGGTGCCACGCCGCCATCTTGACCATCGCCTTGCCTCGTTTCGCCGCGGAAACGGCAGCCTTGAAACCAGGACAGTCCAGGCCCGACGTCGGGTCCGGGAATCCGAAGTGGTCGATGACAACCTCCACCCCGGCGTTATGCAATGTTTTCAACACGCCATCGAGCCGCTCGCCGCCGAGCAGGATTTGCACATGCAGGCCCGTGTCCGCCAGTCGCCGCAGGAAGGCGCGGTATTCGTAGCTGTGCAGGTCGGGAAGCTCGTCCTGGTTGAACCAGACCCATCGAACGCCCACGACACCCCGGCTTTGCAGGTCGCGCAGTGCCGTGCCGTCGATCGTGGGCTTGACGATCACCGTCGCGCGCAGGCGATGGGGGTGCGCATCCAGGGCCTGCAGGGTGTATCCGTTGTAGTCGCCATACATGCTTGCCGCGGCGATCACCCCGAAAGGCACATGGTGCGTGTCCAGCACCCGGGTGAAGTCTTCGTACCTGGCCTCCTTCTCCGGACTCCGCCAGGCGTCGGGCGACAGGGGCATGTCCGCGTTGAACACATGTGCATGGGTATCGACGAGAGGCCATTCCTCTCGCATGCGGGCCGCCTCCACGTCAATTGCCCTCCAGCTTGATATTGCCCTGCGTGAGGATCTTCCGGTACAGCCCGACCTGGGCGGCCCAGAAGCGGGAGAACTCGCCGGGCGTCGATCCCACACCCTTGGCCCCGAAGTCGCGCAGCTTCTGGCTCAGCTCAGGAGAATCAACGGCCTTGCGGGTCTCCGCGGCCAGCTTGTCGACGATGTCCCTGGGTGTATGGGGAGGTGCGAATATACCGGTCCAGAAAGGAAGGTCGTAGCCGGGCAGTACCTCGCTCAGGGGCGGAATCTCCGGAAGAATCCGGGACCTCTCCGTGGTGGTGACGGCCAGGGCCCGCACCCGGCCCGTTTTGATGTTGGCGGCCTGGGGCGGCAGGCCGTCGAACATGATCTGCACCCGATTGGCCAGGAGGTCCGGCATGATGGCGCCGGTTCCCTTGTAGGGAACGTGCAGCATGTCCACCTTGGCCAGGGTCTTGAACCATTCGGCCGCGAGGTGCGTGCCCGTTCCGATTCCCGCCGAACCGTAGCTGTAGGTGCCCGGGTTCTGCTTGAGAAGCGCCACCAGTTGCCGGGCGTCGGTGGCCGGCACCTCCTTGTTGACGATCATCACCAACGGAAAGCGGGCTGCCAGGGTCACGGGGGTGAAGCCGTTCACCGCGTCGAACGGGAGGTTGGGCAGCGCCGCGGCGTTCACCGCGCCATTCGTTGCCTGGAAGATCAGGGTATAGCCGTCGGGGGCCGAACGGGCCACGATGCCTGCGGCGATAGTGCCTCCGGCGCCGCCGATGTTGTCCACCACGACGGACTGGCCCATCTGCTCGGACAGGCGCTGGGCAAACATGCGGGCCAATAGGTCGATGCCGCCCCCGCTGGGCGAAGGCACCAGCAGCCTGATCGGCTTCGATGGATATCCATCGGCTGCGGCTGCGTGGGTGGCGGCGGGCGCCAGCGCACCGCACAATGCCGCGCCAAGTGCGAGTGAAAGCAGCCGCTTGCGCGACAAGGGGTGCGGGGTGGTGTCTCTGTTCATTTCAAAATAGCCCGGGTGGGAGATCCATATGGTGGACCGTTGATCCGCTGCGGATGATGCTGCAATGCACTACCGGAGTGCAAAACCAATTGAATTCGTTCCAGGATGCGGACTCTAGCGGGACATCTTCGATCCGGCCTTGCCTCTGACGACACGCGTCGATCCATGGCTTCTGCTGCTTTCCGCCGCGGCGATGCGCTGCTCGATGCGGTTGCCGTACATCTTCAGCGCCCGCACGATCTCGGGAAGCCTTTTGGGGCCCATGCGGTCGTTGATGGAGGCCATGCCGATGGCGGCGACCGGCTGCCTGTCGCCGTCCAGGATCGTCACCGCCACGCCACGTACCCCCTTGACCATGAGGCCCTCGCTCAGCGCGTAGCCCGTGGCCCTGGCAGCAGTGACCGCATCCCGTATCTGCCGCAATGACGCATTGGGGTAGCGGCCCAGCGGCCCTTCGATCAGCTTCAGGACGTTGTTGATCTTGTCGTCGGAGAGAGAGGCGAGCAAGGCGACTCCGGTGGCTCCGACGCCCAGCGGCCTGCGCATGCCGACTTCGACGGTGAATGCCTTCACCGGATAGTCACCGGTCTGCCGGTCTATGCAGACCGCTTCATTCCCGGTCCGGATCGACAGGAAGCTCGTATCGCCCGTCTCGGTCGCGACGGCCGCCATCTCATCGGCCGCCAGGTCCTTGAGGTCGTACACCGTGCGGCCCGCGGACCATCCCAGCACGGCCAGCTCCTTGCCCAGGCGGTACCGCCGGGTGTCTCCGGTCTGCTCCACCAGCCCCTCGTTGCGCAGCGAATCGAGTATGCGGTGAACGGTCGGCTTGGTGAGGCCGGAGTCGACGTGCAGGTCGGCAAGCCGCCGCCCCTCCGCGCCCGCGGAAGCCAGCAAACGAAGCAGGCCGACGGCGCGTTCCAGCGTCTGGGTAGTCATGGATGGGTCCTTTCGGTTGGTCCAACATACGAAACAAAATACGGAAATGTGGCCGGTAAAGTTGCAGCCCAATATATTTTGCTCCGAAACGGTCCAAAACGTGGACCCATGCCAGGAGCTTCAACAACGTGAGACAGATTCCAATGCACATCGGGGGTGCCCCGTGCGAGGCCACGGACGGACGGTGGATCGAGTCGTTCGACCCGTCGACCGAGGCGCCTTGGTCGCAGGTGCCGCGCGGCGACTACCGCGATGCCACGCTCGCCGTGGACGCGGCCCACCACGCGTTCCACGCGGGCCCCTGGGCGACGATGACGGCGACCCGCAGGGGGGGCTTGCTGCGCGCGCTGGCCCTGCTGCTGGAGCGGGACCAGGAACTGCTGGTCGGCCTCGACCTGCAGGACAACGGCAAACCGATCACTGAACTCCGCAAGCAATACGCCTACCTGCCCGAGCTCTGGACCTACTTCGCGGGCCTGGCGGACAAGATCGAATCGGACGTCATCCCCGTCGACCGTACCGGCGTGTTCAATTTCACCCAGAGAGAGCCCGTGGGTGTCGTGGTGGCGATCACCCCCTGGAATTCCCCGCTCTCCATTGCGTCCTGGAAGATCGCCCCGGCGCTTGCGGCGGGCTGCACCACCATTGTCAAACCGTCCGAGCACGCCTCCGCGTCCACACTCCACCTCGCCGCACTCGCGACGGAAGCGGGTTTTCCGGACGGCGTGGTCAATGTGGTCACCGGCTATGGCGCGGAGATCGGGCTGCCGCTTATTGCCGATGCGCGCGTCGCGAAGATCAGCTTTACCGGCGGTGACGCGGGCGGAAGGGCCGTCTATGAAACGGCGGCGCGGCACCTGAAGCCGGTGGTGATGGAACTCGGCGGCAAGTCTCCCGTCCTGGTGTTCGACGACGCCGACCTGGCCCGCGCAGTCCCCTCGGTGCTGGGCGGCATATTTTCGTCGAGCGGCCAGTCGTGCGTAGCAGGCTCGCGCCTGCTGCTGCAGGCGGGAATCCACGATGCCTTCATGGCCGCGCTGGTCGAGCAGGCCGCGGCGCTGCACGTGGGCGACCCGCGTGACCCGGCCACACATATGGGGCCTGTCAGCACGCAGCAGCAGTACACCTCGGTGCTCAGGAAGATCGGGGTGGCGACCCAAGAAGGCGCGGTTCCGACAGCCGCGTCCCAGGCCAGGCAACTGCCTGCACAAGGCTGGTTTGTTCCGCCCACCATTTTTACCGGCGTCGGCACGGAGACGGATCTTTGGCGCGAAGAGGTCTTTGGGCCCGTGCTGGCCGTTCGTGCATTCGACACCGAGGCAGAGGCACTGTACCTGGCCAACGACTCCCGGTTCGGGCTGGCCGCTGGCGTGTGGACCCGCGACCTGGGACGGGCGCTGCGGCTGTCGCAGGCGATCCAGGCGGGCACCGTGTGGGTCAATTCGTACCGCGGCGTCAGCAGCATGACACCGCTCGGTGGGTACAAGCAGTCCGGTTTCGGCCGCGAGAACGGACGGGACGCCGTGGGTGAATACCTCCAGGTCAAAAGCGTCTGGATGGAATACCAATGAACGAAGCCAAGCCAACACTGTCCGGCTTCCGAATCATCGAATCCCTCGCCCAGGCCCACGTCACGCATGTGGTCTCGGTGCCGGACCTGACGACCTCGGAGGGCGTGCTGCGGCCTCTGGCCCGGCAGCCGGCACCCCGGCTGGTGCGGATATGCAGGGAGGAGGAAGGCGTGGGCATCTGCGCCGGCCTCCACGTGGGCGGCCAAAGAGGGGTGATGCTGATCCAGTACACGGGTCTGCTGGCATCCATGAACGCCATCCGCGCGGTGGCCATGGAGTATTCGCAGCCCATCTGCATGCTCGTCGGCATGCTGTTTACCGACTCGCCGGACGACATCTGCAATTCGCAAAATTACGGTGTCCGAAAAACAATTCCGATCCTCGATGCGCTGGGCATGGCGTACTACACGGTCGCCACGGATGCGGATGTCGACACCATTCCCATGGCCATCAACGCCGCCTTCCGCGACAGCAAACCCGTGGCCCTGCTGATTACACGTTACCCGGAGGCCACGCCATGAAACGGAAAGACTGTTTTGAATACCTGGCGACCGTCTTTCCTGCCGACATCGTCATTCCGACCTACAGCTCGGCCTTCGAATGGCTGGTGGCCAGGCCGCACCCGCTCAACTATGTCAGCGTAGGTGCCATGGGCCTGGCGTCCTCACACGCCCTCGGCCTGGCGCTGGCGATGCCGAACCGCCGCATCGTCGTGCTGGACGGCGACGGCAGCCTGCTCATGAACCTCGGCACGCTGGTCAGCGTGGGGGCCTGTTGTCCGCGGAACTTCCTGCATTTCGTGAGCCGGAATGGAACCTACGAGGCCAACGGCGGCCATCCGTTGCCGGGCGGCGAGAAAGTCGACTTTCCGGCGCTGGCGCTGGCCGCCGGCTACACCTCCGCCGTGCGTGTCGATTCCATCGACGCACTGGCTTTGCAGGTGCCGGGCCTGTTATCCACCTCCGGCCCGGTGCTCATCGAGCTGTCTTTCCAGGAGGGGGATACGGCGCCCAAAGCCGACTACGAATTCATCCATGGCAGCGAGGCGCGCCGGATTTTTGCCTGCGCCCTCCACAGCCTGATTGAAAAAATTTAACCACAACGAGGAGAAGACCATGCTATCCAAGTCCACTTTGGGCATTGCGCTGGCCGCAGCGGCCACCAGCGCCTGCGCCCAGTCGTCCGTCACCCTATCCGGCATCGTTGACGCCGGTTATTCCTACGGCAAAGGCAACCTGTCGCACATCAACCAACTGACGAGCGGCAATAACGCGACCTCCCGGTTCTGGATACGCGGCCAGGAAGACCTGGGCGGCGGGCTGGCGGCCTCGTTCTGGCTGGAAAGCCAGTTCGCTGCCGACACCGGATTGGGGGCGACTTCGAACACCAACAACCAGACCACCGGCGCGCCGGCGGCTCCCGTTGGCGGGCAGGGCCTGACGTTCAACCGGCGCGCCACCGTCGCGCTCAGTGGCCCCCTGGGTGAATTCCGCCTGGGCCGGGACGCAGCCGCCCAGTTCTACGACCGCTTCGAGTCGGATCCTTTTGCCGCCGTCGGTGTGGGTGCCACACAAGCCTTCGTCAGTTCCCTCGCAGGTCCTGCATCGATCCGGGTGTCGAACGCGGTGTCCTATTTTCTCCCCGGCGGGCTCAACGGCATCTTTGGCCAGGCGCAGTATTTCTTTGGCGAAAACCAGAGCAATGTTGCCAACAAGAATGACGGAAGCGGGTACAACCTGCGGCTGGGCTGGAGCAACCAGGCCCTCAGGTTCACGGCCGTGCGCGCCCGGTCGGCCTATGCCACCGGCAACATCGTCACGACGTTGCTGACCGGGTCGTATTCCGTTTCGGCCGCACGGGTGCTGCTCGGTGTCTTCAACGACCGCGTCGAACAACCGTCGCGCAACACCGGCAAAGGCTACACGCTCGGGACGGTCATCCCCTTCGGTCCGGGGGAGGTCAAGGCAGCCTTGTCGCGCTACAGCACCGACGCCGGTGCAAGCCCGGCAACCTCCAAGATCGCCCTGGGTTATGTGTACAGCCTTTCCAAACGAACAGTGTTGTACGGCACCCTGGCCCATGTGAAGAACAGCGGCGGCGCCAACCGCGCGCTCAACACGGCACTGACGGGCGCCAACCAAGGATCGTCCGGGTTCGACATCGGCATGCGCCACTCTTTCTAGACAGGGTTTACATGTACAAGGTTTTCGATCTTCTGAACGGCGCAAAGATGACATCCCAGTATGCGGACGAATGTCTGGCGGCTGGCGTCAAGGCGGTTCACATCACCCTCAACAACTACCGGGGCATCAACCCGATTCCCGGTCTGCGGCACTCCCTGGGGGAACTCGAAGCGTACCGGCGCCACCTCCTGGGGCTGGGCGGCAACGTGCATCTGGTCGAGGAGTTCGCCGACTTCGAGCGCGCAGCCGCCCTCAACAAGCTGGCCATCGTCATCGGTTACCAGAACGTGCCCGGCGTCGAGCGGGATCTGGGCCTGCTGGCGCTCTTTCGCGACCTGGGTGTGCGGGTCATCCAGATCGCACACAACATCAGAAACCTGTACGGGGACGGATGCGCCGAAACAGCGGATGCGGGGCTCTCCGGTATCGGACGGGAACTGGTCTCGGTGCTGAATGAGCTGAAGATCGTGATCGACCTGTCCCACGTGGGTGACAGGAGCGGGCTGGATGCGGTAGCCCTCTCCTCCCGGCCGGTGACCGCCACGCATGCCAATGCGTTCTCGGTCTGCCCGAATGCACGCAACAAGACCGACGCCTTGCTCGATGCCCTGAAGCTGAACCGCGGGGTGATCGGCATCACCTACCTTCCCCCGCTCGTCCTGATGCCCGGCCAGACCCCCACGGCGGCCGATGTGGTCCGGCATATCCGCCACGTTGCCGATCGTATCGGCGCCGAGCACGTGGGCATCGGCTCGGACTTCATCCACAACCAGCCCCCCGAACGCTACCAGGAGTTCATGCGCAAGCCGGAGGTATACGGCACCTGGCCGTGGCTGTACCCGATCAACAGCCTGGGCGATCAGCAGCGCATGCTGGATTCGCTGGGCGCCGCCGGTTTTTCGGAGGACCAGGTGCGTGGCATCGCGTCGGACAACTTCATGCAGCTGTTCCGCGAGGTGATGGCCTAGCGCGCCCCGAATTGCACCGGAACCAAATTACACCGGAACATACCGTGAAAAATCCAGAATCTTCGGCGAACATGCGGCGCGCACTGCTGCTCGCGGCAGCCGCCGGCGTGTGTGTGCATTCCATTCCTGCGGCCGCACAGAACAACCTGACCTACCCCGGCAAGCCCATCCGGCTGCTGGTGCCCTTCAGCGCCGGTGGCGGCATCGATTTGCTGGCCCGCATTACGGCAGAACGCCTGGGGGAAGCTCTGGGACAGACGGTCTACGTTGAAAACCAGGCCGGCGGTGGCGGGCTTATCGCGTCGCGTATGGTGGCCAATGCGCCCGCGGACGGCTACACCCTCATCTTCCACTCGGCGTCTTCCGCGGTCGTCAATCTCCAGTCCCCCAAAATCCTGGGCTACGATCCCGCCAAGGACTTTGCTCCGGTGGCGCTGGTGGCGCAGTTTCCCCTGGTTCTGCTGACCAATCCCACCGTGCCCGCGAAGGACCTCAAGGAGTTCATCGCGCTGGTACGCGCCAACCCGACGAAGTTCAGCTACGGCTCCTCCGGCACGGGGACGGCGATCCACCTTGCAACGGAGTTGTTCCTGTCGATGGCGGGCATAAAAATGCAGCATGTCCCCTACAAGGGAACATCCGCTGCCTTGGCCGATTTGCTGGGCGCGCGCATCGAGCTGCTGATCGATGGTGTGCCCCCTGAGCTGGGAAACATCGCAAGCGGGCGGGTGCGGGCCCTGGCGGTGACGACCAAGACCCGCTCCGACAAACTACCCGCCGTTCCGTCGTTGGCGGAGTCGGGCTTCCCTGCGTACAACCTTCCCTTCTGGGTCGGCATCTTCGCGCCTGGCAAAACACCGAAGGAGGTGATCGCCAAGGTATCCTCCACGCTTGCCAGGGTCGTCAAGGACCCGAAGGTCCAGGCCCAGTTCCGCGAAGCGGGTGCGGATGCCATCGGCTCCACGCCGGAGCAACTAGACCAGTTCTCGAAAGAACAGATAGCGGTTTATTCGAATGTCGCGCGCGAGGCACGCGTCAACCTGAACGAACGCTGATGCAGGGAGGGCCTGGGGTGGCTAATGCTTCCCCAGGAACTTGCCCATGTAGTGCTGCGGCTCCCCGGTGCCGAAGGCACTGGCGAACTCCTGCACACCGTTGCGGATGGCGGTCTCCAGCGGCTCCTGCTGCCACTCGCGCAGCAGGCGCTTCTGCTGGCGCAGGACACAAGGGCCGTAGCCCGCCAGTTGCCGGGCCATGCGGCCGACCTCTTCGTCGAGCCGGTCGGGTGCCACCACCGCATCGACCAGGCCCCAGGCCAGGGCCTGCGCGGCGTCGATGTTCTCGCCGGTCAGCATCAGCCAGTTGGCGCGTGCCTGGCCCACCAGCCGGGGGATCAGCGCCGCATGGATGATGGACGGGATGCCGACCTTGACCTCGGGCATGCCGAACTGCGCGCGGTTGGAGACGATACGCAGGTCGCAGGCGGCCGCCAGTTCCATGCCGCCACCCAACGTCCAGCCGGGGATACGGGCAATCACCGGGGTGGGGAAAAGCCGCACCGCGTCGCTCAGCTGGCGCAGCTTGTCGATGAAGGCATGCGCTTTCGGGCCGTCCAGCGCGCCCATCTCCTTGATGTCGGCGCCGGCCACGAAGGCCCGGTCGCCGGTGCCGCGCAGCACCAGCACACGCACCCGTTCGTCGGACGCCAGCGCCTGGACGGCGTCGCGCAGCGCGACGATCACCGGGGTGCTCAGCAGGTTGAGCGCGCCGGCGCCCTGGATGGTGACGGTGGCGATGCCGGCGCTGTCGACGGCTACCCCGGCATGGGACTCAGGGGTCTCGGCAGGGGCGCTGGTGGGGGAAGAAGAGGTTGCCATGTCAGAGCTTCTCGAATCCGATGTCCTTGATCACCTTCTTCCACAGCGCGTTCTGGTCCACCACCAGCTTGGAGAACGTGGCGCGGGACATCGGACTGGGGATTGCGCCCTGCTTTTCGATGGAGGCGATCACCTCGGGGTCGGCCAGGGCTTCCCGCACCGCCTTGTTCAACTGGTCGAGGATCTTCGACGGCGTTCCGGCGGGCGCGCCGATACCGAACCAGGACGGATTGTTCATCGCCGGCAGGCCGGCCTCCGCGTAGGTGGGCACCTGCGGCAGGATCTTCAGGCGTGTCTTGGCGGCCACGGCCAGCGCGCGGGTCTGCCCGGCGGCGATCATGCCGGCCGACGAGGGGATGTTGTCGAACACCATGTTGATCTGGCCGGCGATCAGGTCGGTCAGCGCCGGGCCCAGGCCCTTGTAGGGCACGTGGAGTATGTCGGTGCCGGTCACGTGTTTGAACAGTTCACCGTTGATGTGGCTCAGGCCGCCGTTACCCGAGGAGCCGAAGGCGTACTTGCCGGGATGCGCCTTGAGTTCCTTGACCAGCCCCTGCACGTCCTTGGCGGGAAAGGCGGGGTTGACCACCAGCACGTTGGGCACGTCGGCGATGTTGCTGATGGGCGCGAAGTCCTTCACCGGGTCGTAGGCGTTCTTGGCGTAGACGTTGGGGTTCACCGCGTGCGAGCTTTCCACCACCATCACCAGGGTGTAGCCGTCGGCCGGCTGCTTGGCGGCGTAGGCGCTGCCCACGGCACCGCCGGCACCGGGCCGGTTGTCCACCACGAAGGGCTGCTTCATCACCATGCCGAGCTTGTTGGCGATGATGCGGGCCAGCAGGTCGGTGGTGCCGCCGGGTGCGTAGGGCACGATGAGTTTCACCGGCTTGTCGGGGTAGGTGTCCGCGTGGGCGGGCAGTGCCAGGCAGGCGCAGGACAGGGCGACGGCGAGCAGGGTTCTTTTGTGCATGGATGTCTCTTTCGGGGAACGGGAAAACGGGACAAGGAAGACGGAAGGGAAACGGAAACGGAAACGGCAGGAAGGGAACGGCCGGCCGGCGCGCTATGCGACAGCGGCAGTAACGGCTTCGCCCAGCAGCGGCGGCGGCAATACGTCGGCCGGGGGGCGCTCGCGGGCCGCCAGCATGGGGTTGCGCACGGTCGTGACCGGCCCCAGCACCGGGTGCTGCAGCACCTGCACCATGCGGCGGTGCTGCACCTGCGGGTCGGCGAACACTTCGGCCAGGCTGTTGATGGGGCCCCAGGGCACCCCTGCCTGGTCGAATGCGGAGGTCCAGTCGCCGCGGGCCCGCTGCGGGAACAGCTCGGTGAGGATGGCACGCAGCGCCGGCAGGTGGGCGATGCGCGCCGGGTTGGTGGCGAAACGTTCTTCCTGCGCCAGGGGCGCCAGGCCGGCGACCTGGCAGAAACGCTGGAACTGGCCGTCGTTGCCGATGGCCAGGATCAGGTGGCCGTCGGCGCAGCGGAACACCTCGTAGGGTGCGCAGTTCGGGTGGGCGTTGCCGGTGCGTGCGGGGTTCTTGCCGGAGGCCAGGTAGTTGGCCGCCTGGTTGGCGTTCAGCGCCACCGCCACGTCGAGCAGGGCCATGTCGATGTACTGGCCGCGGCCGGTGGTGTGGCGCTGGAACAGCGCCGCCAGCACGGCGGAGGTGGCGTACATGCCGGTGGACAGGTCCACCACCGCCACGCCGGTGCGCAGCGGGCCGGCGCCGGGCTGGCCCTCGGCATGCCCGGTGTAGCTCATCAGCCCGCCCATGCCCTGGAACACGTAGTCGTAGCCCGGCTTGTCGGCCATGGGGCCGGTCTGCCCGAAACCGGTGATGGAGAGGTAGACCAGGCGCGGGTTGAGCGCACGCAGCGTGGCGTAGTCCAGGCCGTACTTGGCCAGGGAGCCGGCCTTGTAGTTCTCCACCAACACGTCGGCGCCGCGGGCGAGTTCGCGCACGGCTTCAGCGCCGGCCGGGTCCGCGAAGTCGATGGCCCGCGACTGCTTGCCCCGGTTGCAGCACACGAAGTAGGCGGACAGGCGCTCGGTGCCGTCCTCCTCGCCGATGTACGGAGGGCCCCACTGGCGTGTGTCGTCCCCGCGGCCGGGGTGTTCGATCTTCAGGACTTCCGCGCCGAGGTCGGCCAGGTTCTGGGTGCACCACGGCCCGGCGAGGATTCTCGACAGGTCGAGCACTTTGATGCCATCAAGGGCACGGTCAAGCATGCGGTCTCCACTGGGTAGTCAGCCGCGAGTCTAGAAAGCCGCGCCCGATACATCCAGTCGAAAGATTCGAAATCCACCTTGGTGAATTTCGAACAGTGCGGCCGGCGCCCTGCCCTGTCCCGCGCCGCCCCGCCTACCCCGCCTACCCCGCCTACCCCGCCTACTCCGCCTACTCCGCCGGGGGCAGGTTGATGGACGCGAAGATGCCCTGGGCCTTGAAGACATCCACATCGCCCACCCGGCCGACGCATTCCGCGAACGTCACGCGTTTGCCGCGCTTGGAAATGACGGTGCTCAGCTCCAGCCATTCGCCGGCGGAGGCGCGGTTCAGGTAGTCGATCGCCAGGTGCACCGTGGCGATGGGACTGCCCATGGCGATGGACGCGTTGTGCCCCATGGCGTTGTCGGCGAGTGTCGCCAGCAGCCCGCCATGGGCGGCGCCCTGGTGGTTCAGGTGCTGCGGGCCCAGCAGCACCCCGACCCCCACGGTCGCCCCGGGTTTGCTGCAGGCATACAGCGGCGCGAGCGCCATCAGGAACGGGCTTGCGCCGCT
>JAZJYT010000077.1:48175-49264 GCA_040390235.1 Pseudomonadota bacterium | reverse complement strand
ATCAGGGACCGCGACTGTCTGAGCGAAGCGAGTTTGAGCGGTACCCCCTCCGGCGCGAGCAGCGCAGGGCAGTCCCCGCAGGGGACCCTCGCAGCAGGCTCGCCTTTTCTTTGGTGACTTTCTTTTGGCGAAGCAAAAGAAAGTTACTCGCCGCCGGGCGACTCCCGGCCCCCGCCCCACGCAGTGGAGACCAAGGCCGGCAAGGCGACGCCCACATCCCATCACGCAAGGAGTCCCTTGCATGAGCACCCAGGACCTCGCCTACGAACACAACGGCTCCCGCATCCCCCGCGACGCCTTCTACGCCATCGCTTGCAACCCCCGCCGCAGCGTCGCGGTAGAAGCCTGCGCCGGTGCCGGCAAGACCTGGATGCTGGTCTCCCGCATCGTGCGTGCCCTGCTCGACGGCTGCGCCCCGCAGGACATCCTGGCCATCACCTTCACCAAGAAGGCCGCCGGTGAAATGCGCGAACGCCTGCACGAATGGCTGACCGGCTTCGCCACGCAATCGCCGGAAGACCTAGTGCAGCAACTGCTCATCCGCGGCGTACTGCCCACCGACATCGGCGCCACCGATGCCGTGCGCCTGCAGAGCCCGCTGCTCACCCAGCTGGCGTTGCTGCAGCAGACCGTGCTGGCGGCAGGACGGCCGGTGCAGATCCGCACCTTCCACAGCTGGTTCGCCGCGCTGCTGCGCACGGCGCCGCTGTCGGTCATGCACCACCTGGGGCTACCGGCCGACTACGAACTGCTGGAGGATGACAGCGAGGCCGTCGCCCGCACCTGGCGGCCGTTCTACACGGCGGTGCTGCGCGACGACGGGCTGCATGCCGACTTCACCGCGGCCGTGGCCAGCCACGGCCGCACGCAGACCCTCAAGGCCCTCACCGCGGCCCTGTCGCGCCGGGTGGAATTCGTGCTCGCCGATGCCCAGGGTGCGGTGGAACACGCCCTGCCACGCTGGGATGCCCTATGGCCCGACATGGCCGATGCGGCGGCAGGCGAGGCCAGTGATGGCGCCACACCCGACACCTGGCTGCTGGCCCGGCTCGGCGCCCATCGGGCCTTCGAGCGGATCTACCTGTTGCC
>JAZJYT010000077.1:0-48165 GCA_040390235.1 Pseudomonadota bacterium | reverse complement strand
CACTTCGGCACCAAGCCTGCCCGCACGGCGCATACCTTCGTAATCGTCTTTACCATGAATTGTGATGGGGCGGCTATCGTCGTACATTTTATTCCTTTAGGCTTTCCTGATTCAACGCTATCTGCGCGAAGGGCGACGCTGGCCACCTCCAGCGCCTTGTACGCGGCCTCGCGGGCCCTGGGCAAGGCCAGTGCCAAGACCTTCGCGGCCAAGGGTGGGGAGCTGGAGCGGGCTGTCACCGCGGGCGAGGTGGCCGGTGTGCTGGCCGCGCTGCTGACGCAGAAGCTGGAGCCGCGCAAGTTCGGCGACAAGCTCGAGGGCATCGAGGCCATCCGCGCCGCGCAGGAACTCGCCATGCGCCATGGCCAGGCCGCGAAGCAGCATGCGGCCTGGCAACACCACCACCGCATGGCGCGGCTCACACGGCTGCTGCTGGCGGTGTTCGCCGACGTGAAACGCGAACGCGGCTGGGTCGACATGAACGACGTGGAACGTGCCGCGCAGCTGATGCTGTCCGACGACGTGCTGTCGGGCTGGGTGCAGCAGCGGCTCGACGCGCGGGTGCGCCACCTGCTCATCGACGAGTTCCAGGACACCAACCCGCTGCAATGGCAGGCGCTGCAGGCCTGGCTGTCGGGTTATGCCGGCGCCGGCGGCGGCGGGCCGAGTGTGTTCCTGGTGGGCGACCCCAAGCAGAGCATCTACCGTTTCCGCCGGGCCGAACCCCAGGTGTTCCTGGCGGCGCAGGCCTTTGTGGTCGAGGGCCTGGGCGGCGACCGCCTGGCCTGCGACCACACCCGCCGCAACGCGCCGGAGGTCATCACGCTGGTCAACACCGCGATGGCGGCGGCGCAGGCGGCCGGCGAGGTCGATGGTTTTCGGCCCCACACCACCGAGTCGCACGACACCGGTGAGGTGCTGTGCCTGCCGCAGATCCAGCGCGAGGACGGCGATGCCGAAGAGGACGGCAGCGGCGGTGGCGATGGGGGCTGGCGCGACAGCCTGACCGTGCCCCGCGTGCTGGCCGAAGACAGCCAGCGCCACCGCGAATGCCGCCAGGTGGCGGTGTGGCTCGAACGTGAACTGGCCCGCACCGGCACGCCGCCCAATCAGGTCATGGTGCTGGCGCGCCGGCGCGCCGTGCTGTCGGTCATGCAGGATGCCCTGCGCGATGCCGGCATCGCCGCGCAGCAGCCCGAAAAAGTCGACCTGGGCGATGCGCCCGAGGTGCAGGACATCATCGCGCTGCTCGACGCGCTGGTGTCGCCCGGCCACGACCTGTCGCTGGCCCGCGCACTCAAGTCGCCGCTGTTCGGCCTGCCCGATGCCGACCTGGTGGACATTGCCCTGGTCCGCAAGCGCCTGCGCGAAGAAAAGGCGCCGGACAGCTCCTGGTTCGCCGTGCTGCAGCAGCCCGACCGCCTGCCTGAACACCTGCGGGCCATCGGCCCGACGCTGCTGCGCTGGAAGGATCTGCTCGACCGGCTGCCGCCGCACGACGCCATCGACGCCATCTACCAGCAGGGCGACGTGCTGGCGCGTTTCGCCGCCGCCGCGCCGGCACCCCTGCGCGCCACCACGCTGGCGCGGCTGCGCGCCGTACCGGGGGCGGCCTTGCAGATCGACGGCGGCCGCTACGCCACGCCCTACGGCTTTGTGCGTGCGCTGAAGGCCGGTGGCATCCGCGCGCCGGTGCGGGCCGATACCGAGGCGGTGCGCCTGCTCACCGTGCATGGTGCCAAGGGCCTGGAGGCCGACTGGGTGCTGCTGCTCGACACCGATGCCACCGCACCCCGCGCCGAGACCATGGGGGTGCTGGTCGATTGGCCCGGCGAGGCGCCGGCACCGGTGTCCTTCCTGTTCCTGGCGAGCGAGACCGATCCGCCGCCGAGCGCGGTGTTGGCCGTGGACACCGAACGCCGTGCCCGCCAGCGCGAAGAACTCAATGGCCTGTACGTGGCGGTAACCCGCGCGCGGCGGCGGCTGGTGCTGTCGTCGTCCGAACCGCACCGCGGCCAGGACGGCAGCTGGTGGCGCCGGCTGCAGCCGCTGTGCGCGCCGGCCGCCGTGGGCGCGGCCGGGCAGGACATCGCTGCCGGTGCTGCGGGCGCCGATGGCCGTGCGGCATTGCCGCTGGAGGAGGGCTGCTTCACCATGCCCTGGCTGCCGCGACCGCCGGTGTTGCCGGACATGGACGCCCCGGAGGACGTGGGGGCCGACCGCGCAGTAACCGGACTTGCGCCGCCTCCCGCTGCCGATGGGGAGGCCGGCGCCCGTGCCACCGCCAACGCCATCGGTCTGGCCATGCACCGTCTGCTCGAATGGGCACCGGTGTGGGCCGACGCGCCCCCGGCCGCGGCCCATACACCGGCGCAACTGCGCGCCGTCGCCCGCGAGTTCGCGCTGGACGACAAGCACAGCGAACGGGCTGCCGAGCTGGCGACCCGCATCCTGGCGGGCGAGGGTGCCTGGGCCTGGGACAGCCGCACGGTCGATTGGCATGCCAACGAAGTGGCCCTGGTCCACGCCGGCCAGATGCACCGGCTCGACCGGCTGGTGCGCCGCCGCGATACCGGCGAGTGGTGGGTGCTCGACTACAAATCTGCCGCCACCCCACAAGAAAAAACCGCCTTGCAGGCACAGCTGCGCGGCTACCGCGCCGCCGTGCAGGCCGCGCACCCTCAGGCGCGTGTACGCACCGCCTTTCTCACCGGCCAGGGCACGCTGGTGCTGTTCGAAGACAACAACACATGACCATGCCCGCCATCCCCACGACCCCCGCCATCCCCGCCACCCCTGTGGCCATCATCGGTGCCGGCCCCGCCGGCCTGATGGCTGCCGAAACCATCGCCGCCGCCGGTATTCCGGTGGCCGTGTTCGACGCCATGCCCTCGGCCGGCCGCAAGTTCCTGCTGGCGGGCCGCGGCGGGCTCAACCTCACCCATTCCGAGCCGGCCGACCGTTTTGTGCAGCGTTATGGCGAGCGTGAGGCCGAGGTGGGCCGCCTGCTGCGGGGTTTCGATGCGCAGGCGCTGCGCGACTGGGTGCATGCCCTGGGCATCGAGACTTTTGTCGGCACCTCGGGCCGGGTGTTCCCGCAGGAAATGAAAGCCGCGCCGCTGCTGCGCGCCTGGCTGCACCGGCTGCGTTCCATGGGCGTGGTGTTTCACATGCGCCACCGCTGGCTGGGCTGGCAGGAGGGCGGCGGCGACAACAGCAGCAGCCTGCGCTTCGCCACACCGCAAGGCGAGGCCACCGTGCAGGCCCGTGCCACGGTGCTGGCGCTCGGCGGGGCCAGCTGGTCGCGCCTGGGCTCGGACGGCGCCTGGGTGCCGCTGCTGGCGGCGCGTGGGGTGCCGGTGGCGCCGCTGCGGCCGTCGAACTGCGGTTTTTCCGTAGCCGGCCGCCAGGTCGTCGACATCCTGGCCCCGCAGGGCTGGACCGACTTCTTTTCCAGCCGCTTCGCCGGCCAGCCCTTCAAGTCCGTCGCCATCCGTTTCCAGGACGGCCAGGGCCGGAATTTTGCCAAACGCGGGGAGTTCGTCGCCACCACCCAGGGGGTGGAAGGCAGCCTGGTCTATGCGGCCTCGGCGCTGCTGCGCGACGAAATCGCCCGGGTGGGCCACGCCACCTTCCACCTCGACCTGCTGCCCGACTACACGCCGGCGCGGGTATTGGCCGCGGTGCGGCACCCGCGCGGCGCCCGCTCCCTGTCCAGCCACCTCAAGAGCCGGCTGGGCCTGGACGGCATCAAGACCGCGCTGCTGTACGAGCTGCTAGACAAGGACACACTGCTGGCCCGCCCCGAAGCCCTGGCCACGGCCATCAAGGCCCTGCCGATCACTTTGGTGGCGGCGCGCCCGGTCGAAGAAGCCATCAGCACCGCCGGCGGTGTGCCCTTCGAGGTCATGGATGCCGGGCTGATGCTACGCGACCTGCCGGGCACCTTCTGCGCCGGCGAGATGCTGGATTGGGAGGCCCCGACCGGGGGCTATCTGCTGACCGCCTGCTGGGCCAGCGGCAAGGCGGCGGGGGAGGGGGTGCGCCGCTGGCTCGGCGTGCCGGGTGCGCCCGGCACGCTGGCTGCGCCGGTGTCAGGCGACGGCGTCGGGTCCGTATGACTTTTCTTCGGTGAGGGTCGAGCCGGTGTGCGTATTGATCGCCTTTTTCAGCGCCGCACGCTGGTCGTTGAGGGTGTAGACCGACCGGGCCAGGGCCACGAAGGCCTCACCGAAGTCCTGCCGTGCTTCGTGGCCGCGGATGGTGTCCTCGATGTCCCACAGGCGCTCATTCACCCCGGCCAGTTCGCGCGCCAGGCGCTGGGTCTCGGCGTCGGTCTCGATGCTGCCGCGCTCGATGACCCGCAGCGCCGCGTATTCGTCCTGGATGTGCTCGTGTTTGTCGCGGTCGGCGATGCGCCGGAGCTTGATCTCCAGGATGGAAATCTTGTCCAGCAGTTCACCCGCGGACACGGGGGCGTAGATGAGCAGGGGCGGTCGGGTGGCTGGGGGCATGGTGCGGGTTCGCCGTTTTGCACTACGTTAGCAGATGCCCACGTCCCAGAAGACAAAAATGCCGTCACGAGGACGGCATTTTCAAAGAAGAGGTTGACGAGCCTTACCCCCGGCACTGGCTCCACAGTTAGGGCTGCTTGGTTCCCCACCTGACCCGGTTGGCCGCTTCACCATGCGGGGAGGCCCGTCAGCCTTTATTGTATGCGACCGGGCTAAGTCCCTTTGTCGCCAAGGGGGCTTGCCGGGGACGGCCAGCGGTCAGTAAAGACCATCTCTTCCAGCGGCCTGCCGAAGCGCCAGCCTTCGGCCTCCAGCATGGGTTCGTCGTAGAAGGCGGGCACCGGCCCGAGGCACAGCAGGGCCACCGGCTGGGCCGTGGTCGGCGCCTGCAGCAGCGCGCCCAGGCGGGCGGGGTCGAACATCGATACCCAGCCCAGGCCCAGGTTCTCCGCACGCGCGGCCAGCCACAGGTTCTGGATGGCGCAGGCCACCGAGCACAGGGCCATGTCGCGTGGCATGGTGCGCCGGCCGAACACGGTGCCGTCGTCCGGTGCCAGCAGGGCCACCAGCAGTTCGGCGCAATCGTGCACCCCTTCGACCTTCAGGCGCAGGAATTCTGCGGAGCGTTCGCCCAATGCCTCGGCGGTGGCCAGGCGTTCTTCCTCGACCAGGCCGGCGATGGCCTGGCGCAGGGCCGGGTCGGTGATACGCAGGATGCGCCAGGGCTGCATCAGGCCTACCGAGGGGGCGTGGTGGGCGGCTTGCAGCAGGCGCTGCAGCACCTCGGGGGCGACCGGCTGCCCGGGCACGAAGTGGCGCATGTCGCGGCGCGCCGCCAGCAGGCGGTGCAGCGTCTCGCGGTCTTCGGTGCCGAACAGCGGGGGCGGGGGAGCGGGGCGCATCGGGCCGCCGCTCAGCGCAGTTGCAGGTCCTCGTTGCCGAAGGTGACGGAAATCGGCTCGATCACCACCTGCTTGGGGCCGGCCTCGACCGTGCCGGCGACCAGGGCGTGGATACCCTGCGCCTGGGCGACTTCGACCACACGCTGGGCGTCTTCGGCCTTGACGAAGATGGCAAAACCAGCGCCCATGTTGAAGGTGCTGTAGGCCTCGCGCTCGTCCTGCTGCGCATGCTGCTGAATGAAGGCCAGCACGGGGGTCTTGTCCGGCACGCTGTGGATGCGGTAGGTGAATTCCGAGGGGTGGCGCAGCAGCTTGCGCCAGCCGTGGCCGGTGATGTTGGCGCAGTACTTGGTGCTGATGCCGGCCTTGGCCAGGGCCTCGGTCACCGGCGAATACAGCACGGTGGGGGCCAGCAGGGCTTCGCCGTAGCTGAGGCCGGGCGCCACTTCGGTGAGGTAGCCGCCGGGCAGGCGCTCCACCAGCTTGCGCGCCAGGCTCAGGCCGTTGGCGTGGATGCCGCTGGAGGCCAGCAGCACGATGGCGTCGCCGGCGGCCAGGTCGTCGCCGACCGACAGCCGGCTCTTGGGGTTGATGATGCCGGTGCAGGAGGCCGCCAGGTCGATGCGGCCACCTTCCACGATGCCGGCCAGGGCGGGGGTCTCGCCGCCGCCCCAGGCCACGCTGCAGATGTCGCAGGCTTTTTTCCAGCCCGCCACCAGGGCCTGCGAGCGTTCGGCGTTGCCGAACCAGTCGCTGCCGCCGGCGGCCCAGTAGGCCTGCACCACCAGGGGGGTGGCGCCGACCGTGATCAGGTCGTTCACCGCCATGGCGATGGTGTCCTGGGCGATGCCTTCGTAGTAACTTTTGCCGGTCAGCTCGGCCATGGCGTCGGCCACCAGCACCTTGCTGCCCAGGCATTCGACGATGCTGGCCAGGTAGAAGGGGCCGACGTCGACCACATAGGCCGATTCGCCGCGCGAGGCGGTCACTTCGGTAAAACCGTGGCCGCCCAGGTGGACGGCGGTGGCGGCGGCGGCGCGCTGGGCGCTGACCTTCAGGGGGTCGATCAGGTCGTAATTGACGCCGGCCTGGTCGTAGCTGAGGGTGTCGGAGGGTGGGTTGCCGGTCGGTGCGGGTGCGTTCATGGGGCGTAATTATCCGTCCCGGCAAAACCGGGCCCGGCTGGTCCGTAAAATGGCGGCATGTCCTACCTCGTGCTCGCCCGCAAGTACCGCTCCCGAAATTTCTCGGAGATGGTCGGCCAGGAGCACGTCGTGCAGGCCCTGACCAACGCTTTGCAGACCCAGCGCCTGCACCACGCCTACCTGTTCACCGGCACCCGGGGGGTGGGCAAGACCACCGTTTCGCGCATCCTGGCCAAGGCGCTCAACTGCCTGGGTCCGGACGGGCAGGGTGGCATCACCGCCGAGCCCTGCGGTGTGTGCCAAGCCTGCAAGGACATCGATTCCGGCCGTTTTGTCGACTACACCGAGCTCGACGCCGCCTCCAACCGCGGGGTGGACGAGGTGCAGTCGCTGCTGGAGCAGGCGGTCTACAAGCCGGTGCAGGGGCGCTTCAAGGTCTTCATGATCGACGAAGTGCACATGCTCACCAACACCGCCTTCAACGCCATGCTGAAGACGCTGGAGGAGCCGCCGGAGTACCTCAAGTTCGTGCTGGCCACCACCGACCCGCAGAAAGTGCCGGTCACCGTGCTGTCGCGCTGCCTGCAGTTCAACCTGCGGCCCATGGCGCCGGAAACGGTCGAGCAGCACCTGGCCGTGGTGCTGGGCCAGGAAAACGTGCCGGCCGACGCACCCGCGCTGCGCCTGATCGCCCGCGCCGCCCGCGGCTCCATGCGCGACGCCCTGTCGCTGACCGACCAGGCCATCGCCTTCGGCAGCGGCCGGGTGGAAGAGGCGGCAGTGCGCCAGATGCTGGGCAGTGCTGACCGCTCGCACGTGTTCCGCCTGGTCGATGCGCTGGCCCAGGGCGATGGCAGGACGGTGGTGGAAACCTCCGAAGCGCTGCGCCTGCACGGCCTGTCGGCCGCCTCCACACTGGAGGAGATGACGGCGGTGCTGCAGCGCATGGCGGTGCACCAGGCGGTGCCCGGCATGGCGGTGGATGCCACCGATGCCGAAGCGGTGGAAACCGCCCGGCTGGCCGAGGTGCTGCCGCCGGACGAAACCCAGCTGCTCTACAGCATGTGCCTGCACGGCCGCGCCGAACTGGGCCTGGCGCCCGACGAGTACGCGGCACTCACCATGGTGCTGCTGCGCCTGCTGGCCTTCAAGCCCGCGGCCGGCACGGTGTCGGAAAAAAAAACACTGAAACCGGCTGAAACGCCGGTTGCGCGGCCTGCCGGAGTGCCGGTTGCCGCTGCGCCCGTGGCACCTGCGGCGCCCGCATTGGCGCCCGTGGCTCCGCCTGTAGCGGCTGTTGCGGCCCCGGCGCCAGCGCCGGCACCCGTTCCCGCGCCCGCCCCCGCCCCGGTTCCAGCCCCGGTTCCGCCTGCACCCCAACCAGCGCCACCACCGCTCATGCCCCCGGCGCCCGCCCCGGGCACGGCGCCCGCCCCGGGCACGGCGCCCGACATGCCCGAGACCGGCATCGACCCCGATGGTGATGGCGACATCGACATGGGGCCGGGTTTCGCACCGATGGAATCCGAGTCGGATGGCCGTGCCGAACCGCCGGCCTACCAGCCGCCGGCTGCCGCGCCCGCCCAGGCACGCCCCGCAGGCACCTCGCCGCCGCTGGCGGCGCTGCCGGTGCGCCAGCCCAATTTCAAGCCTGAGGGGCCATCGGCCCGGGTCGCGCCGCGTCCCGGCACGGGCGACGTGGTCGCGGTGCCGGTACGGGTGCAGCCCGAACCCGGCGCGCGTATGCAGCCACGCGCCGAGGCGCCCGCCACCCCCTTCGTTCCCACCGAAGAGGGCGAGTTCTGGTATGCCACGGTGCGCGCCCTGGTCGCTGCCGAGGCGGTCACGGCGCTGGTGCGCGAACTGGCGCTGCAGTCGCAACTGGTGGCGCGCGACGGCAAACACTGGATGCTGCGGGTCGAGCGCGAGTCGCTCAACCAGCCCACCAGCCGCGAGCGCCTGCGTGCGGCGCTGGCCAACGCCGGCCATGCCGAGTTGCTCAGCGTCGAGATCGGCACAGTCAGCGACAGCCCGGCGCGGCGCAATACCCGTGTTGCCGACGAGCGCCGGCTGCGGGCGCAAGAGATAGTCGACAACGATGTGTTCTACCAGCAGATGGTGCGGGACTTCGGGGCGAAAATCGTGCCGGGCAGCCTGAAAGCCATGCCGCTGCCGGCCGCGGTGCCGGGCGGTTAGAGTCGCGGTCGCATACACACGTATCTGTACATAAACCAAAGGATTTCCATGTTCAACAAGGGACAGCTGGCCGGACTCATGAAGCAGGCCCAGGCCATGCAGGACAACATGAAGAAGGCCCAGGACGAACTGGGCAACGTCGAGGTCGAGGGCGAGTCCGGCGCCGGCCTGGTCAAGGTGCTGATGACCTGCAAGCACGATGTCAAACGCATCACCATCGACCCCAGCCTGCTGGCCGAGGACAAGGACATGCTCGAAGACCTGGTCGCCGCCGCCTTCAATGCCGCAGTGCGCAAGGCCGAGGAAACCTCGAACGAGAAGATGGCCAAGATCACGGCGGGAATGCCCGGCCTGCCCGGTGGCATGAAGTTCCCGTTCTGATCGCGCCTGCATGGCCGACACCGGTTCGCTCGACGCACTGATCGAGGCTCTGCGACGCCTGCCGGGCGTGGGGGCGAAGTCGGCCTCGCGTATGGCTTTCCACCTGCTGCAGCACGACCGGCCGGGCGCCGAGATGCTGTCGCAGGCGCTGCACCGCGCGGCGGGCAGCGTGCGGCACTGCCTGCGCTGCCATACCTTCACCGAGGCCGAGGTCTGCAACATCTGCAGCGATCCGGAGCGGGACGCGACCAAGCTGTGTGTGGTGGAGACGCCGGCCGACCAGGCTGCGCTCGAACGCACCGCCGCTTTCCGCGGGCTGTATTTTGTGCTGATGGGCCGGCTGTCGCCGCTCGACGGCATCGGCCCGCGCGACATCGGCCTGCAGAAGCTGTTCGAGCGGGCCGGCGACGGCACCACGCAGGAGGTCATCCTCGCCACCAACTTCACCGCCGAGGGCGAGGCTACGGCGCATGTGATTTCCGAAGGCCTCAAGAGCCGCGGCCTGCGGGTGACGCGGCTGTCGCGCGGTGTGCCGGTGGGCAGTGAACTCGAATTCGTCGACCTCGGCACCATCGCACATGCGCTGGCGGACCGGCGTTAGCCTCTCCTGGAACCTTCCATGCCCACCACCGCAACCCTGGCCCCCTTCACCATCGCCTACTGGTGTGTGCTCATCGCGGCGCTGCTGCCGTTTGTCTGTGCCGGCATCGCCAAGTCGGGCCGTTTCGACAACCGCGATCCGCGCGGCTCGCTGGCGCGGCTCCAGGGCTGGCGTGCGCGTGCCAACGCGGCGCAGGCCAATTGTTTCGAAAGCCTGCCGTTTTTTATCGGCGCGGTGCTCATCGCCCACCAGCTCGGCGCGCCGCAGGGCCGGGTGGATACGCTGGCCGCCGCCTTTATCGGGGTGCGGCTGGCTTACCTGGCCTGTTATGTGGGCGACAAGGCCGCGGCGCGCAGTGTGGTCTGGTTCCTGGGCCTGCTGGTCAACATCGCCATTCTGTTCGCCGGCTACCGTTGAGCCCCGGAGGCTGTGCCGGCGCGGGCTCAAGCGCCGGTACGTGGTAACCCGCAGGGGATGTTCCGGATACGGCGGCTCCCCGGGGAGCCCTAAGCTTCGTGTATGTTTTTACCCGGAAGCCTGCAGCACCCGACACGGCGCGCCTTTGCCGCTGCCGCGGGGCTGGCCGCGGCAGCGCTGGTGGTGCACCCCCTGCGCGCGCAGTCCCGGCCCGAGAAGTCGAAGATCGCCATTTCCGTCGGCAGGAAGGCCTCGTTTTTCCACCTGCCGCTGACCATCGCCCAGCAACTCGGTTATTTCCAGGCCGAGGGCCTGGACGTGGAAATCGTCGATTTCGGCAGCGGCATCAACTCGCTGCAGGCCATCGCCGCCGGTGTGGCCGACGTGTGTGCCGGTGCCTTCATGCATACCATCAGCCTGCAGAGCAAGGAGCGGTTTTTCCGCGCCTTCGTGATGCAGGGGCGTGCACCGCAGGTCGTCACCGCCGTGTCGGCGCATACCATGCCGCGTTACGGCGCCATCCCCGACCTGCGGGGCCGCCGCATCGGTATCTCGGCCGCGGGCTCGTCCACCAACATGGCCGCCAGCCTGCTGCTGGCCCAGGGAGGCGTGCGGCCCGACGAGGTGACCTTCATCGACGTGGGTACCGGGGCCGATGCGCTGCATGCCCTGCGTTCGGGCCGCATCGATGCCATCAGCAATGTCGACCCGCTCATCACCCAGCTGGAGCAGCGGGGCGACGTGCGGGTGATCAGCGACACCCGCACGCTCAAGGGCACACGGGAGATGTTCGGCGGCCCGCTGCCGGCCGCCTGCCTGTACGCACCCGAGGACTTCGTGCAGAAATACCCCCGTACCGTGCAGGCCCTGGCCGATGCCATGGTGCACGGGCTCAAGTGGCTGCAGACGGCGGGGCCGACCGACATCGTCAAGACGGTGCCTGAAAAGTACCTGCTGGGCGACCGTGCGCTGTACCTGGCGTCCTTCGAGAAGGTGCGTGAAGCCATCTCGCCCGACGGCCTGGTGCCCGACGACGGCCCGCGCACGGCGGTGCACGCCGCGGCCTTGTTCGAGCCCGGTGTCAAGGCCGGCAAGATCGATCTGTCGCGCCTCTACACCAACGACTACGCACGCCGCGCCAAGCAGAAGTTCCAGGCCTGAATGTAGACCCCCACGTCGCCGCCTTGGGGCGGCCCGGCGGAAGGACAGGCCCCCACGCTCCGCACTTCGTGTCTGCGCTGCCCCCCAAGGGGGTCGCAGCCGCCTTGGGGCGGCCCAGCGGCGGCTGGCGTTCCCCGTGCCGGCTAGGGGTTGGAGGCGGTTTTTGCCAGGCTGCCGCGCACCTTGGCCACTGCCTGCGGTGCCACCGCGTCGGCGCGGTTGCCCCAGCTGCTGCGCACGAAGCTCAGCACGTCGGCCACGTTGTCGTCACTCAGGCGCCAGCCGAAGGCGGGCATGGCGATGGCCGATGGGGCATCGGCGGTGTGCGCCATGGCCGAGCCCTGCAGCACCAGGCGCACCAGCGAGGTGGTGTCCCGTGCGGCAACCGCGCTGTTGTGGGCCAGCGCGGGGAAGGTCTTCTGCGCACCCTGGCCATCGCTGCGGTGGCAAGCCGCGCAGTTGTTGAGGTAGACCATGGCACCGCGCTGGGCCACCTCGCCGCGGCGCAGTGCGGCGGCGGTGGCATCGGCGGCGGCCCGGTCGGGTGCGGCTGTCGCTGCCGGCGGTGTGGGGGCGCCGCTGCCGCCCAGCGATTTCAGGTACACGGCGATGGCCATCAGGTCTTCCCGGCCCATGTGCTGGGTGCTGTTGGCCACCACCTGCGTCATGGGGCCGAAGGCGGCCGTACGCGCGGTGCGGCCGGTTTTCAGGAAGTCCACCAGGTCGTTGGGTGACCAGGTGGCCAGGCCCGGTTCGGCGGTGTCGCGCAGCGGCTGGGCGTACCAGCCGTCGATGACCGTGCCGGAGAGGAAGGCGGTGCCGTCCTTGTCGCTGGCCGCCTTCTCGGCGCCGGTATAACCGCGTGGCGTGTGGCAGGCGCCGCAGTGGCCCAGGCCCAGCACCAGGTAGGCGCCGCGGTTCCATTCGGCGCTTTGTCCGGCGTTCGCTTCATAGGGCTTGCGTGGCAGGTACAGCAGGTTCCAGCCCGCCATCAGCCCGCGCATGCTGAACGGCCAGTGCAGGTCGGTGCGGGCATTGTCCTGCCGGGCCGGCGCCACGCCCTGCATGAAATAGCGGTACAGGGCCTGCAGGTCGGCATCGGCCAGCCGCGCGAAGTCGGTGTAGGGCATGGCGGGGTACAGGTGGTGCCCGTCTTTCGCCTTGCCCTCGCGCAGCGCGCGGTTGAAGTCTTCCTGGGTGTAGCGGCCTATGCCCTGGTCCTTGTCGGGCGTGATGTTGGTCGAGACGATGGTGCCGAAGGGCGTGTCCATCGGCAGGCCGCCGGCAAAGGGTGCTCCCTGCGGCCGTGTATGGCAGCTGATGCAGTCGCCCGCGCGGGCCAGGTATTCGCCGCGCACTACCTGGGGGTCGCGCGGGGGCGCGGGCGGCAGCACGGACCTGGCCACTGGTGCCGGGTTGGCCGGTGGCGGCGAAGTGGTCGTGGCGGTGTCCAGCGGTGCCGGTCCGCTGCTGTTGCCCTGTGCCGTCACCCGCAGGGGCAGGGCCGTGGTGGCCAGCAGCGCCGCGGCGGCGCCCGCCAGGAGTGTTTGCCGGAGTGTGAAAGAAGGGGTCTTCATGGCCGTTCCTTCCGTTTCACGCCAGCGCGCCCGGGCTCTTGAGGTAGCGTTCGCGGATGGCCTTGGCCGACCAGTAGGCCAGTGCGCCGACGATGCCGGTGGGGTTGTAGCCGAAGTTCTGTGGAAAGGCGCTGGCGCCCATCACGAAGACGTTGGGCACGTCCCAGGTCTGCAGGTAGCGGTTGACGGCGCTGGTGTCGCGGTCGGTGCCCATGGGGGCGCCGCCGGTGTTGTGGGTGGTCTGGTACACCCGCAGGTCGTAGTGGTCGCCGTTCTTCTTGAAGTTCGAGGCCATCTGGCGCGGGCCCATGGCGCGGGCGATCTCCTCCATCTTGCCCTTGATGAACTGGGTCTGCGCGATTTCGTTGGGTTTCCAGTCGAAGGTCATGCGCAGCAGGGGCAGGCCGTGCACGTCCTTGTAGGTCGGGTCCAGGTCGAGGAAGTTGTCGCGGTAGCCCATCACGGAGCCCTGGCTGCCGATGCTGATGGCGTAGCGGTAGTTGTCCTTGATGGCCTTCTTCCAGCCCGCGCCCCAGGTGGGCGTGCCGGGGGGCACCACCATCTGCTGGATCGGACGGCCGCCGGTGACGGTGCACGAGATGGTGGTGCCGCCCACAAAACCCAGCGGCCCGTGGTCGAAGTTGTCGCCGTCGAAGTCGTCGATGACGGTGCCGCCCGCGCCGGCGCCGGCAAAGGGATTCATCGGCTGGTCGGAATTGAAGAACAGCGACACGCCGCCCGTCATCTGGTAGGCGTAGTTGCGGCCCACACCCCCCTTGCCGGTGGCCGGGTCGTAGCGCTGGCCGATGTTCGACAGCAGCAGCAGGCGCACGTTGTGGAACTGGTAGGCGCACAGCACCACGATGGCCGCGGGCTGCTCCACCTCGGTGCCGCCGGCGTCGATGTAGGTCACGCCGGTGGCCGTCTTGCCGTCGGCCGCCAGGTTCACCCGCAGTACCTGCGAGCGGGTGCGCAGCTCGAAGTTGGGCCGCGACATCAGGGTGGGCAGCAGCGTGGTCTGCGGTGATGCCTTGGCGTACATGTAGCAGCCGTAGCGTTCGCAGAAACCACAGAAGTTGCACGGTCCCAGCTGCGCGCCGTGCGGGTTGGTATAGGCCCGGGAGGCATTGGCCGCGGCCTGCGGGAACGGGTGGTAGCCGAGTTCGCGGGTGGCTTTGTCGAACAGCAGGGCGCTGTTGGTGGAGGCCAGTGGCGGCAGCGGGTATTCGTCGGAGCGGAAACCCTCGAACGGGTTGCCGCCGGCCTGCACCTGGCCGCGCAGGTTGCCGGCCTTGCCGGAGACGCCGCAGACTTTTTCGAAATGGTCGAAGAAGGGCTCCAGCTCGTCATAGCTGACACCCCAGTCCTGCAGGTTCATGCCCTCGGGGATGAATTTGGCGCCGTAGCGCTCGATGACCTTGCTGCGGATGCGCAGGTCGTCGGGCAGGGCGCGCCACTGCTGGCCGTTCCAGTGCACGCCGGCGCCACCTACGCCGTCGCCGGGCAGGAAGGACGCCAGTTGCCGGTAGGGCACGGCCACGTCGGCCGCGTTGTGCCGCACGGTCACCGTTTCTTTCGCGAAGTTCTGGAACAGCTTGCCGCGGATGCCGTAGGACAGCTCGTCGGTGATGCGCGGGTAGGAGAAGTCGGATGCGGTGTCGCGCATCTCGCCGCGCTCCAGTGCCAGCACCTTCAGGCCGGCGGCGGTGAGTTCCATGCCCATGATGGCGCCGGTCCAGCCGAAGCCGACCAGGACCACATCGACGGGGGGTTTGCGGGTGCCTGCCATACCGTGCCCCTCAGCCCTGCGGCCCGCTGATGCTGACCGGCGGCAGCGGGTAGTGTTCACCCGGCCGCCCCACCCAGTCGGCGAAGTCGGCGCGGGCGCCGGGAAAACCGATCATCTTCCAGGCGCCTGCATCCTTGTTGCCGCCGTGCATCGGGTCGCTCAGGTAGCCTTCCTTGGTGTTCTGCAGCAGGAAACCGAAGAAGGTCTTGGCCGAGATGCCGTCGAACGTCACGTCGCCGCTCTCCAGGCCCTTGAGCAGCTGGTCCTGCTGGGCCGGTTCCAGCTGCGCAAAGGTCTTGCCGCCGAAGGCGTCGCGGCAATGTGCGTCCGCTGCGGCGATGCCGGCGCGGTACACGTCGCGCGGCGGCAGCTTGCCCTGGTAGCCGAATTCGGGCGGCGATTCGACGAACGGCCCCTGCATGTACCAGTTCGCCGCATGGCCGAAGACCGCGTCCATCTGCCGGTCGATGAACTCGTGCACACCCGACTCGATGGCGCCGGGCCCGGTGGCATCGGCCGGTACCAGGCGCGCCACGGCGGCCTGCACGAAGGCCCATTCGGCGGCGTTGAAGAACTTGGGCTGGTAGGGGCCGGTGGGTGTTGCGCCGGTCGCCGCGGCGCCGGTGCCCGGGGCGGCCGGTGTGTTGGCCTGGCTGCAGCCGCCGGCGGAAAGCGCGGCGGCGGGCAGTACCGCGATCGACTTGCGCAGGAAGCCGCGGCGGGCGTTGTCGTGGGGCATGGCCGTTCCTTTTATGGACGGCCGGAGGGGCCGCCTGTTATGCGGGAGAGGAAACCGGATTCATGGTATCGACGCGGTCGGCCTTATCGGACGGAATTGGCAATTGGTAACACACGGGCATGCACCGGAGACGGTCCGCCCAGGCCTTGTCGTCCGCCAGTGCTGGTGGCCGTCAGTGCTTGCGCGCGGGGACCGGCCTGGTCGCCTTCGCAGGTGCCGCCGCCGGCCGCGCGTGTGCCGGTACGTTGGCCACCTTGCGCACCGGCGCTGCCACGGTGGCTTTGCTGCGTGCTGCCGGTGCGGGTGTACGCACGGCCATGCGTGCCTGCACGGGGCCATGGGCCTTGCCGGGGGCGTGCGCCGACGCAGCCGGGGTGTGCTGGGGCGCAGCCGCATGATGGGCCGGCGCCGGCACGTGCGCCTGCACCGGCAGGTACACCACCAGTTGCTGGCCGGTGCGGAAGACGGTGCTTTCGTTCACCTCGTTCCAGTCCGCGAGGTCCGCCGTCCGGACGTTGTAGCGGCGTGCGACCGCGGCCACGTTGTCGCGCCGGCCGGCCTTGACCAGGGTGCGGCGGGTGACGACTTCGGGTGCCAGCACCAGCTTGCCGTTGTCGGCAACCCCTTGCCCGACGTCGTCCTGCATCTTGGCGGTGCGTGGTACCAGCAGGGTGGAGCCGGCCTTGATCAGCATGCGCGGCGGAATGCCGTTGAGGTCGCGCAGGTCGCGTTCGGTCATGCCGACCTGGGCCGCCGCGGTGGCCACCGTCACGGTGGTGGGGGCGGTCCAGGCGGTCCAGCTGGCGTACTGGCCGTCGGCATAGGCTTCGAGGTTGCGGCGGAACACGGCGGCGTTGTCCCAGGGCAGCAGGATCTGCGGCGTGCCGGCGGCCAGGATGACGGGGTGGCGCATCGACGGGTTGAGCGCCTTGAAGTCTTCGGGCTGCACGTCGGCCAGCTTGGCGACCAGCGCCACGTCGATGTCGCGGGTGATGTCCACCGTCTGGAAGTAGGGGTGGTTCTCGATCAGCGGCAGTTCGGTGTGGAACATCTCCGGGTGCGCCACGATGTTTTTCACCGCCTGCAGCTTGGGCACGTACAGGCGTGTCTCGGGCGGCATGTTGATGTCGCTGTAGCCGGCGGGCAGGCCGAGTTTCTGGTTGCGTGCGATGGCGCGGCTCACGCTGCCTTCGCCCCAGTTGTAGGCCGCCAGCGCCAGCTGCCAGTCGCCGAACATGCCGTAGAGCCGCTGCAGGTAGTCCAGCGCGGCGCGGGTTGAGGCCAGCACGTCGCGCCGGTCGTCGCGGAACATGTTCTGCTTGAGCTGGTAGTCGTTGCCGGTGGCCGGCATGAACTGCCACATGCCGGCGGCCTTGGCGCTGGACACCGCCTGCGGGTTGAAGGCGCTTTCGATGTAGGGCAGCAGGGCCAGCTCGGTCGGCATGTTGCGGCGCTCAAGCTCCTCGACGATGTGGAACAGGTACTTGCGCGAGCGCTCGGTCATGCGCTGGATGTAGTCGGGCCGGGTGGCGTACCACTGCTCGCGGTCGGTCACCGCATCGTTCTGCAGGTCCGGCATCTGGAAGCCGCGGCGGATGCGCTCCCACAGGTCGGCCGGCGGCGCCAGCGCTACAACCGGCCGCGAGCCGATCTCGCCGGCGGTCATGGGCCGCAGGGGGCCGCGGGGATAGACCGGGTTGGTTTCCCCGGAACTGGTTTGTGATCCTGCCGTCGCGGCAGTCTGGTTGGTGGAGGTGCTGGCGCAGCCGGTGAGGAACAGCGCCAGGGTCAGCCAGACGGCCGAAAAGGTGGTCTTCATCGGAATTCGTTTTTCCATTGGCGCAAGGCGGCGAAAACGCCGACCTCGTCCGGGGTGGTGGTGGGGGCGAAACGGCGTGCCGCGTCGGCTACGGCCGCGATGCGGCTGCGGAGGAAGGGGTTGACCGCGCGTTCCCGCGCCATCGTCGAAGGCAGGGTGGGACGGCCGGCGGCGCGCTCTGCCTGGCAGAACGCGGTGTAGTCGGCCAGGGCCGTATTGTCCGCTTCCACCGCCCGCGCGAATTTCAGGTTCGACAGGGTGTATTCATGGCCGCAGCACACCCGGGTGGCGCCGGGCAGGGCGGCCAGGGCGTCGAGCGAGGCCAGCATCTGGGCGGGCGTGCCTTCGAACAGCTTGCCGCAGCCGGCGGAAAACAGGGTATCGCCGCAGAACAGCACCGGCGCACCGCCGGCGTCCGCGCAGAAGAAGGCGATGTGTCCGGCGGTGTGGCCCGGCACGTCGATGACCGAGAAGTCCAGGCCGAGCACCCGCACCGTGGTGCCGCCGGCCACCCGCTCTGCGGGTTCGGGCACGGGCTCGTGCGCCGGGCCGAAGACGCGGGCGCCCGTGGCCTCGCGCAGTGCGGCGACCCCGCCGGTGTGATCGTGGTGGTGGTGGGTGACTAGAATCGCTTCCAGTTGCAGGCCCTGGGCCTTCAGTGCACCGAAGACCGGTCCCGCTTCGCCGGGGTCGACCACTACGGCCCGCTGCCCGAAGCGCAGCATCCAGATGTAGTTGTCGGAGAAGGCGGGCAGCGGTTCCAGAACCATGAGCGACGAAATTATAGGTTTGTACCCCTGGTTTGGCACGCCCGCCGGTCGGTATCTGCTGGAATGGGAGCGCAAACGCTTCGACGAAGCGGTTGCCGACATCTTCGGCTACCACGGCGTCCAGCTGGGAATGCCCCTGTTCGACGGCCTGGCCGCCAACCGCATGCCGCACCGCTGGCTGGTGGCCGGCCCGCACGACCTGGCGCCCGCGACGGACGGCCTGGCGCGCCATCCGCACGCCCTGGTGACCGATTTCGCGGCGCTGCCCTTCGAGGCCAACAGCCTCGACCTGGTGCTGATGCCGCACACCCTGGAGCTGAGTGCCGACCCGCACGCCACGCTGCGTGAGGTGGAGCGGGTGCTGTTGCCCGAGGGCAAGGTGGTGATCTGCGGCATGAACCCGGCGAGCTTCTGGGGCTGGAAGCAGCGGCGTGCGCGTATGGCGCAGGGGCTGGGCCTGGACTGGGGCTACCTGCCCGACGACATGGATGCCATCGGCTACCGGCGGCTGCGTGACTGGCTGCGCCTGCTGTCCTTCGAGGTCGAGTCGGGCCAGTTCGGCTGCTGGCGGCCGGCCGTGCGCAGCCAGCGCTGGCTGGACCGTTATGCCTGGATGGACCGCCTGGGCGACCGCTGGTGGCCGATTTTCGGTGCCGCCTATTTTGTGGTGGCGACCAAACGTGTGCCGGGCATGCGCCTGCTGCAGACACCCTGGAAGGCCCGTGCCGGACGCACTGCCGCCGCGCCGGTCTCCATCGCGAGCCGCGAGGGTGCCTCCGCCGAGGTACGCTATGGCCGGCAGGAAAGCAGCCGCGCCGAGCCGCGGCCCATGGAAGAATTCTTTTGAACCAGATCACGATTTATACCGACGGTGCCTGCAAGGGCAACCCCGGCCCCGGCGGCTGGGGCGCGCTGCTGAAATCTGGCGCGACCGAAAAAGAGCTTTTCGGGGGCGAAAAGCTCACCACCAACAACCGCATGGAGATGACCGCGGTCATCGAGGCCCTGTCGGCCCTCAAGCGGCCCTGCGAGGTCACGCTGTTCATCGACAGCCAGTACGTGCTGAAGGGCATCACCGAATGGGTGCCCGGCTGGAAGGCGCGCGGCTGGCGCACTGCCTCGAAAGAGCCGGTGAAGAACGTGGAGCTGTGGAAACAGCTCGACGAACTGGTGGCCACCAGCGGCCACAAGATCGACTGGCGCTGGGTGCGTGGCCACAACGGCGACCCGGGCAATGAACGGGCCGACGCCTTGGCCAATCTCGGCGTGGACCGGGCGTTAGGCAGAATTTAGGCCGGATCTAGCCGGCGCCGGCTACGCGCTCCAGCGCCGCCAGTTCGTCCAGGGTGTTGGCGTTGGCGAAGGCCTGCGGGTCGTCGCCTGGTTGGTCGAACACGGCCAGTGCCGGTGCATGGCGCCCGGCCCATTCACGCAAGGCGCGTACGCCGCCGGCCAGGGCTTCGGCCAGGTCGTCGCGCAGGTCCGCATGGACCAGGCAGAACACCGGTTCGATGACCGGGCCCCGGCCGGCCGACGATGCGGCCATGGCGATGGGGGTGTCGGATGCGCGTGCAGCCTCGGCCAGGCGCGACACCAGGTCGCGCGGAAACCGCGGGCTGTCGCAGGGCACGGTGACCAGCCACGGCGTGCGGCTGTGCGTCAACCCGGCCAGCAAACCGGCCAGCGGCCCCGCGAACTGGGTGTCGGCGTCGGGCCACACCGGCTCGCCCATACACAGGTACTGGTCGAGGTGGCGGTTGGCGTTCACCGCCAGTGCCCCTACCTGCGGCCGCAGCCGGGCCAGGGCATGCCGTGCCAGTGCCGTGCCGCCGAAGGGCTGCAGGCCCTTGTCCACGCCGCCCATGCGGCTGCCGCGGCCGCCGGCCAGTACCAGGCCCGTGATGTCCTGCAGCGCCATGGCCGCACCGTCCGTCGCCATCTGCCGCCTAGCCTCCGATGTAACTCATCTCGACCCGCCGCGCCGCGCTAGCCGCGGGTTCGGCCGGCAGCGAGGCGCGCAGTGCCGAATAGCGGTCTTCGCGTCCCTGCCAGATGCCGGCGATCGCTTCGGCGATTTCGCCGTCGGCAGCGCCGCCGCGCAGCAGCGCACGCAGGTCGTGGCCCTGGCTGGCGAACAGGCACAGGAACACACGGCCGTCGGTGGACAGGCGCGCGCGGTTGCAGTCATGGCAGAAGGCCCGGGTCACGCTGCTGATCAGGCCGATTTCGCCCAGCGCGGGATCGTGCCGCCCGTCGGCGCCCGCATAGCCCCAGCGCTGGGCGGTTTCCCCGGGTGCTGCGGCGTCCAGCGGCACCAGGGCGAATTCCTCCTGCAGGCGGCGCACCACCTCGGCCGAAGGCAGCACCTCGTCCATACGCCAGCCGTTGGTGGCGCCCACGTCCATGTATTCGATGAAACGCAGCACCACGCCGGAGCCGCGGAAATGCCGTGCCATCGGCAGGATCTCCTGCTCGTTGGTGCCGCGTTTGACCACCATGTTGACCTTGACCGGGCCCAGTCCTGCGGCCAGCGCGGCATCGATGCCGTGCAGCACGTCGGCCACCGGAAAATCCATGTCGTTCATGCGGCGGAACACCGCATCGTCCAGGCCATCCAGGCTCACCGTCACGCGTTGCAGCCCGGCGTCCTTGAGGGCCCGGGCCTTGCGGACCAGCAGGGAACCGTTGGTGGTCAGCGTCAGGTCGGGCGCCACGCCGCCGGCCGTGCGCAGCGCCGCCAGCTCGGCCACCAGGGTTTCGATATTGCGGCGCAGCAGCGGCTCGCCGCCGGTGAGGCGGATCTTGCCCACGCCCTGGGCCACGAAGACACCCGCCAGCCGCGCGATCTCTTCGAAGCTCAGCAAGGCGGCATGCGGCAGGTAGGGGTAGTCCTTGTCGAAGACATCCTTGGGCATGCAGTAGCTGCAGCGGAAGTTGCAACGGTCGGTCACGCTGATGCGCAGGTCGCGCAGCGGCCGGGCCAGGCGGTCGAGCAGCAGGGGCCCGGGCGTGCCGCGCGGCAGCGCAGCCGCGACCCCGCCTGCGGCAGGGCGCAGGTCGAGCAGGGGAATGGTGCGGTGGGGCGCGCTCATGGGCCTGATTGTCGCGCCAAGCACGGGGGGCGGCGACAGGGTCCGCCCCATGTCCCCGCAATACGCGGGGCCCGGCACGGCATGCATGGCCGCACGGCGGGCAGGGACGAGACATTTTGGAGCACCGGCCGTGCACGGCCCCTGTTACAAATACGGCCAGGTTGTCCGGTCAACGCCTTTTTGCGAGGGCCCGGTGTCACCGTTTTATCCCAGGAGAATCCATGGCCTTCACCCTTCCGCCGCTGCCCTATGCCTATGACGCGCTCGAACCCCACATCGATGCGCAGACGATGGAAATCCACTACACCAAACACCACCAGACCTACGTCAACAACCTGAATGCGGCTGTCAAGGAAACGCCGTACGAAGGCCAGTCCATCGAGGCCCTGGTGTCCGGCGTGGAGAAGCTGCCCGAGGCGCTGCGTGCGCCGGTGCGCAACAACGGCGGCGGCCACTACAACCACAGCCTGTTCTGGGCCGTGATGGCGCCCGGCGCCACGGGCAAGCCCGACGGTGCATTGGCCGCGGCCATCGACAGCGACCTGGGCGGCCTCGATGCCTTCAAGGAGGCCTTCACCAAGGCCGCGCTGACCCGTTTCGGCAGCGGCTGGGCCTGGCTCAGCGTGGACAAGGCCGGCCGGCTGGTGGTGGAAAGCAGCGCCAACCAGGACAGCCCGCTGATGGCCGGCATCGGCTCGGGCAACACACCCATCCTGGGTCTGGACGTGTGGGAACACGCCTACTACCTCAAGTACCAGAACCGCCGGCCCGAGTACATCGCCGCGTTCTACAACGTCGTGAACTGGCCCGAGGTGGCGCGCCGCTACGCGGCAGCCAGGGGTTGAAGATCTGGCGAATCGCTAAAATCAGGAAGTCCCGGGCACGTCCCGGGTTTCTTTTTGCCCCAACCCAACATCCAAGCCATGGCCTTCGACAAAGTCTCTCCCGGCAAGAACCCGCCCGATGTCTTCAACGTGGTCATCGAGATCTCGATGAACGCCGACCCGGTCAAGTACGAAGTCGACAAGGAGTCCGGCGCCCTGTTCGTGGACCGTTTCCTGTCCACCGCCATGCACTACCCGACCAACTACGGCTATGTGCCGCAGACCCTGTCGGGCGATGGCGACCCGGTGGATGTGCTGGTGATGACGCCTTTCCCCCTGCCGCCCGGCGTGGTGGTGCCGTGCCGCCCGATCGGCATCCTGAAGATGGAAGACGAGGCCGGTGTCGACGGCAAGGTGCTGGCGGTGCCCACCACCAAGATCCTGCCGATGTACGAGCAGATCCAGAAACCCGAAGACCTGCACCCGCTGGTGTTGAAGCAGATCAGCCATTTCTTCGAGCACTACAAGGACCTCGAAGCCGGCAAGTGGGTCAAGGTGCTGGGTTGGGAAGGCATCGACGCCGCCCGCCAGGAAATCACCGAAGGCATCGCCAACTACAAGAAGGGCTGAGCCTGCGGAAGCCCGGCGCTTCCGCCGGGCCTCAGTCGTGTTTGAAAGGGGACCTGGCTTCCAGGTCTTCCATGTAGCCGGCGATGCCGGCGCCCTCGCGCTCCAGAAAACGTTCCACCGCCTCGGAAAAATCCGGGCGCGCCAGCCAGTGCGCGCTGGTGGTGGACACCGGCATCAGCGCGCGTGCCATCTTGTGTTCACCCTGGGCACCGCCTTCGAAGCGGTAGAAACCATGGGTGATGCACCACTGCAGCGGCTGGTAGTAGCAGGCCTCGAAGTGCAGGCAGTCCACCCGCTCCAGCGCCCCCCAGTAGCGGCCATAGGCCACCCGCTGCGCCGTATCGCCGCCGGTGCCGGGGTCTGCCGCCGCATCGATGGCGATCAGGCTGCTGGCGATCGGCCGGCCGTCGCGCTCGGCGATGAACAGCAGCCAGTTTTCCGCCATGGTGTCCTGCATGCGCTGGAAGAAATCGCGTGTCAGGTAGGGCGCGTTGCCATGCTCGATGTAGGTACGTTCGTAACAGCGGTAGAAAAAATCCCAGTCGTCCGGGCCGATGTCCGCGCCCCGGGCCGAACGGAACACCACACCGGCTTCGGCCACCTTGCGGCGCTCCTGGCGGATTTTTTTTCTCTTTTCCTGTGCCAGGCTGGCCAGGAATTCCTCGAAATCGGCATAACCGGCGTTGGTCCAGTGGAACTGCACCGTGTGGCGCAGCATCAGCCCGGCTTCGCGGCAGGCGTCCACGTCCTCGTCCGAGCTGAACAGCAGGTGCAGCGAGGACAACGACTGCGCCTCGCACCAGGCCACCAGCCCCCGTACCAGCAACTGGCGGGAGGACGCATCGCGTGCCAGCAGCCGTGCGCCGGGCACGGGGGTGAAGGGCACGGCCACCAGCGCCTTGGGGTAGTAGGCCAGGCCGTGCTCGGCATAGGCATTGGCCCAGGCCCAGTCGAACACGTATTCGCCGTAGGAATGGGTCTTCAGGTAGAGGGGGCAGGCGGCTTCCAGCCGCTCGCCGTGCCACAGGGTGACGAAGGCCGGCGTCCAGCCGCTGCGGGGCACGGCGCTGCCGCTGTCGTGCAGCGCCGCCAGGTAGGCGTGCCGCATGAAGGGGCTGCCGTGCGCCTGTGCGGCCAGCAGCGCGTCCCAGGTGGCGGCGTCGATGTCGCGTGGTGAGGCCAGCACCCGGATGGCGTGGCCCTTGGAGTCTTTTTTCACTGGTCGCATGTGTCCTGCCCGGCGGGGGCGCCGGGAAGCCGCATCGCCCGAGGAATTCGTCGTGCGGAGCCCGGCTTTTTGTAAAGAATACGTTACCCTATCGCCCGCAGGTTCGCTGAGGCTCTGACAATCAAGGACAGGACACCATTCACATGAAGCAGATCACCGCCATCATCAAGCCTTTCAAGCTGGAGGAAGTGCGCGAGGCGCTGGCCGCGTGCGGCGTTACCGGCCTTACCGTCACCGAGGTCAAGGGTTTCGGGCGGCAGAAGGGCCATACCGAGCTCTACCGCGGTGCCGAGTACCAGGTCGATTTCCTGCCCAAGGTGAAGATCGAGGTGGTGGTCAACGGCAACGATGTGGAACGCTGCGTCGAGGCGCTGGTGGCCGCCGCGCGCACCGGCAAAATCGGCGACGGCAAGATTTTCGTGACGTCGGTCGAAAAGGTCGTGCGTATCCGCACCGGCGAGGAAGACGAATCGGCGGTGTAGGGCCACCCGACGGCGGCGCTTTTTCTAAATCACCGCGCGGGGCGGCACGGCGTCGCCTGAGCCGGGAATGCCGCGTACCAGCGCTGCCAGCAGCGCCGGCACCTCGGTGCCGGTGGTCAGCAGATCGAGTTGCCAGTCGCTCATGAGGCCGCCGGTGATGCTCTGGCGCAGAAAGGCCAACAGGCCGTCATAGTAGCCACCTGCATTCAGCAGGCCCAGCGGCTTGTCGTGGTAGCCGAGCTGGCGCCAGGTCCAGACCTCGAACAGTTCCTCGAAGGTGCCGATGCCGCCGGGCAAGGCCACGAAGGCCTGCGAACGTTCGGCCATCATGGCTTTGCGTTCGTGCATGTTCTGCACCACGTGCAGTTCGTCGCACTTGCGGTTGGCCGCCTCCTTGTCCACCAGGGCCTGCGGGATGATGCCCACCACCCGCCCGCCCGCGGCCTGCGTGGCGTCGGCCACCATGCCCATCAGGCCGGCCCGGCCGCCCCCGTACACCAGTTGTCCGCCATGCTGCCCGATCCAGGTACCGGTGGCCTGCGCGGCTTCGGCATAACGCACATCGCTGCCGGGGCGCGAGCCGCAGTACACACACAGGGAAAAGGCGGGCGGCGGGGACGGCGGAGAAAGGGGAGACGTGGTCGCGGACATGCCGCTATTGTCCCTCAGCCGAAGCGGTGGAGCAGTGCCGCGGCCCACAGTCCGCCGCAGAAAAGCAGCGACAGCAGGACCGCCGCGCTGCCCATGTCCTTGGCCTGTTTCGCCAGCGCATGCCACTCGGGCCCGATGCGGTCGATGGCCGACTCGATGCCGGTGTTGAGCAGCTCCACCACCAGCACCAGCACTACCGCGCCGCACAGCAGGCCGGTTTCGACCCAGCCCCGGCCGAGCCAGCCTGCGGCGGGCAGCAGGACCAGCGCCAGGACGGCCTCGGTCCGGAACGCGGTATGGTGTTTCCAGCCAGCCACCAGGCCCGCCAGCGAATAACCGAAGGCATGCCACAGGCGGTCCAGGCCGCGCCGCGACTTCTGGGCATGGGTTGCCTCGCGCCGGACGGGAGGGGGCGGAAGGGGCATCAGCGTTTCGCCGGTTTCCAGCTCACCAGCCGGGTGCCGGCCAGCACGTCGTGCCAGAACTGCCCCTGCGGCTGGAAGCGGCTGCTGATGGCCCATACCGCCACCCAGCCGATGACGACGACGACGGCCTCGCCGCCGCTCAGGTGGAACGGCGCCATGGCCGCCAGCGGGGGCAGGAACCAGAGCCAGCTCAGCACATAACGCAGCAGGGCACGGCCTTGTGTCACCGGACGGCCGGCGCGGTCGACCACCCGGATGTTCCAGGTCTTCATGGCCAGCGTCTGGCCCTTGGCCCAGAACCAGGTGAAATAGATGCCGAACACCACGAACAGGAAGGCCTGCAGCGGGTGCCGGTTGTCCATGGCGTTGCGGGTCTGGCTCAGCGTGCCGAACAGGTAGCCGGCCACGAACACCACACCGAACATCAGCATGCCTTCGTAGAGCCAGCAGGCCATGCGGCGCAGCAGGGGCGGCGCGGCCGGGGCAGAGGAGGCCGGCCCGGGCGACGCCTGGGCGGAAGGGCCGTCAGGCCCGGATACAGCGGTCATCGATCAGGAGAAAAAGCTCAGCGGTACGCAGCGGGGATCGCCGAGTCGGGCGACCCGGCCGGATGCTGCGGCAGGAGCGTATTGTGATCGACTTGGGTGGCCGACACGCCGATACGTGAGCCGGACTGCCGGTCGGCCGCCTCCTGCGCCGGCAGGCGGGCCAGACGCAACGGTGCCGGCCGGATGGCGGGGGCCGCACCGGCCGGGCGCGGCGGTACCGCCGCCGCCAGCTTGCTGCGCTGCTCTTCGCTCAGGGCCTGGTAGGCCTCCCAGCGGGCCTTGCGTTCATCGGGCGCCAGCCTGCTGGTTTCCGCATAGTTGAGCCGGGCCTGGGCGCGCTCGGCCCTGCTGAGCTTGCTCCAGTCGCTCATGCGTTCCTGCATCTTGGCCTGCTCGGTGGCCGGGAGCTGGGAGAAGTTGCGCGACAGGGCGATCCATTTGCGTTTGTGGAGGTCGGTCAGGCCGCTCCAGTGGGGTGCCAGCGGTGCCAGGGCCTGCTGCTGTGCCGGGTTCAGTTCGGTCCACACCGGGCGGGATTCCCGCGGAGCCGACGGCCCGGCGGCCACTCCGGTACCCCGCGCCGCGCTGCGGGCCTGCGCCTGGACCCCGGCGGCGCAGGCCACGGCCAGCACCAGCAGCACGGCACTCCGGAGGAGGGCGGTGCGGCCGGCGGGGGGGCGGCGGACGGTCGTCGAAGGCATGGCGGGTGGTGTCTCTGAGTCGCTATGGCGGGGAAAGTTCTGGCCGTCCGGGCGCCGGGGTGTTCCGGCGGCGGGCCTTCAGTTGGGCTTTTCCGCCCCGTCCTTCAGGAACTGGGCGAATCCCGGGTCGGTGAAGGCCGCGGGCGGCAGGTCGTCGGTGAGCAGGGCGGCGTCGACCTCGGCCAGCTCGCTCACGCGGTTGTCGGACTGCACCACGTGGATGGCCACCAGGCCACCCACCAGGGCCGCCAGGGGCAGGGCCGACGCCAGCCGGCCCCAGAAACCGGGGCCGCTGTTGCCGCCGCCAGCGCCGCTGCCCACGGAAACGGTGGCGCTGCCGTAGCCGAACAGGGCCGCCGCCGTACGGGCGCGCACATTGGCCACCTTGCGGCGCGCCACTGCCTGCAGCCGCATGCTGCGCAGCCGCTCGGAAACGTCCTGCGGCAGCGCCTGCGCGCCGGCCGACAGGCGGGCGGCGACACGCTCGCCGAATTCGTCCTGCAGCTGGTCGACGGTGATGGTGTGCGAATTGTTCATATCTGGATTCCCTTTGCCTTCAGCGCTGTGCCGAGGGCGCGAACCGCACGCGAGCAGTGTGTTTTGACGCTTCCCTCGGAGCAGCCCATGGCCGCCGCGGTTTCCGCAACGTCCATTTCCTCCCAGTAACGCATCAGGAAAGCCTCCCGTTGACGTGGCGGCAATTCTTGTATCTCGGCTTCGATCTGCTGCAGGATCTGTGCCCGGCGGGCGGTGTCCTCCGCGCTCTCGGTGCGTTTGCTGCCGTCGTCGATCTCCAGCGAGTCGAGCAGGTTGAACTCGCCGTCCTCGGTGGTGACGTCGAAATCGCTCATGTTCGAGAACAGCGCGTTGCGGGTCTTCTGGCGGCGGAACCAGTCCAGCGTGCAGTTCGACAGGATGCGCTGGAACAGCATCGGCAACTCGTCGGCCGGGCGGTCGCCGTAGTGTTCGGACAGCCGCAGCATGCTGTCCTGGACGATGTCGAGGGCGGCTTCCTGGTCGCGTACGTGGTAGACGGAGCGTTTGAAGGCCCGCGTTTCGACGCTCTTGAGGAAGTCTGCGAGTTCTTTTTCGGTAGCCAATGGGTCTGTGGGCGCCGTACGCCGGGAGGGCGGTGCTGCTGCGCGCCCTGTTATTTTGGCGTGGCGGAGGGCCTGATTATTCCACCTCCCACATTTTTTCGCCCCTGTGGGTTTCACCCATGTGCGGCAGTGCGATAATGCGCGTTGCAATTCAAACGGCAAACGGGTCCCGGTCCGGCGCAGCAAGCATCTCGCCCATGTCCGAGGGTCCAAAGTCCCGACACCGCCCCACAAGGGCAGGGTGAAGGGGCACCCAAGGTTTTTCGTCAGAGAAATTCACAAAGGTTGATCATCATGGAAATCTCCAAGGCCGAGATCGTCTCGGCAGCTGCCGCCAGCGCGCACGCCAGCAACACCCCCGCCACCCCGACCGAACCGCAAGAGCTGATGGGCGCCGAAGTGCTCGTCAAGGCGCTCCAGGCCGAAGGCGTCCAATACATCTGGGGCTATCCCGGCGGCGCAGTGTTGTATATATACGACGCCTTCTACAAGCAGGACACCATCCAGCATGTGCTGGTGCGCCACGAACAGGCGGCCGTGCATGCGGCCGACGGCTACGCCCGTGCCACCGGCAACGTCGGTGTTGCGCTGGTCACGTCGGGCCCCGGCCTCACCAATGCGGTGACCGGCATCGCCACGGCGTACATGGATTCGATCCCCATGGTGATCATCAGCGGCCAGGTGCCCACCGCCGCCATCGGCCTGGATGCGTTCCAGGAATGCGATACCGTGGGCATCACCCGCCCCATCGTCAAACACAACTTCCTGGTGAAAGACCCGCGCGACATCGCGGAAACCATGAAGAAGGCCTTCCACATCGCCCGGACCGGCCGCCCCGGCCCGGTGGTGGTGGACATCCCCAAGGACGTGTCCTTCAAGAAGGTCACCTACACCGGCTACCCGCAGACGGTGGAAATGCGCTCCTACAACCCGGTGCGCAAGGGCCACGGCGGCCAGATCCGCAAGGCCCTGCAACTGCTGCTGGCGGCCAAGCGCCCCTACATCTACACCGGCGGCGGCGTGCTGCTGAGCAATGCCTCCAACGAACTGCGCGCCCTGGTCGACCTGCTGGGCTACCCGGTCACCAACACGCTGATGGGCCTGGGCGCCTACCCGGCGTCGGACCGCAAGTTCCTTGGCATGCTGGGCATGCACGGCACCTGGGAGGCCAACAACGCCATGCAGCACTGCGACGTGCTGCTGGCCGTCGGTGCGCGCTTCGATGACCGGGTGATCGGCAACGTCAAGCATTTCGCGCAGAACGAACGCAAGATCATCCACATCGACATCGACCCGTCGAGCATCTCCAAGCGCGTCAAGGTCGACGTGCCCATCGTCGGCGACGTCAAGGACGTGCTGGTCGAGTTGATCGCCATGATCAAGGAGTCGCAGCTCAAGCCCGACGCCCAGGCGCTGGCCGGCTGGTGGGAGACCATCGAAGCCTGGCGCGGCCGCGATTGCCTCAAGTACAACCCGGGCAACGGCGACGTCATCAAGCCCCAGTACGTGGTCGAAACCCTGTGGAACATGACCAAGGACGCCGATACCTACATCACGTCCGACGTCGGCCAGCACCAGATGTGGGCCGCGCAGTACTACCGCTTCGACGAGCCGCGCCGCTGGATCAATTCCGGCGGCCTGGGCACCATGGGTGTGGGCATTCCCTACGCCATGGGTGTCAAGCTGGCCAAGCCCGAGAGCGAGGTGTTCTGCATCACCGGCGAGGGCTCGGTGCAGATGTGCATCCAGGAACTCTCCACCTGCCTGCAGTACAACACGCCGATCAAGATCTGCTCGCTCAACAACCGCTACCTGGGCATGGTGCGCCAGTGGCAGGAGATCGAATACTCCGGCCGCTACAGCCACAGCTACATGGATGCGCTGCCCGATTTCGTGAAGCTGGCCGAGGCCTATGGGCATGTGGGGTTGCTGATCGAGCACCCGCGCGACGTCGAACCGGCGCTGCGCGAGGCGCGCCGCCTGAAGGACCGCACGGTGTTCATGGACTTCCGGACCGACCCCACGGAGAACGTGTTCCCCATGGTGCAGGCCGGCAAGGGCATCACCGAGATGCTGCTGGGCAGCGAGGACCTCTAAACCACGGCCTCCGGCCTTCTTTCCCCTCCGGCCGGCCGCCTTCCCGGCGGCCCGGCTTTCCCTTTCAGACGAATCTATTGACCGCCGAGCCCGCGCATTACCGTGCGTGGAGGAGGGCGGCGAAAAGAGGAATCAGCCTTATGAAACACATCATTGCCGTCCTGCTCGAAAACGAGCCCGGCGCCCTGTCCCGCGTGGTCGGCCTGTTCTCGGCCCGCGGCTACAACATCGAGTCGCTCACCGTCGCGCCGACGGAAGACGCGAGCCTCTCGCGCATGACCATCCAGACCACCGGTTCGGACGACGTCATCGAGCAGATCACCAAGCACCTGAACCGCCTCATCGAGGTGGTCAAGGTGGTGGACCTGACCGAAGGCGCCTACACCGAGCGTGAGCTGATGATGGTCAAGGTGCGCGCCGTGGGCAAGGAGCGCGAGGAGATGAAACGTATGGCCGACATCTTCCGCGGCCGCATCATCGACGTGACCGACAAGAGCTACACCGTCGAACTCACCGGCGACATCGCCAAGAACGACGCCTTCCTGCACGCTATCGACCGCACCGCCATCCTCGAGACGGTGCGTACCGGTGCCAGCGGCATCGGCCGCGGCGAGCGTGTGCTGCGCGTGTAGCCCCCCGTTTTCCTTCCGCCAACCAGTCCCATAAATCCGGAGCATTCCATGAAAGTTTTCTACGACAAAGACGCTGACCTGAGCGTGATCAAGGGCAAGACCGTCGCCATCATCGGCTACGGCTCGCAAGGCCATGCACACGCGCAGAACCTGAACGACAGCGGCGTGAAGGTCGTGGTCGGCCTGCGCAAGGGCGGCGCTTCCTGGGACAAGGTCGGCAAGGCCGGCCTCCAGGTCGCCGAAGTGGCCGACGCGGTCAAGCAGGCCGACGTGGTCATGATCCTGCTGCCCGACGAGCAGATCGCCAACGTCTACAAGAACGACGTGGCCCCCAACATTAAGCAGGGCGCCGCCCTGGCCTTCGCTCACGGCTTCAACGTGCACTACGGCTTCGTGCAGCCGCGCGCCGACCTCGACGTGTGGATGGTTGCTCCCAAGGCCCCCGGCCACACCGTGCGCTCGACCTACGCCTCCGGCGGCGGTGTGCCCCACCTGGTGGCGGTGCACCAGGACAAGAGCGGCAAGGCCCGCGACATGGCCCTGTCCTACGCTTCGGCCAACGGCGGCGGCAAGGCCGGCATCATCGAGACCAACTTCCGCGAAGAAACCGAAACCGACCTGTTCGGTGAACAGGCTGTGCTGTGCGGCGGCACCGTCGAGCTGATCAAGGCCGGTTTCGAAACGCTGGTGGAAGCCGGCTACGCGCCCGAAATGGCGTACTTCGAATGCCTGCACGAGCTGAAGCTCATCGTCGACCTGATCTATGAAGGCGGCATCGCCAACATGAACTACTCGATCTCGAACAACGCGGAATACGGCGAATACGTCACCGGCCCGCGCATCGTGACCGACGAGACCAAGAAGGTCATGAAGCAGGTCCTGAAGGACATCCAGACCGGCGAATACGCCAAGAGCTTCGTGCTCGAAGCCGTCGCCGGCCAGCCCACTCTGATCAGCCGCCGCCGCCTGGGCGCCGAGCACCAGATCGAAGTGGTGGGTGCCAAGCTGCGCGCCATGATGCCCTGGATCGCCAAGAACAAGCTGGTCGACCAAACCCGTAACTAATGTCAGCCCCTCGGCTTCTCACGCCGCTGCGCGGCGTGTAGTGCGCCATCCCCCGGGGGGAGGGCGCGGCCGCCTTGGGGCGGCCCGGCGGCGCCGCATCAGTTCTTCCCCCGCAAGGGCCACTTCGGTGGCCCTTGTTTTTTTCCGTGACACGAAGAGGTCATGGTTACACTGCGCTCGAAGATCGCGCTATCCAGCGCACAAGAGGATTTCTCCATGCATGACCCATCCGCGCGCCAACACGTCCCCGAGGGCGTTGTGGTCCGCAAGCGCCGCAAGGGCATCTACATCCTGCCCAACCTGTTCACGCTGGGGGCGCTGTTCGGCGGGTTCTATTCCATCGTCATGGCCATGAACGGCCGTTTCGACCTAGCGGCCACCGGTGTGTTCGTGGCCATGGTGCTCGACAGCCTGGACGGCCGCGTGGCGCGCATGACCAACACCCAGAGCGCCTTCGGCGAGCAGATGGATTCGCTGTCGGACATGGTGTCTTTCGGCGCCGCGCCGGCACTCATCGCCTACGAATGGGCGCTGCGCGGCATCGGCCGCTGGGGCTGGATTGCAGCCTTTGTCTACTGCGCCTGTGCGGCACTGCGCCTGGCGCGCTTCAACGTCAACACGCAGGTGGTCGACAAGCGTTATTTCCAGGGCCTGCCGTCGCCCGCGGCCGCGGCCCTGGTCACCGGCTTCATCTGGCTGATGAACGAGTTCGGCGCACGCAACGGCGAGAGCCTGTGGTTCAGCTGGAGCCAGGTGGTGTGGATGACCTTCGCCCTCACGCTGTACGCCGGCCTCACCATGGTGACCAACGTGCCCTTCTACAGCTTCAAGGACGTGCGCATGAAACGCAGCGTGCCCTTCGCCGCCATCGTGCTGGTGGTGCTGGTCATCGCCGTCATCAACATCAACCCGCCCACGGTACTGTTCTGCATCTTTGTGGCCTACGGCCTGAGCGGCTACGTCATCTACGGCTGGCGCCGGTGGAAGGGGCAGCACACCAGCGTGATCGCCACCTCGACCGACGAGCCCGACGAGCGCAACTGGCACCGCTGAAAAGGGGCTTGCCACGCCGCCGGGGCCTGTGCTACAGTATTTGCATGACCAAGATTTCGCTGGCCCTACTACAACTGCTCAACGGGCAGAGACGGTAGCGCACGCGTAAACCTCATCTCGAACGGCCCGTTTGCACCAGCAACGGGCCGTTTTGTATTGGGGTTGCTGGTTTATTCCTTATCGAAGAGAGATCGCCATGTTGCAGCAACCCTCGACCAAATACCGTTCCTTCCCGCCCGTGGGCCTGAAGGACCGTACCTGGCCCGATACCGTCCTGACCAAGGCGCCCGTGTGGTGCAGCGTCGACCTGCGCGACGGCAACCAGGCCCTGATCGAGCCGATGGACATCCCCCGCAAGCTGAAGATGTTCGATGCGCTGGTGGCCATCGGCTTCAAGGAGATCGAGGTCGGTTTCCCCTCGGCCTCGCAGGTCGAGTTCGACTTCATGCGTATCCTGATCGAGGAAAACCGCATCCCCGACGACGTGACCGTCCAGGTGCTCACCCAGGCCCGCGAGCCCCTCATTCGCCGCACCTTCGAAGCGCTCCAGGGTGTGCCGCGCGCCATCGTGCACCTCTACAACGCCACCGCGCCCGTCATGCGCCAGGTGGTGCTGGGCATGGACGAGGACGAGATCGTCGAGCTCGCCACCTCCAATGCGCGCCTGTTCAAGGAGCTCGCGGCCGAACAGCCGGACACGCACTGGATCTTCCAGTACTCGCCCGAGATGTATTCCGGCACCGAACTGGCCTTCTCCAAGCGGGTGGTCGATGCGGTCACCGACGTGTGGCAGCCCACGCCCGCGCACAAGTGCATCGTCAACCTGCCGTCCACGGTCGAGCACTCCACGCCCAACATCTTCGCCGACATGATCGAGTGGTCGCACCGCCACTTGGCGCGGCGCGATTCCATCGTACTGTCGGTGCACCCGCACAACGACCGTGGCACCGGCACCGCCGCCGGTGAATTCGCCATCATGGCCGGTGCCGACCGCCTCGAAGGCTGCCTGTTCGGCAACGGAGAGCGCACCGGCAACCTCGACATCGTCAACGTCGCGCTCAACCTCTACACCCAGGGGGTATCGCCCGGGCTCGACTTCTCCAACATCGACGAGATCCGCCGGGTGGTCGAGCACTGCAACCAGTTGCCGGTGCACCCGCGCCACCCCTACGTGGGCGAGCTGGTCTACACCTCGTTCTCGGGGTCGCACCAGGACGCGATCAAGAAGGCCTTCGCCGCACGCAAGCCGACCGACATCTGGGACATGCCCTACCTGCCGGTCGATCCGATGGACCTCGGCCGCAGCTACGAGGCGGTGATCCGCGTCAACAGCCAGTCGGGCAAGGGCGGCATTTCCTACCTGCTCGAAAGCGAATACGGGCTCGAGTTGCCGCGCCGCCTGCAGATCGAGTTCAGCCAGGTGGTGCAGCGCCGTATGGACGCCACCGGCAAGGAACTGACGGCCAAGGACATCTGGGCGCTGTTCGAATCCGAATACGGCCTCGACCAGGTCGAGGCGCCGCTGCACAAGGTGGTGGAAGACAGCAGTGCCGGCAGCCAGAGCGTGCGGCTCGACGCCACCATCGACTGGGAAGGCGAGTCCCGTGTGCTGAAGGGCGAGGGCAGCGGCCCGATCGATGCGTTCGTCGCCGGCCTGAAGGCCGTGACCGGCCGTACCGTGCGGGTGCTGGACTACCACCAGCATGCCATCGGCTCCGGCGCCGATGCGCGTTCGGTGGCCTATGTCGAGCTGCAGGTCGATGGCGGGGCGGGGCTGTTCGGCACCGGCATGGATGCCAACATCGTGTCCGCATCCCTCAAGGCCATCCTGTCGGGCCTCACCCGCGCCAGCCGCACCGTGGGCCTCGAAGCCGAGCAGGTGGCCTGAGGCCGCTGTTTCCGTCTCGCGGCGGCTAGGAAAGAAGGCGGTTCCCCCGCCTTTTTTCATGCCGCCAGCCTGTATGGTTACAAAGTAAAGTTGCATGCTTTCGGGGCATGCGGGAAACATCTGCTTATAATTTCGGCACTGGATGATGAAGGCCCCGCAAGTAGTTGATATTGCGGGTTTTTTTCTATCCCGCTACACTCGCGCCCTGCCGACCCCGTCTTCTTCGGAGATTCTTTGATGCCAAGTCGTAACCGTTTCGCCTTGCGTCGCGTTCTACAGCTGGTTGCAGCGGCCGCGTTCGCTGTTTCCTTCGTACAGGTCGATGTTCAGGCCGCGGAGCACCGGCGTGTGGTGGTCGCCAAGAAGGCTGTGGCCGTGCACGTGGCGCCGCGCCGCGCAGCCGCAAACGCCCACCCCGCCAAGGCCGTGCGGTTTACGCCGGCTGCGCAACGCCGCGCTCCCGTGGCCACGCGTGTGGCGCGCACCTTCGTTCCCGGCCACCGCGTGGCGCCCGCCATGCGGGCGGTCTACGCGCCGGCGCGGCCGTCGTACGGCCAGCTGGCCGGGCTGCACGGCGCCACCGACCCGCTGGAACTCAAGTCCAGCGTGGCCCTGGTCATCGACCAGGACACGCAGGAAGTGCTGCTGAGCAAGAACGACTCGGCCGTGCTGCCCATCGCCTCCATCACCAAGCTCATGACCGGCACGCTCATCAGCGAAGCCAAGCTGCCGATGGACGAGATGGTCACCATCACGCAGGACGATGTCGACACCGAAAAGAACAGCCGCTCGCGCCTGGTGGTCGGCACCACGCTGAGCCGCGCCGAAATGCTGCACCTGGCGCTGATGTCCAGCGAAAACCGCGCGGCGCATGCGCTGGGCCGCACCTACCCGGGCGGCCTGGCCACCTTCGTCACCCTGATGAACGCCAAGGCGCACATGCTGGGCATGAACGACACCCACTACGTCGAGCCGACCGGCCTGTCGAGCCGCAACCAGTCCAGCGCCCGCGACCTGGCGACCCTGGTCAATGCCGCCTACCACGACCCCCTGTTGCGTGAACTCACCACCTCGCCCAACTACGCAGTGGAAATCGGCAACCGCACCCTGCAGTTCAACAACACCAACCGGCTGGTGCACAGCCCGGCCTGGGACATCGGCCTGCAGAAGACCGGTTTCATCAACGAAGCCGGCCAGTGCCTGGTGATGCAGGCCAAAATCGCTGGCCGCAAGCTGATCATGGTGTTCCTCGATTCCACGGGCCGGCTCAGCCGCGTCGCCGATGCTGAACGGGTGCGCCACTGGGTGGAAACCACCTCTGCCGCGTCGCCTGTCGCGATGGTCCGGCAGGTTCGCGGCTGAACCTCCGCCGCCTCCCCCGGAAGGCTGCTGCGGCAGCCTTTTGTTTTGGTGGCGCGCGGATACGTCTTATGCGTTAAACGAGATAAACATAAAGGAATATATTCGTTGGCGAAGTAAGGGGGCAGCGGGACAATGGCGTCCACTCACCAAAAGGATCTGCCATGGCCAGCTTGCGACTCGGCGACACCGCCCCCGACTTCACCCAGGACTCCACGGCCGGCCCCCTCCATTTCCATGACTGGGCTGGTGACTCCTGGGTCGTGCTGTTTTCGCATCCGGCAGACTTCACCCCGGTATGCACCACCGAACTGGGCAAGACCGCCGCACTGTCGGGTGAGTTCGCCAAACGCAAGGTCAAGCCGATCGCCGTCAGCGTCGACACGCTCGATTCGCATGCCAAGTGGGTGCCCGACATCAACGAGACGCAGAAGACCACGGTGGATTTCCCCATCCTGGCCGATGCCGACCGCAAGGTCGCGACGCTCTACGACATGATCCACCCCAACGCGCTGGCCAATGCCACCGTGCGCAGCGTGTTCGTCATCGACCCCAAGCACACCATCCGCGCCACCTTCACCTACCCCGCCAGCACCGGGCGCAACTTCAACGAAATCCTGCGCCTGATCGATTCGCTGCAGCTCACCGATAGCCACAAGGTCGCCACGCCGGCCGACTGGCAGGACGGCGACGACGTGGTGATCCTGCCCAGCATCCAGGATCCGGCCGAACTGGCGCAGCGTTTCCCCAAGGGCTTCGACGCGGTCAAGCCCTACCTGCGCCTGACCCCGCAGCCCAACAAATAAGCACAAATAAGAACAAGCGGTCCGGCGCTGCCGGACACACCGATCTCCCTCCAAACCTGAAGACTTCCTGCATGACCTCCCGCATCAAGGCCGTACTGGCCATCGCCCTGCTGGCCGCCGCCTCCGCCGCCCCGGCCCAGACGCTGCTCAATGCCTCCTACGATGTGGCGCGCGAGTTCTACAAGGACTACAACACCGCCTTCATCGCGCAGTACAAGAAGACCGCCGGCAAGGACGTGAAGATCGACCAGTCGCACGGTGGCTCCAGCGCCCAGGCGCGCGCCGTGGCCGACGGCCTCGATGCCGACGTGGTGACCATGAACACCTCCACCGACATCGACTTCCTGGCCGAGCGCGGTGTGGTGGCCAAGGACTGGACCAAGAGGTTCCCCAACAACGCTTCGCCCACCACCTCCACCATGCTGTTCCTGGTGCGCAACGGCAACCCGAAGAACATCAAGGATTGGGACGACCTGACCAAGCCCGGCATCCAGGTCGTGGTGGTCAACCCCAAGACCGGCGGCAACGGCCGCTACGCCTACCTCGGCGCCTGGGGCTACGTGAAGAAGAAGGGCGGCACCGATGCGCAGGCCGCCGAGTTCGTGGGCAAGCTCTACAAGAACGTGCCGGTGCTGGGCAAGGGGGGCCGCGATGCCACTACCACCTTCCTGCAGCGCAACATCGGCGACGTGCTGGTGACCTTCGAGTCCGAAGTCGTGTCCATCAACCGCGAGTTCGGCGACGGCAAGGTCGATGCGGTGTACCCGTCCATCAGTGTCATCGCCGAGAACCCGGTGGCGGTGGTGGAACGCACCGTGGCCAAGAAGGGCACCGGCGCGCTGGCCAAGGCCTACCTCGACTGGCTGTACTCCGACGAGGCGCAGGAAATCGCCGTCAAGCATGCCCTGCGCCCGAGCTCGCCGGCCATCCTGAAGAAGCACGCGGACATCTTCAAGCCGATCCAGTTGTTCAGCGTGCAGGAAGTCTTCGGTGGCCTGGGTGAAGCGCAGAAGGTCCACTTCAACGACGGCGGACAGTTCGACAAGCTCTACACCGCGCGCTGATGTCGGTCGCCGTTCCTTTGGCACCCGGTGCCGCCGCTGCGGTGCCCGGCCGCCGCAGTGCCAGGCGTGTGCTGCCCGGCTTCGGCCTGACGCTGGGCTACACCGTTTTTTATCTGTGCGTGATCGTGCTGATCCCGCTGTCGGCGCTGGTGCTGCGCAGCTTCGACCTGAGCGCCGCGCAGTTCTGGGCGGCGGTCTCGTCGCCGCGGGTGCTGGCCTCCTACCGCCTGACCTTCGGTGCCTCGCTCATCGCGGCCCTGGTCAACCTGGTGTTCGGCCTGCTGCTGGCCTGGGTGCTGGTGCGCTACCGCTTCCCCGGCAAGAAGATCGTGGACGCCCTGGTGGACCTGCCGTTCGCCCTGCCCACGGCCGTCGCCGGTATTTCACTCACCGCGCTGCTGGCCCCCAACGGCTGGGTCGGCCAGTACCTGGAGCCGCTGGGCATCAAGCTGGCCTTCACCCCGGCAGGCGTGGTCATCGCGCTGATCTTCATCGGCCTGCCCTTCGTGGTGCGCACGGTGCAGCCGGTGCTCGAAGACACCGAGAAGGAGCTAGAAGAAGCCGCCAGCTGCCTCGGTGCCACGCGCCTGCAGACCTTCACCAAGGTCATCCTGCCGTCCATCGCGCCGGCCCTGCTGACCGGCTTTGCCATGGCTTTCGCCCGGGCCATCGGTGAATACGGTTCGGTCATCTTCATCGCCGGCAACATGCCCATGATTTCCGAAATCACGCCGCTGATCATCATCGGCAAGCTCGAACAGTACGACTACGGCGGCGCCACCGCGGTCGCGGTGGTCATGCTGTTCTTCTCCTTTGTGCTGCTGCTGGTCATCAACGGCCTGCAGGCCTGGCAGCGCCGCCGTTCGGGGATGCCGGCATGAGCGGCAACAACACCAACACCAGCAACCTGGGCACGGTGCGGGTGATCACCACCGAGGCGCCGTGGGTGCGGCGTACGCTGATCGGCATCGCGCTGGTCTTCCTGTTCCTGTTCCTGCTGCTGCCGCTGGCCGCCGTCTTCACCGAGGCTATGCGCAAGGGCCTGGATGCCTACCTGGAGGCCCTGCGTGAACCCGATGCCTGGTCGGCCATCAAGCTGACGCTCATCACCGCGCTCATCGCGGTGCCGCTCAACCTGGTGTTCGGCGTGGCCGCGGCCTGGGCCATCGCCAAGTACGAGTTCCGCGGCAAGGCCTTCCTCACCACCCTGGTCGATCTGCCGTTCTCGGTGTCGCCGGTGGTGGCCGGCCTGATGTACGTGCTGGTGTTCGGCTCCAACGGCTGGTTCGGTGCCTGGCTGTCGGCACACGACATCAAGATCATCTTCGCGGTGCCTGGCATCGTGCTGGCCACGGTGTTCGTCACCTTTCCTTTCATCGCGCGGGAGCTGATCCCGCTGATGCAGGCGCAGGGCACCGACGAGGAGCAGGCGGCCATCGTGCTGGGCGCCTCCGGCTGGCAGACCTTCCGCTACGTCACCCTGCCCAACATCAAGTGGGGCCTGATCTACGGCGTGATCCTGTGCAACGCCCGGGCCATGGGCGAGTTCGGTGCGGTCTCGGTCGTGTCGGGCCACATCCGCGGGCAGACCAATACCGTGCCGCTGCACGTCGAAATCCTCTACAACGAATACCAGTCGGTGGCCGCCTTCGCCGTGGCCTCGCTGCTGGCGCTGCTGGCCCTGGTGACGCTGGTCATCAAGTCGGTGGTGGAGTGGCGCGCCGAGCAGGAGCACAAGGCCGGCGCCGCGCTGCCGCCCGAGCGCCCCCAACCGCCGCCCGCCGCCGCCTGAGAAAAGAAGCATTCCATGAGCATCGAAATCCGCAACGTCAGCAAGCAGTTCGGCAACTTCCACGCGCTGCGCGACGTGAGCCTGGACATCGCGTCCGGCGAACTCATCGCGCTGCTCGGCCCCTCGGGCTGCGGCAAGACCACGCTGCTGCGCATCATCGCCGGGCTGGAGACGGCCGACGCCGGCAACATCCTGTTCGCGGGCGAAGACACCACCGACAAACACGTGCGCGAGCGCCAGGTCGGCTTCGTGTTCCAGCACTACGCGCTGTTCCGCCACATGTCGGTGTTCGAGAACGTGGCCTTCGGCCTGCGTGTCAAGCCGCGTGCGCTGCGCCCGAGCGAGGCGCAGATCAAGGAAAAAGTGCATTCGCTGCTGAGCCTGGTGCAGCTCGACTGGCTGGCCGACCGCTACCCGTCGCAGCTGTCCGGCGGCCAGCGCCAGCGTATCGCCCTGGCGCGTGCGCTGGCGGTGGAGCCCAAGGTGCTGCTGCTCGACGAGCCCTTCGGCGCGCTCGATGCCAAGGTGCGCAAGGAACTGCGCCGCTGGCTGCGCCGCCTGCACGACGAACTGCACGTGACCAGCATCTTCGTCACCCACGACCAGGAAGAGGCGCTGGAGGTGGCCGACCGCGTGGTGCTGATGAACGGCGGCCGGGTGGAGCAGAGCGGTTCGCCGCAAGAGGTGTGGGACCATCCGGCCAGCCCCTTCGTCTACGGTTTCCTGGGCGACGTGAACCTGTTCCATGGCCGTGCCGACCAGGGCGAGGTGCGGGTGGAGGGCATCCGCCTGGATGCACCCGAGCATGCCGATGTGCAGGACGCGGCGGCCTTTGCCTACGTGCGGCCGCACGACCTCGACGTGCAGCCCTACACCCCGGGTGCCGACAAGGATGCCGCCGGCGAAACCCGCGGCATCGTGGCCACGCTGGACCGTGCCATCGTGGTCGGCCCGACCGCCCGGCTGGAACTGATCCCCGTGGCACCCGGAACCGATGGCCGCGACACGCTGATCGAGGCGCAACTGCCCGCCGAGCAGTTCCGCGCCATGGGCCTGAAGGAGGGTGACAAGGCCGTCGTCACCCCCCGCCGCGCCCGTGTCTTCGTGGAAGGCGCTTCCTGAAGGGAACCATTGTCGAGCGAGCGGACCCAAGCTCCATGACAATAGCTGCACCTGAGGGAAATCGATGATCCGGACCTTGTTTGACATGCACCCGCGCAAGCTGCTGGCCGCCATCAGCGTCGCCTGCGTCGCGATGCTGGCCTTCGGCCTGTACCTGCAGCACGTGGTGGGGCTCGAACCCTGCCCGATGTGCATCGTGCAGCGTTACGCGCTGATCGGTGTCGCGGTGCTGGCCGCCATTGCCGCGGCACTGCCGGGCAACGGCCCGCGCAAGGCCGTTGCGCTGCTGGCGCTGCTGGCCGCGGGTTTCGGCGCCTTCGTGGCGGCGCGGCAGACCTGGCTGCAGTGGTACCCGCCCGAGTTCGCCTCGTGCGGGCGCGACTTCTACGGGATGATCGAGAATTTCCCCCTGCAGCGCGCCATCCCCATGATCTTCAAGGGCAGCGGCGACTGCACGAAGGTGGACTGGACCTTCCTCGGCGGCTCCATCGCCAACTGGTCCTTCGTCTGCTTCGTGGTGCTGGGCGTGGTGCTGCTCACCCTGCTGCTGCGCCGGCCGGCGGGCCTGCGGCGGCGCTGACCCCGGGGCCCCCGCCGCCGCTCAACTGGCGGCGAGTTGTTTGTAGACCCCGCAGCCGACGGCCATGCCGCCGTCGATGGCCTGCACAAAGGACATCTTGGCCTGCACCCTGGCCGTGGCCGGGTTGGTGATGTCGTACTCGACCCATCCCGGTGCCACCGCGACCTGCGCGAAGATCGCCTGCAGCAGGGCATCGCCGTCGATGCCGGGAACATCCTGCACCCGGGTGCCGACCTTGGCCGGGTTGCCGCCGAAAGCGCGGTAGTGGCCGGCCGTGTCCAGCACGAACACGTACATGTCCCGGTCATGGAAGGGCTGGGCAGGCTCGGTGAGCGCCTGCAGGAACTGCGCTGGTGCCATGCCGCGCCGCGCCCGCATGGCGCGGTCCACCAGCGCCATGGCTTCTTCGGCCGTGCCCTGCTGCAGGCGGAAATCCTGCACCGCGCGCGACAGCGTGGCGGCCCGGCTTTCCAGGCCCACCGCCTGGGCCACGGTGCGGTCCACCATGTGGGCGTTCTGCTGCGTCAGCTGGTCGAGCTGGTGGATGGCCGCGCTGATCTCGACCAGGCCGCCGCTCTGCTGCGCACTGGACCTGGAAAGGGCCGACATGCTGGCCGCGACCAAGCCGATGCCCGCGGCCATGGTGGTGAAACGTTCACGCGCCTCGTGGATCAGGCCTGCGCTGGCCTCCACCTGGGCGGCGGAGCCGCCCACCAGCGTGCGGATTTCGCGCGCCGACGCGGCGCTGCGCTGCGCCAGGTTGCGGACCTCGCTGGCGACCACGGCGAAACCGCGGCCCTGTTCGCCGGCCCGGGCCGCCTCCACCGCGGCGTTGAGCGCCAGCAGGTTGGTCTGGAAGGCCAGGTCGTCGATCACCCCGACGATCTCGCTCACCCGCTGGGCGCTTTGCTGGATGCCCTCGAAGGACTGCACGGCGCGGGCCATGGCCTGGGTGCCGGCCTCGGCGGCTGTGCGCACTTCCGCGGCCTGCCGGTCGGCGTCCTGCGCGGTGTGTGCATTCTGCTGTACCGCTCCGGAAAGTTCTTCCACGCTGGCCGCCGTCTGCTCCAGGTTGGCGGCCTGCTGCTCCGTGCGGTCGGACAGTTCGCGGTTGCCCGCCGTCAGGCTGCCACCGGCATGCGCCACCAGGGCGGCATTGCTGCGGATCTGGGCCACCATGGCCGACAGCGTCAGCACCATGCGCCCCAGCGTCGTGGCCAGGCCCGCGAGTTCGTCGCGCCCGGTCACGTCGGGCCGGGCCCGCAGGTCGCCGTCGGCCGTTTGCTCCATGGCCTGCGCCAGGGCGGCGATGCCGGTCGCGAGGTTCCGGTACAGGGCCCCGATCCAGTAGGCGGCCACGGCCATGCCGATGCCTGCCGCCAGCCATGCAGCCCCGGGGCCGGCCGACAACGCCGCCAGTACGGTGCCGGCGAGCACCGCACACACCACGGCAAATACCAGCAGCAGCTTGCCGCCGAGGCGCAGGCGCTGCAGCAGGCGGGCAGCCAGCCACCAGGGATTCAAGGAATTCATCCGCGGACCTTTGGGAATACCGTGCCGCGATTCTTGACGGCCAGCCTGCTGTGAAGCTGACAGCGCCTGCCTCGGCAGCCTAGGTAAAACCCGCGTCCGCGCGCCCTACACCAGCTTCTTGACCAGCACCTGGCTCTTGCGGTCCCAGTTGTACTTGCGTTTGCGGGCCTCGGGTAGCCAGTCCGGGTCCACCACGGCGAAGCCGCGCTTCAAGAACCAGTGCATGGTGCGGGTGGTCAGCACGAAGATGCTGGTCAGCCCCAGCGCGCGGGCGCGCTGTTCGACGCGGCGCAGCACCTTGTCGCCGTCGCCCTGGCCCTGGCTCTGCGGCGACACCGTCAGCGCCGCCATTTCGCCGGTGCGCGCGTCGGGGTAGGGGTAGAGCGCCGCGCAGGCGAAGATCACGCCGTCGTGCTCCAGCACGGTGTAGTTGTCGGCGTCGCGTTCGATCTCTGTGCGGTCGCGCTTGACCAGGGTGCCGTCGCGCTCGAAGGGTTCGATCAGCTGCAGGATGCCGCCCACGTCGTCGCCGGTGGCCTGGCGCAGCTCTTCGAGCTTCTCGTCGATCACCATGGTGCCGATGCCATCGTGTACGTACACCTCCAGCAGCAGCGAGCCATCGACCGCGAAGGGAATGATGTGGCTGCGCTCCACACCCGCCTTGCAGGCCCGCACGCAGTGCTGCAGGTAGAAGGCGGCGTCGGTTGGCTGCTGCGCCTCGGGCAGCTGGGCCAGCAGGGCCTCGGCGGCGGCCAGCGGCATTTCGGTGTCGATCGGGTTGTCGTCGCTCTCGGGCTCGGCGGGCTGCAGGCGGATGCCGGGGGTTTCGGTGAGGAAGATCAGCTTGTCGGCCTGCAGTTCGATGGCGACGTTGGTCGCCACTTCTTCCATGGTCAGGTTGAAGGCCTCGCCGGTCGGCGAAAAACCGAAGGGCGACAGCAGCACCATGGCGCCGAAGTCCAGCGAGCGCAGGATGCCTACCGTGTCCACCTTGCGCACCAGGCCGGAGTGGATGAAATCCACCCCGTCGACGATGCCCACCGGCCGGGCGGTGACGAAGTTGCCCGAAATCACCCGGATCTGCGAGCCCGCCATGGGTGTGTTGGGCAGGCCCTGGCTGAAGGCGGCCTCGATTTCGTAGCGCAGCTGGCCGGCGGCCTCCTGCGCACTGTCGAGCGCCACGCTGTCGGTGATGCGCATGCCGTGCGAATACTTCGCCGCATGGCCCTTGGCCGCCAGCTGTTCGTTGACCTGGGGGCGGAAACCGTGCACCAGCACCACCTTGACGCCCATGCTCTGGATCAGGGCCAGGTCCTGCGCGATGGACGGCAGCTTGCCGGCGGCGATGGCTTCGCCCGCCATGGCCACCACGAAGGTCTTGCCGCGGTGCAGGTGGATGTAGGGCGCCACCGAACGGAACCAGGGCACGAAGGTGAAATTGAAAACAGCGGACATGCGGTCAGGGTCGATCGGTGGGGAGGGCGGGCAGCGGGCGCCGGGCACGGGATAATCCCGGATTGTCGTTCAAGTCCCGCCAGCCCCGGGTCCCGCCTTTTCCCGTGTCCGCCGTACCCTCCACCCCCCTGCAGATCACCTTCCCCGAGAGTCTGCCCGTCTCCGCGCGCCGCGAGGAAATCGCCCAGGCGATGCAGGCCCACCAGGTCATCATCGTCAGCGGCGAGACCGGCTCGGGCAAGACCACGCAGATCCCCAAGATCGCGCTGATGCTGGGCCGCGGCAAACTCAACGCGCCGCCGGGCCAGGGCAAACTCATCGGCCACACCCAGCCGCGGCGCATCGCCGCCTCGTCGGTGGCCAAACGCATCGCCGAGGAACTCAAGACGCCGCTGGGCGAGGTGGTGGGCTTCAAGGTGCGTTTCCAGGACCGCCTGTCGCGCGACGCCTCGGTCAAGCTGATGACCGACGGCATTCTGCTGGCCGAGACGCAGACCGACCCGCTGCTCAAGGCCTACGACACCATCATCATCGACGAGGCGCACGAACGCAGCCTCAACATCGACTTCCTGCTGGGCTACCTGCGCGAGATACTGCCGCGCCGGCCCGACCTGAAGGTGGTCGTCACCTCGGCCACCATCGATGCCGAGCGTTTTGCCCAGCATTTCGCCTCGGCCAAGGGGCCGGCGCCGGTCATCCATGTGTCGGGCCGCACCTTTCCGGTCGAGCAGCGCTGGCGGCCTTTCGAGGAGTCGCGTGAATACGGCCTGAACGAGGCCATCGCCGAGGGCGTGGACGAACTCTGGCGCGATCCGCGCCAGACCGGCGACATCCTGGTGTTCCTGCCCGGCGAGCGTGAGATCCGCGAAGCGACCGACCACCTGCGCGGCCACCTGAGCCACCACGCGGTGCTGCGCAATGCCGAGGTGCTGCCCTTGTTCGCGCGCCTGTCGCAGGCCGAGCAGGACCGCATCTTCGACGGGCACACCGGCCGGCGTATCGTGCTGTCGACCAACGTGGCCGAAACCTCGCTCACCGTGCCGGGCATCCGCTACGTCATCGACACCGGCACGGCCCGCATCAAGCGCTACAGCTTCCGCAGCAAGGTCGAGCAGCTGCTGGTCGAACCGGTGAGCCAGTCCTCGGCCAACCAGCGCGCCGGGCGCTGCGGCCGGGTGGCCGACGGCATTTGCATCCGTCTCTACAGCGAAGAAGACTTCACCGGCCGGCCGCGTTTCACCGACCCGGAAATCCTGCGCTCCTCGCTGGCGGGTGTCATCCTGCGCATGAAGTCGCTGCGCCTGGGCGACGTGGAGCAGTTCCCGTTCCTGGAAGCGCCGCAGCGCCGCGCCATCGCCGACGGCTACCAGCTGCTGGCCGAACTCGGCGCGGTGGACGAGGCCAACGAACTCACCGCCATCGGCCAGGAGCTGTCGCGCCTGCCGCTGGACCCGCGTATCGGCCGCATGATCATCGAGGCACGCGAGCGCGGGGCGCTGGAAGAGGTGCTGGTGATCGCCAGCGCGCTGAGTGTGCAGGACGTGCGCGACCGGCCGATGGAGGCCCAGCAGCAGGCCGACCAGGCGCACGCCAAGTTCGACGACGACAAAAGCGAGTTCAGCGGTTACCTCAAGCTGTGGAAATGGCTGGGCGATGCCCGCGGCGGCCTGCCGGTAGCGACCTCGCGCCGCACCATGGCCGTGCAGCAGAACGGCCCCAAACGCGCCAGCATGGCGGTGCTGCCGGTGTCGCAGCGCCTGGTGGCGCCGCAGGCCGCGGAGCCGGCCGTGACCATGACGGCACCGACCCACAAGCTCAGCAACCGCCAGTACGAACAACTGCTGCGGCAGAACTTCGTCAGCGTGCGCCGGGTGCGCGAGTGGCGCGACATCCACTCGCAGCTGCTGACGGTGGTGGCCGAACACAAGTGGCCGGTCAACACGCGGCCCGCCAGCTACGAACAGCTGCACCTGGCCATGCTGGCGGGGCTGCTGGGCAACATCGGTTTCAAGCCCGAGGACGAGGATATCTACCTGGGCGCGCGGGCCATCAAGTTCCACCGCCACCCGGGCGCGCACCTGTCGAAGAAACCCGGGCGCTGGGTGGTCTGCGCCGAACTGGTGGAAACCACCCGCCTGTTCGGCCGCGGCATCGCCAACATCGAACCGCAGTGGCTGGAGGAGGTGGGTGCGCACCTGCTGCGAAAACAGATGCTCGACCCGCACTGGGAAAAACGCTCGGCCGAGGTGGTGGCGCTGGAGCGCGCCACCCTGTACGGCCTGGTGGTCTACAGCGGCCGGCGGGTGTCGTTCAGCAAGATCGACATGGCCGGTGCACGCGAGGTCTTCATCCGTGAAGGCCTGGTGGGCGAGCAGTGGGATACCAAGCTGCCTTTCCTGGCCGCCAACCGCAAGCTGATCCGCCAGGTGGAGGAGCTCGAACACAAGTCGCGCCGCCAGGACGTGCTGGTCGACGACGAGCTGATCTACGCCTTCTACGACAAGCAGTTGCCGGCCGACGTGTTCAGCGGCCACAGCTTCGAGCCGTGGTACCGCGATGCGCTGCGCGGCAATCCCCAGTTGCTGCACCTCAACCGCGAGGAGCTGATGCGGCACGAGGCCGCCGGCATTACCGGCAGCGCCTTCCCGCGCACGGTGCGCCTGGGTGGGGTGGACTGCGCGGCCAGCTACCTGCATGCACCGGGGGATGCCAAGGACGGCCTGTCGGTGACGGTGCCGCTGTTCGTGCTGAACCAGGTCAGCGAAGACCGGGTCGAGTGGCTGGTGCCCGGCATGCTCAAGGACAAGGTGCAGGCCCTGCTCAAGAGCCTGCCGCAGAAGCCGCGCGCACGGCTGGTGCCGCTGCCCGACAGCGCGGCACGCATCACCGAGGCGCTGTCGGTGCCCGAACTGTTCGGCCACGGCACGCTGACCGATGCACTGCTGAAGGCCGTGCGCGAGGCGACCCAGCTGGACGTGAAGCGCACCGACTTCAAGACCGACATGCTGCCGCCGCACCTGTTCATGCACTTCCGGGTGGCTGACGAGCATGGCCGGCAACTGGGCACCGGACGCAGCCTGGCTGCCCTGAAAGCCGACCTGGGCGCGCAGGCGCGCGGGGCCTTCCAGGCTCTGGCGGCCCTCCGGGTGGCGGCGGCACCGCAGCCGGCCGAGATGCCGGTGGATGCTCCCGCACCCGACCGTGCGAACGACGGCCGGCGCGGCGCGGCTTCGCCGGCGGCGGCTTCTGCCGCTCCTGCGCAGCCGGCCGACCAGCGCTACACCGACTGGACTTTCGGCGAACTGCCCGAGCTGATGGAAATCCGCAAGGGCGGCCAGACGCTGGTGGGTTTCCCGGCGCTGATCGATACCGGCGATGCGGTGCGTATCGAGGTATTCGACGAGCCCGAGGTGGCCGCGGCCAAACACCGCGCCGGCCTGCGCCGCCTGTTCGCGCTGCAGATCAAGGACGCGCTGAAATACCTGGAGAAGAACGTCCCCGAGCTGCAGAAGATGGCCGTGGCCTTCATGCCCCTGGGCACGCAGGAAGAGCTGCGCCAGCAGATCCTGGACGTGGCGCTGGACCGGGCCTTCCTGCTCGACCCGCTGCCCACCGATGCGGCGGCCTTCAAGAAACGCATCGAGGAGGGCAGGGGCCGCCTGACCCTGATCGCCAACGAGGTGGCGCGGCTCGCCGCGCGTATCCTGGTGGAATACGCCGCCGCCGTGCGCAAGATCAAAGACACCAAGGGCCAGCCCGATGCCACGGCCGATGCCCAGCAGCAGCTGCAGCGCCTGGTGCCCAAGACCTTCATCGCGGCCACTCCGTGGGCGCAGTTGCAGCACCTGCCGCGCTACCTGCAGGCGGTTGTGCTGCGGCTGGACAAGGTGCGCAGCGACCCGGCGCGCGACGCGCTGCGCCTGGCCGAACTGCGGCCGCAGGAGCAGCGCTACTGGCGCCTGGTGGCCGAACGCAAGGGCCAGACCGATGCACGTATGCAGGAGCTGCGCTGGCTGCTGGAGGAACT
>JAZJYT010000076.1:0-43468 GCA_040390235.1 Pseudomonadota bacterium | reverse complement strand
TGGTGCCGATTGTCGGAATCGAACTGACGACCTACCGCTTACAAGGCGGTTGCTCTACCAACTGAGCTAAATCGGCGAAAAATCTATTTTATTTGATGCGCTTGAGCGCCGGCCGCGCCGCCCCCGGGGACGGCGGGCGGGGCGGCTCGCTGTCCGGATTTCCGTCCAGAGGCTCACCACCCTCGTCCGCCGGTACCAGCTGCACCACGCGGTTGTCGGAATCGGGAAACGAAGCAGCCGTCTCGCGGGCCTCGGCCGGCAAACCCGCGGCCGTGCCAGGCGGCCCATCCGCCATGGGAAAGGCCATGCCCTGGCCGTTCTCGCGGGCGTAGATGGCCATCACGCGCCCGATGGGCACCATGATTTCACGCGGCGAGCCGGCGAAACGCGCCTTGAACTCGATGAAGTCGTTGCCGAGCTGCAGCGAACTGGTGGCGTCGTAGCTGATGTTCAGCACGATCTCGCCGTTCTTCACATACTCGCGCGGCACCTGCACCGACTCGTCCACCCGTACCGCGATGTAGGGCGTAAAACCGTTGTCGGTGCACCACTCGTAGAGAGCGCGCACCAGGTACGGACGGGTGGAGGTCGATTCCAGAGCATTCATCACCGGCAGCCTGCTTGCATCACGTTACTTGCGCATGACCTTTTCGGACGGCGTCAGTGCCTCGATGTAGGCCGGGCGCGAGAAGATGCGTTCGGCGTACTTGAGCAGCGGTGCGGCGTTCTTGCTGAGGTCGATGCCGTAGTAGTCCAGGCGCCACAGCAGCGGCGCGATGGCCACGTCGAGCATGGAGAAGTTCTCGCCCAGCATGTACTTGTTCTTGAGGAACACCGGGGCCAGCTGCGTGAGGCGGTCGCGGATGTGCGAGCGGGCCTTTTCCAGCGCCTTTTCATTGCCCTTGGTGGCACGGGCTTCCAGTGCGCTGACGTGCACGAACAGTTCCTTCTCGAAATTGAGCAGGAACAGGCGCACGCGGGCACGGTCGACCGGGTCGCCGGGCATCAGCTGCGGATGCGGGAAACGCTCGTCGATGTACTCGTTGATGATGTTCGACTCGTACAGGATCAGGTCGCGTTCCACCAGGATCGGCACCTGCCCGTACGGGTTCATCACGTTGATGTCTTCGGGCTTGTTGTAGAGATCGACGTCGCGGATCTCGAAATCCATACCCTTCTCGAACAGCACGAAGCGGCAGCGATGGGAGAAAGGGCAGGTGGTTCCCGAATAAAGCACCATCATGGTAGGAGGCTCCTAAAAGTCAAAAGAGCGGGCCGTGTCGTGCACACCCGCTCCGGAAAAAGGCACACGGCAGACACAGGCCGGTAAGCCCGCGGTGCCGTTCGGCGGCGACTAGCGCACGCTCCGCCAGAAAGACGCGTTCAGGCGCCAGGTGATGAAAGTCAGGCCCAGCAGGAAGATCAGCACCCACACGCCGACCTGCTTGCGGGTGTTGGCCGCCGGTTCGCCCATCCACTCCAGGTAGTTGACGAGGTCGCCGACCGTTTGTTCGTACTGCAGCGGCGTCAGGGTGCCGGGCTTGACGGTCTCCCAGCCCTTGAAGACCTCGGTCTTGTGGCCGCCTTCTTCACGCTCTTCGTACGTGGGGCGGCGTTCGCCCTGCAGTTCCCACAGCGGGTTGGGCATACCGACGTTCGGGAACGCGAGGTTGTTCCATCCGGTCGGGCGGCCGTTGTCGCGGTAGAAGCTGCGCAGGAAAGTGAACAGGTAGTCCGGGCCGGTGCCGCCGTGGCCGGAGCGCGAACGGGCGATCACGGTCAGGTCCGGCGGATTGGCGCCGAACCATTCCTTGGCCTGCTTCGGGTCGATCGAGGACTTCATGGTCTCGCCGACCTTGTCGGTGGCGAACAGCAGGTTGTCCTTGATCTGCTGCTCGGTCAGGCCGATGTCGCGCAGGCGGTTGTAGCGCATGAAGGCCGCGGAATGGCAGCCGATGCAGTAGTTCACGAACAGCTTGGCGCCGTGCTGCAGCGACTGCAGGTCGTTGGTCTGGTGGGGCGCCTTGTCCCAGGCGAGGCCTTCTTCCTCGGCCTGTGCGGCGCCGACGAGGCCGGTTGCCACCACCAGTGCGAGGAGGATCTTCTTTGCGTAAGCCATGGTGTTCATCGTGTTCTTTCGGGCTCCGTCTCTTCTTTTAGTGCGCGGCGAAGGTGACCCGGTCCGGCACCGGCTTGAATTCACCCACGCGGCTCCACCACGGCATCAGCAGGAAGAAGCCGAAGTAGAAGAGCGTACCGACCTGCGACACACGCTCGCCGATGGGCGACGGCGGCTGCACGCCGAGGTAGGCCAGCACCACGAAGTTGATGACGAAGATGCCGTACATGTACTTGTGCCAGCTCGGGCGGTAGCGGATCGACTTGACCGGGCTGTTGTCCAGCCAGGGCAGGAAGAACAGGATGATGACCGCGCCGCCCATCACCAGCACGCCCCAGAACTTGGCGTCGATGGACAGCATCATGGCGACCACACCGAGCGCCACCAGCACGATCAGGCCCTTGAGGAAGCCCGCCAGCCGGCTCTTCACCACGGTGAAGACGGTGGCGCCGAGCACACAGGCGATCAGGGCATACATCATCTCGCTGGTGATGGCACGCAGCATCGAATAGAAGGGCGTGAAGTACCAGACTGGCGCGATGTGGTTGGGTGTCTTCAGCGAGTCGGCCGGGATGAAGTTGTTGTACTCCAGGAAGTAGCCGCCGGCTTCGGGTGCGAAGAAGATGATGGCGGTGAAGACCATCAGGAAAACACACACGCCGAAGATGTCATGCACCGTGTAGAACGGGTGGAAGGGGATGCCGTCGAGCGGAATGCCCTGCGCGTCCTTGGTGGCCTTGATCTCGACGCCGTCGGGGTTGTTGGAACCCACTTCGTGCAGGGCGATCAAGTGCGCCACCACCAGGCCCAGCAGCACCAGCGGCACCGCGATGACGTGGAAGCTGAAGAAGCGGTTGAGGGTGGCGTCGCTCACCACGTAGTCGCCGCGGATCAGCAGCGCCAGGTCGGGGCCGACGAAGGGGATGGCGGAGAACAGGTTCACGATGACCTGGGCGCCCCAGTAGGACATCTGGCCCCAGGGCAGCAGGTAGCCCATGAAGGCCTCTGCCATCAGGCACAGGAAGATGGCGCAGCCGAAGATCCACACCAGCTCGCGCGGCTTGCGGTAGGAGCCGTAGATGAGCCCGCGGAACATGTGCAGGTAGACGACGATGAAAAACGCCGAGGCACCGGTGGAGTGCATGTAGCGGATCAGCCAGCCCCAGGGCACGTCGCGCATGATGTATTCGACCGAGGCGAAGGCCACGGCCGCATCGGGCTTGTAGTGCATCACCAGGAAGATGCCGGTGACGATCTGGATGACCAGCACCAGCAGCGCCAGCGAGCCGAAGACGTACCAGAAGTTGAAGTTCTTCGGCGCGTAGTACTCGCTCATGTGCTCTTTGTAGAGCTTGGACGCGGGGAACCGGTTGTCGACCCAGTTCATCAGGCGGGCAGCCGCCGGCGCGTTGGGAGAGATTTCCTTGAATTCGGACATGTTATAGGTCTCCCTCAGGCCTTCTTGGTGTCTTCGCCGATCAGCAGGCGGGTGTCCGACAGGTACTGGTGCGGCGGCACGGGCAGGTTGTCCGGCGCCGGCTTGTTCTTGAATACGCGGCCGGCCAGGTCGAAGGTGGAGCCGTGGCAGGGGCACAGGAAGCCGCCCGGCCAGTCTTCCGGCAGCGACGGCTGCGGGCCCGGCGTGAACTTGTCGCCCGGCGAGCAACCCAGGTGGGTGCAGATGCCGACCAGGACCAGGATCTCGGGCTTGATCGAGCGGCCTTCGTTGCGTGCGTAGGGCGGCGTGAATTCGTCGGGATGGCGCTCGGACTGGGGGTCCGCCAGCTCACTGTCGTGCTTGGGCAGCGCGGCAACCTGCTCGGGCGTGCGCTTGATGATCCACACCGGCTTGCCGCGCCATTCCACGGTCATCTTCTCGCCGGGCTTGAGCGCCGAAATATCGGCTTCCACCGGAGCACCGGCAGCCTTGGCTCTTTCGGACGGTTCGAACGAACTCACGAAGGGGATGGCGGTCGCCACGCCGCCGACTGCGCCTGCGCAGCTCGACGCGATCAGCCAAACCCGCCTACCGCTGTCGATCTGCTTGGAGTCGACTACAGATGCACTCATGGAAATCCTCGATGATCATCGCTTGATTGGGGTCAACCCGCGATTGTAGCGGACCGTTTCCGATGATTTCAATGGCGGGCGGCCTGCAAGCGGCTGGCGAAGGGCGCCCGCATCTGGCGGACAATAATGCTCTACCTTTTTTTGCCGCAAGGAGCTGCGTATGAGCGTTCTTCAAGAGTTCAAGAAATTCGCCATGAAGGGCAATGTCGTCGACCTCGCCGTCGGCGTGATCATCGGCGCGGCCTTCGGCAAGATCGTCGACTCGCTGGTCAACGACATCATCATGCCGGTGGTCGGCCTGGTATTCGGCAAGCTGGATTTTTCGAATTACTTCCTCGCGCTCGGCAGCATCCCCGACGGCGTGCCACGCACGCTGGATGCGTTGAAGAAGGCCGGCGTGCCGGTGCTGGCCTACGGCAACTTCATTACCGTGGCGGTCAACTTCATCATCCTGGCCTTCATCATTTTTATCATGGTCAAGGAAGTCAACCGCCTGCGCCGCGAAGAAGTCGCCGCGCCGGCACCGGAACCCGCACCGGCGCCCGAGGACATCGTGCTGCTGCGTGAGATCCGCGACAGCCTGAAGCGCCCCGAGGCCCCCGCCGCCCTGCCAGTTCCTCCCCAGTACTGAGAGCGGAGCAGAACCCAGCCCCAGCCCGGCCCCGGCCGCCGGGCCGCCCCAAGGCCCGGGGCAGCCTCCCCCCCCTCCGGGGGGAATGCGAACCACACGCAGCGCAGCGAAGTGGGGAGCTTAGGGGGGCGCCAGTTTTTTTGCCATACGCACGGCGGCCAGCAGGCTGGCCGGGTCGGCCCGGCCGGTACCGGCCAGGTCGAAGGCAGTGCCATGGTCGGGGCTGGTGCGCACCAGCGGCAGGCCCAGGGTGACGTTGACCCCCTGCTCCACCCCCAGGTACTTGACCGGGATCAGGCCCTGGTCGTGGTACATCGCCAGCACCGCGTCGAATTCCCCCGGATGGCCCGGGGCGTTGCGGGCACGCATGAACACCGTGTCCGGCGCAAACGGCCCCCGTGCGTCGATGCCTTCGGCACGCGCCGCGGCGATGGCCGGCACGATGGTGTCGATCTCCTCCCGGCCGAACAGGCCGCCCTCGCCCGCATGCGGGTTGAGCCCCGCCACCCCCAGGCGCGGCGCACGGCCCAGCACGGCCGACAGCGAGGCGTGGGCGATACGCAAGGTGGCGAGCAGCCGGTCGACCGTCAGCGCGGCGATGGCATCGGCCAGCGACAGGTGGATGCTCACCAGCACGGTGCGCAACTCGTCGTTGGCCAGCATCATGCGCACCGGCACCTCGGCCACCGGCCGGCCCAGGTACGCGGCGGCTTCGGCCTGCAGCAGTTCGGTGTGGCCGGGAAAATCGACGCCCGCGGCGGCCAGCGCCTCCTTGTGCAGGGGCGCGGTGACCAGGGCGGCCACCTCGCCGCGCAGGGCTGCGCGGGCGGCCCAGACCACACTCTCGGCCGCCTGGCGCCCGGCTTCCGCCGAAATGACGCCCCAGGCCACCTCACCGCGCGCCTGCACCACGGGCAGCACCGGCAGGCAACGCGGCGGCACCGCCCAGGCCTCGTCCGCACGGTCGAGCACCACCACCGGCAAGGCCGTGGCGGCGCCGGGGGCGATGCAGGCGGCCGCGCGGCGCAGCACCGCCACGTCGCCGACCGCAAAACAGCCACGCATATCGGCCGGCGCATCGCGGAACAGCCGGGCGATGATTTCGGGGCCGATGCCGGCCGGGTCGCCGGCGGTGACGGCGATGGGTCTGGAGGGCGCGGAAGTCATGCCGGGTTGTCGATGTCGATGAAGGTGTGCCGCAGGCCGAGTTCGGCCGCGACGTGCCCGGCGACCGCCGGCGCGCCGTAACGCTCGCTGGCATGGTGGCCGCAGGCGATGAAGGCCACGCCCAGTTCGCGGGCATAGTGCGCCTGCGGCTCCGAGATTTCCCCGGTGATGAAGGCATCGGCCCCGGCCGCGATGGCGGCCTCGAAATAACCCTGCGCGCCACCGGTACACCAGGCCACCCGGCGGATCGGGCCGCGCCCAGGGTCGACCAGGGTCACGGGTCGTTCGACCAGGCGCTCGACGTGCCGCGCCAGGGCGGCGGCATCCTCGAAACGCAGCTCGCCGACCAGCCCCAGGTCCTGCTCGCCGAAACGCGCATCGGCCACCAGGCCCAGCCGGGCGCCGAGCTGGGCGTTGTTGCCCAGCTCCGGGTGCGCATCCAGCGGCAGGTGGTAAGCAAACAGGCTGATGTCGTGCGCCAGCAGCAGCGCCAGGCGCTGCTTGAGCCAGCCGGTCACCCGGCCGTCGTGCCCGCGCCAGAACAGGCCGTGGTGGACGAACAGCGCGTCGGCCCGGGCGTCGATGGCGGCCTCGATCAGCGCCCGGCTGGCGGTGACACCCGAGACGATGTGGCCGATGGCCTCGCGCCCCTCGACCTGCAGGCCGTTGGGGCCGTAGTCCTTGAAGCGCGCGGGCGACAGCAGCGCATCGAAGCGCTGCAGCAGGTCGGCACGGGTGGCGGTGGCGGGAGGGGAGGCTTGCATGGCCCGATTGTCTCTCCGGGCGGCAGCACGGGCGATACCGGGTGCACGCCGCTTTGGCGGACAATCGAAGAGCACCGCTCTTCTTGCTTCCTTCACGCTCTTTCGACAACCCGCCCTTCATGAAACGCACCTGGCTGCTGTTCTCGCAAACCGTCACCGTCCTGGTGGCGGCCTATTTTGTCGTGGCCGTGCTCAAGCCGGACTGGCTGGGCCGGCCCAGCCTGCGCGGCGGGGTCGTGTCCCTGCTGGAGGCACCGGCCAGCCCGGTGGCGGTGCCCGAGCCGGGCAGCCTGTCGGGTGCGGCCAAGAAGGCGGCGCCGGCGGTGGTGAGCATCACCACCAGCAAGGCCGCACCACGGCACCCCCGCAGCAACGACCCGTGGTTCCAGTTCTTCTTCGGCGACCAGGGCCCGAGCCAGCCGCAGGCCGGACTCGGCAGCGGCGTGATCGTGAGCCCGGACGGCTACATCCTGACCAACAACCACGTGGTCGAGGGCGCCGACGAGATCGAGGTCATGCTCAACGACAGCCGGCATGCCCTGGCCAAAGTGATCGGCACCGACCCGGAAACCGACCTCGCCATCCTCAAGATCAACCTCGACAAGCTCCCGGTCATCGTGCTGGGCAACTCCGACCAGTTGGAGGTCGGCGACAAGGTGCTGGCCATCGGCAACCCCTTCGGCGTGGGCCAGACCGTCACCAGCGGCATCGTCAGCGCGCTGGGCCGCAACCAGCTGGGCATCAACACCTTCGAGAACTTCATCCAGACCGACGCCGCCATCAACCCCGGCAACTCGGGCGGCGCGCTGGTCGACGTGCACGGCAACCTGCTGGGCATCAACACCGCCATCTACTCACGTTCCGGCGGCAGCATGGGCATCGGTTTCGCCATTCCGGTCTCCACCGGCAAGCGGGTGCTGGAAAGCATCGTGAAGGACGGCCACGTCACCTACGGCTGGATCGGCGTGGAGCCGGGCGAACTCTCGCCCGAGCTGGCGGAAACCTTCGGGGTGAAGGCCTCGCGCGGCGTCATCATCACCGGTGTGCTGCAGGCCGGCCCGGCCGCCGCGGCCGGCATCCGGCCGGGCGACGTGATCGTCCAGGTGGCGGACAAGCCGGTGGCCAGCGTGTCGGAACTGCTGTCCTCGGTGGCGGCGCTCACGCCGGGCACCGCGAGCGCGTTTTCGGTCATGCGCGGCGAAGAACGGCTGGCCCTGCAGGTGACCCCCGCGGTGCGCCCGCCGCGCCAGCGCGAGGCCCAGCCCCGTCAGGAATGATTCAGCTACAGGGGTATACGCTGCGGCGCGCACCGGGCCGGTGCCGATAAAATCCGCGCCACTTACTACGAGATTCCCAAGGAGATTTCATGACATTCCCCTTCCAGCGACGCGTTTTGCTCGCCTTGATGGCCGCCGCCGGCCTGGCTACGGCCGCCCAGGCCGCCGACATCAAGATCGGTGTCGCCGAAGCTCTCTCGGGCGGCGCCGCCCAGTACGGCGTGGCCATCCGCAACGGTTTCCTGCTGGCCGCTGAAGAAATCAACGCCGCCGGCGGCATCAACGGCAACAAGATAGCCCTGGTGGTCGAGGACGAACGCGGCGTCAAGGAAGAAGCCATCAACGTCCTGAAGAAACTGATCTTCCAGGACAACGTGCTGATGGTCTTCGGCCCGACGCTGTCGAATTCCGCCCAGGCCGCCGACCCGATCGCCCAGGCCGCCAAGACGGTGGTCTTCGGCACCTCCAACACCGCCGACGGCATCACCTCCATCGGCAACTACGTGTTCCGCAACTCGGTGACCGAGGCCGACGTGCTGCCCGAGACGCTGCGCACCGCCGCCCGCAAGGCCAACGTGAAGAAGGTCGCGGTGCTCTACGGCAACGACGACGTGTTCACCAAGAGCGGCTACGACAACTTCAAGAAGGCGCTGGAAGACCTGAAGATCCCGGTCACCACCACCGAGACCTTCGCCAAGGGCGACGTGGACTTCAAGGCCCAGCTGACCAAGATCAAGGCCACCAACCCGGACGCCATCGTGCTGTCGGCGCTGATCTCCGAAGGCGCCCCCATCATGGTGCAGGCGCGCCAGCTGGGCATGGACATCCCGGTCATCGGCGGCAACGGCATGAACTCGGTCAAGGTGTTCGACCTGGCCAAGGAAAAGGCCGACAACCTGTGGGTGGGCAGCCCCTGGTCCATCGAGAACCAGACCGACCAGAACCGCAAGTTCATCGTCGCCTACACCAACAAGTACAAGTCCGCGCCCGACCAGTTCGCCGCGCAGGCCTACGATGCACTCTACATCGCCGCGCAGGGCCTGAAGAAGGTCAAGCTCACCGGCAAGCTGCCGGCCGACCGTGCCGCGCTGCGCGACGCGCTGCCGTCGGCCCGGTGGACCGGTGCCACCGGCGCCTTCGAATTCGTGCAGTCGAAGGACCGTGCGGGCAAGCCCGCCGGCTACGACGCCAAGCAGACCGCCATCGTCAGCGTGACGCGCGGCGGCAAGTTCGCCATCGAAAAGTAAGCGGCCTTACCACCTCCGTTGCGGACGGCGCGGTAAACGCGCCGTCTTTTTGCTTTTTGCGTATCTCCACAACGCGCCCCGAGGCGCACTAGCCGGAACTCCATCGTGCTGGAACAGCAGCTTGTCAATGCCTTGTCGCTCGGGTGCGTCTACGCCCTCTTCGCGCTCGGCTTCACCCTCATCTTCGGCGTGCTCGGGGTCATCAACCTGTCGCACGGCGCCATCTTCATGGTCGGCGCCTACGCGGCGGTGGAGGCCATGACCCGGCTGCACCTGCCGCTGTGGGCCGGCCTGCTGTTCGCCTTCGTGTTCTGCGGCGTGCTCGGGATGGTCATCGACGTGCTGGTGCTGCGGCCGCTGCGCGCACGCAACGCGCCGCACCTGATACCGATGATCGCCACCATCGGCGTGGCCATCATGCTCAACAACGGCGTGCAGGGCATCTTCGGCGCGGAAAACCTGCGTTTTCCAGCCGGCGCCGTGTCCACCGACTCGATGGCCCTGGGCGGCCTGCACCTGACCGCCCTGGAGCTGGGCATCATCATCCTGTCGTTCGCGCTGATGGCGGTGCTGCTGCTGGCGCTCAAACGCACCCAGCTGGGCCGCGCGCTGCGGGCCATCGCCGAGTCGCCCAAGGCGGCCTACCTGGTGGGCATCAACGTCGAAGGCCTGTTCTACCTGACCTCCTTCGCCGCCGCCGGTCTGGGCGGCGTGGCGGGCGTGCTGATCGGCCTGTACTCCAACGCCCTGTTCCCGCTGATGGGCCAGCCGATGCTGCACAAGGGCATCGCGGTCATCATCCTGGGGGGCATGGGAGACATCCGTGGCGCCCTGCTGGGCGGCCTGTTCCTGGGTTTTGCCGAAGTGCTGTCGGTGGCCTACATCGGCTCGACCATGCGCGATGCGGTGGGCTTCGGCCTGCTGTTCCTGGTACTGCTGGTACGCCCCAAGGGCCTGTTCGGCACCTTGCAGGAACGGAAAGTCTGACCATGGAATGGCTCGACAACTTCTGGTCGGTCTACAGCAACCTGGTGCTGGGCCTGGGCACCAACGCGCTGCTGGCGCTCTCGATCTACCTCACCCTCTCCTGCGGCATGCTGGCCATGGCCAATGCCGCCTTCATGGGCATCGGCGCCTACACCGCCGCGCTGCTGACCATGAACCTGGGGGCGCCCTTCCCCGTCGCCATCGCCGGCGGCATGGCGGCGCCGGCCGTGGCGGCCTTCCTCATCGGTAAGCCGACGCTGCGCCTGTCGGGGGTGTACCTGGCCATGGCCACGCTGGCGTTCGGCGAGGTGGTGCGCATCGCCATCCTCAACGCCGAGTCGCTGACCGGCGGTGCCCTGGGCCTGAACGGCATTCCGCAATCGACCGAGTGGTGGCACGTGGCCCTGGCCCTGGTGCTGACCCTGGCAGTGTTGTGGCGGCTGCGCCATTCGCGTGTCGGCCGCGCCTTCGAGGCGATCAAGGAAGACGAGACCGCCGCCGGCATGATGGGCATCAACGTCGGCGGCCACAAGATGCTGGCCTTCGTGCTGGGCGCGGCCATCGCCGGCCTGGCCGGCACGCTGAACGCACACCTGACCTTTTTCATCGGCCCGGGCGAATTCGGCTTCGACCGTGGCGTGGACATCCTGACCATGGCCATCCTGGGCGGCATCAACGGCCTGGCCGGCCCGGTGCTGGGAGGCGTCATCATCACCCTGCTGCCGGAACTGCTGCGTGGCTTCCATGACTTTCGCCTGGTGGTCAACGGCGCCATCCTGGTGCTGATCGTGCTGTTCCTGCCCAAGGGCCTGTGGGACCCGGCGCGCATCCGCGGCTGGTTCACTGCTTCCTCTCCGAAGGGAGGGAAAACGGCATGAGTGTCTCCCTCGAACTCTCCGGCATCTCGCGCCACTTCGGCGGGCTCAAGGTGCTGCAGGACGTGAACCTGCAGGTTCCGGCCGGCGGCATCTTCGGCCTGATCGGCCCCAACGGCGCCGGCAAGACCACCGTCTTCAACCTCATCACCGGCCTGCTGCCGCCCACCAGCGGCTCCATCCGCTTCGGCGGGCAGGACCTGGCCGGCCGCAAGCCGCACCAGATCACCCGCCTGGGTATCGCACGCACCTTCCAGAACATCCGCCTGTTCAAGGAAATGTCGCTGCTGCAGAACGTCATGGTGGGCATGCACGCCCACCTGCGCTACGGCCCGCTGGGCCTGCTGGCCACTTCCGCGCTGTTCCGCAGCGAGGAAAAGCGTGCCCGCGAGCGTGCCCGCGAACTGCTGTCCTGGGTCAAGCTCGACCACAAGGCCGAAGACACGGCGGACAACCTGTCCTACGGCGACCAGCGCAAGCTGGAACTGGCCCGCGCGCTGGCCACCGAGCCCAGGCTGCTGCTGCTCGACGAACCGGTGGCCGGCATGAACAGCGGCGAAAAGACCGAACTGATGCGGGTGATCGAGACCATCGGCGCCCGCGGCTACACCATCTTCATGATCGAACACGACATGCGATTCGTCATGGGCCTGTGCCAGGAGATCGCGGTGCTGAATTTCGGCCGCATCATCGCCCAGGGCGGCCCCGAGGCCATCCGCACCGACCCGCAGGTGATCGAGGCCTACCTGGGGCGCGAGGACGACGATGACGAGGCGGCGGGCGGCGAGCCCGGCCCGCACGGCATCGTCACCGACGGCACGCCGTCTGCCGTGGCGGCGGGCGTGGCACCGACCTCGGTACCGGGAGCCCAGGCATGAGCACCCCCACCTCATCCTCCTCTCCCCTGCTGGCCGTCAGCGGCCTGAAGGTCGCCTACGGCCATATCGAAGCCGTCAAGGGCATCGATTTCGAGCTGCACGAAGGCCGCATCACCACCCTGGTGGGCGCCAACGGCGCGGGCAAGTCGACCACCCTGCTGGCCCTGTCGGGCCTGGTGAAGAAGGCCGCCGGCACCGTGCTGTTCGACGGCCGCGACCTGACGGGCCTGGCGCCGCACCGCATCGTCCAGGGCGGCGTGGTGCAGGTGGCCGAAGGCCGCGCCACACTCACCACCCTGACCGTGCGCGAGAACCTGGAACTGGGCGCCTACACCCGCGGCAACCGCACCGAGCGCGCGCAGGACCTGGAGTACGTCTACGGCCTGTTCCCGCGCCTGAAGGAGCGCGCCGACGGCCTGGCCGGCAACCTGTCGGGCGGCGAGCAGCAGATGCTGGCCATCGGCCGCGCGCTGATGGCCAGGCCCCGGGTGCTGCTGCTGGACGAGCCCTCCATGGGCCTGGCACCGATCATCGTGCAGGACATCTTCCGTACCCTGCGCACCATCAACCAGGCGGGGCTGACCATCTTCCTGGTGGAGCAGAACGTGCGGCAGGCGCTGAAGATCGCCGACTACGGGTACGTGATCGAGACGGGGAAGATCGTGCTGTCGGGCACGGGAGCCGCGCTGCTGAAGGATCCGAAGGTGCAGGAAGCTTATTTGGGGAGCTGAACCCGGCTGCGGGGGATGTCTTTGGGCTTGGGTACCCGGAACCCGCGCAGACGTGGACGGCCCTTCGGGCTTCCCTGCGCTGCTCGCGGCAGGCGGGGTCTCGCAGAACTCACTCCGCTGCGCTGCGTTCAAACAGCTGCGAGCCCTTGTCCGCCTGCCGCTGTGCTGCTCGGCGTCCCCTAACAGCGCGGGTTCCGGGTACCCAAGCCCAAAGACAAAGACCGTCGTGGGCTCGAACGGTGCGTTGACCGGGTAGATCCCTACTACTTGCCCGGCCCCGGTCCCAGCGAAACAAAAGTCGCCGCACTGTCGAGACCCTGCACGCGGTCTATGTTGGTGATCTGTGCAACATACTCTCCTGCTGCAAGAGGGACTGTTGCCACCGTTCTTGTTTTTTCAAAGGCGGACCACGACGAAATGCACCGGCGAGATTCGTTGATGCTGCTGACAACAAGGGCGTTATCTGTCTTCCGCCGGACAACTAATTTCAACGAAGCCTGAACTCCAAGCTGTTGAGATTCTCCAGTGGCTACAGCCTTGGCATTTTGGTTCTTCAAGTCTGAAATTCTGCATGCGGGGCCAGCGATGGAGTCTGCTCGCACCCCGTCGACGCCGGAGGGAAATCTGAAATTCAAGGATAGGGTGTAAGTTCCTTGTAGCGGCACCGTGAAAGGTACAACCACCGTACTTCCTGCCTCTGAAAGAGCCAGCGGATAGTTGTCGATCAACGGGTGAAATGCGCAGGCCCCCGTGATCCACAGCAGAACCCCGATGACGGGCTTTTGACATAGCGCATGAATGACGGGTCCCATCGTTCCCCACGATTGACTTGCAGCACGCAAGCAAAAAAACTTGATGGGGCAACTTTATTGAAGTCGCCTTCCGACACATCGATAGTCCACAGAAAGTACTGGGCAGCGATACCGGGAGTATCAGACTCAACTGGGTCTCCGCCAGACCCATATGCGCGCCCCGCTTGTCTCCGGGCTGCGGTCCCCGGAACCTGCGCTGTTAGGGGACGCCGAGCAGCGCAGCGGCAGGCGGATCAGGGCTCGCAGCTGTTTGAACGCAGCGAAGCGGAGTGAGTTCTGCGAGACCCCGCCTGCCGCGAGCAGCGCAGGGAAGCCCGAAGGGCCGTCCACGTCTGCGCGGGTTCCGGGGACCGCAGCCCGAAGACAAGCTCCCCCTCAGGCCGCCGTATCGGTCTTGGACTTCTCTTCGTCGTCCTCGGGCGCCTTGGTCTTGGCGATGAAGATCTGCGCCGCAATGATCCCCACCTCGTACAACAGGCACATGGGAATGGCCAGCGACAGCTGCGACACCACGTCGGGCGGGGTGATCACCGCCGCGATGATGAATGCCCCCACCACGAAATAACCGCGGAAGGACTTGAGTTTCTCGATGCTGACGAAACCGAGCCGCGCCAGCACCACCACCACGATCGGCACCTCGAACGCAACGCCGAAGGCCAGGAACATGGTCATGACAAAACCGAGGTATTCCTCGATATCGGGCGCCGCCTGGATGCTCTTGGGCGCAAAGCTCTGGATAAAAGCGAACACCCGGCCAAACACGAAGAAGTAGCTGAAGGCCACCCCGACGAAAAACAGCAGCGTGCTGGAGACCACCAGCGGCAGCACCAGTTTTTTCTCGTGCGAATACAGGCCCGGAGCGATGAAGGCCCAGACCTGGTACAGCACCACGGGCAGGGCAATGAGAAAGGCCGCCATCATCAGGATCTTCAGCGGCACCATGAAGGGCGAGATGACCGAGGTGGCGATCAGCTTGGAGCCTTCCGGCAGATGCGCCACCAGGGGCATGGCCAGGATGTCGTACAGCGCCCCGGGGCCGGGGTAGAGGAACAGTACCGCTGCGGCGATGCCGACTGCGATCAGCGCCTTGACCAGCCGGTCGCGCAGCTCCATCAGGTGCTCGACGAAAGGCTGTTCGGTGCCGGCGAGTTCGTCGTCGTCGCGTGGGGTGTCTGGCATGGGGATGGGGGAGCGGTCAAACACCGGCGGCCCTTGCAGGCCCGCGGCGGCAGGTCGTCAGGTGGTTTTGCGGGGCCGGTAGCGCGCCACGCGGGCGGCGCCGGAAAGGGCTTGGGTACGCACGCCGGCACGGGTCTTGTACCACTGCGGTGTGGCGCCCCGCTTCAGGCGCCAGTTCTTCTTGGGCCGGCGGTACGACGGGTATACCGGCGGCATCTCGGTCGGCGTGGACGGCAACGCGCCATCGGTCCAGGACTTCTCGAACTCGCTGGCCTGGGTGTTGATGGAGTGGTGCACGTCGCGTGCGGCATCCTCCATCGTGTCCTTCATCTTGCGCAATTCGTCGAGCTCCATCGACCGGTTGACCTCGGCCTTGACGTCGTTGACGTAGCGCTGGGCCTTGCCGAGCAGCATGCCCACGGTGCGGGCCACGCGCGGCAGCTTCTCCGGGCCGATGACGATCAGCGCCACGGCGCCGATCAGCGCCATCTTGGAAAGACCGATGTCGATCACGGGATCAGCGGTTCAGTGCGCGGACGGCGGATCAGGAACGCGTCTTCGACTCGACGTCGATGGTGGCCTTGTCGGCCGCGGCGTTGTGCGCCACGTGGGCCGACGACGGCGGCACGGCGTCCGGCGCATCGGCCGACGCAGAACCGTCCTTCATGCCGTCCTTGAAACCCTTGACGGCGCCGCCGAGGTCGGAGCCCATGTTCTTGAGCTTCTTGGTGCCGAACACCATGACGACGATGAGCAGCACGATCAGCCAGTGCCAGATGGAAAACGAACCCATGGATTTCTCCTGATGTAGGGGGTGTTATTTTAAAGGCCCGCGGGGGCCGGATCGGGCAAAGCCCCTGAGTATCACCCCCGCGACCATGGGCGGGCGCCGCCCATGACGTGCATATGGAGATGGTGCACCTCCTGCCCACCCTCGGTGCCGGTGTTCACCATGAGCCGGAAACCGCCGTCGGGATAGGGGTTGCAGCCCTGCTCCATGGCCAGTTTCGGCGCCAGCACCATCATGCGGCCGAGCAGCGCGGCGTGCGCGTCCGTGACCTGCGCCATGGACGGGATGTGCTGCTTGGGGATGAGCATGAAATGCACCGGTGCGCCCGGGCGGATGTCGTGGAAGGCGAACAGTTCCTCGTCCTCGTACACCTTGCGCGACGGGATGGTGCCCGCCGCGATTTTGCAGAAGAGGCAGTTCGGATCAGAGGACGACACGGGAAGGCTCCATGGGTTGCTGGCGGTTCATGCGCACCATGCCGAGCACGATGCGGTAGAGGAACCAGAGCGAAATAATTCCCCAGGCGATCCAGCCAGGGACAAAAAACAACAGCCAGAGCGGCGACGTCAGCAGGTACAGCACCCCGGCCCACAGCACCGAGCGGATACGCCAGCGGAAATGCGAGGCCTGCCAGGTGCCTTCGGCATCGTGGCGCTTGACCAGGTCGAGCACCAGGGCGATCAGCAGCAGGCCGATGGACACCTGCGCGCCCGGCACGACGGCACCGATGGCCACCGCCAGGTGCAGCGCATAGCTGACCCAGCCGAAGGTGGTCAGCGAGTCGTCCGGCGCGGCATAGGGTGCCTGTGCGGGTGGGGCTGACGGCAGGTGGCTGGGTTCCATCGCAAACTCCTTCGGTGCGGCGTATCAGCCGCGTTCGGCGGCTTCGCGGTCCTGCGCCTTGCGCAGGGCCTTTTCCTCGATGCCGCTGGTGCCCTCGCGGCGCTCCAGCTCGGCCACCACGTCGGCCGGTGCCAGCCCGTAGTGGGCCAGCGCCACCATGCAGTGGAACCACAGGTCGGCTACCTCGTAGACGATCTTCTGCGGGTCGCCGCCATGGTCGGCGTCCTTGGCCGCCATGACCACCTCGGTGGCTTCCTCACCGATCTTCTTCAGGAAGGCGTCCGGCCCCTTGGCCAGCAGGCGGGCGACATAACTCTTGTCGGGGTCGCCACCGTTGGCCGTCTTGCGGCTTTCGATGATGGCGGCCAGCCGTGCCAGGCCGTCCGCGGAAAAATTCGTATCGGACATGCTTCTGTTTATTTACCGTAGATGGTTTCCGGGTCTTTCAACACCGGTTCGACGGGCGTCCACTGGCCGTCCTTCAGCAGGCTGAAAAAGCAGCTGTGGCGGCCGGTATGGCAGGCGATGCCGGGCGCGTGGCCTTCCTGGGTGACTTTCAGCAGCACCACGTCGTTGTCGCAGTCCACCCGGATCTCGTGCACCGTCTGCACGTGGCCTGATTCCTCGCCCTTGAACCAGAGCTTGTTGCGCGAGCGGCTGAAATACACCGCCCGCTGCAGCTCGGCCGTCTTGGCCAGCGCCTCGCGGTTCATCCAGGCGAACATCAGCACGTCATTGCTGCCGCGCTCCTGCGCGATCACGGGCACAAGCCCTGCCGCGTCCCATTTCACTTCGTCCAACCAGTTCATAGCTGGGATTGTCCGCGATTCCGGTTGCCCCTCCCCAAAGTCAGGGACACCGCGGAACCGGCTTTGCCGGGCCGCAGGGTGTCGCCCCCGGCAGGGGGAAGGCGAAGACGCGAAGCGCGTAGCCTGGGGGTTACAACCGGACAGGTATACCGCGCTGGGCCATGCGGGCTTTGGCTTCGCCCACGGTGTGTTCACCGTAGTGGAAGATGCTGGCGGCCAGCACGGCATCGGCCCCGCCCTGCTGCACGCCATCGGCCAGGTGGTCGAGGGTACCGACACCGCCGGAGGCGATGACCGGCACCGACACCGCATCGCTCACCGCCCGGGTCAGGGCCAGGTCGAAGCCGCTCTTGGTGCCGTCGCGGTCCATGCTGGTCAGCAGGATCTCGCCAGCGCCGCGGCGCGCCATCTCGGCCGCCCAGGCCACGGCGTCCATGCCGGTGTTGCGGCGGCCGCCATGGCTGTAGACGTCCCAGCCGGGGCCGCGGGCCTGCTCGTCCTCGCCGCTGCGGCGTTTGGCGTCGATGGCCACCACGATGCACTGCGCGCCGTAGCGGGCCGAGGCTTCCTCGATCACCCGCGGGTTGGCGATGGCCGCGGAATTGAAGCTGGTCTTATCGGCGCCCGCGTTGAGCAGGCGGCGTACGTCCTCCACCGTGCGCACCCCACCACCCACGGTCAGCGGAATGAACACCTGCGAGGCCACCGCCTCGATGATGGGCAGGATCAGGTCGCGGCCGTCGCTGGTGGCGGTGATGTCAAGGAAGGTGAGCTCATCGGCGCCCTGCAGGTTGTAGCGTGCGGCGATTTCCACCGGGTCGCCGGCGTCACGCAGCTCCAGGAAGTTGACACCCTTGACCACCCGGCCGCCGGTGACGTCGAGACAGGGAATGATGCGTTTGGCGAGCATGGGAGGACCGAAAAAAAGAAAGAGGGGGACCAGGTCAGGCAGCCGCGACGGCCAGGGTCTGGGTACCCGACCAGCGCTCGCCCGGCGCCAGGCGCACCGGTGTGTCGATGGCCGCGGCCTCCACGCACAGCATGTGGCGCCAGCCGTCGGCCGGCATGTCAGCCAGCGTGGCGCACAGCGCTTCGCCCGGGTTCCACACCACGGTTTCGGGAAAACAGGCGTCCTGCGTGATCTCCAGCGTGCCGCGCGGCTCGGCCAGCCGCAGCGGCGCGCGGCGCGCGGTGTAGACCCGGTCGGTTTCGCCATCGAAGCTCAGCGGCTCGGCGGCGCGTGCCGGTTCCGCCGCATGGCGCCTGTCGCGCACCGCATCCCACACCGCGGCGCCGCCCAGGCCGTGCAGCCGCGAGGTGGTGATGTCGCCGGTGCGCAGGTAGCTGTGCAGGGCCAGGGTGAAGTCCCAGGGTTCGGCGCCGGTGTTGTGGGCGGTGAAGGTGATGCCCAGGCGACCCGGCTGCAGGGTGACGGTGAGGCGGGCCAGGAAGCCGTGCGGCCACAGACCCCGTGTCGCCGCGCTGTCCTGCAGCTCGAAGGCTGCCTGCACGCCATCGCCGGGCGCCGCCTCCGGGCCCGGCGATGACGGCGTCCACGGCAGGTTGCGGGCAAACCCGTGTTTGGGCAGCGGGCCGCGCTGGTTGAACTGGGGGAAACAGACCGGCACCCCGCCCCGGATGGCGGTGCGGCCGTCGAATACGGCGCGCGGGCTCAGGAACAGGCGTTCCACCCCATCGACCGTGGTCCACGACAGGACCTGTGCCCCGTGCAGCGCGACCGTGGCCTGGTCGCCGCCGGGCAGCGCGATACACACACAGGGCTGGCCGTGTTGTACGACGGCCCGGGCGGAGGACATGGCAGCTTAGAGGGACAGTTCGTCCGCCCGCGCCTGCGCGGCGGCGAAGTCGAGGTCGCCGGAGTAGATGGCCCGGCCGCAGATGACCCCTTCGATACCTTCGCCCTCGACGGCGCACAGGTGTTCGATGTCGGCCATGTTGGACAGGCCGCCCGAGGCGATCACGGGAATGGTCAGCGCCTGCGCCAGCTTGACGGTGGCGTCGACGTTGATGCCCGAGAGCATGCCGTCGCGGCCGATGTCGGTGTAGATGATGGACTCGACACCCCAGTCCTCGAACTTCTTGGCCAGGTCGACCACCTCGTGGCCGGTGAGCTTGCTCCAGCCGTCGGTGGCGACCTTGCCGTCCTTGGCGTCGAGGCCGACGATGATGTGGCCGCCGAAAGCGCTGCAGGCGTCCTTGAGGAAACCGGGGTTCTTCACCGCCGCGGTGCCGATGATGACGTAGCGCAGGCCGCCGTCGATGTATTTCTCGATGGTGTCGAGGTCGCGGATACCACCCCCGAGCTGCACCGGGATGTCGTCGCCCACAGCCTTGAGGATGGACTTGATGGCCACGTGGTTCTGCGGCTTGCCGGCAAAGGCGCCGTTGAGGTCGACCAGGTGCAGCCGGCGTGCGCCGGCGGCAACCCATTTCAACGCCATCGCGGCGGGGTCCTCGCCGAATGTGGTGGATTGGTCCATGTCGCCTTGTTTCAGGCGGACGCAGTGACCGTCTTTCAGATCGATCGCGGGGATGAGTAGCATGGTGCTGGCAACAGCCGTGGAGGGATCAGGGATTCCAGTGAAGGAAATTCCGGTACAGGGCCAGCCCGTGGTCGGCACTTTTCTCGGGATGGAACTGCGTGGCAAAAATATTATCGCGGGCAATGGCGGCGGTAAAGCGCGCGCCGTAGTCGGCTTCGCCCACGCTGTGGCGCGGGTCCGACGGACGGGCGTAGAAACTGTGCACGAAATAGAAATAGGAACCGTCGGGCACCCCCGCCCATACCGCATGGGGACGCGGCTGCAGCACCTGGTTCCAGCCCATCTGCGGCACCTTGAAGCGGCTGCCGTCTTCCTGCAGCCGGCCGGCCAGGTCGAACTTGACGACCTCTCCGGGGATCAGCCCCAGCCCGTCGGTCGGGCCTTCCTCGCTGCGGTCGAGCAGCATCTGCATGCCTACACACACCCCGAACAGGGGTTTTTGCGCGGCCGCCTCCAGCACCGAGGCCTGCAGGCCGGAATCGGCCAGTTCGCGCATGCAGTCGGGCATGGCGCCCTGGCCGGGCAGCACGACACGCGCGGCGGCGCGGACTTCTTCCGGGTTGGCGGTGACCAGCACCTGCCAGCCGGTGCCGGCGGCGGCGGCCTGTACGGCCTGGGAGACCGAACGCAGGTTGCCCATGCCGTAATCGACGACCGCGACGGTTTTTGCTCCGTTATTCATAGCGATTGCTTCAAGCGAAATCCGGGCCAGCGCCCTTCTTTCAGCCCCAATGTCAGAGAGAGCCCTTGGTCGAGGGAATCACGCCGGCCGAACGCGGGTCGCGTTCCAGCGCCGCACGCAGTGCGCGGGCAAAGGCCTTGAACACGGTTTCGGCCTGGTGGTGGGCATTGGTGCCCTTCAGGTTGTCGATGTGCAGGGTGACGCCGGCATGGTTGACGAAGCCCTGGAAAAATTCGTAGGTGAGCTGGGTGTCGAAGCCGCCCACCATGCCGCTGGTGAACGGGATATGCATGTGCAGGCCGGGCCGGCCAGAGAAGTCGACCACGACCCGCGACAGCGCCTCGTCCAGCGGCACGTAGGCATGGCCGTAGCGGCGGATGCCCTTCTTGTCGCCCACGGCGGCGGCGAAGGCCTGGCCCAGGGTGATGCCCACGTCTTCCACCGTGTGGTGGCCGTCGATGTGCAGGTCGCCGTCGGCCCGGATGTCGAGGTCGATCAGCCCGTGGCGGGCGATCTGGTCGAGCATGTGGTCGAAGAAGCCGATGCCGGTGGCCAGGGTCGAGCGGCCGGTGCCGTCGAGGTTGACCCGAACGGTGATCTTGGTTTCCGCCGTATTGCGCGCCACCTCGGCCACACGGTCGGTGGCGGGATCGGCGGCGGCAGGGGAAACGGCGGGCAGGGCGGTGGTCATGCGGGTGAAAAAAGGGAGGGGGCCAGCGCGGCGAGCAACTGTGCATTCTCGCCGGTGGTGCCGACGGTCAGGCGCAGGCACCCGGCCAGCAACGGATACATTGTAGAAACGTTCTTGACCAGAACCTTGCGGCGTTTGAGTTCGGCAAAAGTATGGGCCGCCCCGGCATTGCCGCCCGGCACCCGTACCAGCAGCATATTGGCATCGCTGGGCCACACCGTGACACCTGGCAACTGCCCTAGCGCCGCCACCAGCCGGCCGCGCTCGGCGCGCACCTGCGCCGCCTGGGCGGCAAATACACCGGCATGTTCCAGCGCGAACAGCGCACATTCGGCGTTCAGCACACTCACGTTGTAGGGTGGCCGCACCTTGTCGATCTCGCCGACCAGGGCCGCAGGCCCCGCCAGGTAGCCGATACGGACACCCGCCAGGCCGAACTTGCTCAGCGTGCGCAGCAGCAGCACGTGGGCATGGCGCTCCGGTTCGGCCCGGATGCGGTCGAGCCAGCTGCGGCCGGCGAAAGGCTGGTAGGCCTCGTCGATGACCACCAGGCCGCCCGCGGCACCGGCCGCGTCGATGACACGGGCCATGGCGCCCTCGTCCCACAGGCCGGCCGTGGGGTTGTTGGGATAGGCCAGGTACGTGATGGCCGGCCGCTCCTGCGCGATGGCGGCGCACATGGCGTCGGCATCGAGTGCGAAGTTGGCGGTCAGCGGCACACCGACAAAACGCAGGCCGAGCAGTTGCGCGCTCACCGCGTACATGACGAAGCCGGGTTCCGGCGCCAGCACCGCAGGCGCGCGGCCGTCCGGCGCCTGGTCCGCCGGCACGGCGCAGGCCAGCGCCACCAGCGAAATGAGTTCGTCCGATCCGTTGCCCAGGATCAGTGCATGCCCCGCGGGCAGGCCGGTGTGCTCGGCCAGGGCGCGGCGCAGGTCGTCGATGCGGGGGCCGGGATAGCGGTTGAGCGCCACGGCGCCGAGTCGCACGCCCAGCGCCGCTTGCAGTTCCGGCGGCAGGGTATGGGGGTTCTCCATCGCGTCGAGCTTGAGCAGGCCCGTCGCATCCTGCACGGCATAGGCGTGCATCGACATAACGTCCCGCCGGATGCGTCGCAACGCTCCAGCACCCAGGTCGGTGCTCATGGGCTTTCGGCAACGGGTGGCGACAGCCGCATCTCCGCCGCCCGTGCATGGGCCTGCAGCCCTTCGCCATAGGCCAGGGTGGCGGCGATGCGGCCCAGCACCTGGGCGCCCTGCTCGCTCACCTCGATCAGGCTGCTGCGTTTCTGGAAATCGTAGACACCCAGCGGGCTGGAAAACCGCGCCGTGCCGCTGGTCGGCAGCACGTGGTTGGGGCCGGCGCAGTAATCGCCCAGGCTTTCGCTGGTGAAGGCGCCCAGGAAGATGGCGCCGGCGTGTTTCAGCAGCGGCTCCCAGCGGTGCGGGTCGCGGCTGGACACCTCCAGGTGCTCCGGCGCGATGCGGTTGCTGATGGCACAGGCCTCTTCCATGTCGCGGGTCAGGATCAATGCACCGCGGCCGTTGAGCGACTTGGCGATGATCTCCGCGCGCGGCAGGGTGGGCAGCAGGCGGTCGATGGCCTGCTGCACCGCCTCGATGTAGGCGGCGTCGGGGCACAGCAGGATGCTCTGCGCCAACTCGTCGTGCTCGGCCTGGCTGAACAGGTCCATGGCCACCCAGTCGGCCGGTGTGCTGCCGTCGGCCAGCACCAGGATCTCGCTCGGGCCGGCGATCATGTCGATGCCGACCGTGCCGAACACCCGGCGTTTGGCCGCGGCCACGTAGGCATTGCCCGGGCCGGTGACCTTGTCCACTGCCGGCACGGCCTGCGTGCCGTAGGCCAGCGCGGCCACGGCCTGCGCGCCGCCGATGGTGAAGGCACGGGTGACCCCCGCCACGTAGGCGGCGGCCAGCACCAGCGGGTTGCGTTCGCCCTTGGGGGTGGGGACGACCATGATTATTTCACCCACCCCGGCGACGTGCGCGGGGATGGCATTCATCAGCACGGACGACGGATAGGCCGCCTTGCCGCCGGGCACGTAGATGCCCACCCGGTCCAGCGGCGTGACCTTCTGGCCCAGCAGGGTGCCGTCGGCGTCGCGGTAGCTCCAGCTCTCGCCGCAGGCTTTTTTCTGCGCTTCGTGGTAGGTGCGCACCCGGGCGGCGGCAGCCTCCAGCGCCGTGCGCTGCTCGGGAGGCAGGAAGTCGAAGGCCTCTTTCAGCTCGTCCTGGCGCAGTTCCAGGGCGGACATGGTGGCCACGTCCAGCCCGTCGAAGCGGCGGGTGTATTCCAGCACCGCCGCGTCGCCGCGGGCCTGCACGTCGGCCAGGATGTCGGCCACCCGCAGCTCGATGGCCGCGTCGGTGTCGGCCGACCAGTGCAGCCGCGCCTTGAAATCGGCGTCGAACGAGGCGTCGGCGGTCGACAGGCGGGCGGGACGGGCGGTCAGGTCCATGGCGGTCAGGCGGTCAAGGCGGTCGAAACGGTTATTCGGGACGGATGGCGGACGCGAAGGCGTCGATGATGCGGCGGATGGGCTCGCGCTTGAGTTTGAGCGCAGCCTGGTTGACCACCAGCCGCGAGCTGATGTCCATGATGCGCTCAACCTCGACCAGGTGGTTGGCCTTGAGGGTGTTGCCGGTGGAGACCAGGTCGACGATGGCGTCGGCCAGCCCCGTCAGCGGGGCCAGCTCCATGCTGCCGTAGAGCTTGATCAGGTCGACGTGCACACCCTTGCGCGCAAAGAATTCGCGGGAGATGCCGACGTACTTGGTGGCCACCCGCAGGCGCGAGCCCTGCTTGACGGCACTGGCGTAGTCGAAGTCGGCGCGCACCGCCACACTCACCCGGCAGCGTGCGATGCGCAGGTCCAGCGGCTGGTACAGGCGGCCACCGCCGGCATGTTCCATGTTGTGTTCGAGCAATGTGTCGAGCCCGGTCACACCCAGGTCGGCACCGCCGTATTCGACGTAGGTCGGCACGTCGCTGGCACGCACCAGCACCACCCGCACGCCGGGCTGGCTGGTGGGCAGGATGAGCTTGCGCGATTTCTCGGGGTCTTCCAGCACCTCGATGCCGGCGGCGGCCAGCAGGGGCAGCGTCTCCTCGAAGATGCGGCCCTTGGACAGCGCGAGCGTGATCTGGCCTGCGTCGCTGCTCATGCCGCTATCCTTTCGATGTCCGCGCCGATGCCGCGCAGCTTGGCTTCCATGCGGTCGTAGCCGCGGTCGAGGTGGTAGATGCGGTCGACCACCGTCTCGCCCTCGGCCACCAGGCCGGCGATGACCAGGCTGGCCGAGGCCCGCAGGTCGGTGGCCATCACGGTGGCGCCGGACAGCCGGGCCACGCCCTCGACCATGGCCACCTTGCCGTCGATGCGGATGCTGGCGCCCAGGCGCACCATCTCGTTGACGTGCATGAAGCGGTTTTCGAAGATGGTCTCGGTGACCAGCGAGGCACCCTGCGCCACCACGTTCAGCGCCATGAACTGGGCCTGCATGTCGGTGGGGAAGCCGGGGTACTCGGTGGTGATGAAACTCTGCGCAGCCAGGTGGTCCGGGCCTTCGGAGCGCACGCGGATGCCGCCCTCCTCGGCCTCGATCACCACACCGGCGTCGCACAGCTTGTCGATGACGGCCTCCATGTGGTCGGTGCGGGCGTGGCGCAGCAGCACGTCGCCGCCGGCGACCGCCACCGCGCACAGGAAGGTGCCGGCCTCGATGCGGTCGGCCACCACCGCATGCGTGCAGCCATGGAGCTTCTCGACGCCCTGGATACGGATGTGGCTGGTGCCGTGGCCTTCGATCTTCGCGCCCATCTTGATGAGCATTTCGGCCAGGTCGGCGATTTCGGGCTCCTGCGCGGCGTTTTCCAGCACCGTCTCACCCTCGGCCAGCGTGGCGGCCATGAGGAAGTTCTCGGTGCCGGTGACGGTCACCATGTCGGTGCTGATACGCGCGCCGTGCAGCCGGGTGCGGCCCCGGGGCAGCTTGGCCAGGATATAGCCGTGCTCCACCGTGATCTCCGCGCCCATGGCCTGCAGGCCCTTGATGTGCTGGTCGACCGGGCGCGAACCGATGGCGCAGCCGCCCGGCAGCGACACCGTGGCCTCGCCGAAACGCGCCAGCAAGGGGCCCAGGGCCAGCACCGAGGCCCGCATGGTCTTCACCAGGTCGTAGGGTGCCTCGGGCGTGGACAGCGCGCCGGCGTCGAGGCGCACGCAGCCCTTGTCGTCGCGTTCGGCCGTCACGCCCATGTTGCGCACCAGCGTGAGCATGGTCGACACGTCCTGCAGGCGCGGCACGTTCTGCAGCACCACCGGCTCGGCGGTGAGCAGGGCCGCGCACAGTTCGGGCAGGGCCGCGTTCTTGGCGCCGGAAATCGGCACTTCGCCCGACAGGCGGCGGCCACCGCGGATCAGCAGCTTGTCCATGGGTATCAGTCTTTCTGCGGCTGCTGCGCCCATTCGGCGGGCGTGAAGGTCTTCATCGAGAGGGCATGCACCTCGTCGGTCTGCATGCGGCTGCCCAGCGTGGCATAGACCCGCTGGTGCCGCTGGATCGGGCGCTTGCCCTCGAATTCGGGCGAGACGATGGTGGCGTACCAGTGGCGGCCGTCGCCCTCCAGCCCGACGTGGTCGCAGGCCAGGCCGGCACGGATGATGGTGGTGAGTTCGTCGGCAGTCATGGGATTAGTGGCGGATCTTGTAGCCGATGGCGAGCAGGCGCAGGGCCAAAGCGCTGGTTGCGATCCACGCGCCACCCACGATGGCCAGGCTGGTCCAGGGCGACACGTCGCTCACCCCGAAGAAGCCGTGGCGGAAACCGTCGATCATGTAGAAGAACGGGTTCAGGTGGCTGACCTTGAGCCAGAACGGCGGCAGCGAGTGGATGGAATAGAACACGCCCGACAGAAAGGTCATGGGCATGATGACGAAGTTCTGGAACAGCGCCATCTGGTCGAACTTTTCCGACCACAGGCCGGCCAGCAGCCCCAGCGTGCCGAGCAGCCCGGCGCCCAGCAGGGCGAAGACGACGATCCACAGCGGTGCGGCGAAACTCACCTGCGCGAAGAACAGCCAGGTGACGGCGAACACACCCAGCCCCACGGCCAGCCCGCGCACCATGGACGAGCCCACGTAGGCCATGTACAGCGCCCAGTGCGACAGCGGCGTGAGCAGCACAAACACCAGGCTACCCATGATCTTGCTCTGGATGAGGGACGAGGAGCTGTTGGCAAAGGCGTTCTGCAACACGCCCATCATCACCAGGCCCGGGATCAGGAACGCGGTGTAGTCGAGCACCCCATAGACCTTGGCATGGCCGGCCATGGCGTGGCCGAAGACCAGCAGGTAGAGCACGGCGGTGAGCACCGGTGCGCCTACGGTCTGGAAGGCAACCTTCCAGAAACGCAGCGTCTCCTTGTAGAACAGCGTCTGCCAGCCGGTGATGTCGATTCTTTTCATACGGGCACCTGCCAGCGGTTGCCACCGGCCGCCCCCTGTTCCGCAGCCATGACCTCCAGGAACACGTCCTCCAGGTCGGCCTTGCGGATTTCCACGTCCTCGACCTGCAGGCCGGCCTCGCGCACGGCCGCCAGGTACTGCTCGATTTCACGCGCGCCGGGCGCCGGCAGCTGCACGATGCGGCCGGTGATGCGCGCCTGCGCGGCCAGCGCGGGCGGCAGCTGGCCATCGATCTTGAAGCGCAGCACGTTGCCCGAGGCCATGCGGATCAGGTCGCTGGTGCGGTTGAGGGCCACTAGCTGGCCCTTCTTGAGCATGGCGATGCGGGTGCACAGCGCCTCCGCCTCTTCCAGGTAGTGGGTGGTCAGCAGCACGGTGTGGCCTTCGCGGTTGAGGCGTGCGATGAACTGCCACAGTGTCTGGCGCAGCTCCACGTCCACCCCGGCGGTGGGCTCGTCGAGCACGATGATGGGCGGGCGGTGCACCAGCGCCTGGGCCACCAGCACCCGGCGCTTCATGCCGCCCGAGAGCTGGCGCATGTTGGCGCTGGCCTTGTCGGTCAGGCCCAGGGCCTCCAGCAGCTCGTCGATCCAGGCGTCGTTGTTCTTGACGCCGAAGTAGCCGGACTGGATACGCAGGGTCTCCCGCACGTTGAAGAACGGGTCGAAGACCAGTTCCTGCGGCACCACGCCGAGCCGGCGCCGCGCCGCGGCGTAGTCGTCCTGCACGTCGTTGCCGTCGACCAGCACCCGGCCGCCGCTGGCGCGCGCCAGTCCGGCCAGGATGCTGATCAGGGTGGTTTTACCCGCGCCGTTGGGGCCGAGCAGGCCGAAGAATTCGCCCTGCTCGATGTCGAAACTCACGGCGTCGAGGGCCTGCAGCGTACCGCGGGGTGTGGAATAGGTCTTGGAGACCGACTGGAAGGAGATGGCAGGCATGGGAGCCCGGCATTCTACGGTGTCACCCCTGGCCGGCGGGGGCGAAGGGTCTGCCGGTGCCGGCGCGGGGGGCTGGTTTCGGCTCAGGCGGCCGCGGCCGGCAGCAGCGATGCCACGCCGTAGAGGCCGGCCAGTCCGGCCAGGCGGGGGTGCAGGCCCCGCACACCGAACTCGCGCCCCAGCAGGAGCGCCTCGCGCCGGCAGGCCAGCAGGACCGCCAGGGCGGAGGAGTCGAAATGCGCCAGCGCCGTGGCATCGGCCACGACCGGATCGGCGCGGCGCTGCTGCAGCCCCTGGGTGAGCATACGCAGGCAGGCCTGCGCCTGGACATGCGTGAGCTCGCCCGGCAGCACCAGCACCTGTTCGGTCGGGTCGGGCAGGACGGAGTCGCCGGCGGCCATGGCCTCAGCCCTTCTTCGAACCCTGGGTGTTGGACTTGTTGCGCGCCTGCAGGGTGGCGATCAGGCCGTCGATGCCCTTGGCATTGATTTCGGCGGCGAACTGGCTGCGGTAGGTTTCGACCAGCCACACCCCCAGCACGTTCAGGTTGTAGATCTTCCAGCCGGCGCCGTCGCCCGGCGTCTTTTCCATCCGGTAGTCGAGCTGGATGGGTTCACCGCGGCCGGTGACCTCGGTACGCACCACGACCTCCTTGTCGTCGGCCGCGGCGCGCAGGGGCTTCACCGTGATCGACTGGTCGCCGCTCACCTGCGACAGCGCACCGGAGTAAGTACGCACCAGCAATGTCTTGAACTCGTCCTGCAACTGCTGCTGCTGCTGGGGCGTGGCCTGGCGCCACTGCGGGCCGACGGCCGCGGCGGTCATGCGGCGGAAGTTCACGTTCGGGATGATCTTGGCATCCACCAGCGCCATCACCTTGTTGATGTCGCCGTTGCGCAGCGAGGCATCGGCCTTGATGGTGTCGAGCGTATCGGTGGACAGGCGCTTGATCAGGGCGTCGGGTGCCTCGTCGGCCGCGCGTACGGCCAGCGGCAGCGCCAGGGCCGAAACAGTGGCAAAGCCCAGGGCCAGGCGGGCCAGGAAACGTCGGTTCATGCGGAACTCCTCAATTCTTGAAATACGGGGCCGGATAGGACCCGCCGGTTCATTTTCGAATACGCCAGCGGTCCGCGGGTTCCAGTTTGTAGGCCAGTGGATGCAACAGGCTGCAACCGGCAGGCGCCGGTGCCTTATTTCTTGGCGGCGCCCTGCGGGTTGCCGCCGGTGTCGCCATCGTCCAGGTCGCCATCGCTCTCGGTGGTGTCGCGCGGCTGGTTGCGGCGCAACTGCAGGTAGGCATCCCGGGTGAAGCTGTATTTGTCCAATGCGGCCTCGTCCAGCACGGCGCTGGCACGCAGCAGGTTGGCGCGGACGTCGATGGCACGCAGCACGTACAGGGAATTGCGCGTCGGGATGTGGTTGATGTCCAGCACCAGATCGCCCTTCCAGTTGATCGTCAGCGCCGCGGTGTCACGCACGGTGGACGGCCCCAGCAGCGGCAGCACCAGGTACGGCCCCGTGGGCACCCGGTAGTAGGCCAGGGTCTGCCCGAAATCCTGCTTGTGCTGGTCGATATTGGCTTCGCCGGCGATGTCCAGCAGGCCCCCCAGGCCGAACACCGTGTTGGTGGTGAAGCGGATCAGGGTTTCGCCGGCGTCGCCGACCTTGAACTGCAGCACGTTGTTGACGAAGGACCAGGGCTCGGTCAGGTTGCGGAAGAAATTGCCCACGCCGGTGCGCACCAGCGGCGGCACGACATCGCGGTAGCCGGTGGCGACGGGCTTGAACACCGCCTTGTCCACCGCGTCGTTGAACTGCGACACACCGCGGTTGAACGGCTCGAAGGGATCGCGGGGGTTGCGGGTGGGACCGCTCGCGCATCCCGCGAGGAACAGGCCGAGGGCCGCGACCAGCGCGGCACGGAGAAGGGGGGAGCCGTGGGCGTCCATGGGAGTACCGGTGGAGGAAGTCATTATTTCTTGCTGCCCTGCGCCTGTGCCGTCGTGCCGCTGTCGGCGGCCTTGTTGTACAGGAACTGGCTGATCAGGTTTTCGAGCACCACCGCCGACTGGGTCGTGGTGATCGTATCGCCGTCGGCGAGGTTCTTTTCGTCGGCGCCGGCTTCGATGCCGACGTACTGCTCCCCGAGCAGGCCGCTGGTCAGGATCTTGAGGGAACTGTCCTTGGGAAAGGTATAGCGGTCCTGCAGGGAAAGTGCGACGGAGGCCTGGAAAGTCTTGTCATCGAATGTAATCGCCTCGACCCGCCCCACGACCACACCGGCGCTCTTGACCGCCGCCTGCGGCTTCAAACCGCCAATGTTGTCGAAACGCGAGACGACATGGTAGTTGGACTGGAAGTTGAGCCGCAGCAGGTTGGCCGACTGCAGGGCCAGGAACAGCAGCGCCGCCAGGCCCAGCAGCACGAACAGTCCCACCCACACGTCGCTTTTGGATCGTTCCATCGCAAGAGCTCCTAATATCTCAAATACTGAACATCATGGCGGTCAGGATGAAATCCAGACCGAGCACCGCCAGCGACGACACCACCACGGTGCGGGTCGTGGCGCGCGAAACGCCTTCGGGCGTCGGCCGCGCCGTATACCCCTGCAGCAAGGCGACGAAGGTGACGGTGAAACCGAACACCACACTCTTGACGACGCCGTTGCCGACGTCGCGCAGCACGTCCACGCCGCCCTGCATCTGGCTCCAGAACGAGCCCGAGTCGATGCCGATCAGCACCACGCCGACCAGGTAGCCACCCAGCACGCCGACCGCGCTGAACACCGCCGACAGCAGCGGCAGGGCGATCACCCCGCCCCAGAAGCGGGGCGCGAGGATGCGGCGCACCGGGTCGATGGCCATCATCTCCATGGCGCTGATCTGCTCGCCGGCGCGCATCAGGCCGATTTCGGCGGTCAGCGAGGTGCCGGCGCGGCCCGCGAACAGCAGGGCGCTGATGACCGGACCCAGTTCGCGCACCAGCGACAACGCGACCAGTAGCCCCAGCGCGTCCGAGGCGCCGTAGCGCTGCAGGGTGTAGTAGCCCTGCAGCCCGAGCACGAAGCCGACGAACAGGCCCGACACCGCGATGATGGCCAGCGAATAGTTGCCGAGGAAATGGATCTGCTCCGACACCAGCCGGAAACGCCGCAGCGCCGGCCCGGCCAGCCCCAGCAGCCGCCAGAACAGGCGTGCGCCCATGCCCAGGTCCGCGAACCAGGTCCGCACGGCCAGGCCGATGTCGGCGGGGTGCCACCACCGCGTCATCGCCCGCCTCCCGCGGCCGGTCCGCCGAAATCCACGTCGACGGCGGGCGCCGGGTAGTGGAAACGCACCGGGCCGTCGGCCTCCGCGTGCACGAACTGGTGCACCAGCGGGTCGGTGCTATCGCGCACCGCCTGGGGTGGCCCTTCGACCGCGACCTTGCCATTGGCCAGCACCACCACGTGGTCGGCGATGGCCAGGGTCTCTTCCACATCGTGGGATACCACGATGCTGGTGAGGCCCATGGCGTCGTTGAGCTGGCGGATCAGCCGCGCCGAGATGCCCAGCGAGATCGGGTCGAGGCCGGCGAAAGGTTCGTCGTACATGACCAGTTCGGGGTCGAGTGCAATGGCGCGCGCCAGCGCCACCCGGCGCGCCATGCCGCCGGAGATTTCGCTGGTGGCCAGCGCCCGCGCACCGCGCAGGCCGACCGCGTCGAGCTTCATCAGCACGATGTCGCGGATCAGCGCATCGGACAGGTCGGTGTGCTCGCGCAGCGGAAAGGCGACGTTCTCGAAAACGTCCAGGTCGGTGAACAGCGCACCAAACTGGAACAGCATGCCCATACGCCGCCGGGCAGCGAACAGGGCGTCGTGCTGCAGCGTGCCGATGTCCTGCCCGTCGAGCAGCACCTGGCCGCGCTGGGCCCGTATCTGGCCGCCGATCAGGCGCAGCACCGTGGTCTTGCCGCCGCCCGATGCCCCCATGAGCGCGGTGACCTTGCCACGCGGCACGGCCAGCGAAATGCCGTCGAGGATCGGCCGGCCCGCATAGCCGAACACCACGTCGCGGAGTTCGACGAAGGCATCTGAAATAACAGTGGGCGGAGGGCTATCGGAATCCATAAAACGAAAAAGCCGGACGGCGCCCGGCTTGATCGATGATAAGGGATGGTGGAAACACCTACTCCCCCACTGTTGCGTTAACGCGGCAGATCGCTGAATCCCATGAGGAATTCGTCCACCGAACGCGCGGCCTGGCGGCCTTCGCGGATCGCCCACACGACCAGCGACTGGCCGCGGCGCACGTCGCCTGCGGCGAAGACCTTGGGCACGCTGGTGGCGTAGCCGCCGGTGAAGTCGGTGCTGGCCTTGGCATTGCCACGGCCGTCCTTGTCGATGCCGAAAGCTTCGAGCACCGGCGACACCGGGCTGACGAAGCCCATGGCCAGCAGCACCAGGTCGGCCTTGAGCACCTGCTCGCTGCCGGCGACCTCGACCATCTTGCCGTCCTTCCATTCCACACGCACGGTCTTCAGGCCGGTGACCTTCTTGCCATCACCGACGAATTCCTTGGTGGAAATGGCGAACTCGCGTTCGCAGCCCTCTTCATGGCTGGAACTGGTGCGCAGCTTGTACGGCCAGTAGGGCCAGGTCATGGGCCGGTTTTCCTCTTCCGGCGGCTGGGGCATCAGTTCGAACTGGGTGACGCTGGCCGCGCCGTGGCGGTTGCTGGTGCCCACGCAGTCACTGCCGGTATCACCGCCACCGATCACGATGACGTGTTTGCCCTCGGCGCGCAGCTGGCCCTTGACCTTGTCGCCGGCGTTGACCTTGTTCTGCAGCGGCAGGAACTCCATGGCGAAATGGATTCCGTCGAGCTCGCGGCCCGGCACCGGCAGGTCACGCGACTGCTCGGCGCCGACGGTGAGCAGCACCGCGTCGAAATCCTTCTGCAGCTGCTCGGGAGAGATGGTTTCCTTGGCCCAGTTGATGACCTTGGAGCCCTTGCCCAGGGGGTCGTCCTTGGCGCCGATGACGACACCGGTGCGGATGGTGACGCCCTCGGCTTTCATCTGCTCGGCGCGGCGGTCGATGTGGGTCTTCTCCATCTTGAAGTCGGGAATGCCGTAGCGCAGCAGGCCGCCGACGCGGTCGTTCTTCTCGAACAGCGTCACGTCGTGGCCGACACGCGCCAGCTGCTGCGCCGCCGCCAGGCCGGCCGGGCCGGAACCGACCACCGCCACCTTCTTGCCGGTCTTGTGTTTGGCCGCACGCGGCTTGACCCAGCCTTCGGCCCAGGCCCGGTCGATGATGGCGTGTTCGATCGACTTGATGCCCACCGCATCGTCGTTCACGTTCAGCACGCAGGCCGCTTCGCAGGGCGCGGGGCAGATGCGGCCGGTGAATTCCGGGAAGTTGTTGGTCGAGTCGAGCACGGTGAACGCACTCTGCCAGTCCTTCTGGTAGACCAGGTCGTTGAAGTCCGGAATGATGTTATTGACCGGGCAGCCGCTGTTGCAGAAGGGCGTGCCGCAGTCCATGCAGCGCGCGCCCTGGACAACGGCCTGCTTCTCGTCGAGGCCGACGACGAATTCCTTGTAGTGCTTCAGGCGTTCATCGACCGGCTTGTAGCCTTCCTCGACGCGCTCGTACTCCATGAAGCCGGTGACTTTTCCCATGATCGTGGTGTCCTGTTGTTCGTTGTGGTCGCGGCCGGCGCTTATTTGGCGGGCACGGCTTCGCGCGGCGCGGCAACGCCGGGCGTGGCGGGATCGGCCGCCAGCCTGCGTTCGTAGATCTCGGCCATGGCGCGTTTGTATTCCGTGGGGAACACCTTGACGAACTTGGTGCGCGATACCGGCCAGTGGTCCAGCAGTTCGCGGGCGCGTTTGCTGCCGGTCCAGCGGTTGTGCTCTTCGAGCAGCTTGCGCAGGATGGCCTCGTCGGTCTGCTCGTTGTGCCAGGTGTTGGGGTGCACGGTCGCGGTCTGTTCGGCCGAGGGGATGACCTTTTCCAGCGCCACCATCGACAGGTTGCAGCGCGAGGCGAAATCGCCGTCTTCGTCGTAGACGTAGGCGATGCCGCCGCTCATGCCCGCGGCGAAGTTGCGCCCGGTCGGGCCCAGCACCGCGACGGTGCCGCCGGTCATGTATTCGCAGCCGTGGTCGCCCACGCCTTCGACCACCGTGGTGGCACCCGACAGGCGCACCGCGAAACGCTCGCCGGCGACACCGGCGAAGTAGGACTCGCCTTCGGTGGCGCCGTACATCACCGTGTTGCCGACGATGATGTTGCGTGCCGCCTCGCCCCGGAAGTCGAGGCTGGGGCGCACCACGATACGGCCGCCCGACAGGCCCTTGCCGGTGTAGTCGTTGGCGTCGCCGATCAGGTACAGGGTGATGCCGCGGGCCAGGAATGCGCCGAAGGACTGGCCGCCCGTGCCTTCGAGCTGGATCCGGATGGAGTCGTCTGGCAGGCCCTCGGGGTGCACCTTGGTGAGCGCGCCGGAGAGCATGGCGCCGACCGAACGGTTGACGTTGCGTGTCACTTCCATGAACTGGACCCGCTCACCGCGTTCGATGGCGGGGCGCGACTTCTCGATCAGCTTGCGGTCGAGCGTGTCGGCCAGGCCGTGGTCCTGCTGGTCCATGTGGAAGCGGGCCACGTCGGACGGCAGCGTGGGGTAGGCGAACAGGCGCCCGAAGTCCAGCCCGCGCGCCTTCCAGTGCTCGATGCCCTTGCGGGTGTCGAGCAGGTCGGCGCGGCCGATCAGGTCGTCGAACTTGCGGATGCCGAGCTGGGCCATGATCTGGCGCACCTCTTCGGCGATGAAGAAGAAGAAGTTGACCACGTGCTCGGGCTTGCCGGCGAACTTCTTGCGCAGCGCGGGGTCCTGCGTGGCCACGCCCACCGGGCAGGTATTGAGGTGGCACTTGCGCATCATGATGCAGCCTTCGACCACCAGCGGCGCGGTAGCGAAGCCGAACTCGTCGGCACCCAGCAGCGCGCCGATGGCGACGTCGCGGCCGGTCTTCATCTGGCCGTCGGCCTGCACGCGGATGCGGCCGCGCAGGCGGTTGACCACCAGGGTCTGCTGGGTTTCGGCCAGGCCGATTTCCCACGGGCTACCGGCGTGTTTGATGGACGACCAGGGCGAGGCGCCCGTGCCGCCGTCGTGCCCGGCGATCACCACGTGGTCGCTCTTGCACTTGGCCACGCCCGCGGCGATGGTGCCCACCCCCACTTCCGAGACCAGCTTGACGCTGATGTCGGCATGCGGCGCCACGTTCTTCAGGTCGTGGATGAGCTGGGCCAGGTCTTCGATGGAGTAGATGTCGTGGTGCGGCGGCGGCGAGATCAGGCCGACGCCCGGCACCGAATGCCGCAGCTTGCCGATGTACTCGCTGACCTTGCCGCCGGGCAGCTGGCCGCCCTCGCCCGGCTTGGCGCCCTGGGCCATCTTGATCTGGATCTGGTCGGCCGACGCCAGGTACTCGGCGGTGACACCGAAGCGGCCGGAGGCGACCTGCTTGATGCGCGAGCGCAGCGAGTCGCCGGCCTGCAGGGCCATGTCGACCTCGACGTTGGCTTCGCCGATGACACTCTTGAGTGTGTCGCCGAGCTTGATCGGGATGCCCTTGAGCTCGTTGCGGTAGCGGTTGGCGTCCTCGCCGCCTTCACCGGTGTTGCTCTTGCCGCCGATGCGGTTCATGGCCACGGCCAGCGTGGCGTGCGCCTCGGTGGAGATGGAGCCGAGCGACATGGCACCGGTGGCGAAGCGTTTGACGATTTCCTTGGCGGACTCGACCTCTTCCACGGAAATAGCCTTGGCCGGGTCGATCTTGAACTCGAACAGGCCGCGCAGCGTCATGTGGCGGCGGCTCTGGTCGTTGATGATCTGCGCGTATTCCTTGTAGGTGTTCCAGTTGTTGGAGCGTGCGGAATGCTGCAGCTTGGCAATGGCGTCGGGCGACCACATGTGCTCTTCGCCGCGGGTGCGCCAGGCGTATTCGCCGCCGGCGTCGAGCATGGTGGCGAGCACCGGGTCGTCGCCGAAGGCGGCGCGGTGCATACGCAGGGCTTCCTCGGCGATTTCGAACACACCGATGCCCTCGACCCGGCTGGCGGTGCCGGCGAAGTACTTCTTGATGGTCTCGCTGTTCAGGCCGATGGCTTCGAACAGCTGGGCGCCGCAGTAGCTCATGTAGGTCGACACGCCCATCTTGGACATGATCTTCGACAGGCCCTTGCCGATCGCCTTCACGTAGTTGTAGAGGGCCTTGTCGGCCGACATGTCGGACGGCATGTCCTTGTGCAGCGCAGTAAGCGTCTCCATCGCCAGATAGGGGTGCACGGCTTCCGCGCCGTAGCCCGCCAGCACGGCGAAGTGGTGCACCTCGCGCGCCGAACCGGTCGCCACCACCAGGCCGGCGCTGGTGCGCAGGCCTTCGCGGATCAGGTGCTGGTGGATGTTGGACAGCGCCAGCACCGCGGGGATGGCCACCTGCGCCGGGCTGACCGCCCGGTCGCTGATGATGAGGATGTTGTGGCCGCTCTTGATGGCGTCCACGGCTTCGGCGCACAGCGAGGCCAGCTTGGCCTCGATACCCTCGCGGCCCCACGCGGCCGGGTAGGTGATGTCGAGGCGGTAGCTCTTGAACTTGCCCTGGGTCGCCGTCTCGATGCTGTTGAGCTTGGCCATGTCGGCGAAGTCCAGGATCGGCTGGGAGACTTCGAGGCGCAGCGGCGGGTTGACCTGGTTGATGTCGAGCAGATTGGGCTTGGGGCCGATGAAGGACACCAGCGACATGACCATGGCTTCGCGGATCGGGTCGATCGGCGGGTTGGTCACCTGGGCGAACATCTGCTTGAAGTAGTTGTAGAGCGGCTTGTCCTTGGACGACAGCACGGCCAGCGGGCTGTCGTTGCCCATGGAGCCGATGCCTTCTTCGCCGTTCTTCGCCATCGGCGACAGCAGGAACTTGATGTCTTCCTGGGTGTAGCCGAAGGACTGCTGGCGGTCGAGCAGGCTGGCATCGGGCGCCGTGGCGGCCTGCGCCACCGCGTCGGCCACCGGTGCCTTCACGCTGTCGAGCTTGATGCGCAGGTTCTCGATCCACTGCTTGTAGGGCTTGCTGTTGGCGAGGTTGGCCTTGAGCTCCTCGTCGTCGATCATGCGGCCCTGCTCCAGGTCGATCAGGAACATCTTGCCGGGCTGCAGGCGCCACTTGCGCACGATCTTGTTCTCGGGCACCGGCAGCACGCCGGATTCGGAGCCCATGATCACCAGGTCGTCGTCGGTGATGCAGTAACGCGAGGGGCGCAGGCCGTTGCGGTCGAGCGTGGCGCCGATCTGGCGGCCGTCGGTGAAGACGATGGAGGCGGGGCCGTCCCACGGCTCCATCATGGCCGCGTGGTACTCGTAGAAGGCCTTGCGGCGCGGGTCCATGGTGGTGTGCTGCTCCCACGGCTCGGGGATCATCATCATCACCGCCTGGCTGATCGGGTAGCCGGCCATGGTGAGCAGTTCGAGGCAGTTGTCGAACGTGGCGGTATCGGACTGGCCGGCGAAGCTGATGGGGTAGAGCTTCTGCAGGTCGGCGCCCAGCACCGGCGAGGACATGACACCTTCGCGTGCCCGCATCCAGTTGTAGTTGCCCTTGACCGTGTTGATTTCGCCGTTGTGGGCGACGTAGCGGTACGGGTGGGCCAGCGGCCACTCGGGGAAGGTGTTGGTGGAGAAGCGCTGGTGCACCAGGCCCAGGGCGGAGATACAGCGCTTGTCCTGCAGGTCCAGGTAGTAGGTGCCCACCTGGTCGGCCAGCAGCAGGCCCTTGTAGACCACCGTGCGGCTCGACATGCTGGGAACGTAGTATTCCTTGCTGTGCTTCAGGCCCAGGGCCTGAATGTTGGCGCTGGCGGTCTTGCGGATGACGTAGAGCTTGCGTTCGAGTGCGTCCTGCACGATGACGTCGTTGCCGCGGCCGATGAAGATCTGGCGCAGGATGGGCTCGGTCTTCCTGACCTGGGGCGACATGGGCATGTCGCGGTTGACCGGCACGTCGCGCCAGCCGAGCAGCACCTGGCCCTCGGCCTTGATGGCGCGCTCCATCTCCTGTTCGCAGGCCAGGCGCGAAGCGTGTTCCTTGGGCAGGAAGATCATGCCGACGCCGTATTCGCCGAAAGGCGGCAGGGCCACGCCCGCCTTGGCCATTTCCTCGCGGTACAGGGCGTCGGGCAACTGGATCAGGATGCCGGCGCCGTCGCCCATGAGCTTGTCGGCCCCCACCGCGCCGCGGTGGTCGAGATTTTCGAGAATCTTCAGGCCCTGCTGCACGATGGCGTGCGATTTCTCGCCGCGGATGTGGGCCACGAAACCGACGCCGCAGGCGTCGTGTTCGTTCTCGGGGGAATACAGACCGTTTTGTTGGAGATACTCGATCTCGGCAGCCGTCGTCATGGGGCGTGCTCCTGTGAATGCGCGTGGGAAAGCCGAGCATAAAACACAGCAACATCGATGCCAAGCTTTTAAATTGGGGTCAGATCCCTATTATTTCCTGACTTCATAAGTATGCCATTAAATCGGGGACACATCAAAAAGAGGAGCATACATCCCTCATGAAATCTGAGGGTAACGGCAATCACTGCGCCGATTCGGTGGTGCTTCGGGGACGGCCGGCAGTCCGTTTTACCATGCGGCGGAGCGTCAGTTTTTGCAGGTCTTGCACAAAATCCGCATCGCCCAGCGCCCACCCACCCGAGGTCGCCGCCTCCAGGCGCTGCTGTACGGCGTTTGCGGGGCCCTCCCGCACCAATTCGGCATAGGCGGCCTCGCGCGCAAAGGGTGTGTTGCCCAGCGCCCAGTACAGCGCGTGCGGCGTCACGGCGCGGTCGTTCTGCTGGCCGACGTAGTACCGGTGGCTCGACCAGGGGTAGTCGGCCGGCCGCATGGCCCTTCCACCACGCACCGGGTTCAGGTCCATCCAGGCCATGCAGTCCAGCAGGTAGCGTTCGGCCTGGATCAGCGTCGAGCGGTAGCGCCCTTCCCACAGGGTGCCGGCGCGCCCATGGCGGTCGTTGAAGAAACGGACATAGCGCCGCCCGACGGCCTGCATCCAGAGCGGCAGCCGGCCGTCCGTGGGCGTCGCCAGCAGTTGCAGGTGGTCGTCCATCAGCACGTAGGCATGCAGGGCAATGCGGTATTCGGCCGCATGGTCGGCCAGCAGCTGCAGCAGGCGCAGCCGGTCTTCGTCGGAGCGGAAGATCGCCTGGCCGCCGTTGCCCCGCAGCAGGATGTGGTGCGGGTGGCCGGCAAGGGTGAGGCGCGGCAGGCGGGCCATGGGAGCTCAGTCCGCCAGCGTGTCCAAACCGAAACGCAGGGGGCCGAGCGACTCCAGGCCGAATTCGCCCAGGATGGCCGACAGCCGCTCGGCGGCACTGCGCTTTTTCTGCCCGGTGTAGCGGGCGATGATGAGTTCGTTTTTCATGCTGTGTTCCCAGCCCACCAGCTCGGTCACCGTGACCTGGTAGCCGCTGGCCTCCAGGAACAGGCAGCGCAGCACGTTGGTGAGCTGGCTGCCCAGTTCGCGGGTGTGCAGCGGGTGCCGCCACAGCTCGGCCAGCGGCGTACGCGCCAGCGCCAGGGCCTTGTGCTGGCGCAGGCTGGCCGCCACCTCGGCCTGGCAGCAGGGCACCAGCACCATGGCGCGGGCTTTTTTCTGCAGCCCGAAGGCGATGGCGTCGTCGGTGGCGGTATCGCAGGCGTGCAGGGCCGTGACCACGTCGACCTGCGCGGGCAAGGCGTCGGACCGCGCGGATTCGGCCACCGACAGGTTGAGGAAGGACATGCGGCCGAAGCCCAGCCGCGCGGCGAGTTCCTGCGACCTGGCCACCAGTTCGGGCCGGGTTTCGATGCCGTAGATATGCCCTGAGCCGAGCGCCTTGAAGAACAGGTCGTAGACGATGAAGCCCAGGTAGGACTTGCCTGCGCCGTGGTCGGCCAGGGTGGCGCCCGCGCCCCCGCCGGGCAGTTCGGCCAGCAGCGTTTCGATGAACTGGAACAGGTGATACACCTGCTTGAGCTTGCGGCGTGAGTCCTGGTTGAGCTTGCCGTCGCGCGTCAGGATGTGCAGTTCCTTCAACAGCTCGACCGACTGGCCTGGGCGGATGCCGTCGGCCAGAGCGGGGGTGGTGGGTGCAGGTGTGGCGCCGCGGTGTGCCGTTTTGGTTTTCATGCGTGGCCTTTCACGGCCGTGAGCCGCGCGCCGGCACCGGGGCCTACGTCCAGCGCATCCCAGCCGGCCGATCCCAGCCGCTCCAGCGTGTCCATGTTGCGGCCGAAGATGGCCTCCGCCTCCGGGAAGGCCTCGACCGCCCGGTCGATGCTCGCCTCCCGCAGCAGGTGCAAGGTGGGCCAGGGCGCGCGGTTGGTGGCGTTGGTAATGTCGTCGGCGGTGGTGCCCCCGAACTGGTAGCCCGGGTGGAAGGTGGCCAGTTGCAGCTCGCCCGCCAGCCCCCGTTTGGCCAGCAGGCGCTCGGCACGGCCGACAAAGTCGTTGAAGTCCAGGAAATCGTGCAGGCAGGCCGTGGCCAGCAGCAGCGTGGTGTCGCGTTCCTCCGCGTCGTGCGCCACCAGGTCCTTCGCCTCCTGGTCGAGTGCCGCCAGGACCTCGGACGGATCGGCGCCATCGCACACCGCGTAGTGCACCTGGCCCTTGGCGACCACCGCCTTGGCGAAGGGGCAGAGGTTGAGGCCGATCACGGCGCGCTCGATCCACCGGCGGGTATCGGCAATGGCGGCATCGGCCGTGGCGGGAACGGAGGTGGGCACAGGAATGGGGGAGAAGGGGAAGGCGGGCCGCCGGTCCGGGGGGTAGCAGGGTCGGCGCCCCATTTTAGCGGCCCCCCCCTGGGGCGGGTGCGCCACCGGCCGCCCGGTTCAGTCGAAAACGCGGGTGCCCGTGAGGCGCTCGTGCTCGCGCGCGGCGAAACGGTCGGTCATGCCCGCGATGTAGTCGGCCACCACCCGTTCGGGCGAGCTGTCGCGGCCGGCTGCGGCCGCCTCCGCCAGCCGGGCGCGCGAATCGAAACCGCCCTGCATCTCCTGCGGCGCAGCGCGGTAGGCCACGAACAGGTCGCGCACCACGGTGCGGGCGCGGTCGGTGGTACCGGTCACCTGCGGGTGCCGGTAGAGGTTCTGGAACAGGAAACGCTTGAGCGCGGTGGACTCCGCGCGCATGGCCGGCCCGAAACACACCAGGGGCGGCGCCTGGCGCACCGCGTCGGCATCACGGGGCGCGGCGGCGGTGATCGCCGCGCCGGTGGCGGCTATCACGTCGTAGACCTGGGCACTCAGCATACGCCGGATCGCCTCGTACAGCAGGCGCCGCCCACCGCCCGCCCCCGTGCCGCCGCCCGCCAGCGCCGGGTATTCGGCCAGGGCTTCGCGGCGGTAGCGGTCGAACAGCGGCACCGCTTCCATGTGTTCGAAGGTAAGCAGGCCAGAACGCACACCATCGTCGATGTCATGGGCGTTGTAGGCGATTTCGTCGGCCAGGTTGCACAGCTGCGCCTCCAGGCTGGGCTGGGTACGGTCCAGGAAACGCCAGCCCACACCGCCGGGCTCCCTGGTTTCCAGCGCGCGGGCATTCGCGGGGGAACAATGCTTGAGGATGCCTTCGCGGGTCTCGAAGGTGAGGTTCAGGCCGTCGTACTGCGGATAACGCTCCTCCAGCCGGTCGACCACCCGCAGGCTTTGCAGGTTGTGCTCGAAGCCGCCAAACGCCTCCATGCAGCCGTGCAGCGCATCCTGCCCCGCATGGCCGAAGGGGGTATGGCCCAGGTCGTGCGCCAGCGCGATGGCCTCGACCAGGTCTTCCTCCAGGCCCAGTGCCCGCGCGATGGAGCGTCCCAGCTGGGCGACTTCCAGCGAGTGCGTCATGCGGGTGCGGAACAGGTCGCCCTCGTGGTTGAGGAATACCTGGGTCTTGTAGACCAGCCGCCGGAAGGCGGTGGAGTGCACGATGCGGTCGCGGTCGCGCTGGTAGTCGGTGCGGGTGGGCGCGGCGACCTCGGAATAGCGGCGCCCGCGCGTGGACCGCGGATCGCTGGCGTAGGCGGCGCGTGTCGTCATGCCGCGGCCACACCGCCCGCAGCGCCGGGGCGCCCGGTCTTCATGCCGGCACGCAGCAGGCGTCGATCACCTCGCGCACCAGGGCGTCCGGCGCACCGCGCACCACGGCCCGGCCCGGCCCGTCGATGAGCACGAAGCGGATATCACCGCCCTCGGCCTTCTTGTCGACCCGCATCAGCTGCAGGTAGCGGCCGGCGTTGTCTTGTGCATCCAGCCGCGGGCCGACCGTGGGCAGGCCGGCACGGCCGATCAGTGCGGTAAGGCGCGCCACGAAGGCGGCATCGACCAGGCCCAGCCGCTGCGACAGCGTGGCCGCCATGACCATGCCGCAGCCGACCCCTTCGCCGTGCAGCCAGGCGCCGTAGCCCATGCCGGACTCGACCGCGTGGCCGAAGGTGTGGCCGAAATTGAGGATGGCGCGCAGGCCGGCCTCGCGTTCGTCGGCGCCGACCACCGCCGCCTTGATCTCGCAGCTGCGCTGCACCGCGTGGGCGAGCGCCGGCACGTCGCCGGCGCGCAGGGCATCGACATGCGCCTCGATCCAGTCGAAAAAGGCCATGTCGTAGATCGGGCCGTACTTGATGATTTCGGCCAGCCCGGCGCTGACTTCGCGCGGTGGCAGGGTGCGGATGGTGTCGAGGTCGCAGACCACCAGCTGCGGCTGGTAGAAGGCGCCTATCATGTTCTTGCCCAGCGGGTGGTTGACGGCCGTCTTGCCGCCGACCGAAGAGTCGACCTGCGCCAGCAGCGTGGTCGGCACCTGCACGAAGGGCACACCGCGCATGTAGCAGGCGGCGGCGAAACCGGCCATGTCGCCCACCACGCCGCCGCCCAGGGCGAACAGCACCGTCTTGCGGTCGCAGCCCTTGCCGAGCAGGCTGTCGAACACCAGGTTGAGGGTGGTCCAGTCCTTGTGGGCCTCGCCGTCGGGCAGCACCACCGTGTGCACCTGCGGGTAGCGGCCTGCCAGGGCGGCCCGCAGCCGGTCACCGTACAGCGGGTCGACCACCGTGTTGGTGACGATCAGCGCAGCCGTGGCCTGGGGGCAGGATTCAAAGGTCGATGCGGCGCCCAGCAGGCCTTCGCCGATGTCGATCGCATAACCGCGGTCGTCCAGCGCGATGGTGACACGCGCCCGGCGCAGCGGGGCCGGGGACGGAGCGGGGACTACGGGGGTGGCGACAGAAGACATGGAAGGGGGCCCTGGACGCGGCCGGTTGCCGTGGGAAAACGGCAAGTGTATCGGTCCTCAGGGGCCGGGGTCGGGCGCCGGCGGGATACCTGCAGGCGCTTCACCCACGGCGTTGGACAGCTCCAGCTGCATGACCACGGTGCCCACCAGCATCGGCACCGAGCGGCGTGCGTTGTCGATGGTGAAGGTCGCCACTTCGCGGTAGAGCGGATCGCGCAGCGCATGCAGGTCGCGCAGGCGGGCCAGCGGGTCCTGTACCTGCAACAGGGGGCGTTGCTCGTCGTGCCGCAGGCGGCGCGCCAGTTCCTCGGGCGAGGACCGCAGGTAGACCACCTTGCAGGCTTCCTTCAGCCGCGCCCGGTTGGCTTCGCGCAGCACGATGCCGCCGCCGGTGGCCAGCACGCCGGCGGGCGCACGGCACAGTTCGTCGAGCACCGCCTGCTCGACGTCACGGAAGGCGGCCTCGCCCTCGCGGTCGAAGAAGCTGCGGATGCTGCAGCCCAGCCGCTGTTCGATGACCTGGTCGGAATCGACGAACGGCAGTTGCAGCCTGCGCGCCAGCTGCCGGCCGACCGTCGACTTGCCCGAACCGGGCAGGCCGACGAGTGCGATCA
>JAZJYT010000075.1:0-64093 GCA_040390235.1 Pseudomonadota bacterium | reverse complement strand
CCGCCCTGGGCGGGCTGCACACGGGCGATGCGGTGAACCTCGAGATCGATACCGTCGCCCGCTACGTCGAGCGCATGCTGTCCTCCGGCGCCCTCGCCCTGCCCGCCTCCCCGGCCTCCTCAACCACCGCCGCATGACCGTGACCACCGCCTCCATTTCCCCCGTCGAAGACATCGTGGCCGAAATGCGTGCCGGCCGCATGGTGATCCTCGTGGACGAGGAAGACCGCGAGAACGAGGGCGACGTGGTCATCGCGGCCGACCACATCACGGCCGAATCGATCAACTTCATGGCGCGCCATGCACGCGGCCTGATCTGCCTCACGCTGTCACGCGCACTGTGCGAAAACCTGCAACTGCCGCCCATGGTGGCGCGCAACGGCGCCAAGCATTCCACCGCCTTCACCGTGTCCATCGAGGCGGCCGAGGGCGTGACCACCGGCATTTCGGCCGCCGACCGGGCGCGCACCGTGCAGGCCGCGGTGGCGCCGGGCGCCAAGGCGTCGGACCTGGTGCAGCCCGGCCACATCTTCCCGCTGCAGGCTGTCGATGGCGGTGTGCTGATGCGCGCCGGCCATACCGAGGCCGGCTGCGACTTGGCGGCCATGGCCGGCTGCAGCCCCGCCTCGGTGATCTGCGAGGTGATGAACGAGGACGGCACCATGGCCCGGCTGCCCGACCTGCAGCGCTTCGCCGCCGAGCACGGGCTGAAGATCGGCACCATCGCCGACCTGATCGAGTACCGCAGCAGCAACGAATCGCTGGTCGAGAAGATCGGCAGCCGGCCGCTGAAGACGGCCGCCGGCGACTTCATCGCCCATGCCTTCCGCGACAAGCCCAGCCGCGGCCTGCACATCGCCCTGGTGCGCGGCCAGTGGACCGCCGAGGACGCGGTGCCGGCCCGGGTGCACGAACCCCTGTCGGTGCTGGACGCGCTGGAAACCGACCGCAGCATGCATTCGTGGAGCCTGGACGCCAGCCTGCGCCACATCGCGGCCGAAGGCCGGGGCGTGGTGGTGCTGCTGAACTGCGGCGAAAGCGCGGCCGAACTGCTGGCGCAGTTCGAAGGCACGGCGCGTGCCGCCCAGGCGCCCGAACGCGGCCGCATGGACCTGCGCACCTACGGCATCGGCGCACAGATACTGCGTGAATGCGGCGTGCGCCGCATGCACCTCATGGGTTACCCGCGCCGCATGCCCAGCATGGCTGGCTACGGCCTCGAACTCGTCGATTACCTCCAGAAGAAAGACTGAACCACCATGCTCGGAGCAGACAAGGGCCAGGCCCAGCGCCTGGACGGCCGCCAACTGTCCATCGGCATCGTGCAGGCGCGTTTCAACGAGCCCGTCACCCACGCCCTGGCCGAGGCCTGCCGCAGCGAACTGGCCACCATGGGCGTGCTGCCCGGCAACGTCGACCTGGTCATGGTGCCGGGCGCGCTGGAGATCCCGATCGCGCTACAGGCCCTGGCGGCCAGCAAGCGTTACGATGCCCTCATTGCGCTGGGCTGCATCATCCGCGGCGAGACCTACCATTTCGAGCTGGTCGCCAACGAATCCGGTGCCGGCGTCAGCCAGGTGGCGCTGGACCATGGCCTGCCCATCGCCAACGCCATCCTCACCACCGAGAACCTGGTCCAGGCCCAGGCCCGGCAAACCGAAAAAGGCCGCGACGCGGCCCGCGTGGCCGTGGAAATGGCCAACCTGCTGAACGAGATTTCATGAGCGACGACACCCCCGAATCCCCCTCCTCCGCAACGGCCAGGAAAAGCGCCGCGGGCGCAGCCGGCGCCAAGCGCTCCGGCACCGGCGCCCGCAAGGCCTCGGCCAAGTCGGCCCGTTCGCGCGCACGCGAATTCGCGTTGCAGGCGCTCTACCAGTACCTGGTCGGCCACAACGAGGCCACGGCCATCGACCATTTCACCCGCGACCTGTCGGGTTTCCACAAGGCCGATTCGGCCCACTACGACGCCCTGCTGCACGGCTGCATCGCCGAGGCCGAGGCGCTGGATGCCCTCATCCTGCCGCTGCTGGACCGCAAGATGGCCGAGATTTCGCCCATCGAGCATGCGGTGATGTGGATCGGCGCCTACGAGTTCCAGCACTGCCTGGACGTGCCGTGGCGGGTGGTGCTCAACGAATGTATCGAGCTGGCCAAGGAGTTCGGCGGCACCGACGGCCACAAATACGTCAACGGCGTGCTCAACGGCCTGGCCCCCACCCTGCGGGCTGGCGAAGTGGCGGCCGACCGCCCGCGCGGCGGCGGCGCTGCCGCCCCGTCCGATCCGGCCGACCCGGCCGCCTCCTGATCCGGTCCATGCGGGTGTCCCGGCGCGCCGAGCGCATCGAACCGTTCTACGTGATGGAGGTCGCCAAGGCCGCAGCCGAGCGGGCGCGCGGCCTGGCCGGCAGCGACCGGCCGATGATCTTCCTGAACATCGGCGAGCCCGACTTCACCGCCCCGCCGCTGGTGCAGCAGGCCGCCGCTCGCGCGGTGCACGACGGGGCGACGCAGTACACCCCGGCCATGGGCATCGCGCCGCTGCGCGAACGTATCAGCGACTGGTACACCCGGCGCTTCGGCGTGGACGTACCGGCCCGGCGCATCGTGGTCACCGCCGGGGCCTCCGCGGCCCTGCAACTGGCCTGCCTGGCGCTGGTAGACGCCGGCGACGAGGTGCTGATGCCCGACCCCAGCTACCCCTGCAACCGGCATTTCGTCAGTGCCGCCGACGGCACGGCGGTGCTGCTGCCGACCACCGCGGCCGAGCGCTACCAGCTGAGCGCCGCCAAGGTGGCCGCCGCCTGGGGCCCGCGGACCCGGGGCGTGCTGCTGGCCTCGCCGTCGAACCCCACCGGCACCTCGATCCATCCCGACGAACTGCGGAAGATCCATGCCGAGGTGCGGCAGCGCGGCGGTGTGGTGCTGGTCGACGAGATCTACCTCGGCCTGAGCCACGACCCGGTCTACGCCCAGAGCGCCCTGGCGCTGGGCGACGACGTCATCAGCATCAACAGCTTCAGCAAGTATTTCCACATGACCGGCTGGCGCCTGGGCTGGATGGTGGTGCCCGATGCGCTGGTGCCGGCCATAGAGCGGCTGGCGCAGAACCTGTTCATCTGTGCCAGCACCGTGGCCCAGCATGCGGCGCTGGCCTGTTTCGAGCCCGACAGCATCGCCGAATACGAACGCCGCCGGGCCGAGTTCAAGGCGCGGCGCGACTTCTTCATCCCCGCCCTGGCCGCCGCCGGCCTGCCGGTGCCGGTGCCGCCCGACGGCGCCTTCTACGCCTGGGCCGACTGCACCGAGGCCTGTGCCCGGCTCGGTGTGAAGGACAGCTGGGACCTGTCCTTCGCGCTGATGGACCAGGCCCACCTGGCGGTGACGCCGGGGCGCGACTTCGGCCAGGCCGAGACGGCGCAGCGGATCCGTTTTTCCACCGCCAGTTCCATGGGCCAGCTGCAGGAGGCTGCGGCGCGCCTGCAGACGCTGCTGGGCTGACGGCCGCACCCCCTTGTCGCCCATGGCCTTCAGCTTTCCGATCCGCGTCTACTGGGAGGACACCGATGCCGGCGGCATCGTGTTCTATGCCAACTACCTGAAATTCTTCGAACGCGCCCGCACCGAGTGGCTGCGTTCGCTGGGCCTGGGCCAGCAGGCCCTGCGCGAAAGCAGCGGCGGCATGTTCGTGGTGACCGACACCCAGGTACGCTATGTGCGTCCCGCCCGCCTGGACGACCAACTACTTGTTACCGCCGAGCTACGGGAAAGCGGCCGTGCCTCGTTGACAATCGGTCAGCAGGCGCTGCTGCCCTCCGGGGACGGCGCTGGCGGCCAGCCCACGCTGCTGAGCGAGGGAACCATCCGCATCGGCTGGGTCCAAGTTTCTACCCTGCGGCCCGCGCGTATTCCGACAGAACTTCTGGAAGCCCTGAAAAAATGACACCACTTGAATCGGCAGCGCCCTCGGCAGACATGTCCATCGTCCACCTCGTGCTCAATGCGAGCCTGGTGGTGCAGCTGGTCATGGTCCTGCTGCTTTGCGTATCGCTTTTCAGCTGGACCGCCATTTTCCGCAAGATGTTCTCGCTGCGGCGCATCAAGGCGCTCAACGACGCCTTCGAGCGCGAATTCTGGTCGGGCACCAGCCTGAACGACCTGTTCGCCGCCGCCGCGGCCAATGCCAAGAACACCGGCCCGATGGAACGCATCTTCGCCAGCGGCATGCGTGAGTACCAGAAGCTGCGCGAACGCCGCGTGGCCGACCCCGGCACCCTGCTCGACGGTGCCCGGCGTGCCATGCGCGCGAGTTTCCAGCGCGAGATGGACATGATCGAGTCCAGCCTGTCCTTCATGGCCACCGTCGGTTCGGTATCGCCTTACGTGGGCCTGTTCGGCACGGTGTGGGGCATCATGCATGCCTTCACCGGGCTGGCGGCCATGACCCAGGTGACGCTGGCCACCGTGGCCCCCGGTATCGCCGAGGCCCTGGCCACCACCGCCGTCGGCCTGTTCGCGGCGATTCCCGCCGTGGTGGCCTACAACCGCTTCGCGCGCGACATCGACCGTGTGTCCATCCACCAGGAGACCTTCATCGAGGAGTTCTCCAACATCCTCCAGCGCAACCTGGGCGCCCACAGCACCACGGCCTCGGGCCACTGACCCCCCAATCGACCAACCAACCGCACGCAGCAAGGAGCACCGCCTATGCCCGCCATGGCCTCCCGCGGACGCGGACGCCGCACCATCAACGAGATCAACATGGTGCCCTTCATCGACGTGATGCTGGTGCTGCTGATCATCTTCATGGTCACCGCCCCGCTCATCACACCGAGCAAGATCGACCTGCCGAGCATCGGCAAGGCCAACAAACAGCCCGACCAGGTGATCCAGGTCCTGGTCAGCAAGGACGAGGTGCTGCAGGTCAAGACACCCGACCGCACCGCGCCGTCCACCGTAGACGACATCGGCAACGCGGTACGGGTGCTGCAGGAACGCTCCGGCACGGCCGACAACGGCGGCAGCGCGGTCGTTATCAGCGCCGACCGCAGCGTGAAGTACGAGACCGTGGTCAAGGTCATGGACAAGCTGCAGCGCGCCGGTGTGCAACGGGTGGGCCTGTCGGTCCAGCTGGCGCCCTGAGCGCCGAGCCGAGCGGTAGCCACCGGCCCATGACCAGCGCAGCCGTCCAGCGCCTCGAATTCGCCCCGCCGCAGCCGCGCGGCAAGCTGCGTGCGTTCTTCCTCGCCATACTGGCCCACCTGGCCCTGCTGGCCGCGCTGACCTGGGGGGTGCGCTGGAAGCAGGAATCGACCGAACCCGCGGTGGAAGCCGAGCTCTGGTCGGCCACACCGCGCCAGGCCGCCCCCCGGCCGGTGGAGCCGCCTCCACCGCCGCCCCCCGCACCGGCGCCTCCCGCCCCGGCACCGACGCCGGCACCACCGGCCCCTCCCCCGCCACCGCCGCCCGCACCGGACACCCGCGAAGCCGACATCGCCCTGGCACGCCAGAAGCAGCAGGCACTGGAGAAGGAACGCCAGCGCCAACTCGATATCCAGAAGCAGCAGCGCCTGAAGGAACAGCAGCAGCGCGATTTGCAGGAAAAGCAGGAAAAACAGGACAAGGACGCCCGCGAGAAAGCCCAGCGTGACAAGGCGCAGCAGGAACGTGACCGCCGCGAGAAGCAGGCCCAGCAGGACAAGCTGGACAAACAGCAGGAAAAGCAGGCGCAACTCGACAAGCAGAAGGCCCTCGACAAACAAAAGGCCGACGACCAGCGCAAGCAGGAGCAGGCACAGGCCCGCCAGCAACAGCAGCAGGACGCCAAACGCGCCGAGCAGCAGCGCCAGGAGAACCTGCGGCGCATCGCCGGGCTGGCCGGCGCCACCGGCGGCCCCACGGCCACCGGCAGCGAACAGCGCTCGTCCGGCCCCTCGGCCAGCTACGGCGCCAAGGTGGCCGCCCGGGTGCGGCCCAACATCGTCTTCGGCGACGATGCCCCGGGCAATCCGCGGGCCGAGGTCGAGGTGCGCGCGGCACCGGACGGCACCATCGTCGGCAAAAAACTCGTCACCTCCAGCGGCAACCCGGGCTGGGACAGTGCGGTGCTCAAGGCCATCGACAAGACCGAGAGCCTGCCGCGCGACATCGACGGGCGGGTTCCCCCGTCGCTGATCATCGGGTTCCGCCCACGGGACTGAGCGCCGCCCGCACATCCCCGCGCACGTGAAAAAGCCCGCGGACGGTGACGTCCGCGGGCTATTTTGTGACCGACCCGCAAGGCCCGAGGGCCCTGCGGGGGGGTCGTCAGGCGGCGACCGTGGCGGCCTTTTCGGTGAACGAGTCGATCTGGTCGAAGTTCAGGTACTTGTAGACCTGGTCGGTCTGTGCCTTGAGCATGCCGGTGGCCTCCATGTACTCGGCCCGCGTCGGGATGCGGCCCAGCTTGGAGCAGACCGCGGCCAGTTCGGCAGAACCCAGGTACACGAAGGTGTTCTTGCCCAGGCGGTTGGGGAAGTTGCGGGTGCTGGTGGACATCACCGTGGCGCCTTCGCGCACCTGGGCCTGGTTGCCCATGCACAGCGAGCAACCCGGCATTTCGGTGCGTGCACCGGCAGTGCCGAAGGTGCTGTAGTAGCCCTCTTCGGTGAGCTGCTTCTGGTCCATCTTGGTCGGCGGGGCCACCCACAGCTTGACCGGCAGGTCGCGCCTGCCTTCGAGCACCTTGGCAGCGGCACGGAAGTGGCCGATGTTGGTCATGCACGAGCCGATGAACACTTCGTCGATCTTGGCACCGGCGACGTCGGACAGCGTCTTCACGTCGTCCGGGTCGTTCGGGCAGGCCACGATGGGTTCGAGGATGTCGGCCAGGTCGATCTCGATGATCGCGGCGTATTCGGCATCGGCGTCGCCTTCGAGCAGCTGCGGGTTCTTCAGCCAGGCTTCCTGCGCCGCGATGCGGCGGGCCAGGGTGCGGGCGTCGGAATAGCCTTCGGAAATCATCCAGCGCATCAGGGTGATGTTGCTGCGGATGTATTCCATGATCGGCTCCTTGTTGAGCTTCACGGTGCAGCCGGCGGCCGAACGTTCGGCCGAAGCGTCCGACAGTTCGAACGCCTGCTCGGCCTTCAGGTTGGGCAGGCCCTCGATTTCGAGGATGCGGCCGGAGAAGATGTTCTTCTTGTTCTTCTTTTCGACCGTCATCAGGCCGGCCTTGATGGCGTACAGCGGGATGGCGCTGACCAGGTCGCGCAGGGTGACGCCGGGCTGCATTTCACCCTTGAAGCGCACCAGCACCGATTCCGGCATGTCCAGCGGCATGACACCGGTGGCCGCGGCGAAGGCCACCAGGCCGGAGCCGGCCGGGAAGCTGATGCCGATGGGGAAACGCGTGTGGCTGTCGCCGCCGGTGCCGACGGTGTCCGGCAGCAGGAAGCGGTTGAGCCAGCTGTGGATGATGCCGTCGCCCGGGCGCAGCGAAATGCCGCCGCGGGTGGACATGAACTCGGGCAGTTCGTGCTGGGTCAGCACGTCCACCGGCTTCGGGTAGGCCGCGGTGTGGCAGAAGGACTGCATCACCAGGTCGGCCGAGAAGCCGAGGCAGGCCAGGTCCTTGAGTTCGTCGCGGGTCATGGTGCCAGTGGTGTCCTGCGAGCCGACCGACGCCATGCGCGGTTCGCAGTAGGCACCGGGACGCACGCCCTTGCCTTCAGGCAGGCCGCAGGCGCGGCCGACGATCTTCTGCGCCAGCGTGAAGCCCTTGCCGGTGTCGGCCGGGTCGTGCGGCAGGCGGAACAGGGTGGACACGGGCAGGCCCAGGGCCTCGCGGGCCTTGGTGGTCAGGCCGCGGCCGATGATCAGCGGAATGCGGCCGCCGGCGCGCACTTCGTCGAACAGCACATCGCTCTTGTTCTGGAATTCGGCGATGACCTTGCCGTCCTTCAGCGCCTTGCCTTCGTAGGGGCGCAGCTCGACCACGTCACCCATGTTCATCTGGCTCACGTCGAGTTCGATCGGCAGTGCGCCGGCGTCTTCCATGGTGTTGTAGAAGATCGGGGCGATCTTGCTGCCCAGGCACACACCGCCGAAGCGCTTGTTGGGCACGAAGGGGATGTCCTCGCCGGTCCACCACAGCACGGTGTTGGTAGCCGACTTGCGGCTGGAGCCGGTGCCGACCACGTCGCCGACGTAGGCCACCAGGTGGCCCTTGGCACGCAGGTCCTCGATGAACTTGATCGGGCCGCGCTTGCCCTCTTCCTCGGGCGTGATGCCGTCGCGCGGGTTCTTCAGCATGGCCAGCGCATGCAGCGGGATGTCGGGGCGGCTCCAGGCGTCGGGCGCGGGCGACAGGTCGTCGGTATTGGTTTCGCCGGTGACCTTGAAGATCGCGACCGTCAGGCTCTTGGGCACTTCGGGGCGGCTGGTGAACCACTCGGCGTCGGCCCAGCTTTGCAGCACGGCCTTGGCGTTGGCGCTGCCGGCATCGGCCTTTTCCTTGACGTCATGGAACTGGTCGAACATCAGCAGCGTCTTCTTCAGCGCCGTGGCCGCGACGGTGCCGACTTCGGCGTCGTCCAGCAGCTCGATCATCGGGCTGATGTTGTAGCCGCCCAGCATGGTGCCCAGCAGTTCGACCGCCTTGGCACGGCTGATCAGCAGGCACTTTTCCTTGCCCGTGGCCACGGCCGCCAGGTAGCTGGCCTTGACCTTGGCGGCATCGTCCACACCGGCCGGCACACGGTAGGTGATGAGGTCCAGCAGGAAGTCGGCCTGGCTCGCGGGCGGGTTCTTCAGCAGCTCGATCACCTCGGCGGTCTGCTTGGCGGTCAGCGGCAGCGGCGGAATGCCGAGCGCAGCGCGCTCCGCGACATGTTGGACGTACTCTTGCATCATGGTGGTTCTCCGGTGGGGACGGGGTCTTGAAAACAGGGAAAACAGGGGGAACGGGAAATCAGGGCTTTTGCGCCTGCGGATCGGCCGAGTCGAGCAGGCCGCGCACGGGGTGCTTCTTCATGTCTTCGGCGAAGGTGACCTGCTGCGGGCTCTGGCATTCGTCGGCCAGGCGCTCGCCGATCTTCTGGTTCAGCAGCATGGACTTGTTGCCGAGTTGCAGCCACATGGCGCCGGCGCGCGGGTCTTCCAGGCGGATGGCGCCAGTGCGGCTTTCCACCGGGTGCATGTGGTACCTGACGCGCTGCGTCTGCACGGTGAAGAAGCCGGGGCGCTTCTCGTCGGCGGTGACCACCACGTTGGCACCGAGTTCGCACTTGATCGGGCCCACGAGCACCCGTTCGGCCACGGCGAGGTCGGCGGGGGACAGCACCACGTTGGTGTCGTCGTCGACCGGTGTGACTTCTTCGACCGCCTTGGCCGCCGAGCGGGCCAGGCGGGGCTTGCGGGCGACGGGTTTCTTCGCCGCGTGATCGGCCTTGGCCGTGGTGGCGGCCGCGGCGGGCTTGGCAGCCGCAGCGGGTTTGGCCGCCGGCTTGGCCGTGGCTGCGGGCTTGGTGTCGGTCTTGGCGGCGGTTTGCGCCAGCGCCAGGGCAGGTACGGCCAGTACCAGGGCGGCGGCAAGAATCAGTTTTTGCATGGGATGGTTCACGGTGGGGAACGGGAAAAACGGGAAAATCAGGTGGCCGCCGGGGTGAACCAGCGTTGCGCCTCCGGCGGCAGGGGCCGGCCGGTACGGTGTGCGCGCTCCAGCACCTGCCAGAAGTGGCGGTAGCTGGCGCGGTCGTGCAGTTGACCGCCATGGGCGATCGGGGCCCAGGCCGCGGTGTGCGCCTGGTCGATGATCTTGCAGGCCACGTCCACTTCCGCCGCGTCGGGCGCAAAGGCCTCCAGCACCGGGCGGATCTGGGCCGGGTGGATGCTCCACATGCGGGTGTAGCCGAACTCGCGGGCGGCACGGCGGGCCGCCGCGCGGATGGCGCCCATGTCGCTGAACTCGGTCACCACGCAGTGCGACGGCACCTTGCCGCTGGCATGCGCGGCCGAGGCGATCTCGAGCTTGGCACGCACCACCAGCGGGTGGCTGAACTGCCCTTGCACCCCCATGCCCTGCGCCGGAATGGCACCGGCGTGGGCGGAGACGAAATCCATCAGGCCGAAGCTCAGCGACTGCACCCGCGGGTGCGCGGCGATGTCGAAAGCCCGGTGCACGGCGGCCGGTGATTCGATCAGCACGTGCAGCGGCAGGCGGCTGCCGCCGGCCGCATCGACCGCACGCACGGCATGTTCCACGTCGGCCAGGGTTTCGACCTTGGGCACCATCAGGTGCACCAGGCGGTGGCCGGCACGGCCGACCAGGGTGGCCACGTCGGCATCGAAGGCGTCGTGGAACACCGGGTGCACCCGCACCGCGACACGCGCCGCCGGTGCCGCCGCCAGGGCCAGTTCGGCCACCAGCGCCGCATGCTCGGCCTCACCGCCGGCCGGAGCGCCGTCTTCGCAGTCCAGCGTGGCGTCGAAGACGCAGGTGCCGAACTCCTCGGTCATCTCAGCCTGCAGTTGCAGGCTTTTTTTCATGCGGACTTCGACGCCGCTGTAGTGGTCGCAGACCGGCAGCACCACGGCACCCGCCTGGGCGCCCAGCAGGGCCTGGCGGGGATGCAGCACCTGACTCATGCCTGGGCTCATGCCTTGCGCTGGGCCACGATGAACATGCGCGGGAAGGCCAGCAGGCGCTGGCCGTCGGCGCGCGCCGGGTAGCCTTGCGCGATGCGCCGTTCGTATTCGACCAGGTAGCTGGCGCGTTCTTCCTCGGACAGCGGCGCCACGAAAGGCTTGAGGCCGGTGCCGCTGACCCAGTCGACGATCGCCGCGGCCGATGCCATGGGATGCTGGTAGATGGTGTGCCACACGTCGATCTGCGCCGCCAGGGGCGCCAGCAGATCGTAGTAGCGGTGCAGCGGCAGGATGCCGGTGCGCAGTTTTTCCACGTCGCCGATGGCCGCAGCCCAGGGTGCCATGCGGGCGGTGTCGCGCATGGCCGTGTGGGAGGGTTCATCGCGGTTGTCCGGCATCTGCACGGCCAGCACGCCGCCGGGCGCCAGCGCGGCGAACAGCCGGGGCATCAGGGTCTCGTGCCCGTCCACCCACTGCATCGAGGCATTGGCGTAGACCAGGTCGGGCGCCTGGGCGGGCGCCCAGGCGGCGATGTCGCTGCGTTCGAAGCGCGCGCCCGGCAGGCGTTTCTGCGCCGTGTCGAGCATGGGCTGCGAATTGTCGGTGCCGAGGACGTCGGCACCGGGAAAGCGCTGCACCAGCAGCTCGGTGGAGTTGCCCGGGCCGCAGCCCAGGTCGACCACCCGGGCCGCCGTGGCCAAGGGGACCCGGGCCAGCAGTTCCCGGGCCGGCCGCGTGCGCTCGTCCTCGAACCGGCTGTAAAGCGCCGGATTCCAGGCGCTCATGCCGGGCTGCAGTGCGGTGGGGCTGCCCAAGGGTTTAGAACAGGTGGGCGACGCCGGCCTGCTCTTCCTGCAGTTCCTTCAGCGTCTTGTTGATGCGTTCCTGGCTGAAGGCGTCGATGTCCAGGCCTTCGACCAGCTTGTATTCGCCGTTTTCACAGGTGACGGGGAAACCGAACATGGTGTCCTTCGGGATGCCGTACTGGCCGTCCGACGGGATGCCCATGGTGACCCACTTGCCGTTGGTGCCCAGGGCCCAGTCGCGCATGTGGTCGATGGCGGCGTTGGCAGCCGAGGCGGCCGACGACAGGCCACGGGCCTCGATGATGGCGGCGCCGCGCTTGCCGACGGTGGGCAGGAAGGTGTTGGCGTTCCAGTCCTGGTCGTTGATCATCTTGGCGACGCTTTCGCCGTTGATGGTGGCGAAGCGGTAGTCGGCATACATCGTGGGCGAGTGGTTGCCCCAGACGGTGAGCTTTTCGATGTCGGCCACGGCCTTGCCGGTCTTGGCGGCGAGCTGGCTGGCGGCGCGGTTGTGGTCCAGGCGCAGCATGGCGGTGAAGTTCTTGCGCGGCAGGTCGGGCGCGCTCTTCATGGCGATGTAGGCGTTGGTGTTGGCCGGGTTGCCGACCACCAGCACCTTGACGTTGCGGCTGGCGACGGCGTTGAGCGCCTTGCCCTGGGCGGTGAAGATGGCGCCGTTGACGGCCAGCAGCTCGGCGCGTTCCATGCCCGGGCCGCGGGGGCGCGAACCGACCAGCAGCGCGTAGTCGGCGTCCTTGAAGGCGGTCATCGGGTCGCTGTGGGCTTCCATGCCGGCCAGCAGCGGGAAGGCGCAGTCGTCGAGTTCCATCATCACGCCCTTGAGGGCCTTCTGCGGGCCTTCGACCGGCACTTCGAGCAGTTGCAGGATGACGGGCTGGTCCTTGCCGAGCATTTCGCCGGAGGCGATGCGGAACAACAGGGCGTAACCGATTTGGCCTGCGGCACCGGTGACGGCGACGCGGACAGGCTTCTTGCTCATAGGGAAGGACTCCAGGATGGTTGAAAGCGGTGCCGCCCGCGCCATGGTGGGGGCGCCGCAGGCCGGTAAAAACGGCGTGGCACCTACCTTGCCGCGCGGGGGCGGACAACTGCGAAGTTTACTGCTGATTTTTTACCTGGGTCAATCTGTCTTATGTCTTATATAAGATATGATCGATAAAAAGCACACCTCAGATGAACCCGGCCCCTTCCGTCACGAGCGATACGCCCGTTGCCGACCCCACGGCGGACGTCCCGACCCCGGCTTTCAGCCCGCTCTACCAGCAGATCAAACAGTTGATCCTGCAGCGGCTGGAGGCGGGCGACTGGAAGCCCGGCGAGGCCATTCCCAGCGAAATGGACCTGGCAGCGCGTTTCCGCGTGAGCCAGGGCACGGTGCGCAAGGCCATCGACGAACTGGCGGCCGACAACCTGGTGGTGCGCCGCCAGGGCAAGGGCACCTTCGTCGCCACCCACGCCGAGCGCCATGTGCAGTACCGCTTCCTCAAGTTGCGCCCTGATGACAGCGGCGCCGCCGCCTCGGCGGCCAACGAAACGTCGGAGCGCCGGGTGCTCGAATGCCGGCGCCTGCGTGCGCCCGCCGAGGTCTCCCGCGCCCTGTCGCTGCGCAGCGGCGATGCCGTGCTGCTGGTGCGCCGGGTGCTGGTGTTCTCGGGTGTGCCCACCATTCTCGAAGAACTCTGGCTGCCCGGCCAGCCCTTCAAGGGCTTGACGGCCGCGCAGATGAGCGCCTACAAAGGGCCGACCTACGCCATGTTCGAACTCGAATTCGGGGTGCGCATGGTGCGCGCCGAGGAAAAACTGCGCGCCGTCGCCGCGCTGCCGGCCCAGGCCGAACTGCTCGCTGTCGAGCAGGGCGCACCGCTGCTCAGCGTCGAGCGGCTTTCGTACACCTACAACGACATGCCCATGGAACTGCGCCGGGGGCTTTACAGGACGGATACCCGCCACTACCACAACGAGCTGAACTGACCTGACTTCGGGCGGACAATCGTACGGTTGGTTATAGCCGCGCGGCCCCCGCCCGACCTGCGTCCGACCTCCTCTGCTGCATTGCAATAGAATTTTGGGTTGGTTGCATATGCGTTACCGAACAGAGTTACCTAGAAGAAAGCCATCCCCATGCCTGAGCTAGCCAAAAAACGGCCCGAATTCCGCAATATCAACGCGTTTACCGACCTCACGAAATACCGGCTTCCGGCCGCGGGCTGGGTGTCTATCCTGCACCGCGTCAGCGGCCTGATGATGTTCGTGCTGCTGCCCTTCATCATCTGGATGTTCGACAGCTCGGTGAGTTCGGAAATTTCGTTCGCGAAGTTCGTCTACATCTTCAACGTGGGGATATCGGGCGTCATCTGCAAGCTGATCGCGCTCGGGCTGATCTGGGCCTACCTGCACCACTTCATCGCCGGCCTGCGCCACCTGTGGATGGACGTGAGCCACCACGCGGTGGAAAAGGCCTTCGGCGCCAACTCGGCCGTGGTGACCCTGGTGCTCAGCATAGGCCTCACCCTCATCCTGGCAGCCAAGCTGTTCGGCCTCTACTGAGCACGCGGGAGCAAAAAAGAATGTCTGTCAACTACGGTTCCAAACGCGTCGTCGTCGGCGCCCACTACGGCCTGCGCGACTGGATCGCCCAACGTGCCACCGCCGCCCTGATGGCGGTCTTCACCATCGTGCTGCTGGCCCAGGTGCTGCTGACCCGCGGCCCGCTCGGCTACGACCGCTGGGCCGGCATCTTCGCCACCCAGTGGATGAAGGTGCTCACCCTGGTCACCATCGTCGCCCTCGCCTACCACGCCTGGGTCGGCATGCGCGACATCTGGATGGACTACGTCAAGCCCGTCATCGTTCGCCTCGTTCTCCAAATCGTTTCCATCTTCTGGCTCGTCGGCTGTGCCGGCTGGACGATCCAGGTGCTGTGGAGACTCTAAAAAAATGACCTATTCCACGTCCGATATCACCAAGCGCAAGTTCGACGTCGTCATCATCGGGGCCGGCGGCTCCGGCATGCGCGCCTCCCTGCAGCTGGCCCGCGCCGGCCTCAACGTCGCCGTCCTGTCCAAGGTCTTCCCGACCCGTTCGCACACCGTCGCGGCCCAGGGCGGCGTCGGCGCCTCGCTCGGCAACATGAGCGAAGACAACTGGCACTACCACTTCTACGACACCATCAAGGGCTCCGACTGGCTCGGCGACCAGGATGCGATCGAGTTCATGTGCCGCGAGGCGCCGAACGTGGTGTACGAACTCGAACACTTCGGCATGCCCTTCGACCGCAATGCCGACGGCACCATCTACCAGCGCCCGTTCGGCGGCCACACCGCCAACTACGGTGAAAAGCCGGTGCAGCGTGCCTGCGCCGCGGCCGACCGTACCGGCCACGCCATGCTGCACACGCTCTACCAGAAGAACGTGGAGTCCCACACCCAGTTCTTCGTCGAGTGGATGGCGCTCGACCTGATCCGCGACGATGCGGGCGACGTGGTCGGCGTGACCGCGCTGGAGATGGAAACCGGCGACCTGCACATCCTCGAAGCCAAGACCGTGCTGCTGGCCACCGGCGGCGCGGGCCGCATCTTCCAGGCCTCCACCAACGCCTTCATCAACACCGGTGACGGCCTGGGCATGGCGGCACGCGCCGGCATCCCGCTGCAGGACATGGAGTTCTGGCAGTTCCACCCCACCGGCGTGGCCGGCGCGGGTGTGCTGCTGACCGAAGGCTGCCGCGGCGAAGGCGCCATCCTGCTCAACAGCAATGGCGAACGGTTCATGGAGCGCTACGCGCCCACCCTGAAGGACCTGGCGCCGCGCGACTTCGTCTCGCGCTGCATGGACCAGGAAATCAAGGAAGGCCGCGGCTGCGGGCCCAACAAGGACTACATCCTGCTCAAGCTCGACCACCTGGGCGCGGAAACCATCCGCAAGCGCCTGCCGTCGGTCGAAGAGATCGGCCACAACTTCGCCAACGTCGACATCACCCGCGAGCCGATTCCGGTGGTGCCCACCATCCACTACCAGATGGGCGGCATTCCGACCAACATCAACGGCCAGGTCGTCACGCAGAACGAAGCCAACGAGAGTGTGGTGGTCAACGGCCTGTACGCGGTGGGCGAATGCTCCTGCGTGAGTGTGCACGGCGCCAACCGCCTGGGCACCAACTCGCTGCTCGACCTGCTGGTGTTCGGCCGCGCCGCCGGCAACCACATTGTCCAGTACAACGACAAGCTGAAGATCCACAAGCCCCTGCCGGCCAACGCGGCCGACCGCACGCTGGCACGCCTGAACCAGCTCGAAGCCTCCACTGGCGGCGAATACTCGCAGGTGGTGGCGGGCGACATCCGGGCTGCCATGCAGCAGCACGCCGCGGTGTTCCGCCAGCAGTCCGTCATGGACGAAGGCGTGGCCAAGATCGCCGCGCTGCGCGAGCGTGTGGCCGGCATCACGCTCAAGGACAAGTCGAAGGTGTTCAACACGGCGCGCATCGAGGCGCTGGAAGTCGACAACCTGATCGAAGCCGCGCAGGCGACCATCGTGTCGGCCGCCGCCCGCAAGGAATGCCGCGGCGCCCACACGGTGGACGAATACGAACGTCCGGCCGACGACGCGGAATTCCCGCTGGGCCGCAACGACAAGGAGTGGATGAAACACACCCTGTGGTACAGCGCCACCAACAGCCTGGCCTACAAGCCGGTGCGCATGCAGCCGCTCACGGTCGCCTCCGTGCCGCCCAAGGTCCGTACTTTCTAAAAGCCTGGCCATCCGACCGAACCCGCGAGATACCACCATGCAAAAGCGCACATTCCACATCTACCGCTACGACCCGGACAAGGACGCCAAGCCCTACATGCAGACCGTCGAGATCGAACTCGAAGGCAACGAACGCATGCTGCTGGACGCCCTGATCAAGCTCAAGGAAATCGACCCGACCATCGCCTTCCGCCGTTCCTGCCGCGAAGGCGTCTGCGGCTCCGATGCGATGAACATCAACGGCAAGAACGGCCTGGCCTGCCTGACCAACCTGCGCACGCTGAAGGACCCGATCGTCATCAAGCCGCTGCCCGGCCTGCCGGTGATCCGCGACGTCATCGTCGACATGACGCACTTCTTCAACCAGTACCACTCGATCAAGCCCTACCTGGTCAACGACACGCCGCCGCCCGAGAAGGAACGCCTGCAGTCGCCCGAGGAGCGCGATGAGTTGAACGGCCTGTACGAATGCATCCTGTGCGCCAGCTGCTCGACCAGCTGCCCGAGCTTCTGGTGGAACCCGGACAAGTTCGTCGGCCCGGCCGGCCTGCTGCAGGCCTACCGCTTCATCGCCGACAGCCGCGATGAAGTCACCGCCGAGCGCCTGGACAACCTGGAAGACCCGTACCGGCTCTTCCGCTGCCACACCATCATGAACTGCGTCGACGTGTGCCCCAAGGGACTCAACCCCACCAAGGCCATCGGCAAGATCAAGGAACTGATGGTCCGGCGCGCGGTGTGACGGCCATGGCGGCCACGACGGCAACGGAAACCGCGGATACGGCGCTCCTGGGCGAACGCGCCCTGAGCAAGCTGCGCTGGCGCTGCCGCCGCGGCCTGCTGGAGAACGACCTGTTCATCGAGCGGTTTTTCCAGCGCCACGAAAACACATTAACGGTTCGGCAGGCACGGGGGTTGGAGGTGCTGATGGACCTGGCGGACAACGACCTGATGGACCTGATGCTGCGGCGCAGGGAACCCGAGGGCGAGACCGCCACAGAAGAAGTACGCGAAGTACTGGGCATGTTGCGTGCTTGAGGGCTACCGGCGAGCCAGGGCCACGCATTTCGACACAGCACCACCTCCGGTCTTCCGGCGATGGGCATCTACAAACGCTAAGGAAGCATATGAAGCTAGCTGACAACAAAGCAACCCTGTCGTTCAGTAACGGCAGTCCCAGTGTGGACCTGCCGGTCTACAAGGGCAGCATTGGTCCGGACGTGATCGACATCCGCAAGCTGTATGCCCAGACGGACATGTTCACCTACGACCCGGGCTTCCTGTCCACGGCCGCATGCCAGTCCGCCATCACCTACATCGACGGCGACAAGGGCGAACTGCTGTACCGCGGCTACCCCATCGAACAGCTCGCCACCAACTGCGACTTTCTCGAAACCTGCCACCTGCTGCTGTACGGCGAACTGCCCGATGCCAAGAAGAAGGCCGACTTCGTCAACACCGTGACCAACCACACCATGGTCAACGAGCAGATGCAGTTCTTCCTGCGCGGCTTCCGCCGCGACGCGCACCCGATGGCCATCATGACCGGCCTGGTCGGCGCCCTGTCGGCCTTCTACCATGACAGCACGGACATCAACAACCCGGAGCATCGCGACATTTCGGCCATCCGCCTGATCGCCAAGATGCCGACGCTGGTCGCCATGGCGTACAAGTACACCGTGGGCCAGCCCTACATGTACCCCAAGAACGACCTGAGCTACGCCGGCAACTTCCTGCACATGATGTTTGCCACGCCTTGCGAAGAGTACAAGGTCAACCCGGTGCTCGAACGCGCTCTTGACCGTATCTTCATCCTGCACGCAGACCACGAGCAGAACGCCTCGACCTCGACCGTGCGCCTGTGCGGCTCGTCCGGCACCAACCCCTTTGCGGCGATTGCGGCCGGTGTGGCCTGCCTCTGGGGCCCGGCCCACGGCGGCGCCAACGAAGCCTGCCTGAACATGCTCACCGACATCCAGAACATGGGCGGTATCGCCAAGGTCGGCGAGTTCATGGAGAAGGTCAAGGACAAGAACTCCGGCGTCAAGCTGATGGGCTTTGGCCACCGTGTCTACAAGAACTACGACCCGCGCGCCAAGCTGATGCAGGAAACCTGCAAGGAAGTGCTGGCCGAGATGGGCCTGGAGAACGATCCCCTGTTCAAGCTCGCCATGACGCTGGAAAAGATCGCCCTGGAAGACGACTACTTCGTGCAGCGCAAGCTCTACCCGAACGTGGACTTCTACTCCGGCATCGTGCAGCGCGCCATCGGCATCCCGGTGTCGCTGTTCACCGCCGTGTTCGCACTCGCCCGCACGGTCGGCTGGATCGCCCAGCTCAACGAAATGATCGGCGACCCCGAGTACAAGATCGGCCGTCCGCGCCAGCTGTTCGTGGGCGCCGAGCGCCGCGACGTGAAGCCGCTCGGCCAGCGCTGATCCAGGCCCTGCGCAAGCAGACGAGGCCCGCCCATCCGGCGGGCCTTTTTATTTATGCTCTCGTTTTTCCCTTTTTCACAGAAGGCACACCATGAAGACACGCGCCGCCGTCGCCTGGCAATCGGGCCAGCCCCTCACCATCGAAACCGTCGACCTCGACGGCCCGCGCTTCGGCGAGGTGCTGGTCGAGATCAAGGCCACCGGCATCTGCCACACCGACTATTACACCCTGTCGGGGGCCGACCCCGAGGGCATCTTCCCCGCCATCCTGGGCCATGAGGGCGCGGGCATCGTGGTCGACGTGGGCCCGGGCGTGACCAGCCTGAAGAAGGGCGACCACGTCATCCCGCTCTACACCCCGGAATGCCGCCAGTGCAAGTTCTGCCTGTCGCGCAAGACCAACCTGTGCCAGCTGATCCGCGGCACCCAGGGCAAGGGGCAGATGCCCGACGGCACCAGCCGCTTCAGCCTCGACGGCAAACCCATCGCCCACTACATGGGCACCAGCACCTTCAGCAACTACACGGTGGCACCGGAAATCTCGCTGGCCAAGATCCGCGAGGACGCGCCCTTCGACAAGGTCTGCTACATCGGCTGCGGCGTCACCACCGGCATCGGCGCGGTGATCTTCACCGCCAAGGTGGAGGCCGGCGCCAATGTGGTGGTGTTCGGCCTGGGCGGCATCGGCCTGAACGTGATCCAGGGCGCCAAGATGGTCGGGGCCGACAAGATCATCGGCGTGGACCTGAACCCGGCCCGCGAGGCCATGGCGCGCAGCTTCGGCATGACACACTTCCTGAACCCCAGGGACATCGAGGCCGCCGGCGGCAACCTGGTGGACGCCATCGTGCAGCTGACCGACGGCGGCGCCGACTACAGCTTCGAGTGCATCGGCAACACCAGGGTCATGCGCCAGGCGCTGGAGTGCACCCACAAGGGCTGGGGCCGCAGCATCATCATCGGCGTGGCCGAGGCCGGTGCCGAAATCTCCACCCGCCCCTTCCAGCTGGTCACCGGCCGCAAGTGGGAGGGCTCGGCCTTCGGCGGCGCCCGCGGCCGCACCGACGTGCCGAAGATCGTCGACTGGTACATGGAAGGCAAGATCAACATCGACAGCCTGATCACCCACACCATGCCGCTGGCCGACATCAACAAGGGTTTCGACCTGATGAAAAGCGGCGAATCGATCCGGGGTGTGGTGCTGTATGACTGACACCAGCGACCTGGAGCTGCTGTCCGAACATGGCTGTTTCGGCGGCGTGCAACGTTTCTACCGCCACGCCTCACGCGAGATCGGCCTGCCGATGCGCTTTTCGGTCTACCTGCCGCCCCAGGCGGCGGCGGGCCCGGTGCCGGCCGTGGTCTACCTCGCCGGGCTGACCTGCAATGAGGAAACCTTCATGGCCAAGGCCGGCGCGCAGCGGCTGGCCGCCGAATACGGCCTGGCGCTGCTGGCGCCCGATACCAGCCCGCGCGGCGCCGACGTGCCGGGCGAAGCCGACGACTGGGACTTCGGCGTGGGCGCGGGGTTCTACCTCGACGCCACCGCGGCCCCCTGGGCGGCACACTGGCGCATGGAGAGCTACCTGCTGGATGAACTGCTGCCGCTGGTGGCCGAGCACCTGCCGGTGGAGCGGGAACGCCTGGGCCTCTTCGGCCATTCGATGGGCGGCCACGGCGCCCTCACCCTGGCGCTGCGGCATCCGGGCCGCTTCCGTTCGGTATCGGCCTTCGCGCCCATCTGCGCGCCCACGGCCTGCCCGTGGGGCGAAAAGGCCTTCAACGGCTACCTCGGCAAAGACCGCTCAGCCTGGGCGGCCCACGATGCGTCGGCGCTGATGCAGGCACAGGCCACCGCGCCCTTCCCTGCCGGCATCCTGGTCGACCAGGGCCTGGCGGACAAGTTCCTGCCCGAGCAATTGCACCCGGAACGTTTCGAGGACGCCTGCCGCGCCGCCGGCCAGCCGCTCACGCTGCGCCGGCATGCGGGCTACGACCACGGCTACTACTTCGTGGCGAGTTTCATGGCAGACCACCTGGCCCACCACCACGCCGCGCTGGTGGCCTGAGCCTCAAGCGAAGATGTCGAGGTCCAGGTCGGGCACGATACGCAGCTGCCCGTCGCGCATGCGGCGCAGGCAGCCGCGCCGCGACATCGATTCGGTGCTGCCATCCTCTCCGGTGAACAGCATCAGCGCACGTTTGGGGCTGACCCAGGTCAGCTGCATGCGTTTCCAGCCCTTGCCGGCGAAGGACTCGACCCAGACCCCCAGGAACAGTACCTCCAGCGCATTGGCGGATACGGACAGGCTGTGGTCGGGCACGGTCTCGGAAGCGCCCGGCAGGGCAGGCCTGCCCCCCCTGCCGGCAATGTCGCCGCCCGGGCCGCCCCCGTCGCGGCGGCTCTTGCGCAGGGCGAACGAACTGCCGGGGGCGCGCGCCGCGATGCCATGGAGTTCGTTCAGCGCCTTGAAGAAGGCCTCGGTCTCCGCGGCCGGGTAGTCGATGGTCTGCAGGCCGGTGCGCAGCCGCGACACCAGCGAGGGCACCATGGTCATCAGCCGCTGCACGTCCGAGCGGCCCAGTTCGGGCTGTGCGCTCCAGAACAGCGGGCGCACCAGCGCGTAGGCGCCGCCGGGGTCGGTCGGACCCGCCCCCGCGTTGGCGCGCGCCTTGGCAATGACTTCGGCCCAGGGGCCGTAGACAAAATCGCGCACCGCCGGGGGAACCCGGTCGATCTCCGGCCAGGCCGCGATCTCGGCCGCGATGCGCCGGGCCGCCGCGGCCACCTCCGGGTCCGCGGGGGCCCGCACCACCACCGGCGCAGCGGCGGCATCCCCGCCGGTCTGCACCACGGCATAAGCCGCGGGTTCCACGCCGGCGGCGCGCAGCAGCACCGACAAGCGTTCGTATTCGATCACCAGCTGGGGGCCCAGGGCGCCGCACAAGTGCTGCATCCAGAGCACCCGCGCCACCTTCGAGGCACCGGTCCGGTCGACCAGCGCCTGCAGGGCGCGGATATACACGTCAGGCGCCAGGGGATTGGCATCGGACCGCACCACCAGCAGGCCGCGTGCGGCGCACACCAGGCTGGTGAATTCGGCCAGCGGCGCCGCCACGGTTCGCATGGTGGTCTGGCGCGAGCGCGTCAGCTCGATGCGTTCGTCCACCTGCGCGTCGTCGGCCAGGGACAGTTCGGCCTCCGGCGCCTGCGCACCGCCGCCACTGTCCGGCACGGCCCCCGTGCCGCGCACCACCTCATCCAGCGCCTCGGGGAAACGCGCGGCCAGAAAGGCCTCGTGCTGCCCGAGCAGGTGCAGGGCTTCGGGAACGGCACCTGCGCGTGTCCCCTGCAAGCGGGAAAGGCCTTCGCGTGCAGGGCCGAGCACACGCTGCATCAGCGCACCGCTGTGCGCAATGGCGTCGGCCACGCAGGCCTCGTAGGCGGGCGGCAAGGACATGGTCTGGATCAGCCCAGGGCCTTGAAACGCATACGTTTGGGTTTGGCGCCCTCTTCACCCAGGCGTTTTTTCTTGTCGGCCTCGTATTCCTGGTAGTTGCCGTCGAAGAAGGTCCACTGGCTGTCGCCCTCGGCGGCCAGGATGTGGGTGGCGATGCGGTCGAGGAACCAGCGGTCATGGCTGATGACCAGCACGGTGCCGGCGAATTCCAGCAGCGCGTCTTCCAGCGCCCGCAGGGTTTCCACGTCCAGGTCGTTCGACGGTTCATCCAGCAGCAGCACGTTGCCGCCGGCGATCAGCGTCTTGGCCAGGTGCAGGCGGCCGCGTTCGCCGCCCGACAGGCTGCCCACACGTTTCTGCTGGTCGGCACCGTTGAAGTTGAAGCGGCCCGCGTAGGCGCGGCTGGCCATCTGGAACTTGCCGACATTGAGGATGTCGAGGCCGCCGGAAATGTCTTCCCAGACGGTCTTCTCGTTTTCCAGCGCATCGCGGTTCTGGTCGACGAAGGCCATCTTCACGGTCGAGCCGATGACCACTTCACCGCTGTCGGCCTTTTCCTTGCCGGCCAGCAGCTTGAACAGCGTCGATTTGCCGGCGCCGTTCGGGCCGATGATGCCGACGATGGCGCCCGCGGGCACGGTGAAGCTCAGGTTGTCGATCAGCAGGCGGTCGCCAAAGGACTTGCTGACGTTGTGGAATTCGAAGACCTGGCTGCCCAGGCGGTCGGCCACGGGAATGAAGATTTCCTGGGTTTCGTTGCGTTTCTGGTATTCGAAATCGCTCAGTTCCTCGAAGCGGGCCAGACGCGACTTGCTCTTGGCCTGGCGCGCCTTGGGGTTCTGGCGCGACCATTCCAGTTCCTTCTTCAGCGCCTTGGCGTGGGCTTCTTCGCTCTTCTGCTCCTGCGCCAGGCGGTCGCCCTTCTGCTCCAGCCAGGTGCTGTAGTTGCCCTTCCAGGGAATACCGCGGCCGCGGTCGAGTTCCAGGATCCATTCGGCCGCGTTGTCGAGGAAGTAGCGGTCATGGGTGATGGCCACCACGGTGCCCGAAAAACGCTTGAGGAACACTTCCAGCCACTCGACCGATTCGGCGTCCAGGTGGTTGGTCGGCTCGTCGAGCAGCAGCATGTCGGGCTTGGACAGCAGCAGGCGGCACAGCGCCACGCGGCGCTTCTCGCCACCCGACAGCAGGCCGATCTTGGCGTCCCAGGCCGGCAGGCGCAGCGCGTCGGCGGCGATTTCGAGCTGGTGTTCGGAATCGGTGCCGGCGGTGGCGATGATGGCTTCGAGCTGGGCCTGCTCGGCCGCCAGCGCGTCGAAATCGGCATCCTCGGCGCCGTAGGCCACGTAGACCTCTTCCAGGCGTGCCTTGGCCTGGTAGACCGCGCCCATGGATTCCTCCACGCTCTCGCGCACCGTGTGCTCGTTGTTGAGCTTGGGTTCCTGCTCCAGGTAGCCGATGGTCAGGCCCGGCATGGGCGTGGCCTCGCCGTCGATCTCCGTGTCGACGCCGGCCATGATCTTCAGCAGCGTGGACTTGCCGGAGCCGTTCAGGCCCAGCACGCCGATCTTGGCGCCGGGGAAAAAGGAGAGCGAAATGTCCTTCAAGATCTGCCGTTTGGGCGGCACGGTCTTGCTGACCCGGTTCATGGTGTAGACGTATTGAGCCATGCGTGAATTCTTGCGTGTGAAACGATCAACCGACGATTATCTGCGCTGTCCGGCCAGACGTGCGACAATAGACTCCGTCGACGGGCACAGTTACCCGCGACATCGGCAAACTGCCGGGGACGACGAAGGCCATCATCAGGCATTCCGGCTCCCGCCTTTAGTCCACATCAGCCTCCTACTGGCCCCTTGTCACCAGACATCGCGGCAGGCCGATGCCCCCCCGTGCCCTGGATGGGCACTTCATCATGAATTTTGACGAACTGAATCTGGCTCCGGCCATCCTGCAAGCTGTGCAAGAACAGGGCTACACCACGCCCACCCCGATCCAGGCACAGGCGATACCCGCCGTGCTCGCGGGCCACGACCTTCTCGCCGGCGCACAGACCGGCACCGGCAAGACGGCGGCCTTCATGCTGCCGCTGCTCGACCGCATGGCGGCGAGCGAAGCGCCGAAAAGCAAATTCGGCAACAAGGGTGTACGCACCCTGGTGCTGACCCCCACGCGTGAACTCGCCGCGCAGATCGAGGAAGCCGCCCGCGACTACGGCAAGTACCTCAAGCTCAACTCGACCGTGATCTTCGGCGGCGTGGGCATGAACCCGCAGATCGACCGCATCAAGCGCGGCGTCGACATCCTGATCGCCACCCCCGGCCGCCTGCTCGACCTGCAGCAGCAGGGCAACCTCGACCTCTCCACGGTCCAGTACCTGGTGCTCGACGAGGCCGACCGCATGCTCGACATGGGTTTTATCCATGACGTGAAGAAGATCCTGGCGCTGATCCCCAAGGAAAAGCAGAGCCTGCTGTTCTCCGCCACCTTCAGCGAAGAAATCCGCGAACTCGCCGCCACCCTGCTGCGCAACCCGCAAAGCATCCAGGTCACACCGGCCAACACCACGGTACAGCGCATCACCCAGGTGATCCACCCGGTGGGCCGCGGCAAGAAGAAGGCCCTGCTCGCCCACATCATCAACGAGCACAACTGGAGCCAGGTGCTGGTGTTCACCCGCACCAAGTTCGGCGCCAACAACGTGGCCGAGTTCCTCACCAAGAACGGCGTGCAGGCCATGGCGCTGCACGGCAACAAGAGCCAGTCGGCCCGCACCCAGGCCCTGTCGGGCTTCAAGAGCGGCGACATCCGCGCCCTGGTGGCCACCGACATCGCCGCGCGCGGTATCGACATCGACGACCTGCCCCACGTCGTCAACTACGAAATCCCGAACGTGTCGGAAGACTACGTGCACCGCATCGGCCGTACCGGCCGCGCCGGCAACGACGGTGCCGCGGTGAGCCTGGTCTGCCTGGACGAGGAAGGCTTCATGTACGACATCGAGCGTTTCACCAAGCAGAAGATCCCGGTCCAGGTCATCGACGGCTTCGGCCCCGATGCCGGCGAAAAGGCCGAGCCCATCGCCATGGGCCGCCAGACCATCTGGGGCGGTGCCGGCAAGCCGCCGAGCCGCGACGTGATGATGGCCGCCGCCAAGGCGGCCCGCACGGAAATGATGCAGCGCATCCGCGACAACAAGACCACCGGCGGCAGCGGTGAACGCGCCAGTGGCGGCGGTGGTGGTGGCGGCGGTAATGGCGGCGGCCAGCCCGGCGGCCGCAGCGGCGGTCCGGGCCGTGGCCCGCGCGGCCCCGGCGGCGGCAATGGCGGCGGTGGCGGCAACTTCGGTGGCGGCAACGGTAACGGCCAGGGCCAGCGCGGCCGCGGCCCGGGTGGTCCGCAGCGCGGCGCCTACCAGGGCGGCGGCAATGGTGGCGGTGGCTTCCAGGGCGGCGGCGGTGGCTACCAGGGTGGTGGCGGCAACTTCGGTGGCAACGGTGGTGGCAATGGCGGCGGTTATCCCGCGCCGGCGGCCGGCGAAGAACGCCAGCCGCGCCACCATGGCAATGCACCCAGCCCGTCCCACGCGGACGTGGTGGCGCATCGCCGTGCCGAATCCCTCGGCGGCGGCGCTGCAGGCCAGCCCGATCCCTTGCGCACCAGCGTCGACAGCATGGTAGGCCGCGGCCGCCGTAGCGGCGGTGGTGGTGGTGGCGGGGGCGGCGGTGGCCGCTCCGGTGGTGGCGGCGGCTACGGCGGCCGGGGTGGTGGCGGTGGTGGTGGCGGCAGCCGTTACGGCCGCTGAGCTTTTCCGCTCCGCACACAACAACAAAAGGCGCCTCGGCGCCTTTTGTTGTTTTAGGCCCGGGCGCACAGGGCACCCCGGGGAAAAGACTCAGGCCCGTGCAGCCACGGCCGGCTGGGCGGCAGCCGGTGCGGGTTTGCGCACCCACAGCGCCAGCAGGGCCGCGACCAGGCAGGCGCCGCCGGCCGCGTACAGGGCCGGGGTGTAGGTCATCAGCAGCGTGCGGGTGAAACCGGCGCCGTAGGCGGCCGTGGCGGCACCGATCTGGTGGGCCGCGAAGATCCAGCCGAACACCAGGCCGACCTTCTGCGGGCCGAAGGCGGCACCGGCCAGCCGCACCGTGGGCGGCACGGTGGCGATCCAGTCCAGCCCGTAGAACATGGCGAACAGGCCCAGGCCGTAGAAGGTGAATTCCGAGTGCGGCAGCCACAGCAGCGACAGGCCGCGCAGGCCGTAGTACCAGAACAGCAGCTTGCGGTTGTCATAGCGGTCGGACAGCCAGCCCGAGCCGATGGTGCCGACGAAGTCGAAGGCCCCCATCATCGCCAGCACCGAGGCCGCCGGCACGGCCGCCAGGCCGTTGTCGCCGCACAGCGAGATGAAGTGCGTCTGCACCAGCCCGTTGGTGGACAGGCCGCAGATGAAGAAGGTGGCGGCCAGGATCCAGAAAGTGCGGTTGCCCGATACCTCACGCAGCGTCGCGAACGGCGTGCGCCAGGTCATGGCGGCCGCCGGCACCGCTGCGGCGGGTGCGGCCGTGCCGGGCGCTTCGCCGAAGGCGGCCAGCCCCACGTCGGCCGGCCGGTTGCGCACCAGGGCCAGCACCAGCCCGCCGATGACCAGGCAGGCCACCAGCACCGGCGCGACGGCCGAGCGCCAGCCCCAGTGCTCGATCATCCAGGCCGCGAACGGCAGGAAGGCCAGCTGGCCGGTGGCGGAACTGGCCGTCAGGATGCCGATGACCAGTCCGCGCCGGGCGACGAACCAGCGGTTGGCCACCACTGCGCCCAGCACCAGCGCCGTCATGCCGGTACCCAGCCCCAGCATCAGGCTCCAGACGATGAAAAGCTGCCACAGCTGCGTCGCCAGCGTCACCAGGGCCATGCCCGAGCCGACCAGCGCCAGGCCGGCGCACATCACCGCACGCAGCCCGAAGCGCTCCATCAGCACCGCCGCGAACGGCCCCATCAAGCCGAACAGGGCAAAACGCAGGGCCAGCGCCGACGAGATCTGCTCGGTGGTCCAGCCGAACTCCTGGCTCAGCGGCTTGAGCATGGCGCCGGGCAGGCCGAGCGAGGCCGACATGGTGAGCATGGTCAGGAACGTGACCGCCGCCACGACCCAGCCGAAATGGATGCCGCGCCGCTGCAGCCAGGCGGAAACTTGGGTGGAAAACATGAACAGGAATCCTGTGTTGGATGGGAAAAAGGAGGAAAGCAGGGAAACGGAGAGAGCGGGCGTCAGCAGGCGTCGGGCTCGGGCTCGCCGTCGCCGGGGCTGGCCAGCAGGGTCAGCGATTCGTCGATCAGGGCATGCAGTGCCGCGACCCGTTCGACCCCCAGGCGTTCATTGAGGGACTGCTGGGCCTGCCGCCAGTGCTGTTGCGCCTCGCGCCGCTTGGCCTCGCCCGCCGCGGTGATATGCACCGTGCGGCTGCGTGCATCAGGACCCGCGGCGGTGGCCAGCCAGCCGGCATCGACCAGCACCTGGACGTTGCGGCTCAGCGTCGAGGCGGTCATGAACAGGGCCGCCGCCAGGTCCACCGGGCGGACGGGACCGAGCCGGGCCACATGGTTGAGCAGCGAATACTGCGTGGTCTTGAGGCCCAGGGACGCCACCTCGGCGTCGTAGTGCTGTGCCACCCGCCGCGACAGCTGGCGCAGTTTGGTGCTGGTGCAGCCCACCGGCAGCGCGGTGGCGGAAAGTGCGGTTGTCATGCAATTATTGTAGCTGCAATCAATGTAGCTGCAACCATTTCCTCAGAAAATCCCTTCCGCACCCCATGCCCTCCTCCCAGCAAAACCGCCCGGGACGCGGGAGAATCGGGGACAAGGTTCCACTCCACGAAGACCCCCCATGCGATTCCTCCACACCATGCTGCGTATCGGCGACCAGCAGCGTTCCATCGATTTCTACACCCAGGTGCTCGGCATGCAGCTGCTGCGGCAGACCGAGAACGCCGAGTACAAGTACACCAACACCTTCCTGGCCTTCGAGGGCGGCAACCCCGGCCAGGCCGAGCTGGAGCTGACCTACAACTGGGGCCAGTCGGACTACGAGATGGGCACGGCCTACGGCCACATCGCCCTGGGCGTGCCGGACATCTACGCGGCCTGCGAGAAGATCCGCGCGTCCGGCGGCAACGTCACCCGTGAGCCGGGCCCGGTCAAGGGCGGCAGCACGGTGATCGCCTTCGTGACCGATCCCGACGGCTACAAGATCGAACTGATCCAGCGGCCCTGAGCACGATCCCCATGGACGAACCGGCCGACGGCCCGCTGGTCGCGGTACTGGATGCACTCGACGCCGGCGACATCGCCGGCGCACGGGTGTGCGCCGGTGCCGGACTCGCCGCCCGGCCCGGCGACGCCCGCCTGTGGAGCGTGGCCGGCCTGTGTGCCCGCCTGGCGGGCGATGGGGCCGAGGCCGAGCGCTGCTGGCAACGCGCCATCGACCTGCAGCCGGATGCGAACACCTGCAACCGCCTGGGCGAACTGCTGGTGGCCCAGGGCCGCCTGCAGGAAGCCCTCGGCTGTTATGCCGCCGCGGCGGACGCGGGCCTGGCCGATGCGGTGACCTGGGGCAACCTGGGTGTGCTGCGTATGCAGGCCGGCGAAGCAGAGGCCGCCGAGACCGCCTATGGCCGGGCGCTGGCGCTGGCGCCGGGGCATGTGCGCACCCGGGTCAACCTGGGGGTGCTGCTGGCCGCCGACGGCCGCCTGGTCGCAGCGGAGCAGGCCTACCGCGAGGCGCTGGACGGCGCCCCCGATGACGTGGCCGCCCATACCAACCTGGGCCTGGTGCTGGAGGAGGCACGGCGCTACGGCGAAGCCGAGGCCCACCAGCGGCATGCCCTGGCACTCGCCCCCGGGGTGCCTGAAGTGCACTGCCACCTGGCCGACCTGCTGGCGCGCCAACCCGGCGGCGCGGCCGATGCGGAGCACCACTACCACGAAGCCTTGCGCCTGCGCCCCGGCTATGCCATCGCACACTCCAACCTGGGGGCCCTGCGCTTCGACCAGGGCCGCACCGAGGAAGCCGAGGCCGAAATGCGCACGGCCCTGGCGCTGCAGCCGGACTTCGCCGCCGCCCGCCTGAACCTGGGACAGCTGCTGCTGTCGCTGGGCCGGCTGCAGGAAGGCTGGCCGCACGTGGAACTGCGCTACACCCTGCGGGTACCTGGTGCCATGCCCGGTTTTCCGGCCCACACCCGCGTGCCCCGGTGGGCAGGCGAGCCGCTGGCCGGCCGCTCGCTGCTGGTCTGGCCCGAACAGGGCCACGGCGACCAGACCCAGTTCTGCCGCTACCTGGCGATCCTGCGTGCACAGCAGCGCCCTGCCCGCCTCACCTTCGCCTGCAGCGCGCCCCTGGTGCCGCTGCTGCGGTCCGTGGCCGGCCCGGACGCCGTCATTGCCCAGCACGAGGCGGCTGCCGCACTCGAACAACACGACTTCTGGGTACCGCTGCTGAGCCTGCCGCTGCTGTGCGGCACCACCCTCGCCACCATTCCAGGCGAAACGCCCTACCTCTGCGTCGAGCCCGCGCTGGCCGACCGGTGGGCAGCCCGTTTGCCGCCGCACGGGCTGCGGGTCGGCCTGGTATGGCGCGGCAATGTGCAGCACGACAACGACGCCGACCGCTCGCTGCCGGGACTGGCCACGCTGGCGCCGCTGTGGCAGGTGCCGGGTGTCCAATTCATCAGCCTGCAGAAGATGGCCGGCGAGGACGAGGCGCAGCACCCACCCGCGGGCCAGCCGCTGCTGCACCTGGGCACCGAGACCGACAGCTTCGCCGACACCGCCGCCGTGATGGCCGGGCTCGACCTGCTGGTCGCCGTGGACACCGCCGCCTGCCATGTCGCCGGTGCCATCGGCCTGCCCTGCTGGGTGCTGCTGCCCGCCTTCCGCAACGACTGGCGCTGGCTGCGCGGGCGCGACGATTCGCCCTGGTACCCGGGCATGCGGCTGTTCCAGCAGCCGGTACGAGGCGACTGGGCGACCCCGGTGGCGCAGGTCGCCGCGGCGCTGGCGGCCCGCGCGAGCGCGCGTTAGCTTTTCAGTCCACGCACCAGCTGGGAAGCTTCCCGCGCCAGCTCCGTGATGCGGTCCCAGTCGCCCGACACGATGGCATCGACCGGGGTCAGCCACGAACCGCCGACACAGGCCACGTTGGGCAGCGCCAGGAACTCGGCCGCATTGGCGGTGTTGATGCCGCCGGTGGGGCAGAAAGTAATGTCGCCGAACGGTCCGTGCCAGGCCTTGAGCATGGAAACGCCGCCGGCCTGCAGCGCGGGGAAGAACTTCAGCTCGGTCAGCCCGTCTTCCTGCGCCATCATGATCTCGCCGCCGGTGGCCACACCCGGCAGCAGCGGCAGCCCGGCATCGCGGCAGGCCCGGCCCAGGGCGGTGGTGTAGCCGGGGCTCACCACGAAGCGCGCGCCGGCGCGTGCCACGGCCTGCACGTCGGCGGCGGAGCGCGCCGTGCCGGCACCGGCCACCGCTTCGGGCACCTCGCGGGCAATACGCTCGATGCAGGCCAGCGCCTGTGGGGTGCGCAAGGTCACCTCCAGCATACGGATGCCGCCGGCCACCAGGGCGCGCGCCAGCGGCACGGCATGGGCCACGTCGTGCAGCACGATCACGGGGATGACGGGCGCATCGCGCATCACGGCGCGGGCGGTCAGGGGAATGGATGTCACAGCCATGTGCAGGCTCCTTCTTCGGCGGTCAGGGCATTGCGCCGCATGCCGGCGAACAGTTCGCGGCCCATGCCGACGCCGTTGGCAGCGGTCAGCTCCGGCGGCATGGTGGCCAGCGGGCGGGTCGCCCACTGGCCGGCGGGCACCAGCACGTCGAGCGTGCCGGCGATGGAATCGAGGCGCACCACGTCGCCATCGCGCACCCGGGCCAGCGGCCCGCCGGCCAGGGCCTCGGGCGAGACGTGGATAGCCGCCGGCACATTGCCGGAGGCGCCGCTCATGCGCCCGTCGGTCACCAGCGCCACCCGGTAACCCCGGCCCTGCAGCACCGCCAGCGGCGGGGTGAGTTTGTGCAGCTCGGGCATGCCATTGGCACGCGGCCCCTGCCAGCGCACGACGCAGACCACATCGCGGTCGAGCTCGCCCGCGGTAAAGGCTTTGTGCAGCGCATCCTGCGAATCGAATACGCGGGCCGGCGCCTCGATGGCGTGGCGGTCGTCCGGCACGGCCGAGACCTTGATCACACTGCGGCCCAGGTTGCCCTGCAGCAGCTTCAGGCCGCCGACCGGGCTGAAGGGCCCGGTGGCCGGCCGCACCACGCTGTCGTCCTTGGTCGTGCCGGTGTCGGTCCACACCAGCGCACCGGTGTCGCCCAGGCCGGCCTCGCGGGTCTGTTCGCGGATGCCGTCGGCCCGCACTGTCAGCACGTCCTCGTGCATCAGGCCGGCGTCGAGCAGTTCGCGCAGCACGTAGCCAGTGCCGCCGGCGGCCTGGAACTGGTTCACGTCGGCGCTGCCGTTGGGGTACACCCGGGCCAGCAGCGGCACCACGTCCGACAGCTCGGCGAAGTCGTTCCAGTCGATCAGGATGCCCGCGGCGCGCGCCACCGCCACCCAGTGGATCAGGTGGTTGGTGGAACCGCCGGTGGCCAGCAGCGCGGCCATGGCATTGACGATGCAGCGCTCGTCCACCACCCGGCCGATGGGCGCGAAACGCCGGGCCGGCAGGATGCCGAGCACGGTGCGCACCGCCTCGCGGGTGAGCGCCTCGCGCAGGTCGGTGCCGGGTGTGACGAAGGCCGCGCCGGGCACGTGCAGGCCCATGGCCTCCAGCAGCATCTGGTTGCTGTTGGCCGTGCCGTAGAAGGTGCAGGTGCCCTGGCCGTGGTAGGCGGCCTGCTCGGCCTGCAACAGCTCGGGCCGGCCGACCAGGCCCTGGGCTGCCTGCTCGCGCACCTGGGACTTGGCCTTGTTGGACAGGCCGGTCGTCATCGGCCCCGCCGGCACGAACACCATGGGCAGGTGGCCGAAGTGCAGCGCGCCGATCAGCAGGCCGGGCACGATCTTGTCGCAGATGCCCAGCAGCAAGGCGGCGTCGAACACGTCGTGCGACAGGGCCACGGCCGTGCCCATGGCGATGGTGTCGCGGCTGAACAGGCTCAGCTCCATGCCGGCGGTGCCCTGGGTCACGCCGTCGCACATGGCGGGCACGCCGCCGGCCACCTGGGCGGTGGCGCCGGCCAGCCGCGCCTCTTCCTTGATCAGGTCGGGGTAGCGGGCGTAGGGGGCATGGGCCGACAGCATGTCGTTGTAGGCGCTGACGATGCCGATGTTGGGCACCCGCTCGGCAACCACCCGCAGCTTGTCGCCCGAGGGCATGCCGGCGAAGGCGTGGGCCACGTTGGCGCAGCCCATACGCTCGGCGCCGGGCGTGCGGCGTGCCATCAGCTCCACCCCTTGCAGGTAGGCACCGCGGCTGTCGCGGCTGCGCTCGCGGATACGTTCGGTCACGCGGTCGACGGTGGAATGCAGCTTCATCGGAGGGAGTTTCGTGGACGGTGGGAATGCCCGGGTGGGGCCTGGCGCGGTGGTATGCATGGTACCGGCAGCCGCCTGCACCGGCGTGTGCCATGGTAACCAGCAGAAGCGAGAAACGCGCCCGCCCCGCGCGCGGAATGGCCAGCGGGAGGGGCCGGGTTCAGTCGACCAGCATCACGTCGACCCGGGTGGTGTCCGCCGGGCCCGGCGCGGCGGCGGGCTGGCGCAGTTCGACCTTGTCTTCCAGCAGGCCCAGGCCCTTGAGTGCATCGCGGATCTTCACCGCCCGGCGCTGCGCCAGTGCCACGCCGTCGGCCGGCCCGAAGAACGGCGCCACCACCACGTGGCGCCCCGGCATCACTTCCTTGACCAGGTCGGCCAGCGCCGCCGTGTCGTCGGTGGGCAGGTCGGCGCGCCCCGGAACGAAACGAAAACGCACGATGCCGTCCTCGATCGCCACCCAGGGCTGTGCCCGCGGCTGGGCAGGTGCCGCCTCGGCCGCCACGTAGGAACGCTGCACGGCCAGCGCGAGCACCCCCGCCACCACCAGCAGCACCAACGCCGCGACCACCGCCAGCACCAGGTGCTGGGCACCATCTTCGTCTCGCAGGGACAAGGCAACTCCGTTCGATAATCGGCACAGCGCCGAACATTGCCGGAAATTGTAGAGGTCCCATGTCTGCCGAAGCCCCGCCGGGCCCCATGCCCGGGCCGCCCGTCGCCCTGCCGCCCGCCGTACGCGACCCGGCCCCCCTGCTGGAACGCGCCCTGGCCGAATGGGGCGGCAAGGACGACCTGTGGGTGTTCGGCTACGGCTCCCTGCTCTGGCGCCCCGAATTCGCCTTTGCCGAGCGGCGCCCGGCGCGTACCCACGGTTGGCACCGTGCGCTGCGTATGTGGAGCCGCGTCAACCGCGGCACCACCGACTGCCCGGGCCTGGTGTTCGCCCTGCTGTCGGGCGGCAGCTGCCAGGGCATGGTGTTCCGCATTCCCGGCGTGCACGGCCACCAGTCGCTGTGCGACCTGTGGCAGCGTGAGATGGTGACCGGCGTCTACGACCCGCGCTGGCTGGCCTGCCGCACCCCCGGCGGCCCGGTGAAGGCGCTGGCCTTCACCCTGTCGCGCAGCAGCCCCAACCATACCGGCACGCTGGCCGATGACGAATACCGGCGCATTTTCTCCACCGCCACCGGCCGCTTCGGCACCACCCGCGACTATGCGCGGCTGACCTACGAAGAACTGCGGCGCCTGGGCATCGAGGACCATGCGCTGGCGCGCGTCTTGCGGCTGTCACACAACGATGCACCACCGTGAATACACGGTCGTAGAGTTGACCCCTGTTATTTTTCGAGGACCACCCCCGATGTTGCGCCGACTGCCTTACGCCCGAACCCTCGCCGCTGGCGCCTGCGGCGCCGTGCTGTTGCTCGGGGGATGCTCCGTGGCGCGCCCACAGGGGGCGACCGCCACAGCCGACCTGGAACCGACCCGGGGCAACCGGGTGAACGGGGCGGTGCGTTTTATCCAGGTCGGCGACGTGGTGCGTGTCAGCGGCACGGTGCGCGGCCTGGCCCCCAATTCCGAACACGGCTTCCACATCCACGAAACCGGCGACTGCACGGGCGGCGACGCCATGCGTGCCGGCGGGCATTTCAATCCCCTGGGAGGCCAGCACGGCCACTTCGGCACGACCGGCACCCACGCGGGCGACCTGCCCGCCCTGCATGCAGACGCGACCGGCGTCGCCAACTTCAGCGCGGAAGCGCACCTGTTCACCATCGGCAGCGGCGAGACCGACATCGTGGGCCGCAGCCTGGTGGTGCACCGGGATGCCGACGACTACACCAGCCAGCCGGCGGGCAATTCCGGCCCGCGCCTGGCCTGCGCGGTGATCGTCCGGCGCTAGAACGGGCCGCTCAGGCGGCAGCGGGAGGTTACCCTTGTGCCGTTCGCGCGCGCAGTTGCTGCGCCGCGCGTTCGAGGTCGGCCAGCGTGTCGATATCACCCCGCATGCCCTGGTCTTCCAGCCGCAGGCGCCGTACCCCACCCTGCGCATCCAGCCGCCGCAGCAGGCTGCGCGCACCCTCGTCGCCCCGCAGATCCTGCAGGGCGGCCCCGTTGTCCGCACTGAAACCGACCGGATGGCCCGGCACTCCGCCTGTGGCCGGCAGCACGGCGCCGGACCAGCCGGCCAGCGCCTCGGCAACGGCCCGCAGGCTGGCGGGCGCCACCAGGGGCAGGTCGCCCGGCAGCACCAGCCAGCCGGGTGCGTCCCGCGTGGCCCGCACGGCGGCAGCGATGGAATCGCCCATGCCGGGATGGCCCCGGTCTTCCAGGTGCCAGGGCAGGCCGCTGGCCCGCACCGCGTCGAGCGTGCGCTCCAGCACCGTCCTGCCCTCCAGCAGGGCCTGCAGTTTGTGCACCTCACCACCCGAGGCGCGGAAGCGCTCGCCGCGGCCCGAGGCCAGCACCAGCACGACGGGGCGGAATTCAGCGGCAGCCGGCAGGGGTGGGGAGGCTTGCATGGCAGCGGACTCTACGCCCATGCACAATGCCGCCATGGCTACGCCCCCTGCTTCCTCCTCCATCGCCGACCTGCGCAAGAGCTACGAGCGCGCCGAACTCAGCGAACGCGATTCCCTGGCCGACCCCCTGCTGCAGTTCGATCGCTGGTTCAACGAGGCGCTGGCCGCCCAGCTGCCCGAACCCAATGCCATGACACTGGCCACCGTGGGCGGTGACCTGCGGCCCAGCACCCGCATCGTGCTGGTCAAGGGCTACGACGCGCGCGGCCTGGCCTTCTACACCAACTACGAGAGCCGCAAGGGCCGGCAACTGGGGGGCAACCCGTTCGCCGCACTGCAGTTCCACTGGGTCGAGCTGGAACGTGTGGTGCGTATCGAAGGCCGCATCGAGCCCACCAGCGACGCGGAAAGCGACGCCTACTACAAGAGCCGTCCGCTGGACTCGCGTATCGGCGCCTGGGCCAGCCCGCAGAGCGAGGTGATCGCCGACCGGGGTGTGCTGGTGGCCAACGCCGCCAAATACGCCGCCCGTTTCCTGCTGCAGCCGCCGCGCCCGCCGCACTGGGGCGGCTACCGGCTGGTACCCGACCAGTGGGAATTCTGGCAGGGCCGCAAGAGCCGGCTGCACGACCGGCTGCGCTACCGGCTGGAAGACGGCGCCTGGCAGCGCGAACGCCTCGCCCCCTGATACGCCCCAGGGGCCTCAAAACGCCTCAGAGGTGCGCCGCCAGCACCAGGATGAGCGGCAGTGTGACCAGGCCCAGCGCGGTGGACACGGCGACACCGGCGGTGACCAGCCCTTCGGCGGTACGGTAGCGCTGCGAAAACAGGAACACGTTGGCGCCGATGGGCAGCGCCGCGGTCAGCACCATCACCGTCAGCGGCAGGCCCGACAGCCCCAGCAGTTTGCCCACGGCCAGCATGGCCAGCGGGTGGGCCAGGTTTTTCACCAGGCACAGCCCGAGCGCGCCGCGCAGGTGGGTGCCCACGGTGGTGAAGGCCAGCGTCACCCCCACCAGCACCAGCGATACCGGCACCTGGGCGCTGCCGAGCAGCAACAGCGACTTGTCGAGCGCCTCCGGCAGCACCAGGCCGGTCTGGGCGAACAGCAGGCCCAGGATGATGGGCAGCGGCACCGGGTGCAGGATGCCGTTGCGCACCGCGGCCAGCACGGTCAGCACCAGGTGCCGGTCGGCGTGGCGGCCGGCCGCGGCATCCTCGCGTGCGGAGGCCAGTTCGAGCAGGAAGGTGGCGATGGTCACCAGGATCAGCGAGTGCACCGAGATCAGGGTGAACAGGGTGACCAGCCCGGCGTCGCCATACAACAGGTCGACCAGGGGCACGCCCACCATCAGCACATTGCTGAAAGTGCCGGCCATGGCCAGCAGGGTGGCGCGCTTGTCGAAGCCGCAGGCCACCAGCACCCCGGCGAAGACGATGGCCGCGGCCAGGAAATAGCTGCCGACCGGCTGGAAATCGAGCTGCTGGACACGGACCGAGCCCATGGTGCGGAACAGCAGCGCGGGCGCCAGCACCAGGAAGGCCAGGTTCGACAGGTCCTTGACGGCGCTGGCCCGGATCCAGCCGCGCCGGGCGACCAGGAAGCCGATGAAGATGCAGAGGACGACGGGGGCGAGGGACGAAAGGACGGCGTGGTTCAAGCCCTAAATTTACCCGAGCGGCGCAGTTTCCGCCGGAGCGGCCCACGGCGCGCGGGGAAAGAATAAAATCCGCAGGTTTGCCCGACGACGCCCCCGAAAGAATTCCCCGATGTCCCTGCCCCTGAACACGCCTTTCGTCCACGCCAGCACGACCGACCAGGCCCGCTTCAACATGATCGAGCAGCAGATCCGCCCCTGGGATGTGCTGGACAACGACATCCTCGACCTGCTGGCGCTGATGCGGCGCGAGGAATTCGTGCCGCTGGCGCACCGGGCCATGGCCTTCGTCGACATGGAAGTACAGCTGCCGGGCGGCCAGAGCATGCTGGCGCCCAAGGTCGAGGCGCGCATGCTGCAGGACCTGCGGGTGCAGAAAAACGAATCGGTGCTGGAAATCGGCGCCGGCTCCGGCTACATGGCCGCCCTGCTGGCGCGCCGCGCCGAACGGGTCGTCACCCTGGAGATCGACCCCGCCCTGGCCGAAATGGCACGGGCCAACCTGCAGCGCGCCGGCATCTCCAACGCCGAGGTGCGGGTGGCCGACGGCGCCCAGGGCAGCATCGCCGGGGCGCCTTTCGACGTGATCGTGCTGAGCGGCTCGGTGGCGCAGGTGCCTCCCGCACTGCTGGCCCAGCTCAAGATCGGCGGCCGGCTCGGCGCCATCGTCGGCGGCGAACCGGTGATGCGTGCGCATTTCGTCACCCGTACCGGCGAAGCCAGCTTCGAGACCGCCCAGCCCTGGGACACCTTTGCGTCCCGGCTGAAGAACTTCCCGGAACCCTCGCGTTTCCACTTCTGAGGCAGTGCCTGTGAACGCCTTCTCCATCGGCCAGGTCCGGCCGTCCGAGCTCGACGCCTGGCTGGCCACCCATGCCGGGGCCGACCCGGTGGTGCTCGACGTACGTGAACCCTGGGAACTGCAGACCGCCAGCGTGGCGCCGGCGGGTTTCCGCCTGGTCGGCGTGCCCATGAACGACATCCCGGCCCGGCTGGCCGAACTCGATCCCGCGCAGCCGGTGGCCTGCCTGTGCCACCACGGCGCCCGCAGCCAGCGGGTGGCCATGTTCCTGGCACAGAACGGTTTCGAGAACGTGGTCAACATCGCCGGCGGCATCGATGCCTGGTCGGCCCAGCGCGACCCCACCGTCCCCCACTATTGATGGCTGCCGCCCGCCTTCTTGCGGTCCTGCTGTGCGGCGCCATGGGCGCGGGTGCCCATGCAGAAAGTCTGGTCGAAGCCTACGAGGCCGCGCGTTCCTACGATGCACCGCTGCAGTCGGCGCAGGCCGCCTACGACGCCAGCGTGAGCCGTGCCGAGCAGCTGCGCGCCGGCCTGCTGCCCTCGGTGGGCCTGTCGGCCAGCGCACTGCGCTCGCTGACCGACTTCACCACCGGCATCGTGCGCAACAACACCACGCAGAGCGTGGGGGTGAACGGCGCGCAGCCGCTGTACCGCCCGGCCAACCGGCTGGCGCTGGAACAGGGCCAGCGCCAGCTGGACATCTTCCGTGCGGCGCTCGACGCCGCGGTGCAGGACCTGCAGGTGCGGGTCAGCCAGTCGTATTTCGACGTGCTGGGCGCACAGGACACGCTCAATTTCGTGCGGGCACAGAAAACCGCCGTGGCCGAGCAGCGGGCCTCGGCCCAACGCAACTTCGAGGTCGGCACCGCCACGGTGACCGACTCGCGCGAGGCCCAGGCGCGCTACGACCTGGTGATTGCCCAGGAAATCGGGGCCGAGAACGATCTGCGGGTGAAACGCCTGGCGCTCGACCAGCTGCTGGGACGCGCGGGGGTGTCGCCCCGGCCGCTGGCGCAGCCGGTGGCGCTGCCCGAACTGCCGCTGGAATCGCTCAACGAGTGGGTGGACCGCTCGCAGCAGTACCAGCCCGCGGTGCGCCAGGCGCAGCTGGCGCTGGACGTGGCCCGGCTGGAAATCCAGAAGGCCGAAACCGGCCACCTGCCCACCGTGGACCTGGTGGCGGGCTACAACGTGCAGCGCTTCCCCAATGGCAGCCAGACCATCAGCGGCGCCTACCGCAGCAACGCCAGTTCGGTGGGTGTACAGCTCAACATGCCCTTGTTCTCGGGTTTTGCGGTGCAGAACCGGGTGAAGGAGACCCTGTCGCTGGCCGACAAGGCCGAATTCGACCTGGACACCACCCGCCGCAGCGTGGCGCAGCAGACCCGTGCGCTGTTTTTCGGCGCCGTGTCCAGCGCCGGGCAGGCCCGTGCCCTGGAGGCCGCCGAGGCTTCGAGCCAGAGTGCGCTCGACGCCAACAAGCTCGGCTACCAAGTGGGCGTGCGTATCAACATCGACGTGCTGAACGCGCAGAGCCAGCTCTACCAGACCAAACGCGACCTGGCCCAGGCCCGCTACAGCGTGCTGCTGTCCAACCTGCGGCTGCGGCAGAGCGCGGGTGTGCTCGACACCCAGCACCTGCACGAGATCAACGCGCTGCTGGAGCCCTGAGGGACAGCAGGCCGGAAACGGCCTCGGCCGTGCGCCGGGCCGCACCGCGGTGCGCGGCGGCGAAGGCCAGGGCCGCATCGCGTGCGGCCGCCACGCGTGCCACATCGGCTACCAGCGCCTCCACCGCGGCCACGCCCGTGGGCATGCCATCCACCCGCAGTGCGGCGCCGGCCGCTTCGGCCAGTGCCGAGGCTTCGGCGAAATTGAAGGTCGACGGCCCCATGACCACCGGGCAGCCGCAGGCCGCCGCCTCGATCAGGTTCTGCCCGCCAAGGGGGACGAAGCTGCCGCCCAGCAAGGCCGCATCGGCCAGGCCGTAGTACAGCGCCATTTCGCCCAGCGAGTCCCCCAGCCAGACATCGGCCGGGGCCGGGGCGGTGTCCACCGGCCAGGTGCTGCGGCGCGAGACGCGCAGGCCACGTTCTTCCAGCAGGCGGGCCACCGCGTCGAAACGCTGGGGGTGCCGGGGCACGAGCAGCCATTGCACGGCGGGCAGTTCCCCGCCCTGCCCCTGCCCCGCTTGCCACTTCTCAGCGATCGCGTCTAGCCACAGCACCTCTTCGCCTTCCCGGGAGCTGGCGAACAAGGCCACCGGCCGACCGGCCTCGGCCCGCCACTGCCGCCCGCGTGCCAGCAGGGCGGCATCGGGGGCCGCATCGAACTTGAGGTTGCCGAACACCCCCGACACCGGCGCGCCCAGGACACGCAGCCGCGCGGCATCGTCGTCCGACTGCGCCCAGACCGCCGCCAGGCCGGCAAAGGCCGCGCCCGACAGCGCGGCCAGCCGTTGCGCGCTGCGCAGCGACCTGGCGCTGAGCCGGGCATTGGCCAGCGCCAGCGGCACACCAGCCGCACGGCAGCCAGCCACCAGGTTGGGCCATACCTCGGTTTCCATCAGTACCCCGGCGGAGGGCTGGAAACGGGCCAGGAAACGGGCCACGGCGCCCGGTGTGTCCCAGGGCTGCCAAGCCTGCAGGTCACCTGGCAGCAGCAGTTTTTTACCCTCTTCGCGCCCGGTGGCCGTGCCGTGGGTCAACAGCAGGCGCATGCCCGGCAACTGCTGGCGCAGCTCCGCCACGAGGCCGGCCGCGGCGCGTGTTTCACCCAGGGATACCGCATGGATCCAGACCAGGGGGCTGGCGGGCGTGCCGGGCGGCGGGGCATTATCCGCGTAGTGCCCGAAACGCTCGCCGGTGGCTTCCAGGTAACCCGGCTCGGCCCGCCCGCGCCGCCGCAGCTTGGCCCGCAGCAGAGGCTGCGCCAGCCACATGCCGGCCGAATAGAGGGCGCGCGCGGCGCCGGGGAACAGCATATGGCGGGGTCAGACGCCGCCGGGCCGCCCCAAGGCGGCTGCGGCCCCCTCGGGGGGCAGCGCAGCACACGCAGTGGCAAGCGTGGGGGCCATTCAGTGCGCCGCTGCGCCGATCTGCGCGTCGGGCTTCACGGTTTTCAGCAGCTTGAGCATCGTCTCTTCGATGCGGTGCAGCGCGGCTTCCGTATGCCCTTCGAAACGCAGCACCAGCACCGGCGTGGTGTTGGAGGCGCGGATCAGGCCGAAGCCGTCCGGCCAGTCCACCCGCACGCCGTCGATGGTGGTGACCTTGGCCGGCGCATCGAACTTCGCGGTGTCGACCAGCTTCTGCACCAGCACGTGCGGCTCGCCTTCGGCGCAGGACACATTGAGTTCGGGTGTGGAAAAGCTCGTCGGCAGGCCGTTGAGCACATCGCTGGCGTTGGGCGACTTGCTGAGGATTTCCAGCAGGCGGCAGCCGGCGTAGGTGCCGTCGTCGAAACCGTACCAGCGCTCCTTGAAGAAGATGTGGCCGCTCATCTCGCCGCCCAGCGGCGAATTCGTCTCGCGCATCTTGGCCTTGATCAGCGAATGGCCGGTCTTGAACATCAGCGCCTCGCCGCCGGCCGCCTCGATGGCCGGGGCCAGGCGCTGGCTGCACTTGACGTCGAAGACGATCTTGCCGCCCGGCACCCGCGACAGCACGTCTTGTGCGAACAGCATCATCTGCCGGTCGGGGAAGATGTTCTGGCCGTCCTTGGTGACGATGCCCAGGCGGTCGCCATCGCCGTCGAAGGCCAGGCCCAGCTCGGCATCGCCGGATTGCAGCGCGGCGATCACGTCCTTCAGGTTCTCGGGTTTGCTGGGATCGGGATGGTGGTTGGGGAAATTGCCGTCCACCTCGGTGAACAGTTCGGTCACTTCGCAGCCGATGGCGCGGAAGACGGCGGGTGCGGTCGCACCGGCGATGCCGTTGCCAGCGTCCACCACGATTTTGATCGGGCGGACCAGCTTGATGTCGCCGGCGATACGTTGGATGTAGGCGTCCGTCACGTCCACCGTGCGTGCGCTGCCGCCGGGCTTCAGGGTGTAGCTTTTGTCGTCCATCATCTGGCGCAGGCCCTGGATCTCGTCGCCGTAGATGGCCTTGCCGGCCAGCACCATCTTGAAGCCGTTGTAGTCCTTGGGGTTATGGCTGCCAGTGACCTGGATGCCGCTGCTGCACAGCGTGCTGGCGGCGAAATACAGCATGGGGGTGGTGACCGCGCCCACGTCGATCACCTCGATGCCGGATTCCACCAGCCCGTCGCGCAGCGCCGCGGCGATGGCCGGGCCCGACAGGCGCCCGTCACGGCCGATGGCCACGGCCTTTTCGCCCTGGGCCAGCGCCGTGGAGCCGAAGGCCCGGCCCAGTGCGCGCGCCACGTTCTCGTCGAGCGTCGAGGGCACGATGCCGCGGATGTCGTAGGCCTTGAAGATGGACGGAGCAAAAGGCATGGGGGCTTTCAGCGAGAAATATAGGTTTGCGGCGATTGTAGGCAGGCGCACGTACCGGTTTTGTCGGACGGTCGCCCGATCTCTGCCAGTGCATCCACATGTCCGGAAACGGCGAGTAATCCGCAGCGCCCTCCGTATCATCGGGTCCATGGACAGCCATACCGCCACCCCCCTGCCCGACGATGCCGACGGCTGCTACCGGGCACTGGCGGCGCACGACGCGCGTTTCGACGGGCGTTTCTTTACCGGCGTGACCTCTACCGGCATCTACTGCCGGCCGGTGTGCCGGGTGCGCACGCCGCGGCGGGAGAACTGCCGCTTCTTCGCGCTGGCTGCGCAGGCCGAGCACGAGGGTTTCCGGCCCTGCCTGCGCTGCCGGCCCGAACTGGCGCCGCAAGGCCCCGGGACGCAGGCCGTGTGGTCGGTGCAGGACGCATCGGCGCTGCTGGCACGCGAGGCTGCGCGCCGGCTGGACGACCCGGAGGCCTGGCAGGCGACAAGCGCAGCCGACGGCGAAGCCGGCACACCGGTGCTGCGGGTGGCTGGGCAGCTGGGGGTGAGCGACCGGCACCTGCGCCGCATCTTCGAATCGCAGTTCGGTGTCTCGCCCCTGCAGTACCTGCAGACGCGCCGGCTGCTGGCCGCCAAGCAGTTGCTGACCGACACCGGCCTGCCGGTGACCGAGGTGGCCGCGGCCAGCGGTTTTGCCAGCCTGCGGCGCTTCAACGCCGCCTTCGCCCAGCACTACGGCCTGAACCCGACCCAGCTGCGCCGTGGCCGGGACGACGACACGGCACCTGCGGCTGGCCGCCCGACCCAGGTGCGGCTGGGCTACCGGCCGCCCTATGCGGTGGCGGGTTTGGTGGCGTTCCTGGAGCGGCGGCTGATCGGCGGCATGGAGACGGTGGTCGAGGACAAGGACGGCGCCTGGTTCACCCGCACCCTGGCGTTGCCCTCCGGCGGACGGGAACACACGGGCTGGCTGCAGTGGCGTTTCGATACGGCGCAGCCGCAGGTGCTGCTGCGGATCGGCGACACGCTGCGCCCGGCCCTGCCGGCGCTGATCCGGCGGGTGCGGGCGCTGCTCGACCTGGACGCCGACCCGGCCGCCGTCGATGCGGCCCTGCTGCCGCATTTCCCCGGCACCGAGGGGGCCCGGGTACCGGGCACCCTGGACGGCTTCGAGCTGGCGGTGCGGGCGGTGCTGGGCCAGCAGGTGACCGTGGCCGCCGCCCGCACCCTGGCCTCGCGGCTGGTCCAGCGTTTCGGCGCGCCACTGGAGACACCCTTTGCCGGCCTCGACCGCCTGTTTCCGACGCCGCAGGCCCTGGCCGAAGCCACCGGCGACGGGCTGGGCAGCCTGGGCATCGTGCGCCAGCGCCAGAGGGCCATCGTGGCGCTGGCCCGGGCGGTGGCCGGCGGCAGCCTGCGGCTGTATGCCGGCGATCCACCCGAAGCCGCCATGGCCGCCCTGCGCGCGCTGCCCGGCATCGGCGACTGGACGGCCCAGTACATCGCCATGCGTGCCCTGCGCTGGCCCGATGCCTTTCCCGCGGGCGACGTGGCGCTGCAGAACGCCCTCGGCGTACGCGGCGCGCCCCGGCCGGCGCTGGCGGCCGAGGCCGCCTCCCAGCCCTGGCGGCCCTGGCGCAGCTACGCGGTGCTGCGGGCCTGGCACAGCCTGCCGGTGCCGGGCGCCGCCCCACCTGGCGCTTTGCACACCCCGCCATCCCCCACCCCCGGCACGGCCCCCGCCGCTGCCTGAACCGGAGAACTGCATGAAATACGCCCCCGACACGGTACAGCGCCGCTGGAAGAGCCCGCTGGGCATGATCGCCATCGCCGCCACGCCCCGCGGCGTGTCCGGCATGTGGTTCGAAGGCCAGCGCCACTGGCCGGCCGGCATGGAGGGCGCCGATGCCTGGCCGGTGGAAAACGGACCCCATGCCGTACTGGACGCCGCCGAAGCCGAACTCGACGCCTACTTCGCAGGCCGCACGGCGAATTTCCGCATGCCGCTGGACCTGCCCGAGGCCACGCCCTTCCAGCACAGCGTGTGGCAGGCCCTGCTGGCCATCCGGCCCGGTGACACCTGCAGCTACAGCGACATCGCCCACGCGGTGGCCAAGCCGGCGGCGGTGCGGGCGGTCGGCGCGGCGGTAGGCCGCAACCCGGTCTCCATCGTCGTGCCCTGCCACCGGGTGCTGGGCAGCAACGGCTCGCTCACCGGCTATGCGGGCGGCCTGGACCGCAAGCAGGCCCTGCTGGCGCTCGAATCCCGGGCGCGGCGGCTGCTGTGACGGCGGTGGCGTCCGGCGCCGTGCCCGCCCGCAGCTGGGCGCCGGAATTCGTGCTGCTGGCGGCGGTCTGGGGCAGCTCCTACCTGTTCATGCGCCTGGGGGCGGCGCAGTTCGGGCCGCTGCCCACGGCCGGGCTGCGGGTGGCCATCGCCGCGCTGGTGCTGATGCCGCTGCTGTTCCTGCGCAGCAACCGCGAAGCGCTGCGCGGCCGCTGGCTGCTGGCCATGGGCCTGGGGGTACTCAACAACGCCCTGCCCTTCGCCCTGTTCGCCTATGCGGTGCTGCACCTGCCCACCGGGGTGATTTCCATCCTCAACGCCACCACACCCCTGTTCGGCGCGCTGGTGGCCTGGGCCTGGCTGGGCGAGCGGCCCGGCCGGCTGCGCCTCTGCGGGCTGGCGATCGGCTTCACCGGCGTGGCGTTGTTGGCGACCCGCGGCCTGCACCTGGAAACGGGCATCGCCGGCTGGTTCGTGCTGGCCTGCCTGGGGGCCTCCTGCAGCTATGGCTGGGCGGCCAACTACGCGCGGCGTTTCCTGGGTGGCGTGCGGCCGGTGGCGTCGGCCGCCGGCAGCCTGCTGGGCGCGGCCCTGGTGCTGGCGGGACCCACGGTGGTGTACTGGCCGGCGCAGGCACCGGGCTGGAGCGCCTGGGCGGCGGTCATCGCGCTCGGCACGGTGTGCACCGCGCTGGCCTACTTCCTCTACTACCGCATCATCCAGCGCGCCGGGCCCGGCCGGGCGGTGGCGGTGACCTTCCTGGCCCCCGTCTTCACCTTGGCCTATGGGGCCGCGCTGCTGGGCGAGGTGGTGACCCCGGGCATGGTGGCCTGCGGCGCGGTGATCCTGGCCGGCACGCTGCTGGCCAGCGGCCTGGTGGGCGCCCGCAAGCTGGCGGCGGCGACCGCGGCGGCCACGCCTACTGGAGCGACGACGCCACCACGTTGATGCCCATGGCCAGCACCACCACGTTGAAGGCGAAGGACAACAGGCCGTGCAGCGCGGTCACCCGGCGCATGCGCCCGGAAGTGACCTGCACGTCCGACACCTGCGAGGTCATGCCCACCACCAGCGCGTGGTAGAGGAAATCGAAGTAGTCGGGCGCGTCGCACTGGGGAAAGGCCAGGCCGGGGCTCTCTGCGCCGCGCTTTTTCGGCGCGCCTTTCGGGGCGCCTTCCGGCACCTCCTGCGCCTGGTAGTAGCGGTGCGCATAGTGGAAGGCGAACAGCACATGGATCCACAGCCAGGACGCCGCCAGCGCCAGCACCGACAGCGCCACGTGCAGAGCCCGCGCGTCCGGCGACATGCCCTTGGCCTGGCGCAGCAGCACCACGATGGCGGCCACACTGGCGCAGACCGCCAGCACCATGACCAGGAACAGCACCACGGTGGACTCGTCCTGCGCCTTGGCGCGCTGGCGGATCTGCGGCGAATCGAATTCCAGTGCCAGCCAGGCCGACAGGCCGAGGTAGACGGCGGCGGTCACAATCCAGCCGACCAGGGCCCGGCCGGGCTTGTCCAGCGGCCAGGGGGCCAGGGCCACCGCGGTGCCGGCGACGACGGCGTATACCAGCCGCTGCGGGCCGGTGGTCTGGGCAAAAAGCTTGAGCATGCGGCGATTGTGGCGCCGCCGGCCTACTTGATCAGCGCCTGCACGTCCTTGAAGGCCGGGTGCTCGGCCGTGCGCAGCCATTCGAACAGCACCATCTCGGTGGTCACCAGTTCGGCGCCGGCGCCGGCCAGGCGGTCGAAGGCGGCGTCGCGGTTGCGTTCGGTGCGCGAGGTGCAGGCATCGGTCACCACCCAGACCTCGAACTCGTCCTCCAGCAGGTCGAGCGCGGTCTGCAGCAGGCAGACATGGGCCTCGACGCCCGCCAGCAGGATAGCGCCACGGCCTTCCGCCGGCTCGGCCGCCTTTTGCAGGTGGCGTGGCAGGCTGCGGGCATTGCCCTGCGGGGCCTTGGGCGCGGGCGGGCGCAGCCATTCGGCCAGCCCTTCCTCGACGCCGCTGAAATGCATCTTGGCCAGGGTGCGCTGGCACAGCGCGCGCAGGGCCTCGGGGTTGGACCCGAGTTTCGAGGGGTTCTGCTCGGTGCCCCACACCGGCACCTCCAGCAGGCGCGCCGCCTGTGCCAGGCGCAGCGCATTGGCCAGCACCGCCTCGCCCTCCAGCAGGGCCGGCATCAGGCGGGCCTGGTAGTCGATGAGGACGAGTTGGGATTCGGAAACGTCGAGCAGCATGGCAAGGAAGGCGCAGGGCGCCGGTTCAGGGAGTCAGTCCGTATTACACCGCACACGCCCGGCGACGGCTCAGCCGCCCGCCGGGTCGAGCCGCAGCAGCCGGCCGCGCGGGTTGTCCGTCAGCAGGTACAAAAGGCCATCCGGGCCCTGGCGTACGTCGCGGATACGTTCGTCGAGGTCACCCAGCAGTTTCTGCTCGGACACCACCGCCCCCTTGGCCAGGGTGATGCGGTCGAGGTAGTGGAACTTGAGCGAGCCGACAAACAGGCTGCCCTTCCAGTCGCCGCCGTAGCGGCTGCTCGTGAGAAAAGCCATGCCCGACGGGGCGATGGACGGCGTCCAGTGGTGCAGCGGCTGCTCCATGCCGGCCAGGGTGGTCAGGCCGGCGCCGACCGGCCCACCGCCGTAGTTCTCGCCGTAGGTGATGACCGGCCAGCCGTAGTTGTGGCCGGCCACCGGCAGGTTGATCTCGTCGCCGCCCTGCGGGCCGTGCTCGTGCGTCCACAGCCGGCCGTCGGGGCCCAGGGTGGCGCCCTGCACATTGCGGTGGCCGTAGCTCCAGATTTCGGGCAGCGCACCCGGGTGGCTCACGAAGGGGTTGCCCCGCGGCACGCTGCCGTCCTTGGCGACCCGGACGATCTTGCCCAGGTGGTTGTCGAGCTGCTGGGCCCTGTCGCGGTAGCTGAAGCGCTCGCCCAGCGTCAGCCACAGGTTGCCGTCCTTGGCTTCCACGATGCGGCAGCCGAAATGGTTGCCGCCCGCCACCTTGGGCTGCTGACGGAATATCACCCGGACGTTTTCCAGCCGGTCCTGCCGGGCAGACAGCCGGGCGCTGGCCAGGGCTGTGCCGGCGATGCCACCCTGGCCGGGTTCGGAAAAACAGAAAAAAACCTGGCGGTTGTGCACGAAGTCGCTGTCGGTCACCACATCGAGCAGGCCGCCCTGGCCGGCCGCGGCCACCGCGGGCACCTCCGCCAGGGGAGCGGACACCTGGCCGTCGGCCCCCACCACCCGCATGCGGCCCGGCCGTTCGGTGACCAGGTAACGCCCACCGGGCAGGAAAGCCAGGGCCCAGGGGGATTCCAGCCCGGTGGCCACCACCGCCACGCGGGGTACTACCGGCGCCGGTAGCGGCTCGGCGGCGCCCGCTCCGAGGCATGCCGCCCCGCTGAACAGTGCTGCGGACGCACACACAAAACGCATTCAAACCCTCTTTTCGGCATAACTTCACACAATGACACCCATGGAGCCTACACGGGCCTAGGCGTGTAATGATGCTTGACGTAGGAAAAGTCCGACGTTAACCTTACCGCCATGTCCAGATTGATGTGTGCCCTGCTGTTGGCCTGCGCTTCCGTCGCAAACGCAGCACCCGCCCCCACCGCACCAGATGATCTGGACCGGCTCTTGGCCGACAAGGGGTTCATTTCGCACCTGCAGCAGGTACGCCAGTCGGTCACCGACCGCGCGGCCGACCTGGTGGGCCACGCCATGGGTTTCCTGGGCGTTCCCTACCGCCGCGGTGGCAATTCAGCTGAAACCGGTGTCGATTGCAGCGGTTTTGTGCGTGCCATCTACGGCCAGACGGTCGGGCTGCTGCTGCCCCGCCGCGCCAACGAACAGGCCGCCGCCACCGAAAAAATCGCCGAAAGCGACCTGCAACCGGGCGATCTGGTGTTCTTCAACACCATGCGCCGCGCCTTCAGCCACGTTGGCATCTACCTGGGCGACGGCAAGTTCATCCACGCACCCAAGCCAGGCGCCCGTGTGCGGGTTGAGGACATGCGTATCGGCTACTGGAGCGCCCGCTTCGACGGCGCCCGCCGTGTGGAAGCCAAGGAAGACGACGCGGCCGTCGTGGCGCACTGAGATTTCCCCGCCTGGCCTCTCGGGCCAGACATCAAAAAGCCCGGCATGCCGGGCTTTTTGCCTATGGGCGCCCGGTAGGTACCGGGCGCCTGTCGGGCCTCTAGCGTTTGCGGGCCGGCGGCAGGTCGGTGCAGCTGCCATGCGCCACCTCTCCGGCCAGGCCGATGGTTTCGCCCAGCGTCGGGTGCGGGTGGATGGTGCTGCCGATATCGACCGCGTCGGCGCCCATCTCGATGGCCAGGGCGATTTCGCCGATCATGTCGCCCGCATGGGTACCGACGATGCCGCCGCCGAGGATGCGGTGGCTTTCGGCGTCGAACAGCAGCTTGGTGAAACCTTCGTCGCGGCCGTTGGCGATGGCACGGCCCGAGGCGTTCCAGGGGAACAGGCCCTTCTCTATTTTGATGCCCTGGGCCTTGGCCTGGTCCTCGGTGAGGCCCACCCACGCCACCTCGGGGTCGGTATAGGCCACGCTGGGGATGACCCGGGCGTCGAACACGGCGCTGGCCAGTTCGTGCTTGCCCTGGAGTTCGCCGGCGATGACTTCGGCGGCGATGTGGCCCTCGTGCACCGCCTTGTGCGCCAGCATGGGCTGGCCCACCAGGTCGCCAATGGCGAAGATGTGGCCGACGTTGGTGCGCATCTGCATGTCCACCGGGATGAAACCGCGCTCACCGACCTCGACGCCGGCTTTCTCGGCGCCGACCTTCTTGCCGTTGGGGATGCGGCCGACGGCCTGCAGCACCAGGTCGTAGACCTGGGGTTCCTTGGGGGCGCCCTCGCCTTCGAAGCTCACCTCGATGCCCTTGTCGGTGGCCTTGGCGCCGACCGTCTTGGTCTTGAGCATGATGTTGTCGAAGCGCGGGGCGTTCATCTTCTGCCAGACCTTGACCAGGTCGCGGTCGGCGCCCTGCATCAGGCCGTCGAGCATCTCGACCACGTCCAGGCGCGCGCCCAGGGTGGAATAGACGGTGCCCATTTCCAGGCCGATGATGCCGCCGCCGACGATGAGCATGCGTTTGGGGGTGTCGCGCAGTTCCAGCGCGCCGGTGGAGTCGACCACCCGTGGATCGTCCGGCAGGAAGGGCAGGCGCACCGCCTGCGAGCCGGCCGCGATGATGGCGCGGCGGAAACTCACCGCCTGGGTCTTGCCGGTCTTTTCCTGGGCGCCGCCGGAGGTTTCGGCCACTTCCAGCGTATGCGGACCGGTGAAGCTGCCAAGGCCGCGCAGCACGGTGACCTTGCGCATCTTGGCCATGGCTGCCAGCCCGCCGGTCAGCTTGCCGATGACCTTTTCCTTGTGGGTGCGCAGCTTGCCGATGTCCAGCGTGGGCTCGCCATAGGCCACACCCAGGTCGGCGAAGTGCTTGACCTCGTCCATCACCGAGGCCACGTGCAGCAACGCCTTCGACGGAATGCAGCCGACGTTGAGGCAGACGCCGCCGAGCGTGGCGTAGCGTTCGACCATGGCCACCTTCAGGCCCAGGTCGGCGGCGCGGAAGGCGGCCGAGTAACCGCCGGGGCCGCCACCGATCACGACCACGTCGTAGTCGGCATCGGGTTTGTCGGAGACCGCCGATCTGGCCGCCGGGGCTGCCGCGGGCGCAGCGCTGGCGGCCGGTGCGGGCGCTGCCGCGGCAGGTGCCTGGGCGGCCGGGGCCGGTGCAGCAGGCGCAGCCGGGGCAGGAGCAGCCGCGGCGCTGGCGGCGGCTTCCACCACCAGCAGCAGCGAGCCTTCCTTGACCTTGTCGCCGACCTTGACCTTGAGTTCCTTGACCACGCCGGCGTGGGACGACGGGATTTCCATCGAGGCCTTGTCGGACTCGACCGTGACCAGGGACTGGTCGGCCGCGATCGTGTCGCCTACCTTGACCAGCACTTCGATGACAGCCACTTCGGCGAAATCGCCGATATCGGGAACTTTGACTTCCTGCAAGCTCATTTGGAAGCTTTCAATTTGAGGGTGAACAGGTTGACCGGGCTTTCGGAATTGCGGTCGAACTCGCAGCCGGCATCGGCGCCGAGCTGGGCGATTTCACGCGCCGTCTTGGCCTTGGCATAGGTCGCGTGCATGGCGCCCAGGGCGAAACTGCGGCCCGAGCCGATGCCCCAGAATTCCTTGAACTCGAAGACTTCGCGGTAGCTGTAGAGGCCGAAGATGCCCGCCGGGTTGGCCAGCAGCACGCTGAATTGGCTCGACTCGTAGGGATCGTTGTCGTCTTCCTTGGTCTGCAGGAAAAACGTGTCCTTCAGCACCGGGTGCAGGCGCGAGAAGGTGTCGAAGATCTCGTCCTTGGTGCCCAGCAGCCGCTGCTCGGGCGCCATGGCCGCCAGCGCCTTGCGCAGCACCGGGAAATGTGCCACCGTGCCGGCCATGCCGATATAGGTGGTGCCCACCGGCGCCTCCAGGGCGAAGATCTTCGAGTTGTCCTCGAAGCGGTTCGTCAGGCGCGTGTCGCCGAAGGTGACCAGGGTGTCCGCCGCGATGGCGACCTGGCCGGCCTTGCGGACGACGACGACGGTGGTCACAGCAGGATACGGCGGAAATCGCCGAGGACCTGTCCGAGATAGGCGTTGAAGCGGGCCGCCGAGGCGCCGTCGATCACGCGGTGGTCATAGGACAGCGACAGCGGCAGCACCAGGCGCGGCACGAAGGCCTTGCCGTCCCACACCGGTTTCATCGCCCCCTTGGACAGGCCCAGGATGGCGACTTCCGGCGCGTTGATGATGGGCGTGAAGTGCGTGCCGCCGATGCCGCCGAGCGAGCTGATGGAGAAGCAGCCGCCGCTCATGTCGCCGCCGCCGAGCTTGCCGTCGCGCGCCTTCTTGGCGAGCTCGCCCATTTCCTGGCTGATCTGCAGCACGCCCTTCTTGTCGGCGTCCTTCAACACCGGCACGACCAGCCCGTTGGGCGTGTCGGCGGCGAAGCCGATGTGGAAGTACTGCTTGTAGACCAGCTGGTCGCCGTCGAGGCTGGCGTTGAAGTCGGGGAACTTCTTCAGCGCCGATACCACCGCCTTGATGACGAAGGCCAGCATGGTGACCTTGACACCGGACTTCTCGTTCTCCTTGTTGGTGGAGACACGGAAGGCTTCCAGCTCGGTGATGTCGGCCTCGTCGTTGTTGGTGACGTGGGGAATCATCACCCAGTTGCGGTGCAGGTTGGCGCCGCTGATCTTCTTGATGCGCGACAGGTCCTTGCGTTCGACCGGGCCGAACTTGGCGAAGTCCACCTTGGGCCAGGGGATCAGGCCCAGGCCGGCGCCGTCGCCGCTACCGGCGGGCGCGGCTTTGGCGGCTGCCTGGGTGCTGGCCTGGCCGGCCATGACGGCCTTGGTGAAGTTCTGCACGTCTTCCTGGGTGATGCGGCCCTTGGGGCCGCTGCCCTTGACTTCGCCGAGCGGCACACCGAGTTCGCGGGCGAACTTGCGCACCGAGGGCGAGGCATGCGGCAGCTTGCCGTCCGGCGCGGCCGGCTGGTGCGGCGGCAGCGCGGCGGTGGGTGTGGTGCGCTCCACCGGCTGGCTCGCCAGCGGCGCGCTGGCCTGGGCCGGCGCAGGGCCCGCCGCTGCAGCGGCGGCGGCCGGCGCGGCGGCGGGCGCAGCGGCGGCCGAGCCTTCCAGCATCGCGACCAGGTCGCCGATGTTGACGACGTCGCCGATCTTGACCTTGAGTTCCTTCACGACACCGGCGGCCGACGACGGGATTTCCATCGAAGCCTTGTCGGATTCGACCGTGATCAGCGACTGGTCGGCCGCGACCGTGTCGCCGGGCTTGACCAGCAGTTCGATGACCGCAACGTCCTTGAAGTCGCCGATGTCGGGCACCCGGACCTCGACCGGGCCGCTGGCGGCCGGGGCGGCGGCAGGCGCGGCAGCGGCGGGTGCCGGCGCCGGGCTGGCGGAGGCCGCCGGCGCGGGAGCTGCGGCAGCGGGCGCCGCAGCGGCGGCAGCGCCTGCCGTTTCCAGCACCAGCACGACCGAGCCTTCCTTGACCTTGTCGCCGACCTGGATGCGGAGCTCCTTGACGATGCCAGCGGCCGACGACGGGATTTCCATCGATGCCTTGTCCGACTCCACCGTGATCAGCGACTGTTCGGCCTTGACCGTGTCGCCGGGTTTGACCAGCACCTCGATCACCGCCACTTCCGCGAAGTCGCCGATGTCCGGAACCTTGATTTCCACCATTGCCATGTTGCTTGTCTCCGGAGCCGTTATGCGTAGAGCGGGTTCACCTTGTCGGCGTCGATGCCGTACTTCTTGATCGCCTCGGCGACCTTGGCGGCCGGCACCTTGCCATCGTCCGACAAAGCCTTCAGCGCCGCAACCACAATGTAATGGCGGTTGATCTCGAAGTGTTCACGCAGGCGGCTGCGGAAGTCACTGCGGCCGTAGCCGTCGGTGCCCAGCACGCGGTAGCTGCGGCCCTTGGGCACGAAGTTGCGGATCTGCTCGGCGTAGGCCTTCATGTAGTCGGTCGAGGCGATGACCGGGCCTTCGCTCTTGCCCAGTTGCTGCTCGACGAAGGAGGCACGCGGCTTCTCGGTCGGGTGCAGCAGGTTCCAGCGGTCGGTGTCCTGGCCGTCGCGGCCCAGTTCGTTGAAGCTCGGGCAGCTCCAGACATCGGCGGCCACGCCCCACTCCTTGGCCAGCAGTTCCTGGGCGGCAATGCTTTCGCGCAGGATGGTGCCGGAGCCCAGCAGCTGCACCCTCGGGCCCTTGGCCAGGGTACCTTCCTGCAGCAGGTACATGCCCTTGATGATCTGTTCCTCGGTGCCGGCCTTGAGGCCGGGCATCGGGTAGTTCTCGTTGAGCAGCGTCAGGTAGTAGTAGACGTTTTCCTGCTTCTCGACCATACGCACCAGGCCGTGGTGCATGATCACCGCGACCTCGTGGGCGAAGGTCGGGTCGTAGCTGATGCAGTTGGGGATGGTGCCGGCCAGGATGTGGCTGTGGCCGTCCTCGTGCTGCAGGCCTTCGCCGTTGAGGGTGGTGCGCCCGGCGGTACCGCCCAGCAGGAAACCGCGCGCCTGCATGTCGCCGGCGGCCCAGGCCAGGTCGCCGATGCGCTGGAAACCGAACATCGAGTAGTACACGTAGAACGGCACCATGATGCGGTTGTTGGTCGAGTACGAGGTCGCCGCGGCGATCCAGCTGGCCATGCCGCCGGCCTCGTTGATGCCTTCCTGCAGGATCTGGCCGGACTTGTCTTCCTTGTAGTAGGAGACCTGGTCGCGGTCCTGCGGGGTGTAGTTCTGGCCTTCCTGGTTGTAGATGCCGATCTGGCGGAACAGGCCTTCCATGCCGAAGGTGCGGGCCTCGTCGACCAGGATCGGCACGGCGCGGGGGCCGAGCTGCTTGTCGCGCAGCAGCGCCGTCAGGAAACGTACGTAGGCCTGGGTGGTGGAAATCTCGCGGCCTTCGGCGGTCGGGTCGAGCACGGCCTTGAAGGCCTCGATCGGCGGCACCGGGATCTGCTCGTCGGCCTTGGTGCGGCGGTGCGGCAGGTAGCCGCCCAGCGCCTTGCGGCGGGCGTGCAGGTACTGCATTTCCGGCGTGTTGTCGGCCGGCTTGTAGAACGGGATGTCGGCGAGCTGCTCGTCGGTCACCGGGATGTTGAAGCGGTCGCGGAAGTTCTTGACGTCCTCGTCGGTCAGCTTCTTGGCCTGGTGGGCGGTGTTCTTGCCCTCGCCGGCCTTGCCCATGCCGAAGCCCTTGACGGTCTTGATCAGCAGGATAGTGGGCTGGCCCTTGTGCTTGACGGCCGCGTCGTAGGCGGCGAACACCTTCTGCGGGTCATGGCCGCCGCGCTGCAGGCGCCAGATGTCGTCGTCGCTCATGTGGGCGACCATTTCCAGCGTACGCGGGTCGCGGCCGAAGAAGTTCTTGCGCACGAAGGCGCCGTCGTTGGCCTTGAAGGACTGGTAGTCGCCGTCGAGCGTGTCCATCATGATCTTGCGCAGGGCGCCGTCCTTGTCGCGCGCCAGCAGCGGGTCCCAGTAGCTGCCCCAGAGCAGCTTGATGACGTTCCAGCCGGCACCGCGGAACTCGCCTTCGAGCTCCTGCACGATCTTGCCGTTGCCGCGCACCGGGCCGTCGAGGCGCTGCAGGTTGCAGTTGACGACGAAGATCAGGTTGTCGAGCTTTTCACGCGCGGCCACGCCGATGGCGCCGAGCGATTCGACCTCGTCCATCTCGCCGTCGCCGAGGAAGGCCCAGACCTTGCGGTTCTCGGTGTTGGCGATGCCGCGGGCATGCAGGTACTTGAGGAAACGCGCCTGGTAGATGGCCATCAGCGGGCCGAGGCCCATGGACACCGTGGGGAACTGCCAGAACTCGGGCATCAGCTTCGGGTGCGGGTAGCTCGACAGCCCCTTGCCGCCGACTTCCTGGCGGAAGTTGAGCAGTTGCTCCTCGGTCAGCCGGCCTTCGAGGAAGGCGCGGGCGTAGACACCCGGCGAGCTGTGGCCCTGGATGTAGAGCAGGTCGCCGCCGTGGCCTTCGCTCTCGGCGTGCCAGAAGTGGTTGAAGCCGGCGCCGAACATGGTGGCCAGCGAGGCGAAGGAGGAGATGTGGCCGCCAAGGTCGCCACCGTCTTCCGGGTGCAGGCGGTTGGCCTTGACCACCATGGCCATGGCGTTCCAGCGCATGTAGGCGCGCAGGCGCTCCTCGATGTCGAGGTTGCCGGGGGTGCGGGCCTCCTGGTCGGGCTCGATGGTGTTGACGTAGGCGGTGTTGGCCGAGAACGGCATGTCGATGCTGTTCTGGCGCGCATGGTCGATCAGCTGCTCGAGCAGGAAGTGCGCCCGCTCGGGGCCTTCGGAGGCGAGCACGGCGGACAGCGCGTCCATCCACTCGCGGGTTTCCGCCTGGTCGGTATCTTGGGAAGCGCGCGCAGCGGCGCCGGACTGGTCGTCGGGAAGAGCGGACATGCTTGTCTCCATTTATGGGTGCCGAGGCACGGCACGGGGCTGGAGCGGAGTGTCGCACACTTTTTCTTCATTTCAAATGGTGCGTTCGTTTTTCATATTGTGAATTATGAATAAACCCGCGAATGAAGCGAAAACAGCTTCACCACCTACACTCTTCCCCATGCAAACCCCCTCCCCGCTCCGGCCCCGCAGCCACGCGCTCGCCAGGCTGGCCGCGCTGTGGCGCCTGTGGTGGCAGCGCCAGTCCTCGCAGCGGCAAGACCGTTTTGCCATGCTGGCGCCGCTGGCCGCCGTGGTGCTGTTCCTGGCCGCACTGGTGTCGGCCTTTTCGTACCTGCGCACCGAGGAACTCGACCGCGAGCAGGAAGCCGTGCGGCGCGACGTCGAGTATGCGCAGCAGCGCCTGCGGCTGCGCCTGCTGGAGCGGCAGGAACAGATGATGCGTATCGGCCGTGACATATCCAACGGCGAGGTCGATCCGCAGGAGTTCAACAGCCGCGCCGAATCGCTGATCAGCCAGTACCCCGAGGTGCAGGCGCTGAGCTGGATCGACGAGCGCCGCAAGGTGCGCGCCACCCAGGCCGCCCCTTCGCTGATGGGCAAGCAGCTGCGTGCGGTGGGCGAGACGCTGCGCACCGGCGAGACCGAAGGGGTGTTCGGCCTGGCGCGCGACCTGCTGCAGCCGGTGTATTCGCAGCCGGTGGGCGGCAATGACCCGTCCAGCCTGCTGCAGCTGCAGATACCGCTCACGGTGCAGGGCCACTTCGCCGGTGTGGTGCTGGGTGAATACTCCATCGACGGGCTGCTGCGGTATGGCGCGCCCAGCGAGGTGCTGGCGCGTTATGCCGTGACCCTGCAGGATGGCAGCGGCCGTATGCTGGCCGGCACGCCGCTGGCGCCGCGCAAGGGCGCCACGCGCCTGGTGCCGGGCGGGGCCACGCCCATCACCTACGAGGTGCCGGTATCACCCGTGGGCAATGCGCTGCTGCTGCATGCGCAGGCCTACCGCACCTCGCTGGGGGTGGTGGGCAGCGGCTTCTTCTGGCTGGTGGGCACCCTGAGTGCCATGACGGCGTGGATGCTGATCGCCAACTGGCGCCACACCCGGCGCCGGGTGCGTGCGCAGGAGGCGCTGGTGGCCGAGACCAACTTCCGCCGTGCCATGGAAAACTCGGTGCTGACCGGCATGCGGGCGCTCGACATGGAAAGCCGCATCACCTACGTCAACGCCGCCTTCTGCCAGATGACCGGCTGGACCGAGAGCGAACTGGTCGGCCAGGTCCCGCCCTACTCCTACTGGCCCGAGGAAGACCATGCGGTGCTGGCGGGCCGCCTGCACGACGAGCTGAGCGGACGCCACATGCCCGGCGGTTTCCAGGTGCGGGTCAAACGCAAGAGCGGCGCCGTCTTCGACGCGCGGCTGTACGTGTCGCCGCTGATCGACTCGCGCGGCCAGCAGACCGGCTGGATGACCTCGATGACCGACATCACCGAGCCCAACCGCATCCGCGCCCAGCTGTCGGCCTCGCACGAACGCTTCACCATCGTGCTGGAGGCGCTCGACGCCTCGGTGTCGGTGGCGCCCCTGGGCAGCCACGAACTGCTGTTCGCCAACAAGCTGTACCGCCAGTGGTTCGGCGGCGAAACCGTGGGCCACCTGCAGATGGTGGCCCAGGCGGGTGTGCCCACCGGTGGTGCGCAGGGCGAGGACACCCTCGACGACGTGGACGGCCTGGCCGGCCTGCCCACCACCTCGCTGACGCTGGCGCAGACCGAGAACGCCGAGATCTTCGTGCCGACGCTGGGCAAGTGGCTGGAGGTGCGCTCGCGCTACCTGAACTGGGTCGATGGCCGGCTGGCGCAGATGGTGATCGCCACCGATATCACCTCGCGCCGCCATGCCGAGGAACAGGCCGCCGCCCAGGCCGAGCGCGCCCAGTCGGTGAGCCGGCTCATCACCATGGGGGAGATGGCGTCCTCGGTGGCGCACGAGCTCAACCAGCCGCTGGCGGCCATCAGCAACTACTGCAGCGGCATGGTGTCGCGTATCCAGGGGGGGCGCATGACCGACGAGGCGCTGCTGTCGGCGCTGGACAAGACGGCGCGCCAGGCGCAGCGCGCCGGCCAGATCATCCAGCGCATCCGCTCCTTCGTGAAACGCAGTGAGCCCAACCGCACGCCGTCGGATGTGTCGGCCATGGTGGCCGAGGCGGTGGAGCTGGCCGACATCGAGTTGCGGCGACGCAACGTGCGCCTGTCGCACTACGTGGCGGCACGCCTGCCCAAGCTGATGGTCGACCCGATCCTGATCGAGCAGGTGCTGGTCAACCTCATGAAGAACGCGGCCGAGTCCATCGACACGGCGGGCCGCCCACCGGGGCGGCGCAGCGTGGAACTGCGGGTGGTGCCCAAACACATCGACGGGCTGCCGGTGGTGGAGTTCACCGTGCTCGACACCGGCGGCGGACTGGCGCCCGAGGTGCTGGAGCGGCTGTTCGAGGCCTTCTTCTCGACCAAGTCCGAAGGCATGGGTATCGGCCTCAACCTGTGCCGCAGCATCGTCGAGTCGCACCAGGGGCGGATGCAGGCGGAGAACCTCTACAATGGTTCCGATGTCATCGGTTGCCGCTTTTCCTTTTGGATACCGCTTTCCCCTCCCGGTGACGCGCACCTTCCATCCGCCGCCATCACGAAGAATTCCGGGGTAATCGCATGAGTCTGATTCCAAAAAAAGGCACGGTGTATGTGGTGGACGACGACGAGGCCGTGCGCGATTCGCTGCAGTGGCTGCTCGAAGGCAAGGACTACCGCGTACGCTGCTTCGAGTCCGCCGAGTCTTTCCTGTCCCGCTACGACCCGCGCGAGATCGCCTGCCTGATCGTCGACATCCGCATGGGCGGCATGACCGGCCTCGAACTGCAGGACCGGCTGATCGAACGCAAGTCGCCCCTGCCGGTGGTGTTCATCACCGGCCACGGCGACGTGCCGATGGCGGTCAACACCATGAAGAAGGGCGCGCTGGACTTCATCCAGAAGCCTTTCAAGGAAGAAGAGCTGGTCGCCATCGTCGAGCGTATGCTCGACCATGCCAAGGACGTTTTCGCCGACTCGCAGCAGGCCGCCAGCCGCGACGCGCTGCTGGCCAAGCTGACCTCGCGCGAGGCGCAGGTGCTCGAGCGTATCGTCGCCGGCCGGCTCAACAAGCAGATCGCCGACGACCTGGGCATCAGCATCAAGACGGTGGAGGCGCACCGCGCCAACATCATGGAAAAGCTCAATGCCAACACGGTGGCCGACCTGCTCAAGATCGCCCTGGGCCAGAACGCCGTCAAGGCCTGAACCTCTTGTGACCCCGACGCCCGTACGACCTGGTCGCACGGGCGTTTGTATTTGGATACCCCGACCATGACCGCCCAGACCATCGACGGCAACGCCCTCTCCCGCCAGCTCCGCACCGAGGTCGCGCAACGCGCCGCCGCCCTGAAGGAGCGCGGCACCGTGCCCGGCCTGGCCGTGGTGCTGGTGGGCGACAACCCGGCCAGCCAGGTCTACGTACGCAACAAGGTCAAGGCCTGCGAAGACGCCGGCCTGCATTCGGTGCTGGAAAAATACGACGCCGGCCTGTCGGAAGCCGATCTGCTGGCGCGCGTGGACGCCCTCAACCGCGACCCCGCCATCCACGGCATCCTGGTGCAGCTGCCGCTGCCGCCGCACATCGACGCGCAGAAGGTCATCGAGGCGATTTCGCCCGACAAGGACGTGGACGGCTTCCACGTGGCCAGTGCCGGCGCGCTGATGACCGGCACGCCGGGTTTCTGGCCCTGCACGCCCTACGGCTGCATGAAGATGCTCGAATCCATCGGCTACGAGCTGCGCGGCAAACACGCGGTGGTCATCGGCCGCAGCAACATCGTCGGCAAGCCGATGGCGCTGATGCTGCTGGCCAAGAACGCCACCGTGACCATCTGCCACAGCGCCACACCCGATCTGGGCGCCTTCACCCGGCAGGCCGATGTGGTGGTGGCCGCCGTGGGCCGCCGCAACGTACTGACGGCCGACATGGTCAAGCCCGGCGCGGTGGTGATCGACGTGGGCATGAACCGCACCGACGAAGGCAAGCTCTGCGGCGACGTGGATTTTGCGGGGGTGTCGCAGGTGGCCGGCTGGATCACGCCGGTGCCGGGCGGAGTCGGCCCCATGACCATCACCATGCTGCTGGTGAACACGCTGGAAGCCGCCGAACGGGCCGCCGACGCCGCTGCTTGAGCCCAGGCTATCGCAGCCATCGACAAGGCAGTTGCAAAGCGGGACTTGAAGCGGGCGAAGCTGACGCAAAATCAGTTCCATGACCAATCCGCTGCTCGACTTCTCCGACCTCCCCCTGTTCGACCGTATCCGGCCCACGGATGTGGCCCCCGCCGTCGATCTTTTGCTGGCCGAGGCCGAAAAGGCCCTCGAAACGGTCACCGCGCCGGAATTCCCGGCCGACTGGACCGGCATAGCCACCGTGCTGGACGTGTCCACCGAACGCCTGGGCCGCGCCTGGGGCTCGGTCAGCCACCTCAACAGCGTGGCCGACACGCCTGAACTGCGCGCCGCCTACAACGCCGAGTTGCCGCGGGTGACCGAGTTCTGGACCCGCCTGGGCGCCGACGAGCGGCTCTACGCCAAGTACAAGGCCATAGACACCGGCAAACTGAACCCCGAACAGCGCCGCGCCCACCACAACGCCATCCGCAACTTCGTGCTGTCGGGCGCCGAACTGCAGGGCGCCGACCGCGAGCGTTTTGCCGCCATCCAGGAGCGCCAGGCCGAAGTCGGCCAGAAGTTCAGCGAAAACGCGCTGGATGCCACCGATGCCTATGCCTACTACGCCGGCGAAGCCGAGACCGCCGGCCTGCCGGCCGACGTGAAGCAGGCGGCACGCGCCGCCGCGGCGGCCGATGGCAAGGAAGGCCTGTTCAAGCTCACGCTGAAGATGCCCAGCTACCTGCCGGTGATGCAGTTCGCCGAAAGCCCGGAACTGCGCCGCACCCTCTACACCGCCTACGCCACCCGGGCCAGCGACCTGGGCTCGGACGAGAACCGCAAGTTCGACAACACCGCGCTCATCAGCGAGACCCTGGCCCTGCGCAAGGAAGAGGCGCAGTTGCTGGGCTACGCCAATTTCGGTCAGGTGTCGCTGGTGCCCAAGATGGCCGAGTCCACCGGCGAGGTCATCGACTTCCTGCACGACCTGGCGCGCCGCGCCAAGCCCTATGGCGAAAAGGACGTGGCCGACATGCGGACCTTCGCCGCGGAACAACTCGGCCTGGCCGACCCGCAGCCCTGGGACTGGGCCTACGTCGGCGAAAAACTCAAGGAAGCGCGCTACTCCTTCAGCGAACAGGAGGTCAAGCAGTACCTGCCGGCGCCCAAGGTGCTGGCCGGCCTGTTCAAGATCGTCGAGACCCTGTTCGACGTGGCCATCCGCCGCGACAGCGCGCCGGTGTGGCATCCCTCGGTCGAGTTCTACCGCATCGAGCGCTCCGGCGCCCCGGGCACCGACCCGGCGCTGGTGGGCCAGTTCTACCTCGACCCGTCGGCGCGCGCCGGCAAGCGCGGCGGTGCCTGGATGGACGACGTGCGTGCCCGCTGGCTGCGGCCCGATACCGGCAGGCTGCAGACGCCGGTGGCGCACCTGGTGTGCAATTTCGCCGAGGGGGTGGACGGCAAGCCGCCGCTGCTGACGCACGACGACGTGATCACCCTGTTCCACGAGTGCGGCCACGGCCTGCACCACATGTTGACGCAGGTGAACGAACACGACGTGTCGGGCATCAACGGCGTGGAGTGGGACGCGGTGGAACTGCCCAGCCAGTTCATGGAAAACTTCTGCTGGGAGTGGGACGTGCTGCGCCACATGACGGCCCATGTGGACAGCGGCGAGCCGCTGCCGCGTGCGCTGTTCGACAAGATGCTGGCGGGCAAGAACTTCCAGAGCGGGCTGGGCACGCTGCGGCAGATCGAGTTTTCGCTGTTCGACATGCTGCTGCACACCCAGCACGACCCGGCCGCCGACTTCATGCCGCTGCTGGCCCAGGTGCGGGCCGAGGTGTCGGTGCTGCAGGCCCCGGCCTTCAGCCGGCCGGCGCACACCTTCAGCCATATCTTCGCCGGCGGCTACGCGGCCGGCTACTACAGCTACAAGTGGGCCGAGGTGCTGAGCGCCGATGCCTACGCCGCCTTCGAGGAAACCACGCGCAGCGACGGCACACCCGACCCCGAGACCGGCCGCCGCTACCGCCAGGCCATCCTGGAGGCCGGCGGCAGCCGCCCGGCCATGGAATCGTTCAAGGCCTTCCGCGGGCGCGCGCCCACCATCGACGCCCTGCTGCGCCATCAGGGAATGGCCTGACCACCGCCCGTGCGCTTACCCGGACAATGAGCACCATGAACACCAACCCGAAGCCGCGCGCGGCGCTTGTCCTGGCCGCCCTGCTCACCCTGGCGGCCGGCGGCGTGCAGGCGCAGCAGGTCTTCCGCATCGTCGGCCCGGACGGCAAGGTCACCTTCTCGGACCGGCCGCCCGAGACCACCGGCAAGGCGCCCGCCGTCTCGGCAACCGGCCGGCAGACCGGCGCCGCGGCGGCCCCGCAACAGACCCTGCCCTATGCGTTGCAGGCGGTGGTCCAGCGCTACCCGGTGACCCTGTACACCGCGCCCGATTGCGGGCCCTGCGGCAGCGCACGGGCCCTGCTGCAGGGCCGTGGTGTGCCTTTTGCGGAAAGGACCGTCACCAGCTCCAGCGACGCCGATGCGCTCAAACGCATCAGCGGCGACAGCAGTGTGCCTTTCGGCACCATCGGTGGGCAGTTCCTGCGCGGTTATTCCGATGCCGAATGGACGCAGTTCCTCGATGCGGCGGGCTACCCCCGCCAGTCGGTGCTGCCGCCCAACTACCGGCCGGCGCCGGCCACCCCGCTGGTGGCGGTGCAGCAGGCCGCGCCCGCCGCGGCACCGGAAGCTCCCGCCCCGGCAGCACGCCCTGCGGCACCGGCACGGGCTCCCGCCAACCCGGCAGGCATCCAGTTCTAGCGGCCCGGCCCGGGCCCGTGCCCGTGCCTCAGTAGCGGAGCGTACGCACCCCGCCCGGCTCGGCCAGCAGGCAGACCTGGGCCTTCTGGTGGGCGAAGACACCCACCGTCACCACACCGGGCCACTGGTTGACCTCGGACTCGAAAGCCAGCGGATCGGTGATGGACAGGCCGCGCACGTCGAGGATGTGCTGGCCGTTGTCGGTGACCAGCGGCTGACCGTCCTTCAGGCGCACCGTGGCGCTGCCGCCCCGGGCTTCGAAGGCGCGGGCGATCCGCTGCGCCGCCATGGGAATGACCTCGACCGGCAGCGGGAAGCGCCCGAGCGTCTCGACCTGCTTGGACGCATCGACGATGCAGACGAACTGTTTCGCCAGCGCCGCGACGATCTTCTCGCGCGTCAGCGCGGCGCCGCCGCCCTTGACCATGTAGCCGCGGCCATCGATCTCGTCGGCGCCGTCGATGTAGACCGCCAGCGCGTCCACCTCGTTGGCATCGAAGACGGTGATGCCCAGGGCGCGCAGGCGTTCGGTGCTGGCGACCGAGCTCGACACGGCGCCGGGAATCCGGTCCTTGATCGTCGCCAGGGCGTCGATGAACTTGTTGACGGTGGAGCCGGTGCCGACACCGACCACCTGGCCGGGCACCACGTAGTCGAGCGCGGCGCGGCCGACCATGGCCTTGAGATCGTCCTGCGACAGGACGGCGGAAGAAGAAGCGGAAGTGGTCATGGGCGAAAATGGGCGGTTGACCCCGGAATTATCCAATGCCGCTGCTGCCCTACTCCCTCGCCCGCCCTTTTCTCTTCTGCATGGATGCCGAACAGGCCCATGACTTCACCCTCGACTGGCTGGCCCGCGGCCAGAACACGCCCTTGCAGTTGGCCTGGCAGCAGCCCACGGTGCAGGACCCGGTGCAACTCGCCGGGCTCCCCTTTCCCAACCGCATCGGCCTGGCCGCCGGGCTGGACAAGAACGCCCGCTGCATCGACGCCTTCGGCGCCATGGGCTTCGGTTTCGTCGAGGTCGGCACCGTCACTCCACGCGGCCAGCCTGGCAACCCCAAGCCGCGCATGTTCCGCCTGCCCAAAGCCGACGCGCTGATCAACCGCCTGGGCTTCAACAACCGCGGCCTGGAGGCTTTTGTCGCCAACGTGCAGACCTCGCGCCTGCGCCAGCGCAAGGCGCCGCTGCTGCTGGGCCTGAACATCGGCAAGAACGTCGACACGCCCATCGAGCGCGCCACCGACGACTACGTGGCCGGCCTGGACGGCGTGTACCCGTTCGCCGACTACGTGACCGTCAACATCAGCTCGCCCAACACCCAGAACCTGCGGGCGCTGCAAAGCGACGAGGCACTCGACGGCCTGCTGGGCGCACTGGCCGCCCGGCGCGAAGCCCTGGCCACGCAGCACGGCCGGCGCGTGCCGCTGTTCGTGAAGATCGCGCCGGACCTGGACGAGGCGCAGATCGACGTGATCGCCACCACGCTGCTACGCCACGGCATGGACGGGGTAATCGCCACCAACACCACCATCGCGCGCGATGCCGTGCAGGGCTTGCCGCACGGGGCGGAGGTGGGCGGCCTGTCGGG
>JAZJYT010000074.1:0-45743 GCA_040390235.1 Pseudomonadota bacterium | reverse complement strand
TTCCACCACGTAGACGTGGTGGTGCTGGCGGGTGCGGCGGCGGGTGGGCATGGCTCAGTTGCGTGGATTCTTATGACGCATAAACGCACATGCCGACAGGTTACCGCAAGAACTTTTATTAACCTTGATTCTTCAAATTTTAATCGTTAAAGGACTCCACATAGCGTGCGGCATCACGTAGAAATCTAGCGAGATCGCGAGATGTTGAAGAAATTAGAGCCACCGGGAAAGATGCATAATCTCCGGCATGGGCAGCAGCAGTAGTAAGTTGGTACGCCTGATATATCGCCAATAAAATTGCATGCCAGTTTCTAACTGCTGCATCAACCTGATTTGATGGGCGTAACATGACGGCAAAAATCGGAGGCTTTAGAAATGCAGAGATACTTGGATCTAGGGCTCCCGCCAGTTTTTTAGCCACCCCCCCCAAATCATCTGGTGAACTTCTCTGAACAATTCGCAGCAACCTTGATACTAAAGAGGCTCCGGCTTTCGCCGTTGCTCGATACGCTCGAGCATCTTGAACAGAGTCAAGATGGCCAACGAATCCCGCGATTGATACAGCGGTAGGCGGCCTCTCCTCCTTTTCTCCGTACAGCATACTCAATAAAGGCTGTAGCTGACCAGATTTATCGACTCCCATTTTCTTTATCCGCTGGACAACAGCCGCCTCCAAAGAAAACAATAACTCAGATATTTGCTCCACCCTAGATTCAGGACAATTAAGCAGCGCCACCTCAGCTTGCTGTCCTAAATCGGATATTCTCAAATAAGTCTCCATACCGCCAAGAAATGGAAACCATCTTGGAAGAATAATCGGGGAGCTTACCTGAGGAAGCCTAAATTCCTCCTTCGAAAGAATTACTATAGTTAATTTTCCCTCCGTCGACCGCTGCACTGCATCAAATTTATTCCGGCTACTCTCTATAAGTTTTCCAACATCCGACAAAAGAGAATTGGCGCTTAAAAATAGCGTCTCACGTATGACGACTGGAACTATGGCGCCGTGCTCAGAATTTCGAGCTAACTCGCCAGCAAATTTCTCTCGACTTTCTTCTGAAAGACGGACCCAAAATAATCGAACCCGTTCATTAGAACCCCACGGGATGCCATCAATGAGTTGAAGAACTCGCTCAGACGTATAAATCATATTAATTTATCTCCGCAACTGCACAACCGGCCAAGCGAGCCATAAGACGAATAGCGGGCGTTACCTGGCCGGAATGCATTTTTAGAAAATTAGACATGCTCGCACTAGCAAGTAATTGATTTGGCGTCATTCGTGTGGCAACAGCTAGAGAACCCGCCATTTCGCTGTAGTTTACTATTGAACAACTAAATATCTTTGGATGTTGTTTTGCAATTTTCTGCAAGATATTTGCCACTGCGTGCAGCCAAGGCTCCTGCTTTCGTCCGCCTTCGCTTAAATACTCACCCAGCATGCGTTGAAAGAAAGCATAATGCGGACTACGTTGAAGCGCAGCAGGCGATAGTCTATCACGCGAAAATGCGGAAAATCGATTTGCATCCAAGGCAGAATCAATTTGAATTGCGCCATTTCCTATCAGCCAATCACAGAAATCCACCATCAAATTTACTGTCAAATAAGGGTGCCCACTAGTCTCTTCATATACTGCATCAGCAAATGTAGGACCAAAAGGAAGTTCCTTTGTCAACACTCGCCTAAGGAACTGAACAAACTCGGAATCGATGCTCCCCGAATGATGTTCGAATAGCGGAAAATTATGTTGCCGCGCTAGCGGACTAAGCTGATTTTGCGATAGAAGTATGTGATGCGCATCTGGGCGCTGCCCCATTAATATAAGCAAATTTCGGGTAGAAAAACCGACCATCTGACTTAACAACGGCAAAGCTACTAAAAATCGTAGGTCTGGTTCATTTTTTGTAACGGCCGTCAATAAACCAAATAACGACTCGTATTCATCTATCACGAAAACAAATTTCCGAGTATCTGAATGAATTGGCGCCGTAGAAAGTAGGCATTCTTGAACCACCTTTTCGAAGAAATCCGGCGACAGCGGCTTTCCTTGTCTAAGCACTTCTGTAACACGTCGCTCAAAAATATTCAATTCAGGCTGATGCGGTTGGTGATCCATGGTCTGGACAATCACGACTGATCTTCCGGTCATGTCCGCTAAATTAGTTGCTGCGGTAGTCTTTCCAGATCGACGCACACTACACCACAAGTGCACCCCAGTACCTTGCTCAAATTGGTCTAAGAGTTGCTTTACACTATGGCGCTCAACCATATACATGCGCCGTGTATCCGGATCTTCCAAGGGAAACTCACGTGCATAGTTTCTTGCTAGGCCCGAAGTCTCACTAGCGGATGCATCAGCTAGGGCATGCTTCTCAACCGCCGCTCGAACAATTTCCGCAAAGTTATGCGCATTGTCTAGATCTTGTGCGACTTCAGCAACATCAACAACTCTAATGATATTTCGTGATTCGACCCAAAGCTTAATTTTTGAACTTAGGCTTGCCACCACAACGGTTGCGCGCAGACTAATTGCTTCATCAATGGCCCCTCCATCAGATAATTGTCCCTCAAAAAAACATGAAATTATAGCATCCTGAGAGGATGCATATTGAGCTGTATTTAATGTAATATCCAACCTCGCTGGCTCGCCGATCGAAATACGACTAAGCCGAGGCAGAATAAAATCTGTCCCGCGATGCTTGTTAGCTAGTTGATCAAACGCAATTAAAGCCGGAAGGACCGTGTCAAACAAGCCGTCGAAGGGTGCATTTTTGATGGCTTCTGAAAAGAAATTAGCGGCATCTGCGCCGGTAACAAACCCTAGCACCGGAACCCAGGATCTCCGCTGCTGATACAACAAGCCCCACCCATCGACACTTCCAAAACGCACCCGCCCATACCCGCGAAGCACGCCGACCAAAAGACATGAGGTGATGTCCCATATTAGCCTGGCTTCTTTTGGATTATTTACATTATCACGACTATCCAAGTATAAATTAATTATAAGATAGAGAAATCTCTGCAGCCCGTTTAGGGACTTTAACTCTGCAACCTCATTCGAAACGCTGCCTCCAGCGACGTATTGATAACCTCGCTGGTATATCTCTTCGGCATGGCGTGCAAACACTTCTGATGTCTGATCCAACTCTGGCTGCCATAAATCCGCGGAGCGAAAATCACTCAGCAGATCTTTAAATATATAGCTAACACTATCCCTATAATAGGTTGCCCATTGGAATATATGATGATCCCTGAGTTCATTAAGTCTAAAGCCATATCTTTGGGCGCGCGCCAATTCGGTTTTCGGCTTAATCTCAGCAGATCTAGGCAAGGCAGAGAGCCTTGTCGTTTGGATTGGCCGCACCGGTTGAGTTAGCAACGCATCCAAAAGGGCCATCAATTTTTTTCTTCGCTTGGGCAGAAGTTTTTCAATTAAGCGCCTAACATCGGGCGAGATCAGGAGCAGCCCATCTCCTTTGAGGCGTATCACCAATGCCTCTATGCGAGTCGTGGCCTCTTGAACGAGGCCGCGATCAATCAAAGCGGAAATCTCCGATAGATCCTGTGGTGTGCTGGTACTCGACGTTGCCATGCTTGCCCTTTTCATAGCGTCTACGCGCTAGCTTTTCAATCTTGTTGCAGTTTAGACGTAGAAAGCTCGGGGCGAAAGCGGGCCCCAGGATTTCAGATGCCATGGGTGCGGGAATTTCAAGATTTCTCAGACCGTACCTATTGATCTACAGTTCTACTCATACGTTAAAAACACGTCGTCCTGACGCGGGCTTGCTTAGCCCATGCTTAGGTACTCGCTGCATGTGCCGGCCGGTACACCCGCGCCCATCGCCGCCCGGCTGAATGCCGAGGCCCAGCGGGTGCTGGCCCTGCCCGAGATGAAAGCGCGTGTCGCCACCATCAGCGTCGAAACGAAAGGGGCTCACCAGAGAAGCTTGGGGCACTATGTGCAGTTCGAATACACGCGGTGGGATGCGCTGATCCACAAGCTCGGGGTCAAGCTGAAATATGGTTGCAGGATTGAATCCAAAATTCAACATGGCGGCAATCCATATTTAGATATGGTCAGGCCGGCCCCGCATGCGGGAGGATGCGAACCGGCCCCGAAGCTGAAATAACAGCCGGCCGCAACCGGAGACAAAACACATGGACAGACGATCATTCGCGCAACTGCTCGGCGGTGGACTGGCGCTCGGCGCCCCGTGGAGCGCCATGGCGCAAGGCGCCGGCAGCTACCCCAACAAGCCTATCCGCCTGATAGTGCCCTTCCCGGCCGGCGGAGCCGCCGACCTGCTGGCGCGGCCCATGGGGCGCTACCTGCAGGACAAGCTGGGCCAGTCGGTCGTCATCGACAACAAGCCTGGTGCCAACACCATGATCGGCCTGGAAAACGTGGTCAACTCGCCGGCCGACGGCTACACCCTCATCTGCGCCAACGAGGCCGGCATGTCGATCGGGCCGGCCATGGAGCCGGTCACCAAGGTCCGGGTGCCCTACAAACCCGCGAGCGACTTCGCCACCATCTCGCTGCTGGGCCACTTCGGCTCGCTCTGCACCGGCGCGCCGGACGCGCCGTTCAAGACCTTCCCCGAATTCATCGCCTATGCCAAGGCCAACCCCGGCAAGCTGAGTTATGCCTCGGTGGGCACCGGCAGCCAGCCGCACATGATGATGGAGACGCTGTGCCGCCAGGCCGGCATCCAGATGGTGCACGTGCCCTACCAGGGCGTGGCCCCGGCGGTGGTGGCCGTTGCCGCCGGCCAGTGCCAGGTGATGATCTCCGCGCCCTCCGCCCCCATGCCCTTCGTGAAGGACGGGCGGCTCAGGGGCCTGGCCTACTCCGGTACCAAGCGGCTGTCGGTGCTGCCCAACGTGCCCACCTTCGCCGAGGGCGGCATGCCCAACTTCGAGGCGCGCGGCTGGTTCGGCATCCTGGTGCATGCCGCCACGCCGGCCCCCATCCGCAAGGTGCTGAGCGATGCCTGCTGGTCCATCGTGCAGTCGCCGGAATACCAGGCCAACGCCATCACCGCCAACGGCTACGAGTCCCCCATTGCCGATCCCGCGCAGTTCCCGGCCTTCCTGGCCGAGGACATGCGCAAGTGGAAGGTGACGGTCGAAGCGCTGCGCGACCGCCTCGTCTAAAGCATGTACCAGCCCGCGTCAGGCCGGCACCAACTGGCCCTCGGGCTCCAGCCCCGCCACATGGGCGATGCGCCCGCGCAGCCAGCGGAACAGCGGCTCGCGGTGCGTGCGTTCGTGCCAGAACAGGCCCATGCCGATGGGCCCCAGGTCCACCGGCGGCTCGAACATGTCCAGCGTGCCATCGGCGCACACCACATCGGCGAAGCGGCGCGGCACGGTGGCCACCAAGCCGCCGGCGCGCACCAGCGCGGGCACCATCAGGTAGCCGTTTTCCGAGATGACGATGCGCCGCCGCAGGCCCAGGCCGAGCAGGGCCTTGTCGAGCAGGCTGTCGTAGTAGCTGGGCTGCGCCGGCACCAACTGGATGTGCGGCAGCGCGGCGAACTGCGCCACCCCCAGCCGGGCCAGCGCGGCGCCGCTGCCGGCGCGGGCGATGCACACCCCCTGGTCCAGCCACAGCTCGCGGTAGTGCAGCCGGCCCGTGGGAATAAAACGCGGCCCGAAACCCAGGTCGATCTCGGCGCGCTCCAGCCGCTCGTGGATACGCGTGCGGTCGGCGTGGTGGATGTCCAGGCGCAGCTGCGGCGCCTCGCGCTCCAGCAGGGCCACCAGTGCCGGCAGCACCAGCACCCGCAGGAAGTCGGACGCGGCGATGGACACGCTGCCGGAAAACAGCGTGGGCTCGAAACCCGGCTCGGCGGCGCTCACCAGGCCGCGCATGTCTTCGAGGATTTTTTCGGCGCGGACCGCCATCTCGATGGCGTGCGGCGTGGGGATCATGGCCGAGGCCGACTTGACCAGGATCGGGTCCTGGAACAGTTCGCGCAGCCGCGCCAGCACCGCGCTGGCTGCGGGCTGCGACAGGCCCAGCGCCAGCCCGGCACGCGTGACGTTGCGCTCGCGCACCAGCACGGTGAAACAATGCAGAGCCCAGGCGTCGAGCCGTGGAATGTCCATGCGCCGGCCTCCTTGCAACCCACTATCTAGTTAAACATTTCAACGCCATTCACAAGGAGAAAGCGTGCAGTATTCCGGATCCGACAACAGCCTCGGCAATTTCAAACACCTCAAGGCGGACAACGACGAAGGCGTCCTGACCATCACCCTGAACCGCCCCGAGAAGCGCAATGCCATGAACGTGGAATTGACGCTGGACATGGAAAAGCTGCTCCAGGCCGTGGCCTACGACCCGGCGGTACGGGCTGTCATTCTACGGGGCGAGGGGGCGGGCTTTTGCGCCGGCATGGACCTGCAGGACTTCTTCGACGCCACCCAGCGCGACGAGATGACACTGCGCGCCGCGCGTGAATCGGCCAACCACTGGCGCGTGCGCCTGCTGCGCCTGCTGCCCCAGCCGGTGATCGCCATGGTGCACGGCTTTTGCTACGGCGGTGCCTTCGGCATCGTCGAGGGCTGCGACATCGCCTTTGCGGCCGACGACACCCAATTCGCCTTGTCCGAAGTCAATTTCGGCCACTTCCCGGCCGGCCCGGTGAACAAGGCCATTTCGCGTGTCATGACGCCGCGCGCGGCCAGCTACTACTCCCTCAGCGGCAAGTCCTTCGACGGCAAGGAGGCCGAGCGCAACGGCCTGGTCACCCGGAGTTTCCCCGCGGCGGAGCTGGAGAAGGAAACCTATACCCTGGCGAAGGAGTTCGTCGCCAAGGACCCCATCGCGCTGCAGTTCACCAAGGAAACCCTGCAGTACGTCGAGCCCATGGGCTGGGACGGTGTACTGAACTTCAACGCCGCCAAGTTCGCCGAACTCAAGGCGCTGCAGGCCGGCCGCCCCTCGTCGCGCGCCGCGGCGGTGGAAAGTTTCCTCGCGGGCAAGAGCAAGCCCGGCCTGGGAGGCTGACATGCTGCGTATCGAAGACACCGGCGAGGGCATCCGCTGCATCGGGCTGGACCGCGCGGCCAAACGCAACGCCATCGGCGTGGAGCTGACCCTGGCGCTGGAGGACATCCTGGTCAAGACCAAACACGATGCGTCCGTGCAGATCATCGTGTTCCACGGCATCGGCGGCAATTTCTCGGCCGGCATGGACATGAAGGACTTCTTCGACAGCTCCACCCGTCCGCCCGAGTTGCTGCGCCGTGCCCGCGCGGCCACCGAGCACTGGCGCACCCGGCTGCTGCGCGAGATGCCGCAGACCATCATCACCGCCGTGCAGGGCTACTGCTTCGGCGGCGCCATGCCCATCCTGGAATCGTCGGACGTGGTGCTGGCCGGCCAGGACACCAAGTTCGGCCTGCCCGAGATCAACTTCGGCTTCGTGCCGGGCGGGCCCATCGCCAAGTCGGTCGGCAACATGATGACACCGCGCGGCATCGCCTACGCCGCCCTCACCGGCCGGCCCTTCGGCGCCGAGCAGGGCAAGCACTGGGGCCTGGTGACGGAAGTGGTGGACGGCGACCCGTTCGCGCATGCGCTGGCCCTGGCCCGCACCATGGCGGCCGACCGCAACGCGAACGCCCCCTTCACTCTGCCGGCCGAGGAGTTGCTGTGAGAGACCCCAACATCGCCTACCTGCTGCGCCGCAACGCGGTGCTGTACGCGCAGCGCGAGGCCCTGCACTACAACGGCGAGAGCGTGACCCATGCCGCGCTGCTGCAGCGCGCCGCACGCGCCGGCAATGCCCTGGCCGGCCTGGGCGTGCGCCCGGGCGACCGGGTGGCCGTGATCGCGCGCAACACGCTGGGCATGCTCGACCTGCTGTGCGCCTGCGAGCTGTTCGGCTACGTCGCCGTGCCGCTGAACCACCGGCTGGCCGACCGCGAGCTGGCCGGCATCATCGCCGACAGCGAACCGGCGGTGCTGGTAGCCGACCTGGTCTTCACGGCCAACGCACGTTTCCTGCGCGGCGGCGCGGACAAGCCGCTGCTCCTGCTGCTGCTCGGCCAGGGCACTGGCGACGCTGCCGGCGAGAAGGACTTCACGCGGGTGATGGCCGCCGCAAGCGACACGCCGCCGGCGACCGACCCTTCGCCCGACGACACCGCCTACATCATCTACACCAGCGGCTCCACCGGCAAACCCAAGGGCGTGATGCTGTGCCACCGCGGCATGGTCGAAGGCGGCCGCCTGCTGGCCGACTCGGCGGGCGTGCGCACCGACAGCACACAGATCGTGGTGATGCCGCTGTTCCACGTCGGCGGCGCGGTGCAGCGTATGGCCTACGTGGCGCGCGGCGGGCGCCTGGTGCTGCACGACAGGTTCGATGCCGAGCGCCTGGCGCGCGAAATCGATGCCGGCGGCGTGACCGACCTGCACATCGCGCCGACCATGCTGCGTTCGCTGCTCGACGTGATGGACCGGCAGCCGATAAACGTCAGCAGCCTGGAGTCGCTCAAGTACGCCTCCTCGCCGATTCCGGAGGACACACTCGGCCGCGCCATGCGCGCCTTCGGCCCGGTGCTGCAGCAGTACTACGGCCTGACCGAGGCCGGTGCCATCGCCACCGTGCTGCCCAAGTACGTGCATGCCGAGGCCCTGGCCGGCATCGGCGCCGAACGCCTGCGCACGGCCGGGCAGACCCACCTGGGCGTGGACGTACGCATCCGCCGCGGCGACGGCAGCGAGTGTGCCGTGGGCGAGGCCGGCGAGGTATGCCTGCGCTCCCAGTCGGTGATGACCGGCTACTGGCGCAACCCGCAGATGACCGCAGAGACCATCGAGGACGGCTGGCTGCGCACCGGCGACGTGGGTTTTGTCGACGCCGAGCAGTACATCACCATCATCGACCGGCTGAAGGACATGATCGTCTCGGGCGGCGAGAACATCTACAGCTCGGAAGTCGAACGCGCGCTGGAGACCCACCCCGCCGTGCTGGAGACCGCCGTCATCGGTATCCCCGACGACCAATGGGGCGAGGCGGTGCATGCCTGCGTGGTGCTGCGACCCGGCGCGGCGCTGACGGGCGAGGAGCTCATCGTGTACTGCAAGACCCGCATCGCCAGCTACAAGAAGCCGCGCTCGGTGGAGATCATGGACGCGCTGCCGCGCCTGTTACACGTGCAGAAGATCGACAAGCCCACCTTGCGCCGCCGCTTCTGGGGCGACAAGCAGCGCGGGGTGAACTGACATGGACGGCACCTCCAACTCCCTCGGCGGCGACGCCGACCTGAGCGACGACCAGCGTATGGCCATCGACAGCCTGCGCCGGGTGATGGCGCGGCTGGCCACGCCCGAGTACCTGGCGCGCATCGACGTGGAAGCCACCTACCCCTACGAGATCTACGACGCGTGGACCGAACTGGGCCTGTTGCGCATCGGCTTTCCCGAAGCCTACGGCGGCATCGGCGGCGACCTGAACGACCTGGTGCTGATTTCGCAGGAACTGGCCTGGTGGAGCTACGACGTGTACACCGCCTACAGCGTGCCGCTCTACACCGCGCTGACGCTGCTGAAGACCGGCACCGAGGCGCAGAAACAGGAATTCCTGCCGGCGCTGCTGGACGGGCGTTTGCGCCTCTCCAGCAGCATCAGCGAACCGGGCGCCGGCTCCGACGTGAGTGCACTCACCACCAGCGCCAGACGCGTGGACGGCGGCTGGGTGATCAACGGCCAGAAGCTGTGGAACACCGCTGCCGGCGCGAAGGACAACACCCTCATCGTGCTGGCCCGCAGCGACAGCACGGCCGCACCGCGCAAGGGCCTGTCGCAGTTCCTGGTGCCCAACGACACGCCGGGCGTGGAATGCCGCAAGCTGCAGATGCTGGGCCGCCGCGCCACCGGCACCTACGAGGTGTTCTTCACCGACGTGTTCGTGCCCGACCACCACCTGGTCGGCGGCGAGGCCGGCAACGGCTGGGCCGGCCTGCTGGCCTGCCTGCAGACCGAACGGGTGCTGACCTCGGCCGGCTACGTGGGTTCGGCGCAGAAGGTGGTGGACATTTCGCTGGCCTACGCCAAGGAGCGCCAGCAGTTCGGCCGGCCGATCGGCGAGTTCCAGGTCATCGCCCACATGCTGGCCGACATGCAGACCGAGGTGGATGCCTCGCGCCTGCTGGTGCAGCGCGCCGCGCAGGTGATGAACGCCGGCCGCGACGCCCTGCGCGAAGTCTCCATGGCCAAGCTGTTCGGCTCCGAGACCTATGCCAAGGTGGCCAACCAGGGCATGCAGGTCTTCGGTGCCTACGGCTACAGCATGGAGTACGAGATCCAGCGCCACTTCCGCGATGCACGCAGCACCACGGTGGGTGCCGGCAGCTCGCAGATGCAGCGCAACGCCATCGCGGCGACGATGGGGCTCAAGGCTCGTTAAGAGTTAACCGCCAGCCGCCGCCGGGCCGCCCCAAGGCGGCGACGGCCCCCTCGGGGGGCAGCGAGTACACGCAGTGACGAGCGTGGGGGCTCTATTTCAGCTCGAAACCGAGCTGGTGGATCGCGTCGCGCAGCGCGTGGCGCGTGCCCAGCGAGGCGCCGCTGCGCAGGCGCGACACCTGCTGGGGCGTCCAGCCCTGGCGGGTCATGCCCTGGCCGTCCTGGAAACGGTGCAGCGCCGCATCGTAGGCGGCGATGTGGTCGGCCTCGGCGGGCGCGCCGTACTGCTCCTGGTGCAGCACCGCCGACTGCGGCAGGCGCGGCTTGACCGCGGCCGGCCGCGCCGGGTCGGGCCAGCCCACACACATGCCGAACACCGCCATGACCTTGGGCGGCAGGCCGAGTTCCTGCGCCACCCGGACCGGGTCGTTGCGCATGCCGCCGATGTAGACCACCCCCAGGCCCAGGGACTCGGCCGCCACCGCGGCGTTCTGCGCAGCCAGCGCCGCATCGACCACGCCCATCAGGAAGGATTCGGTGAAGGCCAGGCCGTCCATGGCCACGCCCTGCCCCTGGCCGACACGCTCGGCGCGCGACAGGTCGGCCAGCCACACCAGGAACAGCGGCGCGCTGGCGATGTACTTCTGCCCGGCGCCGACCTCCGACAGGCGCTGGCGGCGCGCCGGATCGCTTACCTGCACCACGCTCCACAGCTGCAGGTTGGAGGAGCTGGAGGCCGACTGCGCGGCGGCCAGCATCTGTTCGACCGTGCCTGCGGGCACCGGCTTGTCGCTGTAGGCCCGCACCGAGCGGTGGCCGAGCAGCCCCTCGATGACGGCATTGGCCGGCGCCAGCGCGTCGGCAGGGATGCCATAACGCTCGGCGAAGCCGTTGGAGGTGTCGGGCGGGGAAGAAAGAATGGCGGACATGGTGGAACGGCCTCGGGGTGTTGAAGAAAAACCGGATGCGGCGCAAACCGCAGTGCGGGGCGATTCTGCCGGGGTTCGGCCAAGTCTGCCGGGGACGGGGAATGCGGGCCCGCGGGGGAGCCGATACAGCGTGGGTCCTACAACAAGACGCGTGAACCGGCCTGCCTGCGAACCCCGCCGGTACGGCACAGTGAAGCGCACCGTACCACCCCACCGAGGAGACTCCCCATGACCCGCCAGAACCGTTCCCCCCTGCGTTTTGTCGCCATCGCCTGCGCGGCCGCCGCACTGGCCTTCGGCCCGGCCGCGAGCAGCTTCGCCCAGAGCGGCATCGGCGGCAGCAGCCCCACCACGGGCACCACTGCGCGCGGCGAGAGCGGCAGCCCCAGCGCGCCGACCGTGCAGCAGGATTCCGGCAGCACAGCCGCCACCAACGGCCGTGCCCGTGCCATGAAGAAGGCCCACCGCGCGCACCGGCGCCACCACCGGCACATGGCCCACCGCCAACACGCCCAGGGCGCGGCCATGGGTTCCGCCGACACGGCCGGCAGCCCTCCCCTGCAGGCCGCCGCACCGGCACCGGCCTACCGGGGCCCCGCCACCAGCACTCCCATGGCCCCGGCCGGCCCCGCCGTGCAGACGCAGTCCAGCCGTGTCGATTCCACCGGCGCGGCGCCGCAGACGGGTGAAGCGTCCAGGACCCCCGCGACACCCGCCATGCCGGGCCGGTAAGCTGCCGCGCCGCGGTGCGGCATCACGCCGGCGTGGACCAGGCGTTCAGCAGCCCGCGGTGCACAGGCCCGCGGCGTTGTACTCCATGGTGATGCCCGACAGCGGAATGTGGGCCGGCACCTTCACCGCCTTCATGAAGGCCTCGGTCTTGCTGCCGGGGCGCACCTTGCCACCCACGGTGCCCACCTCGTTGGCGTGCGAAGGGATCACCGACGCGGGTTTCACCAGCTTGTTGATCACGTAGGCAGCCTCGGCGGGGCCGGTGGTGAAACCATCGCCCATGTTCATGACGGCCAGCTTCGCCTTGTAGTAGTCGCGCACCACCCGCTCCTGGTCGGCGAGGATGCCGGTGTCGCCCGAGAGGTAGGCCACCAGCCCGTTGCTGAACTTGAGCACGTAGCCGGTGGCCAGGCCCACGTCGCCGGCGATGCCGGCTTCCTTCATGGCCTTGCCCATGTCGCCGCCGATGTAGTCCGGGTCCACGCCGTTGCTGTGCAACGCCAGCACCGTCGCGATGCGTACGCCGCCGACCGTCACGCTGCCGCCGAAACGCGCCAGGATGGCATTGGCCGGATCGCCGCCATTGGCCTTGAGCTTGGCGGCGAAGAAGGGCGGCATCTCGCTGCCGGTGACGATCTTGGACTTCTTGGCCAGCGCGATTTCCACGGCCAGCGAGTTGGGCAGGGACGACACCGACATGTCCGGCTCGGCGCAGCTGCCCGAATTGGGCGCCTTGTTGTGCGCATTGCCCAGGTGGTCGCCGTGCATGTGGCTTACCAGGATGATGTCGATCTTGCCCAGCCGGGGATCGTCCGCGCCGGCCACGGTGCGGCCCGGGTCGTAGAGGATACGGGTGCCGTTGGGGTCTTCGAACACCAGCGCCCGGTCCTGCGGGCAGAACTCGCCGGCGATGCCCCCCAGGGGCGTCACCTTGACGTTCTGCGCCCAGGCGGGAAGGGCCAGGAGGACCGACACCGCGGCGGCCGCCGCGTACCTGATGGATCTTTTCATGGTGTCTCCAATTGTCTTGTGAAGGGGAACTGAGGGGCCCCGACGGGTGCAAGCCCGCCAGCAAGGGCGCACCAGTATGCCGGGTCGAGGCCTCCGCCAGAAGCCTCCTTTACCCTGCAAAAACCCCCTCGTCGTAGGCTACCGAGAAATCCTCCCAGTCCGCCTGCACCTGCGCCGCCGCATGCCGCGCGATGTCCAGCAGCCGGCCGCGCCATTTTTTCTTCGCGCCAAAGGCGATCAGCGCATCCGCCGTGGCCGAGCCGCCCCGCCCGCTGCTGCGCAGCTGGGCCCAGGCCAGGCACTGGCCCATCACCCCGACCAGCTGCGACAGGTGCGGCACCGACAGGGCGACCAGCGCAACCCGGTCTTCGCTGGGCTGCAGGCCGCGCAGCACGAAGGGCTGGCCGTCCATGACCACCGGGTGCAGGAAGGCCATGCCCACCGCCTGCATGCGGCGCTGGATGGCGACCACCCGCTGCGCCTCATCGGCCCACGCCGGCTGGGCCAGCGCCACGTACCGCGCGGGGGCCGAGGGCTGGGCATGCTTCAGGTCGAGCAGGTAGTTGCCATCGGGCGAGCCCTTGCCGCGCACCAGCACGATGTAGCGCTCCACCCCCAGGCTGCCGGTGCCGGCGATACGCCGGGCCACGTCCAGCACCTCGAAGAAACGCGGATCGCCCTGTTGCGCGGCGAAGCCGCTGAAAAACGCCTGCACCGCATCGCGCTGCGCCTTGCTGGCCGGCAGGGCCTTGCGGCCGTCGGTGTTGAGCAGGCGGCGCCGGCCCTTCGGGTGGGTGCGGCTGTCCAGCAGCGCGGCGCGGTGGCGCAGCCGCGCCTCCTGCAGCAGCGCGCCGACCGGGCCGGTGGCAGTTTCACGCTCCACCCAGCGCGCCTTGCCGTCGGCCAGGGCGCGGCCATAGGCGTCCAGGAACACGTCGCAGAGCTGCAGCGGCACCTCCACCGCGTGCCGGTCCACTCCCAGGCTGCGGCAGCCCACCAGGATGCTGGCCAGGCCGCGCACCAGGTCCCAGCCCAGGGGCGCCAGCAGGGCCTCGTCGAAATCGTTGATGTCGAAATACACCTGCCGGTTGTCGCCCTTGTAGCTGCCGAAGTTCTCCAGGTGCAGGTCGCCGCAGGTCCAGGCGGCGGGCGCCTTGCGCAGCACACTTTCGCCCAGCGGCAGGCGCTCGTGGAACAGGTGGCAGGTGGCGCGCAGGAACACGAAGGCGTCGCCGCGCATGGCCCGGTACTTCAGGGCGAGCCGCTCGGGGTCGCGGCCGGCGTTGAAGCGGCGGATCTGCTGGACAGCGTTCATGGCAAAAGGTCCGGGTGGGTGCGCACCGCAGGGTGCGGCACCGCAGTATCCAACAGCGCGGCACCGGGCGCCCGGCGGCGGCGCGGAGGGACACACCCGCGCGCCGCAGGCTGACGGGCGCTAGGGGCCTCGGCTGGCGCGCGGCCGGCCGGGGACGGCCTACCGTGAAACGGGGGAGAAAGGCCGCGCCGCGGCCCTCCTGCATGGGAGACACCTTTTTTTGAACGCCGACCTGTCACGCCACCTGCAAGGCACCGCACGCGCCCTGGCCAGCCTCGCCGGGGTGCTGGCGCTGATCGCGCTGGCGGGCTATGCGCTGTGGGCCTTCGGCTGGGTGCCGGTGCGCCCCGGGGCGCAGGGTGTGCCGCCGGTGACCGCCATCGCACTGCTGGCGCTGGCCATCGCCGTGGCCGCGGGCACCTGGCGCCGGCCGCGGCTGGCCGCGGTGTGCGCCTGGTGCGGCCTGGCCCTGGGCGCTGCCGTGCTGGCGGGTTATGCCGCCAGGCGCCAGGACCTGCTGGGTGCCTTCGTGTCCGGGCGGCTGCTCGGCCTGCCGGTGGAGGCCACCGGCACCACCGCCGGTGCCACCGCGGTGGCGCTGGTGCTGGTGGCCGGCGCGCTGCTGCTGCGGCGCCGGCGCGCGCCGCTGGCTGACCTGTGCGGCGGCCTGGCCCTGGTGCTGGCCGGCACGGTGCTGCTGGGCTACATCTACGGCGTGGACGACCTGTATGCCCTGCCGCTGTTCAACGACATGGCGCTGCGCACGGCGGTGGGCCTGTTTGTGCTGGCGCTGGCCGCGCTGCTGGTCGAGCCGCGGCTGGGCTGGTCGTCGGTGATCGCCACCTCCTACCTGGGCGGTGGCGCCACCCGGCGGCAGATGGCCTTCACCCTGGTGCCGCCCATAGCCGGCTGGCTGCTGCTGAAGGCCACCGATGCCGACCGCCTGGGCTACGGCGCAGCCATGGCGCTGCTGGTGATGACCACCGTGGTGCCGCTGGCGCTGATGGTGCTGCGCGACGGCCGGGTGCAGATCGCGCTCGACGCCGAGCGCCGCGCCAAGGCCGCCCTGCAGGCCGACCTGACCCGCGACATGGCCGAGCGGCTGGAACGCCAGGCGACCCAGCTGGCCCACGAGAGCGCCGAACGCGCCCAGGCCGAGGCGGCCATGTACGGCGCCCAGCGCATGGAGGCGGTGGGCCAGCTCACCGGCGGCATCGCCCACGACTTCAACAACCTGCTGATGACCATAAGCGGCAACCTGCAGCTGCTGCGCCGCCGCCTGCCGGACGACCACCCGGGCCGCCGGCATGCACTCAACGCCATCGCCGCGGTGGACAAGGGCAGCAAACTCACCGCGCAGCTGCTGGCTTTCTCACGCAGCCAGCGGCTCGACATCCGGCCGATGGCGATGCAGGCGGTGATGACCGGTGCGCGCACACTCATCGGCCATGCGCTGGGCCCCGCCATCCACGTAAGCACGGACCTGCGCAGCGGCGACGCCTGGGCGCTGGGCGATCCCGACCAGCTCGAACTCGCCATCCTGAACCTGGCGGTGAACGCGCGCGACGCCATGCCGCAGGGCGGTACGCTGCTTATCGAGACGGCCTTGCTCACCACCCGCCTCGGCACCGATGCGGTTTCCACCCACTGCGTGGCCATCCGGGTGATCGACAGCGGCTGCGGTATGCCGCCCGAAGTGGCCTCGCGCGCCATCGAGCCCTTCTTCACCACCAAGGAACGCGGCAAGGGCACCGGCCTGGGGCTGGCCCAGGTGTACGGCTTCGTGCGCCAGTGCCAGGGAGACCTGCACATCGTCTCGCAGCCCGGCGTGGGCACCACCGTGGAAATCCTGCTGCGGCGCACGGCGCCCGCGGCCGTGCCGGAGCCGGTGGCACCGCCGGCCGAGGCGCCCTCGCCCGCCGGCGTGGCGGAACGCCAACCCCTGCTGGTGGTCGACGACGACGACGGGGTGCGGGCGGTCATCGCAGACGCGATGGATGCCGCGGGCTACGACGTGGTGCAGGCCCACGACGGCCCCAGCGGCCTGCGGCAGCTCGAACACGTGACCCCGGTGGCGGCGGTGATCGATTTCCTGATGCCGGGCATGAACGGCGCCGAGGTGGCGCGCCGCATGCAGGCGCGGCAACCCGGGCTGCCCATCGTGTTCGTGAGCGGTTATTCGGACACCGTGGCGCTCGACGGCATCGCCGGCGCGGTGGTGCTTCGCAAACCCTTCGACGTGGACGGCCTGCAGCGCGCGGTGGCCGCGGCCCTGGCCTGAGCCGCCAGACCACCCCTACGCCATGCTCGCCTCGAACACCCGCAGGTAGTTGCCGCCCAGCACCTGCCCCACCTCCTGCGGCGACAGGCCCGCCCCGGCCAGCGCCTGCGCATAGTCCGGCAGCTGGCGGTAGCTGCGCAGCACCGGCGGCGACAGGAAACCCAGCATGTCGCTGCCCAGGCCGACATGGTCGATGCCCACGATGTCGGCCAGGCGGCGTACCCCGTCGGCCATGGCCTGCAGGCTGTCGAAATAACCGGCGCTGGGCCATACGCCGATGACACCGCCGGTGCCCGCCACGGCACGTGCATGGTCGGGCGAAATCTGCCGGGTGCGCGGGTTGAGCCGCCCGCGCACCAGCGAGGTGTGCGACAGCACCAGCGGCTTGGCCGACACCGCCGCCGCGCGCTTGACCAGGTCGAAGGTGCCGTGCGCCACGTCCACCACCAGGCCCAGCCGGTTGCAGCGCCGCACCACCTCGGCGCCGAAATCGGTCAGGCCGCCGTGCACGGGTGCCTCCGTCTGGATGTCGCCCAGCTCGTTCGGCCGGTAGTGGGTCAGCTGCAGGTGGCGCAGGCGGTGCACACGCCAGGCCTCGTCCACCCGGTCGGCCACGCCTTCGAGGAAGTCGGCGCCCTCCGAGGCGATGATGACCGACGGCCCCGCGGTGCGGGCGGCGCGCAGGCCCGCGGCATCGGTCACCACCAGCAGCTTCTCGTGCTCGACCAGCGCCTCCAGCCGCGCGAACGCCGTCTGGGAGAGCTGGTACAGCTCACCCGGGGCCGGCTGGCGGAAAGGCTCAAAACGCCTGCGGTCGGCCGAGACCCGGGTGGCGGAGGCATCGGCCACGATGGCCAGGCAGACCACGTCGAGCCCGCCGGCGCGCATGGGTTCGGCCACCGGCAGGAAGGGCCGCAGCACGCCGGCAGCCGGGTCGTGCGTGAGTGTCACCCGGCCGGCGTGGGTGTGCATGTCGATGGTGACCGGGCCGGTGCCCAGCACCGGCGTTTGCGGGCCGGCGGCCGCGGCGGGACGGGTGGCGGCGGGTGCGCAGGCGGCGAGGCCTGCGGTGGATACGGCGGCCAGCAGCAGGCCGCGGCGGTGGGCGGAAAAAGAAAGGGGCATGGCCAGAAGTGTCACACCCGGAACAGGCGGCGCGGGTTCTCGTCGGCAATACGCTGCACGTCGCCGGCGCCGAAACCCGCCTGCCGCAGGCTGGCCAGCGGATCGCGGTCGGCCGGCGGAAAACCATCGTCGGTGCCCAGCAGCAGACGCTCCACCCCCACCTCCTGGGCCAGCCAGCGCAGCGCCGACGGGCTGTGCAGGATGGTGTCGTAGTGCAGGCGCCTGGCGTACACCGAGGGCGGCTGGGCCGACACGATGCCGGTGTGGTGGTGGTCGCTGCGCTGGTCCATGGTGTCGAAACGGCCCATCAGGTAGGGCAGCGCACCGCCGCCGTGCGACAGGATGAACTGGAGCTTCGGAAACCGGTCGAGCACGCCGGACCACATGAGCGAGCCCATGCAGAGGGTGCTGTCGAAGGTGTACTGCACCACCTGGTTCAGCGCGAAGGCCTTGCTGCGCGGCGTGGGCATGGCCTGGGTCGGGTGCAGGAATACCGGCACGTCGAGCTCCTGCGCGGCGGCCCAGTACTCGTCCAGCGGCAGTTCGCCCAGGTTCACGCCTTCGACGTTGCAGGCGGCGATGGCGCCGACCGCGCCCAGCTGGCACACCGCGTGTTCGAGTTCGCGCGCGGCGCCCGCGGCATCGGGCAGGTGGCCCGAGGCCAGCATGGAGAAGTGCTGCGGGTGGGCCTGGCAGGTCTCGGCCAGGCTCTCGTTCATCAGCCGGTGCCAGGCATGGCCCTGCGCCGCCGGCAGGCCGTGGCCGAACACGTCGACCCAGCCGCCGATGACCTGCCGGTCCACGCCCTGCTGGCGCATCGAGTCGATGCGCGCTTCGGGGCTTTCCACCAGCTTGGTGAAGAAGGGCCGCACCTTGAGCCCGTAGCCGAAATGCAGGCAGGGGCAGCCCTGGGCCTGGTCGACCACCGAGATGCCCAGGCGGCTGCCCTGCGCGCGCAGGCGCTCCACGAGATGGGCGGGGATGTAGTGGGCGTGGCTGTCGATGGTCATGATGGGTGCTTTTTACTCGGGCTCGATGCCGGCGGCCTTGATCTGCTGGGTCCAGCGCGCGGTTTCCGAAACGATGTAGGCCTTGAAGGTGTCCGGATCCATCAGCGCCTTCTCCTGGCCCGCGGCCTGCAGCTGGATGAAGGTGGCGGGGTCGTTGACGGCTTTCTGCGCCGCCGCCCAGAGCTTGTCGACCACGTCGCGCGGCGTACCGGGCGGCGCAGCCAGGCCCGACCAGACACCGACGTTGAAGCCCGGGATGTCCTCGCCGATGGCCGGCATCTCGGGGATCAGCGGCGAGCGGCTCGCCTGGGTCAGGCCCAGCCCCTTCATCTTGCCGCCGCGCACCTGGCCGAGCCCCACCGTCATGTCGGAAAAGGTGAAGTCGATCTGCCCGCCCAGCACGTCGGCCACCGCCTGCGGCACGCCCTTGTAGGGCACGCCCTGCAGCCTGATCTTGCCCAGGCCCTCCATTTCGCCGATGGAGACCTGCATGCCGGCCGAGGCGTAGCCCACGGTGAGTGGGTTGGCGGCACTGCGCGCCCGGGCCAGGAACTCTTTCATATTGTTCGCCGGGTAGTCGGGCCGCACCACCAGCATCAGCGAGGAGCGCACCAGCAGGCCGATCGGGGCGAAGTCCTTGGGGTCGTAGCCCGGCTTCTTGTAGAGCCCGCCGATGGCCGCCAGCGTGGTGTTGTTGCCGCCGAAGATGGTGTAGCCGTCGGGCGCCGAGCGCATGGTTTCCTGCGCCGCGATCATGCCGTTGGCGCCGGGCTTGTTGTCGATGATGATGGGCTGGCCCAAGGTGCCCTGCATGTGCTGGCCCACCGCACGCGCGATGGCGTCGGGCGCGCTGCCGGCCGGGAATGGCACGATGAGGCGGATGGGCTTGCTGGGGAAACCCTGGGCGGCGGCGGTGCCGGCCAGGCCCAGGCAGAGCGTGAGCCCGGCCAGCAGGCCCGGCACGAAAGAGCGGCGGTCGGTCATGGTGTCTGTCTCCTTGTCTTTTTGTTGTCAGCGGGCCGGAATCACCGGCAGCAGCACATGGGGCATGGCGCCCGGCACGAAATGCAGCGTGGAGGTACCGCCGAAGATTTCCGGCGGGCGGTCCGACGGGTCTTCGTGCAGGAAGGGACCGACACCGGTGAGGGTGTACTTGATGCGCGGGTTGACGATGGGCGGGCCCGGGTACACATAGTCCTTGCCGCGCACCGACAGGCCGATGCGGTAGCCCCGGGGCACCACGATGCAGGTGGGCCAGATCTCCACGTCCAGGTCCACCGGCTGGCCGGGCGTCAGCGGCTGCTTCTCGTCGTGTGTGTGCCAGGGCCGGTACGGCAGGCTCTTGCCCGCATCAAGCTTGCGGTGCGAGGCGCGCAGCCAGCCCAGGCCGACGGGTGTGCGCGGGTCGTTGGAGCCGTGGAAGGTGATTTCCTTGCCGTCGGGGGTGAACACCCGCAGCACCAGGAACACGTCAGCATCGGTGGTGGAGGACGACAGGCGCAGCTTCGCCGCCACCGGGCCGGTGATTTCCATGTCCTGCTGCAGCGGGGGCGTCAGGAACATGATGCCATCGCCCATGGCCTCGAAGTCGAGCTGGGTAGCCGCCTTCGGTTCGGTGCCGCGCAGGCTGCAGTCGGTGGGGTCGAGGTAGAAAGGGGTCCACTGCGTGCGCGCCAGCGGCCATTCCTTTTCGGCGCGCTCCACGAAGCGGTCGACGTGGCGGATCTTCAGCGACACCCGCGGCTGTTGCTCCCAGCCGGTGGCCTCGCCCTTGAGGTAGTGGCCGAGGAACTTCTTCTGCAGCGCCACCCCTTCGCCGGTGTAGAAACTTTCCCAGTGCGCACCGCCGTGCGCCTCCAGCCACTTCTCGGTGGAAGCGGCGCGGTTGAAGCCCTCGAAGTTGCCGCGGGTGTGGATACCCTGGCCGCCCCAGTTGGCGGTGGACAGCAGCGGCACCGTGACCTTCTCCAGTTCCGGCGAGCGGTCGCGGTGGTCCCGGTCGGCCAGGGGGCGGCTGCCGATCCATTCGACCATGTCGATGCGGCTCTGCTCCAGCACCTCCTCGGGCAGGGTGTCGGGCCCGCACACCAGCTCGCCGGTGACCCGGCTGCGAAAGCCGCGCTCGCCGCAACCATGCTGCGAGCGGTGCACCGCCCGCGGGAACCAGTTGGTGAGGAACTGCGAGGCGATGCCGCCGTGGTGCGTGGCCTCCCGGTAGTAGTCGCTGGAGCCCTCCCAGCAGACTATTGCCGAAAGGTGCGGTGGGTGCAGCGCCGCCACCTGCCAGGCGTTCATGGCGTAGTAGGAGATGCCGTTCAGGCCCACCTTGCCGCTGGACCAGGGCTGCACGCCGGCCCACTCGATGCATTCGTAGAGGTCCTGCGTCTCGCGCGGCGAGTACGGGTCCACCACGCCGGGCGAACGGCCGGTGCCGCGCGAATCCACGCGCAGCACGGCGTAACCCTCGGTGGCCCACTTTTCCGGGTCCACCAGCTCCCACGACTGGTGGATGTTGGTCGAGCCTTCCAGCACCTCGGGGTGGTGGGCCACCAGGTGGTCCCAGGCCGAGGCATTGCCGTCCTGGAAGGCCAGGCCCTTGCCGTAGGGCCCATAGGTCAGCACCACTGGGTAGCGGCCCTCGGCCAGCGGCAGGAACAGGTCGGCCCGCATCACCACGCCGTCGTCCATGGCAATCGGCAGATCGAAAGCGACCCGCATGCCTTCGCGGACCGTCATTTTTGGTTGTTCGCTCATGTGCGTTTGTCTCCCCCGCTGGGTACGCAGTACAGCCGCGGCGGAATGCCTCGCTGCAGCGTGGCGGACTCTACGCGCGCAGCGAGCATAGGTGAAATGTCAGTTTTCTATGATTCGGATCGAAGACCTCTATATCAGGCGCTGGTGGTGGAGAAACGCTCGCGCACCATGCCGGCGAAGGTGCGTGCCGCCGCCGAGCGGAACATATGCCGGTTCCACAGCAGGGCCGAGGTGCGCACCGGCGACGGGTCGCGCAGCGCCACGCCCACCAGCGACGCGTCGGCGGTAAAGGCGCGTTCGGGCAGGATGGTCAGCACCTTGCCCGACAGCACCACCGCCCGCAGCGCCTCGATGGCATTGGTCTCGCACACCACCTCGGGCACGGCGCCGGCGGCGGCCAGGTTCTGGTCGATCAGCCGGCGCGTGGAAAAGGTCTGGTTCAGCAGGGCGATGCGCTGGCCGTGCAGGCTGGCCATGGCGCAGGAACGGCGCTTGAGCAAGGGGTGGCTGCGCGCCCCGACCAGCAGCAGGCGTTCGTCGAGGATGGGCTCGGCGTCGATGTCTTCCAGCGTCACCGGGGTGAAAGCGATGCCCAGGTCCAGCGTGGCCGCGGCCAGCCCCTCCTCGATGGCAGTGGCGGTGAGCGACTCGATGCGCACCTTGATGGACGGGTAGTTGGCGAAGAACTGCTCCAGGATGGAGGGCAGCAGGGTGAAGCAGAAGGACTGGATGATGCCGATGCGCAGGTCGCCACGCTCCAGGCCCTCCAGCTCGCGCAGCGCGTCCTGCCCGGCCTTGAGTTCGTGGATGGCGCGCGAGGCATAGGCACGGAAGATCTCGCCGGCCTCGGTCAGCTGCACCTTCTTGCCCACGCGGTGCAGCAGGGGGGTGCCAACCCTCTCCTCCAGCTGCGCCAGCTGGTGCGAGAGGGTGGGCTGGGTGACGAAGAGCGATTCGGCTGCGCGGGTGAAATGCGGGTCCTCGGCCAGCGCCAGGAAATATTCGAGTTGGCGCAGCTTCATGCCGATGGGCAGGTTATCCATGGGAGAGCTTATCCATGCCGCAAGCCATCCATAGAGGAGCAGCATCGAAGTTATAGAAAAGAAGCATTTTGCCTATTCATCGCCCTGCCGTAGAGTGGCGGCTCCCGCGGGGCACCCTGGCGGGAACGACGGAGACAAACACCTTGCTGGACATCTACAACCATTTCATGCCGCGCGCCATCTGGGAGCGTGTCGGCGCCCTGCTGCCCAACCTGCCGGCGCTCAAGGCCTTCCCCCACCTGCGTTCGCTGCTGGACGTGGACGAGCGGCTGAAGCTGATGGACCCGTTCGACGGGCTGCAGCAGATCCTGTCGCTGTCGAACCCGCCGATCGAGATGCTGGCCGGCCCCGACGCCACCCCCGAACTGGCGCGCATCGCCAACGACGGCCTGGCCGAGATCTGCGCAAAGCACCGCGACCGCTTTCCCGCCTTCATCGCCGCCCTGCCGCTGAACAACGTGGACGCCTGCCTCGACGAGATCGACCGCACGGTGCACCAGCTGGGCGCGCGGGGTATCCAGATCTACACCAACATGCTGGGCAAGCCGATGTCGCACCCCGACTTCCGGCCGATCTTCCAGAAGATGGCGCAGCTCGACCTGCCGGTGTGGATCCACCCCATCCGCGGGCCGCAGCACGCCGACTACACCAGCGAGACCACGTCGGAAAACGAGCTCTGGTTCACTTTCGGCTGGCCCTACGAGACCACCGCATGCGTCACCCGGCTGATCTTCTCGCGCATCTTCGACGAGCTGCCCACGCTGAAGATCATCACCCACCACATGGGCGGCATGATTCCCTTCTACGCCGGCAAGATCGACCTGGGTTTCGAGCAGATCTTCTTCGGCGCGCCCGACCGCAATCCGCAGGCGGTGAAGGCCGGCCTGCTGAAGCCTCCCGCCGACTACTACCACATGCTGTATGCCGACACGGCGCTCAACGGCAACGTCTCGGCCACCCGCTGCGGCCACGACTTCTTCGGCACCGAACACTCGCTGTTCGCCACCGACGCGCCCTTCGACTCGGAGCAGGGCCGCATGCTGATCCGCAGCACCATCGACGCCGTGAGCGCGCTCGACATCCCCTACGGCGACAAGCAGGCCATCTTCTCGGGCAACGCCCGGCGCCTGCTGCGCCTGGCCTGACCTCCTCCTTTTCCCAACGCCCTGCACCCCATGAAGACCAGCAACATCACCGTACCGCTGCGCGACGGCACCATGGGCGCCTACCTGGCCGTGCCGGACGGGCGCCCCAAGGGCGCCGTCATCGCCATCATGGAAATCTGGGGCGTGAACGACACCATGCGCCAGCATGCGCACGAGTTCGCCGAGGCGGGTTTTGTCTGCCTGGTGCCCGACCTGTTCTGGCGCCAGGAGCCGGGCGTGGAGCTGTCCGACCGCGTGCCCGGGCACGTGGCCAAGGCCTTCGACCTGTACTACGACTTCGACTACGACCTGGGCGTGCGCGACATGGAGGACACCATGGCCTTCCTGCGCACGCACCCCGACTGCAACGGCAAGGTCGGCGCGGTGGGCTACTGCCTGGGCGGCAAGCTGTGTTTCCTGATGTGCTGCCGCACCGGCATCGACTGCGCGGTGGCCTACTACGGCACCTACATCGAGCACCGCATCAAGGAGGCGCCGAACCTGCGCAAGCCCTTTTTGCTGCACATGGCCATGAAGGACCGCTGGGTGCAGGCCGAGGTGAACGAGCTGCTGGAGCGGCGCCTGTCGCCCAACCCGCTGGTCACCATCGAGAAGTACCCGGGTGCCGACCACGCCTTCGCGCGCCATGGCGGCCGCACCTGGAGCCAGCCCGAGGCCGACCGCGCCCTGGGCCTGTCGGTCGACTTTTTCCACCGGCACCTGGACCCGGCATGAGTGCGGACACCCCGGCGCTACCGGACGGTGCGTATGCTGGCCGGCCGACCGTGACGGAAAGCAGCCATGGCTGACGCACCGCTGCACGGCATCCGCGTGCTGGACCTGAGCCGCATCCTGGCCGGCCCCTGGGCCGCACAGACGCTGGCCGACCTGGGCGCCGAGGTGATCAAGGTCGAGCGTCCCGGCGCGGGCGACGACACCCGCGTGTGGGGCCCGCCCTTCGTCACCGACCCGGCCACCGGCGAGCGCGGCGACGCGTCCTACTTCCTGTGCTGCAACCGTGGCAAGAAGTCCATCGCCATCGACTTCACCCAGCCCGCGGGCGCCGACCTGGTGCGCGAGCTGGCCACGCACTGCGACGTGGTGATCGAGAATTTCAAGGCCGGCGGCCTGGCCAGGTACGGGCTGGACTACGCCTCGCTGGCGCAGGCCAACCCGCGCCTGGTGTACTGCTCCATCACCGGCTTCGGCCAGACCGGGCCCTATGCGGCGCGCCCGGGCTACGACTTCCTGATCCAGGCCATGGGCGGGCTGATGAGCATCACCGGCGAGCGCGACGACCGGCCCGGCGGCGGCCCGCAGAAGGTGGGCGTGGCGCTGACCGACATCATGACCGGCCTGTACGCCAGCACCGCGGTACTCGCGGCCCTGCGCAGCCGCGAAACCACCGGCGTGGGCCAGCACGTGGACCTGGCCCTGCTCGACGTGCAGATCGCCGCGCTGGCCAACCAGGCCTCGGCCTACCTCGTCACCGGCGAGGCGCCGGGGCGGCTGGGCAACGACCACCCGTCCATCGTGCCCTACCAGGCGCTGCCGGCGGCCGACGGCCACATCATCGTCGCCATCGGCAACGACACGCAGTTCGCCAGCTTCTGCGCCACCGCCGGCCAGCCGGACCTGGCGCGGGATCCACGCTTCCTCACCAACCGCGACCGGGTGGCCCACCGCGAGGCGTTGGGTGAACTGCTGGCCGCCCTCACCCGCCGCCGCACGGTGGACGCATGGACCGACTGCATGGGCCGCGCCAACGTGCCCTGCGGTCCCATCAACACGCTGGACCGCGTCTTCGCCGACCCGCAGGTGCAGGCGCGCGGCATGCGTATGGAGCTGCCGCACGGCCGCTACGGCGCGGTGCCGGCCGTGGCCAACCCGATCCACTTCTCCGGCACGCCCATCCGCTACGACGCGGCGCCGCCGCTGCTGGGCCAGCACAGCGGCGAGCTGCTGCACGGGCTGCTGGGCAAGTCCGGCGCCGACATCGCGGCCCTGGCGGCTGCGGGCATCGTCATGGCCTGAACCTCGCCGCAGAGGCGCAGTAGACGCGGCGGGGCGGGCGCGGTGGGCGCAAAAAAAGGGCGGGTGCATCGCTGCACCCGCCCTTTACCTTTGTCGGCGCCCGCGAGCGCCGGAACATCGTCGCCTTACAGCGCGGCGTCCTTGGCCTTCTTCAGCGGACGCGCCTTCAGGCGCACCGATGCGGGCTTGGCCGCGAACCACTGGTCGGCGCCGGTGAAGGGGTTCTTGCCGAAGCGGCGCTTCTTGGCGGCGATGTCCTCGGCCACCAGCTTCACGATGCCGGGCAGCACGAAGCTGCGTGCGCCCTTCTTGTGCAGCGACGCGGTGATGGCGCCTTCCAGCGCGGCCAGCACGGCCTTGACGGCCTTGGGCTCGACGGCAGCCTGGGTCGCCAGGTGGGCAACCAGCTCGGTCTTGTTCATCGCGGCGGCGATGGGCTTGAGCTTTGCCGGCACAGCCTTGGCGGCGGGAGCCTTCACAGCCTTGGCCGGAGCCTTGGCGACAGCCTTCGGAGCGGCCTTCACGACCGGCTTCACGGCCTTGGCCGGTGCCTTCGCAGGAGCCTTCGCGGCGGCCTTCACGGGTGCCTTGGCGGCGGACTTGGTGGAAGAGACGACCGCCTTTTTAGCGGCGGTTTTTGCAGTTGCCATGGTGTTTTGGTTCCAAAAAAATAGCCGCACCCCGTACGGAGCCGGCGCCCGATTGTCCACGACTCGGGCCCACCCGCCTTTTAGGCCCCGCAGATCAGGCCCCGCCGGGCCTTTTCCAGTTCTCGATGAAGGGGATGAACTGGTCCGCGGGAATGGCCTTGGAGAGGAACCAGCCCTGGATTTCGTCGCAGCCGATACCCACCAGCAGGTCGAACACGTCGACCGTCTCCACGCCTTCGGCCAGCATCTCGTAGTCGAGGTTGTGGCCCAGGCCGATGATGGACTTCACCACCGCGAAGGCGCGCGGGTCGACGGCGATGTTCTTCACCAGCGACATGTCGAGCTTGAGCATTTCGGCCGGCAGGCTGCTCAGCGCCGACAGGTTGCAGTAGCCGATGCCGAAGTCGTCCAGCGACACCTTGATGCCCATGTCGCGGATGGTCTGCAGCGTCTCCAGGGTGGATTCGCCGGTCAGCGCCACGTTCTCGGTGCATTCGACCTGCAGCCGGTTCGGCTCCACGCCGTGCACCGCATAGGCGTTGCGCAGCACCCGCAGGAAATTGGGGTGGTCCAGGTTGCGCGCCGACACGTTCACCGCGATGGCGATGTCGTGGCCCTGCTTGCGCCATTCGGCATGCTGCGCCATGGCGGTGTGCAGCACCCACTCGGTCACGTCGTGGATGAGGGCCGTGTTTTCCACCAGGGGAATGAACTGGCCCGGCGGCACGTTGCCGTATTCGTGGTGGGTCCAGCGCAGCAGCGCCTCGGCGCTCTTGAAGCCGAACTTCGACACGTTGAACTTGGGCTGGTAGTGCAGCTGCAGCTCGCCTTCGGCCATGGCGCGCGGCAGGTCGCGCAGCAGCGCGTACGAACGGCGGTACCAGGCGTCGGCGCGTTCTTCGTAAGTCAGCAGCGCGTTGCTGCCGGGCCGGGCCTGGTAGAGCGCGGCCGTGGCCTTGCGCGGCGCGTCCATGGCGGTTTCGCCATCCAGGGTGAAGGCCACCATGCCGGCGCGCATCTGCAGCTCCACCACCAGGTGGCCGCTGGCCAGCGGCTCGCGCATGGTCGCCACCAGGGCGTCGACAAAATCCGATTGTTCTTCGAGGCGCGCGCCTTCGAGGATGAAGGCGAAGCGGGCGATGCCCACGTAGTACACCAGCAGCTCGCGGTCGACCAGGTTGCGCAGCTTGCGGGCCGCATCGCGCATCAGCCCCTCGATGGGCAGGTGGCCCACCGCGCGGTAGGCGTCCTGCAGCGAGCTGTGGTTCATGATCTCGAGCAGCACCAGCATGCGCTGCTGGCCGGGGTGCAGGGCGCACAGGCTGCGCAGGTCCTCGGTCAGCTGCCCGCCGTTGGGCAGGTGCGTCACGCCATCGACACGCACGGCACCGCGGAACAGCTCCACCTGCGCCACCACCAGCGCCGCCAGGTCGGCCAGCTGGCGCGACTGCTCTTCGCTGAAGGGGTGCGGCTCGCGGTCCATGATGCACAGGGTGCCCAGCACCATGCCGGACTCCATGCGCAGCGGCGCGCCGGCGTAGAAGCGGATGCCCTCCTGCAGCACCAGCGGGTTGCCGCTGAAGCGGGGGTCGGCCAGCGCGTCCTCCACCACGGTCACGCCGCGGTGCTGGAGGGCGGCATGCCCGAACGAGCCGTCCCGCGGCACCTGGCGCTGTGCGATGCCCAGGCGCGACTTGAACCACTCCCGCTCCGTATCGACCAGCGTCACCAAAGCCGCCGCCGCGCCGAACATGGCCGCCGCGATCCGCGTGACACGGTCGAACCCCTCGCTCGCCTCCGTATCGAGAAGCAGCGTCGAGTGCAGGGTAAAGACCCGTTCCTGCTCGGTGCCGCCGGAGGCCTCGGCCACCGCTACTGTCATGTTTGGTTCCCCACCGTTTGTACGTATTGTGCGCCGGGACCCACGCCTCGCCACCGCAAATATCTTACGCGTGAACCGCCCTGGCCGCCGGAGAGAGCCGGGCCTTTTGGGATGGTAATGGAAAACGATGAGATGGGAGTGGGCCTGATGGCGTACGCGGCGGGGGGCGGCGGGCACACAATGGAGCGAACGACGACGCACAGGGAGTAAGCCGCTTGCCTCCTGAGATTTCTGCCGCGGACGAACCGCACCGCCTGGCCCGCCTGTACGCACTCGCGGTCCTCGACACCGGGGCCGAGCCGGTGTTCGACGCCATCGCCCGCATGGCCGCCGAGGTCTGCGGCACCCCGGCGGCCGCGCTGGGGCTGGTGGACGACCGGCGCACCTGGTTCAAGGCGGCCATCGGCTGCGCAAGTGTGGTGGAAATGCCGCGCGACACCTCCTTTTGCAGCCACACCATCGCCGGCGACGGCCTGTTCGAGGTGCCGGACACGGCCGGCGATCCACGTTTTGCCGGTAATCCGCTGGTCACCAGCGAAGCGGGCGTACGCTTCCATGCCGGTGTTCCCCTGGTGCTGTCCTGCGGTGCCCGGGTGGGTACGCTGTGTGTCATGGACCGCCGGCCGCGCCGGCTCGACACGCAGCAGGCCGGCCTGCTGCGCTCGCTGGCCCGCGTCGCCGCCGAAGCGCTGGCGGCGCGTCCCGTTGCGGGCAGCGCCGGGCCGCAGGAGGACATCACCGAGCGCCGTCTGCTGCAGCAGCGCCTAGCCGACGGCGAGCGTTTTGTCCACCAGATCACCGACAGCCTGCCGGTGCGCATCTCCTATATCGACCGCGACCAGCGCTACCGCTTCGTCAACGTGGCGCACTGCCAGCGCTTCGGCCACAGCCGCGAGGAGATCATCGGCCGCACCCGCGCCGAGATGCTGGGCCGCGCCGACCGCATCATCGACGGGCACGCCGCCGCCGCGCTGGCGGGCCAGCCACAGCGTTTCGAGTACGACGAAAGCGGCGCCGACGGCCCCCGCCGCATCGAGGTGCAGATGGTGCCCGACGTGGCCGCAGACGGCACGGTGCGCGGCTTCTACGCCACCGGCGTCGACATCACCGAACGCGCCGCCGCCTCCCGCGCGCTGCGCGAACTCACCGCGATCTTCGACAACACCACCGACTACGTGGTCCAGGCCGACGGCCAGGGCCGCATCATCTACATGAACCCGGCGGTGCGCTGGGCCACCGGCCTGGGGGCAGAGGAGCCGGTCGCGCACCGCAACTTCGCCGAATTCATCACACCCGAGACCCGCGCCCTGTTCAGCGACACCATCAACACCGCCGTCGCCCGGCGCGGGGTGTGGGTGGGCGACACCACCGTGGTGGTGGAGGGGCCGCGCACCGTGCCGGTGAGCCACATGGTGCTGGCCCACCGCGACGCGCTGGGCCGCATCGTGCGGTATTCGTCGGTGATGCGCGACATCTCGGCACAGGCCCAGGCGCGCGAGCAGCTGCAGCGCCAGACGGCCGCCCTGCGTTCGGTCATCGAGGCCATCCCGGCGATCGTCGCCGTCATCGGCAACGACCAGCGCTACCGCTTTGTCAACCGCGCCTACGAACGCTGGACCGGCGCCGCCCGCGACAGCATCGTCGGGCGGACCATGCGCGAGGCCCTGGGCCCGCTGCAGTACGAACGCAGCCGCGAACGTGTCGAGCGGGTGCTGCGCGGCGAGTCGCTGAGCTTCGAGAAGGACTACCCCGGCAGGCACACCGGCAGCCACCTGTCCATCAGCTATGCGCCGCTGTGGCTGGAGGACGGCACGGTGGACGGCTTCGTCAGCATGTCCCAGGACATCACCCGCCACCGGCAGGAAGAGGTACGGCTGCTGCAACTGAGCCAGCGCGACGCCCTGACCGGGCTGCTGAACCGCGCCGGCATCGAACACGCGCTGCGGCAGACGGCCGACGGCGGCAATGCCAAGGGGGTGGCCCTGCTCTACATCGACCTCGACCGCTTCAAGCCGGTCAACGACCACTACGGCCATGCCGTGGGCGACCGGGTGCTGCAGATCTTCGCCCAGCGCCTGCTCGGGCTGGTGCGGCCGGCCGACCATGTGGGCCGCCTCGGCGGCGACGAATTCGCCATCGTGCTGTGCGGTGTGCACCAGATCACGCACGCCAGCAAGGTGGCCGAAAAAGTCGTGGAGGCCACCGACCGGCCGTTCGAGGTGGAAGACCTGCAGCTCTCGGTAGGCGTGAGTGTGGGCGTGGCCTTCGGCCTGGAGGGCGCCGGGCCGAAGAACCTGGCCGACTTCCTGGCCCGGGGCGATGCCATGCTGTACCGGGCCAAGGAGGCCGGGCGCGGGCGCCACATGCAGGAAGCCGGCTGAGCCGGCAACCGCAGCCGCCCCATTCGCTGCGCCGCGCCAGCACGCCCAAGCGGAAAGTTCCGTATTCCGGAACCCGGAGCCTCGCTATTTGACACCCTGAAATCCCCTGGGCTACCGTGGCGGCACAACAGAGACATACGCCATGAACCATACCCTCCGGTCCCGGGTGGGGCGCCTCGCCGCGCCCCTGTTGCTGGCCTGCTGCGGCCTTGCGTGTAGCCATGCCTATGGCCAGGCAGCGCCTGCCTGGCCGACCAAACCCATCCGCATCGTGGCGCCGGTGCCGGCCGGCGGCGGGGTCGACATCCTGTCGCGTGCCATCGGCCAGAAACTGCAGGCCGCCTTCAACGTGCCGGTGCTGGTGGAGAACAAACCCGGCGCCAGCGCGGTGCTGGGCACCGACTACGTGGCCAAGTCGCCGCCCGACGGCAACACCCTGCTGATGGGCTATTCGGTGCTGGCCACCAACAAATTCCTGGTCAAGAGCCTGCCCTACGACCTGGAGCGCGACCTGGCGCCGGTGGCCTACGTGGGCTACATACCGCTGATCCTGGTCACCCCGCCCGCGTTCCCGCCCAACAGCGTGGCCGAGCTGGTGGCGCTGCTCAAGGCCAACCCGGGCAAGTACTCCTACGCCTCGGGCGGCGCCGGTGCCGGCGCCCACCTCTCGGCCGAGATGTTCAAGCACATGACCGGGACCAGCGTGGTGCACATCCCGTACAAGGGCAACGCACCGGCGCTGGCCGACGTGCTGGGTGGGCACGTGCAGTTCATGTTCGACACCATCACCACCTCGCTGCCGCAGGTCAAGGCCGGCAGGCTCAAGGCCCTGGCCACCACCGGGCCGGTGCGCTCGCCGCTGGCGCCCGAGTTCCCCACCATGATCGAGGCCGGCATACCGGGCTTCGAGATGAGCGCCTGGTACATGGTCTTCGCACCCCGGAAGACGCCGCGCGAGGTGCTGGAAAAACTCAACACCGCCATCAACCAGGCGATCAGCGACCCCGCTTTGGTCAAGCAGATGGCCGCCGAGGGCGTGACCTTCGTCGGCGGCAACCTGGCCGCGGCCGACAAATTCGTCAACGGGGAAGTCGAGCGCTGGGGCACGCTCATCAAGGCCACCGGCATCCAGGCGGAATGAACGGACCTCCCATGCGACTCTTCGACCTGCACTCCCACTGGGGCACCGAGCGCGGCTACGTGTTGCGCACGGCCGACGCCCTGGCCCAGCAGAAAAACACCTGGAACTCCACCACGAAGTACGACACGGAAGACCAGATGGCGGCCTACCTGCGGGCCAACGAGGTGCGCACCATCCTCGACTTCGGCTTCACCAAGAGCCTGCCGCTGGAGCAGGTGGTGCCGCTGCACGACTACGCCCTGCAGACGCAGGCGGCCTACCCCGACTGCATCTTCGGCAACTGGCTGCAGATCGACCCGCGCCTGGGCGACAAGGGCGCGGCCGAACTGGAGCGCTGCATACAGGCCAGCAAAGGCTTCGTCAGCCTGTGCGTGTCGGCCTCGGGCACCGGTTTTCCGGCCTGCGACCCGGTCTACAACCCCTTCTACGAGGTGGCGCTGGCACACAAAAGGCCGGTGCTGGTGCTGGTGGGCCACACCGGCGCGGGTGCCGGCCTGCGCGGCGGCGGCGGCATCCTGCTCGACCTGTGCCACCCGCGCTACATCGACCAGCTGGCCATCGACTGGCCGGACCTGCAGATCGTCAGCGGCCGGCCGGCCTGGCCCTGGCAGGACGAGATGATTTCCATCCTGATCCACAAGCCCAACGTGTGGAGCGAGCTGCACGGCTGGTCGCCCAAGTACCTGACCGACCCCTTCAAGAAGGAAATCCGCTCGCGCCTGCGCAAGCGGGTGATGTTCGGCGCTGACTACCCGCTGTTCCGCTACGAACGCCTGGTGGCCGACTGGCGCGCGCTGGGCTACGACGACGAGGTGCTGGCCGCGGTGTTCCACGGCAATGCCGAGCGGCTGCTCGGCGTGTCGGGCACGGACCGGGGAGCCGCCTGATGGACCTGCAGCTCACCGGGCGTATCGCCCTGGTCGGCGGCGCCAGCCAGGGCATCGGCTACGCCATCGCCCGCCTGCTGGCGGCCGAGGGCGCCAGCGTGGCCCTGGTGGCGCGCAAGACCGAGCCGCTGAACGATGCCTGCGCGCGTATCGCGCAGGAAACCGGCGCCACCACCTTCGCCATTGCCGCCGACATCCGCAAGGCCGAGGACTGCGAGCGTATCGGTGCCGCCGTGCTGGAACGCTTCGGCCGCATCGACGTGCTGGTGAACAACGACGGTGCGCCGCCCCTGGGCGAGCTGGAGACTTTCGACGACCTGGCCTGGCACCGGGCGGTGGAGCAGAACCTGATGAGTGTGGTGCGCCTGTCGCGTGCCGCCCTGCCCGGCATGCGCGAACGCGGCTGGGGCCGCATCGTCAACATCACCGCGCTGTCGGCGCTGCAGCCGATCGCGCGTTTCGGCCTGTCGGTGGCGACCTGGGCCGGTGTCATCGGTTATGCCAAGACCCTGTCGCTGGAGACCGCCACCGCGGGCATCACCGTCAACACCATCTGCCCCGGGCGCATCGACACCGGCCGGCTCGGCACCGTGTTCGGTGCCGGCACACCCGGCCAGGTGAACGACGAACAGATGGCCCAGATGAAAAGCCAGATCCCCATGGGCCGCGTCGGCCAGCCCGGCGAGATCGCCGGGCTGGTGGCCTACCTGTCCTCCCCCTGGGCCGCCTACACCACCGGTGCCGTGCACCACGTGGACGGCGGCCGCCGCGCCAGCCTGCTATGAGTACCTTCCCCTCCTCCTCCCCGACGACCAACAGCCCCGCCTCGCCGGACTTCGTGCCCTGGTACTTCCGCTCGCTCGACTTCGAGCAGCTGTGGCGCGACTACCCGCCGCCACCGACCTACTTCGACACCACCGCCCGCCTGCCGCGCGACGAATTGCGTGCCTTGCAGGAAAAACGCTTTCTCGCCACCGTGCAGCGCGGCTGGGAGATTCCTTTCTTCCAACGCCATTGGGGCGAACGCGGGCTGGAGCCGGGCGACATCCGCGGCCTGGACGACCTCACCAAGATCCCGGTCTACGACGTCAACGACATCCGCAAGAGCATCGAACGCAACCCGCCTTTCGGCGACTTCATGGGCATCAGCCCGGAAGACGGCAAACGTATGCCCCTGGTGCTGCAGACCAGCGGCGGCACCACCGGCCTGCCGCGGCCCATGCTGTATGCGCCGCAGGACCGCGAGACCATGGCCATCCTGGGCGGCCGCCGCTTCGCCATGCACGGCGTGAAGCCGGGCGAGATGGTGCTGGTCACCCTGTCGCTGGGCCTGGGCAACGGCGGCGCCGCGCCGCGCGAAGCCCTGTGGCGCTACAGCGGCGCGGTGCCGGTCACCACCGGAAGCGGCGCCAACACACCCACACGCCGGCAGCTGGAAATCATCAAGGCCTGGGGCATCACCGTGCTGCTGGGTTTCCCGGCCTACCTGCGCCACATGGCGCTGGTGGCGCGCGACGAGCTAGGCATCGATCCGCGCTCGCTCGGCATCCGCCTGATCGGCACCCACCTGGGCATGGAAGACCGCGCGCAATTGGAAGAACTGTGGGGCGCCAAGGCCTTCGACATGTACGGCACCCACGAAAGCGGCATGCTGGCCGCCGAGTGCCAGCACCAGACCGGCATGCACGCCATGGAAGACGCCTTTTTGCTGGAGGTGGCCGACCCCGAGACCGGCACGCCCCTGCCCGACGGCGAGAAGGGCACGCTCTACATCACCACCCTGTACAAGTACGGCGCGCCGCAGATCCGCTTCAACGTCAACGACATCTCGGCCTGGCACACCGGCGCCTGCCCCTGCGGCAACACCAGCCGGCGCCTGAAACGCATCTACGGCCGTAACGACAACATGGTGAAGCTGCGCGGGGTGAACGTGTTCCCCGAGGCGGTGGGCGCCGCGGTGGTGGAAGACCGGCGCACCAACGGCGAGTATTTCTGCTTCGTCGACCGGGTGGGCGCGGCCGGCACCGACCAGATGGACGTGTGGGTGGAAGTGACCGACCCCGCTGCCGACCGCGACCAGCTGCGCGCCGACATGGAACGCCGCATGAAGGAAGTGCTGGGGGTGAAGGTGCAGGTCACGCCCGTGGGCAAAGGCGAGCTGGACAGATTCACCCTGACCTCGCAGAGTTCCAAGGTCAAGCGCCTGCTCGACCGGCGCAACCTCTAAACCCCCCACCGAACGGCAGCACACCATGGGCCTGCAGACCCTCGACCGTGCCATGGCGGCACTGCATGCCTTGCGCGAGGCCGGGCCGGACGGCCAGCGTTTTGTCGACCTGCAGCAGGCGCTGGGTTTGAGTAAACCCACCCTGCACCGGCTGCTGCAGTCGCTGCTGTCGCACGGCCTGGTGCAGAACGACGCGGGCGACCGGCGCTACCACCTGGGCCAGGGCCTGCAGATGCTGGCGCGCTCGGTGCCGTCCTCGGGGCCCGACCTGCGGCGCATCTGCGCGCCGGCCGTGCAGTGCCTGGCGGAAGCGTCGGGCGACACGGTATTTTTGATGGCGCGCGACGGCCTCTTCACCCTGTGCGTGAGCCGCGCCACCGGCGACTACCCCATCCGCGCAATCACCGCCGACGTGGGCACCCGCCGCCCGCTGGGCGTGGGGGCCGGCGGCATCGCCATCCTGGGCGAGTTGCCGGTGGACGAGGCCGACCGCATCGTGGAGGTGCTGGCGCCGCGCTACGGCGCCTACCCGCTGACCTCGGCCGAGCAGATCCGCAAAAGCCACCGGCAGGCGCGCCGCAATGGCTACTCGCTGTCCGACGAGAAGGTGGCCCGGGGCGTGCGCGCCGTGGGCATCGCCCTGCACGACGCCAGCGGCGCGCCGCTGGCCGCCGTGGGTTTTGCCGCCATCCGCCAGCGCGTGTCCACCGACCGCCTGCCGCAGCTGGTGGCCCTGCTCAAACGGGAGCGGGCCGGCATCGAAAAAGCCCTGGCCGCCGCCGCGCCGGCCGGCAAACGTGCCCCCTCTTCCGCCCCGCACCGACAGGAGCCACCACCATGACGCCCCTCCTCCACAGCACCACCACTGGGGCCACTGCCGCCATGTCCACTCCGCCCCTGTCCACCCGGCGCCGGACCCTGGGCCTGTGTGTACTGGCGCTGGCCGGCGCCATGGCTTTCTCGCCAGCGCCCGTGCGGGCCCAGGCCCAGGCCGCGCCCTACCCCAGCAAGCCGGTGCGCATCATCTCGCCCTTCCCGCCCGGCGGGCCGACCGACAGCGTGGCGCGGCTGGTGGCCGCCAAACTCGGCGAAGCCCTGGGCCAGCCCTTCATCATCGAGAACCGACCCGGCGCCTCGGGCGCCATCGGCTCGATGGTGGTGGCCAAGGCGCCGCCCGACGGCTACACCCTGCTGATGGGCGCCACCAGCAGCCACATCGCGCCCTACCTGCTCAAGACCCAGAGCTACGACCCGATGAAAGATGTGCTGCCCATCGTCAACGTGGGGCTGATGCCCTTCTACCTGATCGTCAACCGCAAGGTACCGGCGAGCAGCCTGCACGACTTCATCACGCTGGCCAAGAAGCAGCCCGGCCACTTCAGCTACGCCTCGCCCGGCAACGGCACGCTGGCGCACCTGGCCATGGAGATGTTCAAGGAGCGTGCCGGGGTGGACATCCTGCACGTGCCCTACAAGGGCTCGGCCCAGGTGGTCACCGACGTGATGGCCGGCCAGGTGGACACCACCTTCAACGTCACCCCCATCAAGTCCGACCAGGTGCGTATGCTGGCCCTGACCGCGGCGCGCCGCTCGGCCGACATGCCCGAGGTGCCCACGGCCGCCGAGGCCGGCCTGCCGAACTTCGAACTGGCCCTGTGGGTCGGCCTGTTCGGCCCGCTGAACCTGCCGCCGGCCATCACCGAGCGCCTGAACCGCGAGGTCAACAAGGCCATGGCCGCGCCCGAGATGCAGGAGCAGCTCCGCGTGGCCAACATCCAGTACACGCCCAACACCCCGGCGCAGTTCGCCAGCTTCCTGGCGACCGACACCCCCCGCTGGGAAAAAGTCATCCGCGACGTCGGCGTGAAGGTCGACTGAGCGCGCCCCTCCTTCCCCACAAGACACAGGAACATCCATGGACAACTTCATGCAGGCCGGCGGCCGGCGCATCCACTACGTGACCTGGGGCGACCCGTCCGCGCCGCCGGTGGTGCTGCTGCACGGCCAGTCGGGCTTCTGGCACGACTGGAGCGAGGTGGCGCCCGGGCTGGCGGAACAGTACCGCGTCATCGCCATCGACCACCCCGGCTTCGGCGACAGCGACTGGGACCCGACCGGCCAGGCCTACCAGCCCGGCGGTTTCGCCGGCGACCTGGACCTGATCGTGCAGCAGCTCGGCCTGGGCCGCTTCGTGCTGGTCGGCCATTCCTTCGGCGGGCGTATCGGCCTGGTGTACGGCTGTGCACACGCCGACAAACTCCGCGGCCTGGTGCTGGGCGACAGCTCGCCCGACGTGGACCCGGCCGGTTCGCTGGAAGCGCGCACCTACCTGGCCAGCATCCCGGCCACCCTGCCGACCATGGACGCGGCGCTGAAGTTTTTCCGCCCCCACTACCCCGGCATGCCCGAGGCCCACTACCGCGAGCGTTTGGGTCTGTATCTGCGGCAGCTGCCGACCGGTGGGTTTCAGGTCAAACGCGACCCGCTCATCGGCGCTTTCTACCGCAAAATCCTGGCGCACGAAATCCCCTCCCCTGTGGTCGACTGGGCGCCGTTCGACGCCTTCCCGGCCCAGGTGCCGCTGCTGCTGCTGCGCGGCACCAGGTCGGAGCTGCTGAGCCCCACCGTCGCCGCAGACATGCACCGCCACAACCCGCGTTTGCAACAGGTCGACATCCCCGACGCCACCCACCTGATCGCCACCGAGCAGCCGGCCGCCACGCTCCAGGCGCTGCGGGCCTTCATCGAGGGGCTATCGGCCTGAGGCGGCATCCAGGCCGAGGTGATCGACCTGCGCACCCTGTGGCCCTGGGACCGGGAAACGGTGTTCGCCTCCATCGAGAAGATCGGACGGGTGATCGTCGCGCACGAATCCACCAAGGTGGGCGGGTTCGGCGGCGAGGTGCTGGCGGAAATTGGGGAGAACTTCTGGGGCAAGCTCAAGGCCGCACCGATGCGGCTGGGCCGCCGCGGATGCCGGTGCCGGTGCCTTATTCGAAATCGGTGGAGGATGTTTGTCGTGTGGGAATGGACGGAACTGCCAATGCCACGCGGAAAATCCTATTGACAACATCCATGTAACGCACTGTACCATTCGGTATCAGCAACAATTTGGACAAAAGGCTAACGAAGTGGCAAAAGAACTCGAAAATATTTTGAAATCTGTCGATGAACTCGCCACTCGAGGGAAGATCACTAGAAATCGCGCTTTTGCAGCATGGTTTGCAATAAATTTCTTTGATTTGGACGAGGACGATGCTCTCGAATCAGCTGCGGCAGATGGCGGAAATGATCAGGGCATTGACATTGTATTTGTCGACAGTAGTAGCGAAGAGATTGTAGTATTACAGGCCCATTGCCCTGAAAATTTCGAGAAAAAGACTCCTAAAAATAAATGGGATGCTGTTGTAACTGCCCTGCCTTTTATTAAGTCTCCAAAGAATTTATCAAAAGCAGGCAGGCCGGATTTAGCTGAGACCTTAGAAACCCTTAAAACGACTCACCCTGACTACACCTATGCTGTGGGCCTCATTACCCTTGGGCTAAAATCCGATGCAATTGAGCGCTCCCTCGTAGCTCATCAGAATGATGATACTCACAAAAATGTGACGTTTTTTCATTATGCACAAGAAGATATAACGACAAAATATCAAGCTTTGGTAGATGCAGAAACGGGAATTCCGGAAGACGAACTTCATTTCGCAGGAAGCCATTTTGAAGATAACGGAGATTATGGGCGCGCTTGGATTGGCTCCGTAACGGCGGCCGAACTAAAGCGGCTGCATAAACTACATCAAGACAAATTGTTTGCGGGAAATATTAGGCTATTTCTCGGGAGCCGTAAAGGCGGAATAAACGAGCAAATAATAAAAACCGCGCAATCTAGTCCTGGTAATTTCTGGGCGCTCAACAATGGGATAACGATAGTAGCTGACAGCGCCTCCATTTCGGAAGACAAAAAAGGGTCAGTCCTAAAATTAAAAAGATTCAGCATCGTCAATGGATGCCAAACGACTTCGAGTTTGGTTAGAGCAGATGCCAAGCCCGCCGCGAAGGTTTTGGCGAGAGTTATTGCAGCCAAGGTGGGATTGAAGAATGAAATTGTTCGCTACAACAATTCTCAAAATGCGGTCCGCATATGGACGGTCCGAGCAGCAGACGATATTCAAGAGCAACTGCGAAAAGACTTTAATAGCGTTGGGATCACATATGCGCCAAAGCAGTCTGGATCTCGCCGGAAAAGAGATTCTCTGACAATCGAGCTAGATAAGGTAACGCAATATCTAGCATCGGCCGAGCAACAATACCTAATTCAAGCAATTGACAACAAAAGTGAGCTTTTTGACGAACCGTATCAGAAACTCTTTAAGAAGGGCATAAAGGCTCCTGCGGTATATTTGGCTTGGCTGGTAGGTAGCATTTCGGATCAAGAGCGTCAAAAACTTGCCGACGGCTTGGGGGATGATCCAAACGCCAGCCTCCTTGGGGTTACAAGTGGATATTGGATCATCTATTGCTCCTACAAGATGCTGGGTAAATTTTCAGATCTTGAATCTATCGCAATTACATTAGAAAAAATGAAAAGACCGGAGTTTCAGAGTGCTCTTCTAAAATATGTAAAGCAAGCTGTCAGCATGTTTTACGACGCTGCAGTGGACACATATGACAGAGATCAATTTGGATCATTCAAAAGCACCTTGCGCTCCTCTAAGTTTCTTCAGAAAATTGATAGCAAGATGAATAGTCGGATCGTAAAACTTGCAGCCAAGTCCCTGCCTGATTTGGCTGCTGTTTGCAAGTCCATTAGACTGCCTTAATTCGAAATCATTTCTATTTTATTAAATAAATGAGGGCCGCCTCCGAAGCATTCTAAATCGTTCGACAAACCTCGGATAGGGTAAGTCCGCGTTAAGTATGAAGCGGCGCAGATCAGAATCGATCGGCAGTCCAACTGCCGATCGATCTGCACTCTATCCAAGGCAACACCACCATGCAAGGCCGTTTCCCCTTCGCCCTCCACACCTGGACCATAGACACCACCCCCCTGGACGTGGCCCTGGGTGCCGCCCGCAAGGCCGGCTACCACTCGGTGGAACTGCGCCGGCTGGACTTCACCCGGTGTTTCGAGCAGGGCCAGTCGCTGTCGCAGGTGATCGACACCATCGAGCATGGGGGTGTCGAAGTTTCGGTGCTGGGTACCGAGTACGGGCTGATCTTCAGCACGGGCGAGGAGCGGGAGCGCCTGTTCGACGTGTTCCGCGAAACCTGCAAGGTGGCGCGCAAGATCGGCTGCGGCATGGTGATGTGCGCCCCGGGGCAGACGCAGGGCAGCATCGCCCACGCCACCGACAACGTGCGCGGGGCGGCCGACATCGCAGGCGAATACGGGCTGCGTTTTGCAGTCGAATTCAACTCGCAGCATCCGGTGATCAACAACACCGCCGTGCTGCAGGAGATAGTCCACGGCGCGCAGCGGCCCAACTGCGGGCTACTGCTCGATGCGTACCACCTGTTCCGCAGCACGGGTATCGAGGCCGGGCTGCGCGATGTGACGGCCGAGGAGTTGTTCGTGTTCCAGTACAGCGACGTGCCGCCGGTGCCGCAGGCGGGGGTGCGGCGGCCGGTGGACCGGCTGGTGCCGGGCACCGGTTTGGTCGACTGGCCTAAATTGAATGCTATCCTCCGGAAGATCGGATATAACAGCGTGCTCAGCTACGAGGCGCCCAATCCGGCGCTGTGGGCCCGCTCGCCGCATTCGGTGGCGCTGGAGGGCCTCATCGCCAGCCGCAAGCTGTTCGCGCCGCCCTCACCCGCGGCGCAGGCCGGGTCCGACCAACCCGTGTTCCCATCCCTTCTGTCATCCGCAGCAACGAACCAAGCGAGTCCTACGACATGAGCATCACCCTGGCCCAAGCCGACACCATCATCACCACCGCCCTGCAAGAAAGCCGGACCAAGAACCTCGCACCGATGACGGTCGTGGTGCTGGACGCCGGTGGCCACCTGGTGGCCGCCAAGCGCGAAGACAACAGCGGCATCCTGCGCATCGAGATCGCCACCGGCAAGGCCTATGGCGCCCTGGGTTTCGGCTTCAGCTCGCGCGGTTTCGCCGACAAGCCGGCAGGTTTCGTCAGCGCCGCCTCGGTGGCCAGCGGCGGCCGCCTGGTGCCGGTCCCCGGCGGTGTGCTGGTGAAGAACGCCGCCGGTGCCGTCATCGGTGCCGTGGGCGTGTCCGGTGACGCCAGCAACGCCGACGAAGCCGCCGCCCTGGCCGGCATCCACGCCGCGGGCCTGGCCAGCGACATCGCGGCCTGAGGCACGCGCAGAGACCCCACATGGGCAAGCTCAGCGTCACGCTGGCCTGCACCGTCACCGACCGCTCGTTGCCGCTGCTGGATGGGCGTATAGCCATCCCCGGCTGCGACGTGATCGCGCTGCCGGGCGAGGGCCACGACATCTTCCGCCGCACCCTGAACGACAAGGCCTTCGACATCGCGGAGCTGTCGATGTCGAGCTATATGGTCGCCGCCTCGCGCGGCGATCGGGACTACGTCGCCATTCCCGTATTCCTGTCGCGCTCGTTCCGCCACTCCTGCATCTACATCCGCAAGGACCGGGGCATCGTCACCGGTGCCGACCTGGCGGGCAAACGCATCGGCATGGAGCAGTACCAGCAGACCGCGGGCATGTGGGCGCGCGGCATCCTGCGCGAGGAATGCGGCCTGGACACCACCCAGGTGCACTGGCGCACCGGCGGGCTGGAAAAACCCAACAGCGCCGGTGAACGCACCAAGATCAACCTGCCCCCGGGCGTGGACCTGCAGCCGATTGCCACGGGACAGACGCTCAACGCCCTGCTGGTGGCGGGCGAGCTCGACGGGCTGATGCTGCCGCCGGTGCCGTCTTCCATGGCGACGCACCCGGAGCTGGTGGGCCGCCTGTTCCCCGACTACGTGGCAGCGGAGAAGGACTATTTCCGCAAGACCGGCATCTTCCCGATCATGCACACGGTGGTCATCCGCCGCAGCCTGTGCGAGGCCTATCCCTGGCTGCCGGTGGAGGTGTTCAACGCCTTCGCCCAGGCCAAGGCGCAGGCGCTGAAGGTGCTCACGCAGATGAGCATCAACCGCGTGAGCCTGGCCTGGATCGCCGACGACGCGGCCCGGACCCGGGCCGTGCTGGGCAAGAACATGTGGGCCTACAGCCTGCCCGCCAGCCGCCACGAGATCGAGGCCATGCTGCGGTATTCACAGGCCGATGGCCTGCTGGCGAAAGAGATGACACCGGAAGACCTGTTCCACCCGAGCACCCACCAGCTGGCGGATGTGAACTGAGGCGCTACGCACGAAGCATTGAACCAAAGGGCCTCCAGGGGCCCTTTTTTTATGCCAGGCCAGACTTCATCGCGACTTCATATGCCGCATCATGGCTTCATTCGGCCGGACGACGATGGCTCTAGTCGCAATGAAAATGAAAACGACCATGACCGCTACCTCGCACCGTCCCGCCTCCCCACGCGCGCGCCTGCTTACTCACCGCACGCTGCTGCGCCGCCTGTTGACCATGCTTCTGCTGGCCATGACGAGCACGGCATACGCTTTCTCCGGCCGGGCCACCGACAACGCGTTCGCGGCGCTGCTCGCCATGCCGGGCGCCGGGCCGGACAATGGGGAGTGGAACTTCCCGGTGTCCGAAGACGCGCATTTCGACAAGGAGCCGGCGCTGATCACCTACCTGGCGCACCAACAGAAGGCCGGCGCAGACTTCAACGCTTACCGCCATTTCGGCACCTTGCTGCACCACGCCATCCGGGCAGGCAAAAGCACCACGGCCCTGTGGCTGCTGCAACACGGCGCCGACCCACGGCTGAAGCTGCGTGACGGTAACGACAATGCACTGACGCTGGCCGTGCAGTATCAGCGCCGGGACGTGGCCGCAGTGCTGCAGAATAGGTTCCACATGCAGGCGCCACCGTCGGCGCCTGCGCCGGCAGCGAGCAGCCTTCCGTCCGACCTGAGGCCAGAGGCCGTGGTCGCGCTGAGCTATACCTCGCACCGCGACTACGACATGGCACGCCAATTCCTCTGGGTCCAGGCCAACGCCGTGGCCTCAGGCCTGCCCACGCCGGAAGTCCTCGCCAACAGCGACAAGGCCGTCGCGCAGTGGGCAGCGCTGGTAGCGGCTATGCCACCGGGCGTGTACGCCAAACTGGTCGACGATGACCAGGCCATCGGCAATCTGGTGACACTGCACAGCCGTTCGGCCCAGGCCCTAGCGACCGCCTTGACCAGCGTGCCGCCGGTCACCCTGCAGCGCCATGCCGATGCGGCCGTCAACGGTGTTGCCATGCGCGCCTATGTGCAGCCCTCTTACGACACGCAACAGCCCTCTCTCGCCTACTCCGTGCCCCGCGAGGTCTGGACTACCCTGTGGAAGTATCTGCCCGGCCCCCACCAGTACCAAAAGCCGACTCTGGCCCAATCCGTGCCGCCCGATCTGTGGCCGGCACTTTTTGCCAGCGGCTATGCCGAGCACGACGCAGCCCAGGGGCTGGGGTGCCTGCCCGCAGACTGGACCGCGGCGGATTTCAAGGCCGCATGGCCCGCGATGCAAACCTATTTCTCCGACGCGCGGCAAGCGGTTCCGGGCATCCTGCTGAGGGATTTTCGGATCGGACAACTCTCCTGTCTGAGCCAGCAACCCCCATCGCAAGCCGCGGAGAAACTGATGTTTCTCACGACACTCGGCATACGGGAGCAATTCAAGGGGCTGGACAACACCGCGATCAAGGCCGTTGATCCGGCACTGCGTGCCGCCATGCAGCCCTTCATCGAACAGGCGCTGTCCGCCCGTTCGAATCCACCCCGCCTGGTGGATGCAACACCGCGCTGTACCTTCGAATTGACAGCCCCCTGGTACCGCGAGTTGCTGCGCCATGCCGTCGTGGGCCGGGACCCCTATCAGGTATACGTCGCCACCGTGCAATTGGTCGAGATTCCTGGCAAAGCCGAATGCGCACTTCACGTGGGGGGAGCGGACAGGGTGTTCCGCTATGTCAGCGGCGTTGTATCGACTTTCGCCGGTTTTGACGAGAATCCACGGCCGTCCTGCCCCGACCCGACCGACGTTTATGAACTGTGGAGCCCCCGGGATGGCCGGATCGAACGCCGCCCGGGCGCCATGGCTAACCGGGACGACTATCCGCAGCTGATTCCGGTACTGGATACCCGCACCAGGCAACGCTACTACATGGTGGTGGGTACCAGCAGCATGTGCAACTCGAATGCCGGCATGCCGATCCTGGTAGACCTGTCACCTTCGGGCACCACAGAGCCCCCCGGTCATGGCGCCGCGGCGGGGCTGGACGAAGCGCTACTGGAGCAGTGCAGCGGCGAAAACGGCGACATCCAGTGCCGCGGAATCGCCGGCATGCCGAGCAGGAGCGCAGTGAATCCGGAGCCGCCCCACGAACCCGCGATGGCCGACGCCTTCAAGCCCCTGGGCGTGCAGGAATTCATCGACATCTTCCGCAAGCCGCAGCATGAGGCCTACCTGGCGGCGGTACTCGCACTGGACACCACTAGGCTAGCCGCCTTCAAGGCGGAGGGTGTACCCGGTCCCTGGACGGCAGAGGCCGTTCGCCAGGTGAGCACCTCCGCCCTGCCGGTAATCGAGAAGCGCAAACGCATTGCGTGGCTGTTCGCGGACCACCTGCAACTCGGGCAGGCCTTGGCGGAAGGAGGCGAAGACGCTTTTGCCGGTTTGGTGGAATGGCTGCCGCAGGAAGACTGGTGGCCCGTTTTCAGCGCTTACTCGCAATACCAGGGGCCAGGCTATGCCAACCTCTTTCAGCTGAAGCAAAAGGCCACCGACAAAGGTCTGACCGAACTGGCATGCGATGTGGACCGGGCACAGGGCCTTCTGTGCGGGGAAAGAGACACCGGCCCCTGACCCCTCCGTTCACGCGTCGGGCGTTACCTTCAACCCCGCCACGAACTGCCGCCCCACCGCACCGATGATCTCGGCACGCGGCGCTGTGCGCAACTGCACCAGCGCGATTTCGCGCCGCTCCGCCGCCTGGGGTACGGGCAGCAGACGCAGTTGCGGGTCGGCGGCCCAGTCGCGCTCGGCCAAATGCGGCAGCAGGGCCACGCCCAGGCCGTCGCGCACCAGGTCACAGATGGCCTCGATGGAATTCAGCTCCAGGAACTCCTGCGGCTTGGCGCGCAGGCGGCGCAGCGTGCGTTCGACCATCTCGCCGGTGTGCTCGCCGCGATCAAAACGGATGAAAGGGTACTTCTCCACCATGCTGCGCGGCGCGGCCGGGCGCGAAGTGGCGGGTGTGAGCAGCACCATAGGCTCCGCGTAGAGTGGCGTCCACGCCAGGGCCGCGCGGTTCAGCGCAGGGTTGCGTACCACTACGGCGGCGTCGAGTTCGCCGCTTTCCACCTGGGCGATGAGCTTGTTGGATTTGCCGGAGGCAACGTGCAAGTCCACCGCCGGGTGCAGGCGCTTCAATTCAAGCGTGGCGCGTACAAGCCGGCCGAGGGCCGACACTACGGCGCCAAACTGCACCGTACCGGCCAGCGGCGCGCCGACCTGGGGGCCGTGCTGGGCCTGCTCGTACAGGGCCACGATCTGCGTAGCCACCGGCACCAGGGCGCGGCCTTGTTCGTTCAGCGCTACCAGCTTGCCGCGGCGGGTGAACAGCGGGCGCTTGAGGTCGGATTCGAGCGAACGCATCTGCAGGCCCACCGCCGCCTGGGTCAGCG
>JAZJYT010000073.1:0-29486 GCA_040390235.1 Pseudomonadota bacterium | reverse complement strand
CACCTGTGCGGCCGGCATCGGCCGGGCGATGAAGTAGCCCTGCGCCAGCTGGCATCCGCTGCGGCGCAGGTAGTCCCAGTCGGCCCGGTCCTCCACCCCCTCGGCCACCGTCTGCATGCCGAGCTGGCGCGCCAGGCCCAGGCTGGCGTCGAAGATGGCCTTGACGGTCTCGTCGGTCGCCGCGCCATGCACGAAGCTGCGGTCGATCTTGAGCTCGTCGAAAGGCATGTTGCGCAGCTGCGTGAGCGAGGAGTGGCCGGTGCCGAAATCATCGATCGACAGGGCGAAGCGTTTCAGCCGCAAGCGCGTCAGGATTTCCAGCGGCGCCCGCAGGTCCTGCATCAGCCGGCTTTCGGTGACTTCCAGCACCACCTCCTGCGGCGCCACGCCGGCCGCGGCGGCCTGCGCCGCGACGAAGTCGGGGAAACCCAGCGAAGCCAGGTTCTTCATCGACAGGTTGACCGCCATGCGCAGCGGCAGGCCGGCCACCTGCCACTCGTGCGCCTGGGCCAGCGCGTCCAGCAGCACCACACGGGTCAGCTCGTCGATCAGGTCATTGTCCTCCGCCACCCCGATGAACTGGTCCGGGAACACCATGCCGTCGGCCGGATGGTTCCAGCGCACCAGGCTTTCGACACCGACCACCTCGCCGGTGGCCACTGCCACCTGCGGCTGGTAATAGTTGCAGAGTTCACCGCCGAAGATCGCCTCGCGCAGGCGTTCGGCGCCGTAGGCCGTACCGGCGGACGGCCGCGGCTGGCGCTGGTCCGGTGCCGACCACTGCACCACGAGGCGGTTCAGGTCCTGCGGGGCGACGGGTTTGTGCAGCGCGCCCAGCACCCGGATGCCGTGGGCCAGCGCCAGGGTCTCGGCGGCGTGCAGTGCCCGCTCGTCCTCGCCGCTGACCAGGATCACCCCCCCCTCGTAGCGGTGTTCCACCAGCTTGCGCAGGAACTCGATGCCGTCCATCTCCGGCATGTTCAGGTCGCACAGGATCAGGTCGGGCACCGTCTCGGAGGCATCGATCAACGCCAGGGCCGCGCTCGCCGCCCCGCAGGTCGACACCTGCGCGAAGCCCATGTTGGCCAGCATGCGGGCCATGAGCTTGAGGATGAACGGCTCGTCGTCCAGCACGAGCACACGGATGTCGGGTCGTTCCATCATGGGTCTTCCCTTGCGATGCGATGCTCCATTCCTGCTTTTTCCTTGTTCACCGCTGCTGGAGGTAGTGCCGTACACGGGCCACCTCGGCCTCGAAACGGGGCAGCAGGCCGGCCAGCACGCCGAGCTGGCCGGCATGGCCCAGCTGTTCGAGTTCGTCGCACAGCTCGCCGAGTTCCAGGGCCCCCACCGAACGTGCGGCCGACTTGAGTTTATGCGCCTCGGCCTCGGCCACATGCCCCAGGCCCGCCTGCACGGCGGCGCGGATGCGGACCGCGCTGTCCTGCGCCCGGCCGCTGAATTCCGTGAGAAATTCGGCGATCACCGCCGGATCATCGCCTACCAGCATTTCCAGCACGTTGACGTCCACCGGGTCCAGCAAACCCACGCCCGGGGCCGGGGTCGGAGCCCTGGCGTCCGGCCGCGCTGCGGCCCCGGACCGGGGGCCGGACAGCCATTTCGCTAGCATCTGGCGCAGGTCGGCCAGCTGCGCCGGCTTGCTCAGGTAGTCGTCCATGCCGAGCGCGAGGCAGCGGCTGGCCTCGTCCTGGATGGTGTTGGCGCTCAGGGCGACGATCGGCATGCGCCGGCGGCCGATGCCCTCCTCCTGCCGGATCGCCTGCGTCAGCTGGTAGCCGTCCATGACCGGCATGTGCAGGTCGGTGATCAGCAGGCCGTAGTCGCCGCTGCGCCAGCGTTGCAGCGCCATCCGGCCGTCGCCCACGACATCGGCCGCAATGCCCAGCAGGCCGAGCTGGCGCTGGATGACCTTCTGGTTGGTCTCGTTGTCCTCGGTCACCAGCACCAGCCGGCCCTGCCGTATCGCTTCCTCGCGCGAGGGCGGGCCGAGCGGTTCGCCGGCCGGTGCACGCGGCTCCTGCGGGGGCGCGGCACCCAGGCCCTGCCCGCGGCCCGCCGCCTGCGCCACCGCCCGCAGCAGGCGGTGGCGGGTGAGCACGTTGCCGTCCAGCGTCACCATGCCCTCGGCCAGGGAACGCGACGCACGCCGGCGCCCCCGCTCGATGGCCACGACCACCACCCGCAGCCCCTGCGCCGGCGGCAGGAGCGCGGCCTCGCGCAGCACCTCGGCGGCGATGCAGCTGCTGCCCGCATCGACCACCCACACCACCAGGCCGGCCGGCCGGCCCAGGCAGGCGGTGCGTGCCGCCGCCAGGTCGGCCACCCGCTCGACAGCGGCACCACCGTCGGCCAGGTAGGCGGCATGGTCGGCGGCCAGCCCCTCGGGCTCGCCCACCACGATGCAGTCCAGGCCGTCCACCACCGAGGGCAAGGCCCCCGGCTCCGGGGCCTGCTCCGAAGCCGGCGCCAGGCCGCACGGCAGGTGCACCACGAAGGTCGATCCCTCGCCCGGCGCACTCTGCACGTCGATGCGCCCGCCCATCAGCTGCACCAGCCGGTGCGAGATCGCCAGGCCCAGGCCGGTGCCGCCGAAGCGCCGTGTGGTCGATACGTCGGCCTGCGAGAACGAGGTGAACAGGTGCGACTGGGTATCCTCGGTCATGCCGATGCCGTTGTCGCTCACCCGCAGCGCGATCACCGCCTGCGCCGGCCCGCTCTCGGCGAGCGAGGCCCGCACCGACACACGGCCCTTGCATTCCGGCCGGCCGCTGGAGAACTTGATGGCATTGTTGGCCAGGTTGATCAGCACCTGCCGCACCCGCAGGGCGTCGCCCAGCACCATGGCCGGCATGCGCGGGTCGGCGAACACGGTCAGCTCCACGTCCTTCTTGCGCGCCAGGGTGTCGAGCAGGCCGCAGGCCTTTTCCACCACGGCGGCGGGCGACATCGGGGCCGATTCGAGTTCGAGCTTGTCGGCCTCGATCTTGGAAAAGTCGAGGATGTCCTCGATGATGGCGAGCAGCGAGAACGCCGACTCGCGGATCAGGTCGACCATCTCGACCTGGTCGCCCTTCAGGCTGGTCTGGTGCAGCACGTCGACCATGCCGATCACGCCGTTCATCGGCGTGCGGATCTCGTGGCTCATCATGGCCAGGAATTCGGACTTGGCGCGGGTCGCGTCCTCGGCGGCCTTGCGAGCGCGCTCCAGCTCGATGGTCTTGCGGGTCAGCTCGGCGTTCAGCGCCTTGAGTTCGGCCTCGGCCTGTACGCTGTCGGTGATGTCGTCGTACAGGATCAGCATGTGGCTGGGATCGCCATCCGCGTCGAACACCGGCACCATACGCTTGTGGATCTGGCGCACGCCCTTGTCGTAGGTCTGCAGCGGCTCCACCGGAATATCGAGGATGGTGCCGCTGGCCAGCACCGCCCGCGTGCGCGCCAGCTGGAATTCCAGCCTTTCGGGCGACGGGTTGCCGACGGCTTCCTGGCCCAGCATCTGTTCGCGCGAGCATCCCACCAGCGCCTCGGTCGCGCGGTTGACGCGCACGAAGCACAGGTCCTGCGCATCCTTGATCATCACCGCGACCGGAATGTTCTCGATCACCGAATCGAGGAAACGGTGGCTGGCCTCCACCTCGGCCGTCTTGCGCTTCAGGGTCTGCTGGCTTTCGCCGAGTTCCTGGTTGCGCTGCATCGCCGCGTCGTAGGTCGACAGCAGCAGGTTGAGTATCTGCAGGCGGTCGGCGGTGATGTAGTGGCGCTGGCCGTTGAAGTGGATCTCCACCCCCATGCCGGCATCGTGTTCGTGGCGGAAGGAACGGTTGAGCAGCATGTACTGGATACGGCTGACCAGGTGCTGCTCGTTGAAGGGCTTGAGCATGAAGCAGTCGGCGCCGCACTCCAGGCCGCGGATCACGTCCTGCGGGTCCGACATGGTGGTGACCAGGATCACCGGGATGTCGCGCAGCGCCGGTGCGGCCTTGAGGCGGCGCGTGAGTTCGTAGCCGTCCATCTCGGGCATGACCACGTCGCTGATGAGCAGCGACGGCGGATCGAGCGCGGCCATCTCCAGCGCCTCGCGTCCGTTGGTGGCGACCTGGACCGCGTAGCCGTGCTGCGACAGGATGTGGGTCAGCCGCTGCGCCTGGGTCGCACTGTCCTCGGCGATGAGGATACGCAGCGGCGTGGGGGGAATGTGGTCGGCTGCCATAGCGTCAGGTTTCTTGGGTGCGGTGGGTCGGCACCAGTGCCCGCAGCGCACCGGCGATCTTGTGCGCCGGCAGCACATGGGTGGCCCCACCCAACGCGATGGCCTCCCCCGGCATGCCGTGCACCACGGAGGTTTCGCGGTCCTGCGCGATGGTGGTCGCACCCCCATCGCGCATATGTTTGAGTTCCTGCGCACCGTCCTTGCCCATGCCGCTGAGCAGCACACCGACGGCCTGCGGCCCGTACACCTCGGCCAGCGTGCGGAACAGGTAGGCCACCGAGGGCTGCATCTGCCCGTCTGCCTTGCTGCGGCTGGTCACGATACGTCCCGCGCTGCCCATGCCCATGTGGCAGTCGTCGGGCCCCAGGTAGACATGGCCGGGCCGCGGCACCACACCGTGGGCGCCGATCTCCACCTGCAGGCGGGCGGTCTGCCGCAGCCACTGCACCATGCCCGGCAGGAAACCGGGCGCGATGTGCTGCACCACCAGGATCGGCACGCCCAGGTCAACCGGCAGGTCCGCCAGGATGGCCTGCAGCACCGGCGGGCCACCGGTCGAGGCGCCGATGCCGATGATGCGCACCGGGCCGGAACCGGGCACGGCACGCGGCGCTGGCGTGGTGGTCCAGGGGTTTTCCGCCGCGCGGCTCCAGCGCCGCACGACCTTGACCTCGGACATCAGTTTCAGCGTCAGCCGCATGCGGGCGGCGCGGTCGGCCTGCAGGCCGGCGTCCCCGGGCTGCGGCTTGTCGATGCAGGCCACGGCGCCGGGCTCGGGCGTGCGGGCAAAGTCCTCGCTCACACCGTCGGCCGCGGTGCACAGCACGATGGGCAAGGGATGGGTCTCCATGATGCGCCGGCTGCTCTCCAGTCCACCCGGGCGCGCGCCGTCCCGGTCCATCAGCACCACGTCGGCATGGTTGTGCTGCAGGAAAGCAGCCGCTGCCTGCGGGTCGGCGACATCCGCCACGACCCGGATCTGCGGGTCGGCCTGCAGCAGTTCGACCAGCAGCTGCCGCGACGCGGACGCGGCCTCCACCACCAGCACCCGGACCGGGTGCCGGTCGTGGTCCGGTGGCAGCGAGGGCGGCCCCGGATCCGGCACCGGATGCGAAAGGGGGTCATCGGCGAGGTTTCTCATGGTTTCAGTGCACGAGCCGTTCGATGGCCTCGATCAGTTCATTCTGGTCGAAGCCACCCTTGGTGATGTAAGCGTTGGCGCCGACATCGATACCGTGCTCACGGTCCTCGCGGGTCGACAGGGCGGTGACCAGCACCACCGGCAGCTCGGCCAGCTTCTTGTCCGCACGTACCCGCACCGTCAGGTCGAAGCCGTTGAGGCGCGGCATCTCCACATCGGAGACCAACAGGTCGAAGGGCTCGGTGCGCAGCAGCGCATAGGCCTCCAGCCCGTCGACGGCGGTCTTCACCGCATAACCGGCTGACTCCAGGATGGTCTTGAGCAGCATGCGCGAGGTAATCGAGTCCTCCGCCAGCAGGATCGAGCGGGCCGTCCGCGCCGTGCCCGACCCGGACGGCCCGTCCGGTGCCTTGCGGGGCACGGCGTGGCGCGCCGAGCGCAGCAGGTCGGCCACCCGCAGGATGGGCACGACCTGGCCCGAGCCCAGCACCCCGGCCGCGGCGATGTTGCGCACCCGGCACAGCGGCCTGCGCAGCGGCTTGACCAGCACCTCCTGCTCTTCGAGCACCCCGTCCACCACGAACGCCACGGCCTGTTCGCCGGTGCCGACCAGCACCACCTGCAGCCAGGCGGGGTCGCCCGGCGCCACGGGGTCCAGGTCGAGCACGTCGGCCAGGCGCACCAGGGCGACCACCCGGCCGCCCAGCGCCACCGTCTCGCGCCCCTCCACCGTGGCGACCTCGTCGCGCCGCACCCGCGCCACCCGTTCGACCGCGGTGGTCGGCACCAGCAGTTGCTGGCCCGCCACGTCGCACAGGATGCCCCGGAAAGTCGCCCGCGTGGCGGGCAGCAGTACACGCAGGGTGGTCCCCGCGCCGGGCCGGCTTTCCAGGCGGACCTCGCCGCCGAGCCGCTGCGCCCGCTCCTGCACGATGGCCAGTCCCAGGCCCCGGCCCGACAGCTGGGTGACTTCGACGCTGGTCGACAGCTCCGGACGGAAAGCCAGCGCCAGCGCCGCCGCCTCGTCCATCTGGCCCAGCTCCTCGGCGCTGGCCAGGCCGCGCCGCAGGGCCTCGGCCTTGAGCTGGGCCACCGCCACGCCCGCGCCATCGTCGGACAGCAGTAGCTGCACCCGGTTGCCTTCGACCTGCGACAGGGCCAGCGTGATCGTCGCCCGCACCGGCTTGCCGCGCTGCAGGCGCAACGCCGGCAGCTCGACTGCGTGGTCCACCGCGTTGCGCAGCATGTGCACGATCGGGTCCTTCATCTCCTCCAGGATACGTTTGTCGATCTCGACATGCTCGCCCTCGATACGCAGCTCGGCTTCCTTGCCCTGGTCGCGGCACAGGTCGCGCACCAGCCGGGGGAAGGCCGCGGTGATGGTCGAAAACGGCAGCAGCAGCAGTTTTTTGGTGGTGTCCAGCAGGTCGTCGACCAGCTTGCCCACCGCGTCCCGGTCGTGCCGCGTGGCACGCCCGATGTCGTGCAAGCGCCCCTCCATGGCCCGCACCGCATCGCCGCTCCAGTCGCAGAAGTCCAGCATGCGCGCCAGGTCGGACGCCAGTGCAGCCGGTGCAGCAGAGCCGTCCGGCACCGCCTGACCCTCCCGCAGCCGGCGCGCCCGGGGCTCGATCAACGCCCAGGCCTTGCGCCACTCCGCCAGCCAGTCGGTGAAGGAACGCAGGTCGGCCACCCGCTGGCCCGCCGCCAGCTTGGCCGCCAGCATCTCTTCGGCGCCCAGCAGTTGCAGGGCCAGCTTCGGCAGGGCGACCCGCACGGTGTCCTCGGGCAGCGTCTCCGCCGCCGTGGCCCCGCCGCCACCGGAGGCGGCAAGCGGCGCGGGCACGGGAGCCGAAAGCGACGCGGGCGGCGGCACCATCGCGAATGGCGGGCCAGCCACCGGCGGCGCGGCGCCGGCGGCCGGGGTCGCCTGCAACGGCACACCAGCGGACCGGGTCCCCGGCGCGGGCCCGCCCAGGCCCAGGCGACGCAACTCCTTGCGCAGCGCGGCGATCTCGGCCGGCGTGACCCGGGCCGGCGCACCGGCCAGCGGCAGCAGCATGGCACCCATGGTGTCGAGCGCGCGGTGCAGCACATCCATCACCCCGGCCGGGGGCACCGCCGGGTTCTCGCGCCACGCTGCGAAGCAGTCTTCCAACAACTGGCACAAAGACTCGATGTCGCCCAGCTCGACCGCGCCGGCCGCGCCTTTCAGGCTGTGCGCCGCACGGAACACGTTCTGCACCAGCGGGGCCCGCTGCGGCGGCGACGCCTGCTCCAGCTGGAGCAGGCCGCTCGACATGGCTTGCAGGTGCTCCCGCGCCTCGACCAGGAAGGTCGCGCGCAGCCGCCGGAGGAAGTCGTCGTCGGGCACCTCGGCCTCAGACCTTGTAGCGTTCGGTCATCTGCTTCAACTGCCGGCCCAGCTGTTCGAGGCTGCGTGCCGTCGTCTCCAGCTGGGTGGCGCTGGCCACGTTCTGCGCGCTGGCCTGCCGGATGCTTTCCATGGCACCGGCCACCTGGTCCACGCCCACCAGCTGCTGCTGGCTGGAGGCCGCGATCTGCGTGGCCGCCTGCGCCGACTCGTTGACACTCACGCTCAGCGCCTGGATGGCGCCGCCGGCGATCTCGGTCTGGCGGATGCCGGCCTCGACGGCCTTGCCGCCCTCCTCGGTGGCCATGACCGCGCCGGCCGTCGCCTTCTGGATGTCGCCCAGGATGGTGCGGACCTGGCTGGTCGCCTGGCGCGACTGCTCGGCCAGGCTCTTGACCTCCTGGGCCACCACCCCGAAACCCCGGCCATGCTCGCCGGCCTTGGCCGCCTCGATGGCGGCATTGACCGCCAGCATGTTGGACTGGGTGGCGATGTCCTCCACCGTGGCGATGATCTGGCTGACCGCCTGGCTCTGTTCCGACAGCCGCACCATGCTCGACGCCACCAGATCCATCTGGCGGCGGATACGCACGATGCCGGCCTCCACGTCCTGCGTCGACTGGCGTCCGGCGTCCGATACCAGCACCGCCTTCTGCGCAATGTCGGACACGTTGCGCGCCTTCTGGCTGGCCAGCTGGGCGGTCTGGCGCACCTCCTCCACCGTGGCGGTGGTCTCGCTCACCGCGGCGGCCGACTGGCTGGCGCTCGCCGCCAGCTGGCTGCTGGAGGCGACGATTTCGCTGGCGGCCGAACTCAATACGCTGGTGCCCTCTATCAGCTCGCCGATCTGGCTGCGCAGGTCGGTGGTCATGCGCGCGAAGGCGTTGCCCAGCACGTCGGCCTCCGACTGCGGCTGCACCGTGCCGCGCAGGTCGCCCGCGGTGATCGACTCCGCCGTCGCGGCCATGCCCCGCAGGGCCTGGGTCATGCGCGCCAGCGCATTCGACAGCACGCCGATCTCGTCGTTGCGGGTGCCGGTCGCGATGGGCGCGCTCAGGTCGCCCAGCGTGATGCGCTCGGCCGCACCGGTCAGGCGTTGCAGGGGGGTGGCGATGTTGCGGGTGATCAGCCAGCCCGCCAGCGCCGCCAGCACGAAAGCCGTGGCCGTGCCCACCACGATGGCCCAGCGGGCGCCGTCGGCGTCGTCCCGGGTCTTGGCCGAGCGCTCCTTGAGCAAGGTCTGCTCCACCCGGGTGATGTCGTTCAGCGGCCCCCGCAACGCGGCGAAGAGCTGGCCGGTGGCCTCCGATGTCATCAGCTCGGTGGCTGCCGCGATGCCCCGGGACTGCCGGGCCTCGACCACCCGCGCGGTCAGCACCTCGTACTGCCTGAACAGCTCCGCGACACGGTCCACCCGCTCGACCTGGGGCGGGTTGTCGGCCACCAGGGCCCGCAAGGCGGGCAGGGACTTGCCCAGGCCCGCCAGGACCTCCTGGAGGCGCTGCGCGTCGCGCGCATCGCCGGTGAGCAGGTAGGTGCGCAGCGCGATCGCCGTGTCCTTCAGCGTGCCCTGGGCCTCGTCGCGGGTGGTGAGCACTTCGTAGGTGTGCGTCTGCAGTTCGCCGGCGTCGATCAGCTGCGAGGTGCCGTGGTACGAAATCGCCCCCACCGCCACAAAAATGGCCATGACGGCGCCGAAGCCTGCCGCGATCTTGGTGCCTACCGTGTGTTTCATGGTCATTTTGATGCCTCGGGAATCGGGTTCAGGTTTCATCGGGGGTCTCGTCCACCAGGATGCGCGGGTCGGTGAGGATATGGTCCATGTCGAGCACCATCAGCCGGTCGGCCGTCACGCCCTTCAGGTAGGCGGCGCCGGTGCTGCCGAGCGTCGGCAGGGGCGGCTGCAGGCTGCCGGCGGGCACCTGCCGCACCGCCACGCCGATGTCGGCCAGCACCCCGAATTCGAGCTCGTCGCCGCCGACCAGCACGATGCGGTGCAGGTCGGCCAGGCCCTGCTGCGGCAGCCGCAGCAGTTTCTTCAGGTCGAGCACCGGCACGATGCGCCCGCGCAGGTTGACGATGCCCAGCACAAAGGCCGGCGCGCAGGGCAGCCGTGTCAGCTGCTGCAGCGCACAGACCTCCCGTACATGGCGTGTCTCGATCGCATAACGCTCCGTGGCCAGCCGGAACTCCAGCACCTCCAGCATGTCGCCCGCGGCCGGCGGGTCGGCCACGCGGCGCGCCAGCGCCTGGGCCCGGGCACGCAGCACCCGGGCGGTGTGTGCCGCCGCCTGTGCGGTCGCATCGAAACCGGTCCGCCCGCCGCTCATGGCACGGCCCGCTGCGCGGCGAGCTGCCGCAGGGTGTGCGCCAGCGCACCGGCGGTCAGCCCGTCGGATTCGGGCACCAGCTCGTCCGGCGCCAGGCCGCGCAGCGCATGTTCGGCGCGCGCGAAGTGCCGCCGCGCCGCGTCCTCGGCGCCGCGCTGCAGGTCCAACTGGCCGAGCGCGAAGTGGGCCAGCACAAAACCGGGAACCAGGTACAGGGCCTTTTGCAGCGCACTGCGCGCCGCGTCGCGCTCGCCTTGTTCGATCAGCACCATGGCGCGCAGGTGGTGGGCCCCCGCGGCGAGCTTGTCGTCGGCCAGCCACTGGTCGCACCAGCGCAGGGCATCCACGAAGCGGCCCTGGTCGGCCAGTGCGCGGGCCTGCGTCCGTGCCTGCGTCTGTGTTTCCTTCCGTGCCTCCTTCTGTGCCTCCTTCTGTGCCTCTTGCAGGAGTACCTCCTGCGGCCCGGCCTCCGCCCGCGGCACTACGGCCGGCTGCGCTACCGGCAGCAGGGGCGCCACCGGCAGCGAGAAGGCCGGCACGTGGCCGGCGGCTGCGGCCTCCTCCCGGCGGAACAGGATGGCCCCGGGAAACTCCACCGCGGCAAAACCCGGGAACAGCGCGCGCGAGGCTTCGCTCGGGCTGGTCGCCAGCCAGCCGGTGTCTCGCAGGCAGGACCGCAGGTGGGCCACCGCCGCCGGCAGCAGTGACGGCTCGAAATACATCAGGACATGGCGGCACAGGACCACGTCCATGCCACCGGTGTCGGGGCCCGGAGCGACCCCCGGTGCACCCTCCGGCGTGGCCAGGTTGTGGTAGCCGAAGCGGACCATGTCGCGGATCGCCGGGATGACCGTGTAGCGCCCGCCCTGACCCAGTACGGCCGCGGCGGCCGTACCGCCCCCTTCGTCCGGGCCGGACGCCATGAAGTAGCGCGGCTTGAGCCAGGACGGCGCGCCACGGAACGACCATTCACCATAGGTCGCGGCTTCGGCCCGGCGCAGTGCCTCGCCGTTGACGTCGGTGGCCAGCACGCTGACATCCCACTGCGCCAGGTCGGGCAGCAGCCGGTGCAGCAGGATGGCCAGGGTGTAGGCCTCCTCGCCGGTACTGCAGCCGGCGCTCCACAGGCGCAGCCGCCGGCCCTGGTGGCGGCGCGCCTCGATCAGCGGGCCGAGCACACCGCTGGCCAGCGCGTCGAGCGCGGGCTGGTCACGGAAGAAGTAGGTCTCGCCGATCGTCAGGTGGCCAGCCAGCACGGCGAGCCGGGCCGGTGTCGGCGCCTGTGCCAGCAGCCAGTGCAAACAGGCCTCCACGTCGTCGAAGCCGAAGGCCGCGGCGGCTGCCGAAAAACCGCGCCGCAGATCGGCCCGGCGGCTCGGCGGAAAGTGCAGGCCGAGATTCGCGGCGACGAAGTCGCCCAGGCGGTCCCAGAGGGTTTCCGGGACCGGGGGTGCGAGCGCGGATGCGGCCGGCGTCACACGACACTCCGCAGCGCTTCTTCCAGGGCGGCCGATTCGTGTGCCCGCAGGAATTTCTCGATATCGTGGATCAGCACCAGGCCGTCGTCGAGCCGGACGACACCGGTGAACAAATCGTGCCCGGCACCTGCGGGGTCCAGCGCCGCCGATGACTGGAGCGCGGAGGCCGCCACCACGCTGCGGATATCGTCCACGACCAGCGCGACCGTGCGCCGCGCGGTGCGCACCACCAGGAACGAGTCGTCCAGGCCTAGCGCGCGTGCGGCATGTCCGAGCCGCTGCCGCAGGTCGAGCACCGGCAATATTTCGCCATGCAGATCGAGGATACCGAGCACGATGGGCGGCGCACCCGGCAGCGGGGTGAGTTCGGCCGCAGCGAGGACCCGCACGACGTCACCGACCCGCACGGCATAGCCCTGCCCCGCCATCCCGAAGACGACCAGCCCGATCGCAGCGTCCATGGCACTTGGGTCCCCCGTCTCGCCCCGCGGAAAACAACGCAATTCGAGCATCCGAATTACATTGGAATTAGTACCTGACTATATTCTGGCGCTTACCCCTTGTCACGTTTTTTATCCGCACCGGCAGGATGCAAAATGGGTAAAAACGTTACCTTGTCGTTACCGTAACGACACACCCCATCCGTGCGGCAGCCCGCTGCCCTAGACCGCCGGCGCCACCATGGCACCTTCGATCCTGTGGCGCTGCAGCGAACGCGCGACGAAGCCGCTGGTCTTCATGTCCTCAACATAGCGCCGCAGGGCATCGCGGGCCACCGGACTGCGGCCGGCCGGCACGCCCATGGCCTGCTCGATCACCATAAAACGCCCCGGCAGCAGGCGCACGCCCGGCACGCGCTGGGCATCGGCTTCGAGTTGCTGCTTGACACCGGCGGCCACGTCGAGCTTCTGCTGCATGAAGGCGTCCACCACCATGGGCGAGGTGGGCGTGCGCACGATCTTCGCGTGCTTCAGCTCGCGCGTCAGGTACAGGTCGTAGGCGCTGCCCTTGCCCACCGCCACCTGGAGGCCGTCGCGGTCGACCTGCGCATTGGCTGTCAGCGGCGAATCGTTGCGCACCATATAGGCGCCTTCGATCACCACGTAGGCCGCCGAGAAGGCCACCCCCTCGCCGCGCAGCGGGTCGATGGCGAAAAAGCCGATGTCGGCGTTGCCGCCTTTGACCACCTCGACCGACCGGCCCGCCGCGTCCACCGCCAGCAGGTCCACCGGCACGCCCAGACGCCGGCCCAGTTCACGCGCCAGGTCGATGGAGACACCGAACAGCTCACCGCTGGCCTTGTCGCGCTTGGCCAGCACCGGGTTGCCCAGGTTGATGGAGGCACGCAGCCGGCCGGTGGGCGCCAGGGCGGCCACCACCTCGGGTGTCACCCGCAGGGTACCGGTTTCGCCAGCATCACCGGAAGAGGCCGGCGTGGTGCCGCAGGCGGCCAGCAGACCCAGCGTGCCAGCCGCCGCAGCGGCGGCGATGCAGGCACGGACACGGAAACGCATAGGCGCAGGCGCGGGGAAGGTATTCATTTTTCGGGGTTCCTGGATTCAGCCGAGATGCCGGCGCAAAAAGTCCAGCCCATCCTGCAACTGCTCCCCCGTGGGGTTGACGTGGAGGCCGGGGTAGACACGCAGTTCCTTGTCGGCGCTGCCGATGGCGTCGAACAGGGCCTCCTGGCCTTCGCGGGTGAACCGCTCGTCCTCGCTCTTGCGCTGGTACAGCACCGGGCAGCGCAACTCCTTGGCCGCCACCAGAATGCCTTCGCTGCCGGGCCGGCTGATGCCCCACATGCCGAGCAGCGCGGCGCGGATACGCGTGCCTTCGGCCGCGCACACCGGCATGCCGTAGGCATTGCCCATGGACAGGCCGAACCAGCCGATGGCGTCTTCGTCCACTTCGTCGAGCCCGGCCAGCGCATTGATGACCGCATGCCAGTCGGCCACCATCTCCGGGATGCGCGGGCCGATGCTCCACATGGCGCGGAAGTCCGCCAGCACCCGGTCGCCGTCCAGCCCGCCGTCGGCCCGCCGGCCGCCGTGCACCGGGCCGTCGATGGACGCCACCGCGTAGCCGTGGTCGCCCGCCAGGCCGCGCGCCACGTCCAGCACCGCATCGGACTCCTTGTGCTGCGAACCGCCGTGGCCCACCAATACCAGCGGGCGCCTGCCGCGCGGCTGGCCGTCCTCGCCGTTCTGCAGCCAGAGCACGCCGGGTACGCTGCGGCCGTCGGCCTGTATGCTGAAACGGCGCCGGACCAGGGTGCCCGAGGTATGCGGTTCTTCTGTCCAGTGCATGGAGGCCTTATTCCTTCTCGATATGGGCGTCGTTGACGATCTTGGCGAACTTGGCCAGGTCATCGCGGATGATGCCGGCTTCCTTCTCCGGCGAACCGCCGTTGACGGTCAGGCCGAGCTCGCGTGCATGCTGCACCAGTTGCGGGTTGCGCAGCACCTCGTTGGCCGCGGCGTTGAGTTTGGCGATGATGGCCGGCGGCGTGCCGGCCGGTGCCGCGATGCCCTGGTTGATGGGCAGGCTGAAACCCTTGACACCCGCCTCGTCCATGGTCGGCACGTCGGGGAACACCGGGTCGCGCTGCGGCCCTGCCGTGGCAAAGGCCTTGAGCCGGCCGGCCGCCAGCAGCGGCTTGGCCGCGCCGTCGCCGTAGATGCAGCTCACATTGCCGGCCAGCACGTCCTGCAGGGCCGGCGCACCGCCCTTGTAATGCACATGCAGGATGTCGGTGCCGGTCATGCTCTTGAACAGCGAGCCCAGGATGTCGTGGCCCGAGCCCGGCCCGGCGGTGGCATTGGTGAGCTTGCCCGGGTTCTTCTTGGCATAGGCGATCAGCTCGGGGATGTTGTTGGCCGGCACCGAGGCATTGCACACAAAGATGTTGGCGTACCAGAACAGCGGCGCCACCGGCGCGAAGTCCTTCACCGGATCAAAGTTCAGCGACTTCGACATCGCCGATACCGAGCCGTGCGTGATGGAGTTGACGAACAGCAGGGTGTAGCCGTCCGGCGGCGCAATGGCGACCATCTTCACACCGATGCGCGCCCCCGCGCCGGCCCGGTTGTCCACGATCACCGGCTGGCCCAGCACCGCGGTGAGCCGGTCGGCGACCATACGCGCGGCAATGTCGGTGATGGCGCCGGGCGCGTAGGGCACCACCAGCTTGATCGGCCGCTCCGGGTAGGCGGCGACCGCCGCATCGCCCGGGGTCTGCGCACCAGCGACCAGCGGCAGGGCGGCAGCCGCCACCAGGGGGCCCAGTACCAGTACCAGTACGCCCAGGGTCCGTCGAAACACCATGGCAAGGCCCTCGGGTTCAGTGGGTGGCGGCGGCGATGGTGTCGCGGCCCTGGGTGGCCAGCAGCAGGCGCGCCGGCCGGTTCGACAGGTTGCGCACCGTGCGGGTGCTGCCGGCCTCGGCGCAGACGATGTCGAAGCGGCCGAGCACGGTGCGTTCGCCGTTGCAGTCCACCATCCATTCACCCTCGCCCAGGTTGACGATCCACTGGCAGTGGCCGGCGTCGAGCTGCGCGCTGCTGGCCACGCCGGCTTCGCCGACCATCAGCGACACGTCCAGGCCGGGCCAGTTGGTCACCGGCGCCACGCCCTCGGTGGGCACCATGACCGGGTAGACGGTTTCGCCATCGGCCGTGGCGCGCGGGTGCAGGCGCGCGGCGCGGGCCACCCGCCCCGCCATCTGCTCGGGCGTGAAATCGGGCGTCTCGCCGCCCTGGAACCGCATGTTGATGGCGGCCAGCAGGTCCAGCACGCGGTCGCCGTGTTTGCGCCGCACCTCTTCGCCGATGGCACGCGGCATCTCGATCTTGTCGCTCATGTCGCGGTCGCCCTGGATCATCACCAGCAGGCGCGCATTCTGGCTGGTGGTGTTCTGGAAGGTGCGGTAGATGCCCGGCGGCACCGACACCAGGTCGCCCGGCGCCAGGCTGACCTTGTGCTCCAGCCGGTTGCCCCACTTCACGTCGAAACCGCCGTCGAGGCAGAAAAAATTCTCCAGCGTGCCGGTGTGGTTGTGCGACACCGGCCCATGGCCCGGCACACATTCGGCGATGGTGATGCACAGGCCCGGCCAGCCGCGCAGGCGGGCCAGCGCGTTGCGCCCCACCAGGCCGGCCGGCGATACCACCGGAAACACCTTGTTGGCCGCCAGGTACTCCATGACTTCCCGGGGAATGCCGTTGTCGGCGTGCTGGGACTGGTAAGGCACCAGCTCCTCGAAACGGGCCAGGGGCGCCGTGCGCCGTGCCTCGGCGGTCGGGTGGGACATGGGTCGGGTCTCCTTGTATCTCGTGCGGCTGCGCATGCAGGGATTCACGTTTCATTGTTGCGCCCTGCGCTCCCCTGGCAACCGGGTTTCCCCTCTCGCACCGGCCCGGTACCGCCCAGGCCCGCCCCCTGGCAAACCCTCTTCCGCCACCGGCGCGCGGAGGCATACTCCGCCCTTGTCATAACAAAATTGCGCCACCCCGTCCACCAGGAGACTCCATGGAAAACCTGCACACCCAGGGCATCGACATCCCGCGCCTCGGCCTCGGCACCTTCCGCATGAAGGGCGAGGTCTGCCAGGCCGCGGTGGAAAGCGCGCTGGCCCTCGGCTACCGTCACATCGACACCGGCGCCATGTACGGTAACGAGGAAGCCGTGGGCGCGGCGCTGAAGGCCGCCGGCGTGGCGCGCCAGGAACTGCACATCACCACCAAGGTGTGGCACGACCAGCTCGCGCCCGACGCCATCCGCCGCGCGCTCGACACCAGCATGGGCAAGCTCGGGCTCGACGGCGTGGAACTGTACATGGTGCACTGGCCCTCGCCTACCATGGACCTGCGCGCCGTGTTCGACACCCTGCTCGCGCTGCGCGACGAAGGCCGCTTCAAGACCATCGGTGTGTGCAACTTCACCCATAAGCTCATCCGCAAGGCCGTCGACGAGCTCCAGGTGCCGATTGCGGCGCACCAGTTCGAATACCACGTACTGCTCGACCAGAGCCGCATGCTCGACTACCTGCGCAGCAAGGGCATCGCCGCCATCGCCCACGTACCGCTGGCGCAGGGCAAGCTGACCCAGCACCCGGTGCTGGCAGCCATCGGCGCAAAACACGGCGCCAGCGCCGCACAGGTCGCCATCGCCTGGCTGCTCGACCAGCCCGGCGTGGGCACCGTGCCCAAGGCCGGCCGCCCGGAAAGCCAGCGCGCCAACCTCGACGCCATGAAGATCCGGCTCGACGATGCCGACCGCCAGGCCATCGCGGCGCTGCCCAAGGACCAGCGCTGCGTCAACCCGCCGCACGCACCGGTGTGGGACTGACCCTGGCCGAACCCGGATCCGGGCCCGGTCAGGCCGAGGTCGGGCGGGCGCCGGCCGGCGGTGTTTCCGTGCCGCTTTGGCCCGCGGCGTCGCTCTCCCCGATGGCCCCCTGCAGCGGCCCGGTGCCGCTGTAGCGGTCCAGCGCCAGGTAGATGGCCGGCGTGATGTAGAGCGTGATCACCTGCGACACCAGCAGGCCGCCCACCACCGCCACGCCCAGCGGCTGGCGCAGCTCGGCGCCCGCGCCCAGGCCCAGCGCCAGCGGCAGCGCGCCCATCAGCGCGGCCAGCGTGGTCATGAGGATGGGGCGGAAACGCAGCCGGCAGGCCTCGCGGATGGCGTCGACCGGCGCCATGCCCTCGGTACGCTGCGCGTCGAGCGCGAAGTCGATCAGCATGATGGCGTTCTTCTTCACGATGCCGATCAGCAGCAGGATGCCGATGGTGGCGATCAGCGTCAGGTCGAAACCGAAGAGCTTGAGCGACACCAGCGCCCCCACCGCCGCCGAGGGCAGGCCGGCCAGGATGGTGAGCGGGTGGATGTAGCTCTCGTACAGCACGCCCAGCAGCACGTAGATGACCAGCAGCGCCATGATGAGCAGCACCGCCTGGCTCGACTGCGACTTCTGGAACACCGCCGCGTCGCCGCCGTAGCTGGTGATGATGGACGGCGGCATCTGCATCTCGGCGGTGAAGCGGTCGATCTTGCCGGTGGCCTCGCCCAGCGGCACGTTGGGCGCCAGGTTGAAGGACACGGTGATGGCCTGCAGCTGCCCCTGGTGGTTGACCGCCGTCGGCCCCACCGTGCGCCGCACCGTGGCGAAGGACGACAGCGGCACCAGTTGCCCGGTCTTGCTGCGCACCGACAGGCGGGCGATGTCGGCCTCGAAGCGGCGGTCGTCGTCGGACGCCGAGAGGATCACCTGGTAGGTGTTGCTGGCGCCGTAGATGCTGCCGATCTGCCGGTCGCCATAGGCGTTGTACAGGGCGGTGCGCAGGTCGCCGATGGCCACGCCCAGCACGCCGGCCTTGGTGCGGTCGATGTCCAGGGCGGCCTGCAGGCCGCGGTTCTGCGAGTCGCTGGTGACGTCGCGGAAGGCGGGATCGGCCCGCATGCGCTCCATCAGCTTGCCGGCCCATTCCCCCATCGCGCCCGCGCTGACGCTCTGCAGCGTGTACTGGAACCGCGCCTTGCTGGCGCGGCCGCCCAGGCGCAGGTTCTGCACCGGCTGCATGTACACCGCCATGCCCGGTATGGCACGGAAGCGGGTGCGCAGCGACTCCAGCACCTTGCCCATGGCGGGCCGCTCGCCGTGGGGCTTGAGCACCACGAACATACGCCCGGCGTTCTGCGTGGCGGTGGGCCCGCCCACGCCGATGAAGGAGTTCACGTCCTTCACGCTGGGGTCGGCCAGCGCCGCCTCCACCACCCGGGCCTGCAGCGCGTACATGGCGGGAAACGAGATATCCTCGGCCGCCTCGGTGGTGATCTGGATCTGGCCGATGTCCTCCTCGGGGAAAAAACCCTTGGGAATGTCGATGAACAGCCAGGCGGTGAGCACGAAGGTGGCGCCCGCCGTGGCCAGCATGGTCCCGCGGTGGCCCAGCGTCCAATCGAGCGAGCGCATGTAGCCGCCATGCACCGCACGGTAGCCGCGCTCGAAAGCACGGCCGATGGCGGTGCCGGGCTCGGGGTGGGATTCCTCGCCGCCACTACCGCCATCGCCACTGCCATGCCCCGCGCCCCCGGCCACCGGCACCTGCTTGAGCAGCCGGCTGGCCAGCATCGGCACCAGCGTCAGCGACACCACGGCCGACACCAGCACCGCCAGCGCCACCACCACCGCGAACTCGTGGAACAGCAGGCCGATGACCCCCGGCATGAAGAACACCGGAATGAACACCGCCACCAGCGAAATCGAGATCGACACGATGGTGAAACCCACCTCCTTGGCCCCGCGCAGTGCCGCCGCCATCGGCGCCATGCCCTTCTCGACGTGGCGCATGATGTTTTCCAGCACCACGATGGCGTCGTCCACCACCAGGCCCACGGCCAGGGTGATGCCCAGCAGCGATACGTTGTCCAGGCTGTAGCCCAGGGCGTAGAGCAGGCCCACCGCCCCGATGAGCGAGATGGGAATGGTGGCCGCCGGGATCAGCGTGGCCACCAGCCGGTGCAGGAACAGGAAGATCACCAGCACCACCAGCAGCACCGTGCCCGCCAGCGTGAGCTTGACGTCGTGCAGCGCTTCGCGGATGGACAGCGACCGGTCGTTGCCCAGCACGATTTCCACCGACTGCGGCAGTTGCGCCTGGAAACGCGGCATCAGCGCACGCACCGCATCGACCACCTGCACCGTGTTGGCGTTGGGCTGGCGCTGCACCGCCAGCGAGATCGAGTTGCGGCCATTCAGGCTGCTGCCGGTCTTGACCGACTCGAAGCTGTCCTCGATGGTCGCCACCTCGTCGAGCCGCACCGGTGCACCATTGCGCTGGCCGATGATCAGCCGGTTGAAGTCCACCGCCCGCAGCAGTTGCTGGTTGGCCTGGATGGTGAGCGTCTGGCGCGGGCCGTCGAGCACCCCCACGGGGGTGTTGGCATTGGCCAGGCGCACCGCGCTGGCCAGCTCATCGAGGGTGATGTTGCGGGCGTTGAGCAGGTCGGCGTCGGCCTTGATGCGCACGGCGAAACGCTTCTGCCCGTACACCGCCACCTGCGCCACGCCGTCGATGGTCGAGAGTGTGGGTGATATCAGGTTCTCGGCATAGTCGTTGAGCTCGGCCGGGCTCATCGACTCCGACAGCAGCGAGATGAACAGCACCGGTGCGTCGGCCGGGTTCACCTTGCGGTAGGACGGCAGCTGGGTGAGTTCGATCGGCAACTGGCGCTGGGCCCGCAGCAGTGCCGCCTGCACATCGACCGCCGCCGCGTCGATATCGCGGCTGGTGACGAATTCTAGGGTGATCGAGGTCACGCCCTGGGTATTGACCGAGCTGATGGTGAGCAGCCCGGGGATGGTGGAAAACTGCTTTTCCAGCGGCAGCGCCACGGAAGACGCCATGGTGTCCGGGCTGGCCCCCGGCAGCTGGGCCGACACGTTGATGACCGGCGTGTTGTAGCTCGGCAGTGCCGACACCGGGATGTTGAAGTAGGCGAAGATGCCCGCCACCACCACGGCCGCCGACAGCAGCACCGCCATGGCCGGCCGGCGGATGCAGAGCTCGGCAACGTTCATGCCGGCGCCCGCCCGCTGTCGGCCTGTGCCGGGTTGGACAGGGGCGCCTCCTTGCCGGCACCGCCGCGCGTGGCACCGCCCTCGGAGCGCACCTTGCCGCCCGGGCGCACGTTCTGCTTGCCCTCCACCACCACCTGCTCGCCCGGCGACAGACCGCTGACCGCCACCTGCGTGCCGAAATTGTGCAGCACCTGCACCTTACGCTGCGTGGCCTGGCGCTCACCGTCCACCACGTACACCATGGTGCCGTTGGGCAGCATGAGCAGCGCGGCGGCCGGCACCACGGCGGCGCCCGGCAGCGTGCGCACGGTCACCTGGGTCTCGACGAACTGGCCGGGCCACAGGCCCTGGTCGGCGTTGGGGAACACCGCCTTGGCGCGCACCGTGCCGATCAGCGGATCGACCGTGTTGTCCACGAAGTCCAGCGTGCCGGTCAGCGGCTCGGCCCGGCCCGGCACACGCGCCGTCAGCGGCAGCCGGCTACGGGTGGCGGCCAGCAGATCCTGCAGATGGCCCTCGGGCACCGGGAAGCTGACCGCGATCGGGTCGAGCTGCGTCACCGTGACCACCCCCGCCGCCGGTGTGACCAGGCTGCCCGGGAACACCGTGATGGCGCCGATGCGCCCGGCGATGGGCGCACGCAGCGTGCCATAGCCCAGCGCCACCTGGGCCGAATTGATCGCCGCCAGGTCGGCCGCCACGGTCGCCTTCTGCCCTTCGAGCTGGCTCAGCGTGGTGTCGGCCGCACTCTTGGCGATGAAGTTCTGCGCCACCAGCTCCTGGCTGCGGCGGTACTGGCGCTCCAGGTCGGCCAGGCTGGCGCGGTCCTTCTGCAGCTGCGCCTGGGCCTTCTGCAGGTTGGCCTGGTCGGCCCGGTCGTCCAGCGAGAACAGCAGTTGCCCGGCCTTGACGAACTGGCCCTCCTTCACATGTACGGTGCGGATGGTGTTGGACACCTGGGGCCGCACCTCCACGCTGTTGAGCGAAACCACGCTGCCGTTGACCTGCACCGACACCGGCACGTCCTGCCGCGTGACCGACGCCAGGGTGACCAGTGCCGCGGCACCGGCACGCGACCCGGGGGCCGCAGCGTCCGGCGCCGCCGCCCGGCCCTTCCAGTACCACCCGCCGGCCGCCGCCAGCACCAGCACCAGCACACAAGCCGCGGCCACGGCGCGGCGGCCCCGGCGGGGGGAAGGCGAAGACAGGGGCGACAGGTCGGACATGGGAGGGAAATAAGGTCAACCAGGATCAATTTCGATACATCAAGAAACGAATGTACCTACTTCGTAATTGTCCTCCAGAGTGCTCCGGGACCGGGCCGGTAGAATCCCGCCCTGCACAGCCTCTGGATGAACACCATGACCCGCTGGACTTTCCCGACCCGGGCCCACCCCGCGCCGGGCCCGCTCCGCCGCCCCCTTTTCCTGCACGTTTTCGGCGCCGCCGCGCTGGGCATGGCCCTGGCCGCCGGCCCGGCGCTGGCGCAGACACGTCCTTTTCCCGATACCGCCCTGCGTGGCCGCCTGCTCATCACCAACCCTCCGGCGGTCCAGCTCGACGGCCACGCCGACCAGCTCTCGCCCGGTGCCCGCATCCGCGACACGCAGAACCTGTTCGTCACCTCGGGTGCGCTGGCCGGGCAGGACCTCATCGTCAACTACCGGCGCGAGCCCGGTGGGCAGATCAGCGAGGTCTGGGTTCTGACCCCGGCCGAAGCCGCCGTCAAACGCGCCACGGCCGCCGGCCCCTCCCTGCTCGACCGCCTGTTCGGCTCCTGAAAAACCCCCCGGCCCCGCGCCCCAGCGCACCGCCGCCCGCCACCGTCTTTTCGCAGCCCCGGCTGTGCCCGCGCCATGGATAGCAAAAAAGTCTTCATCAAAACCTTCGGCTGCCAGATGAACGAGTACGACTCGGACAAGATGGCCGACGTGCTGCACGCCGCCCAGGGCTACGAACCCACGCTGGACGTGGAGCAGGCCGACCTGATCCTGTTCAACACCTGCTCGGTGCGCGAGAAGGCGCAGGAAAAGGTGTTCTCCGACCTCGGCCGCATCAAGCACCTGAAGGCCAGGGGGGTGAGGATCGGCGTCGGCGGCTGCGTCGCCAGCCAGGAGGGCGCCGCCATCATCGCCCGCGCACCCTATGTGGACGTGGTGTTCGGCCCGCAGACCCTGCACCGCCTGCCCGAGTTGCTGGCTGCGCGCGAGCTGCACAACCGGCCCCAGGTGGACATCAGCTTCCCGGAAATCGAGAAGTTCGACCACCTGCCGCCAGCCCGCGTGGAAGGCGTGACCGCCTTCGTTTCCATCATGGAAGGCTGCTCCAAGTACTGCAGCTACTGCGTGGTGCCGTACACCCGCGGCGAGGAAGTCAGCCGGCCCTTCGATGACGTGCTGGCCGAAGTCGCCGGCCTGGCCGACCAGGGCGTGCGCGAGGTCACCCTGCTGGGCCAGAACGTCAACGCCTACCGCGGCCCCATGGGCGGTACGGCGGAGATCGCCGACTTCGCGCTGCTGATCGAGTACATCGCCGACATCCCCGGCATCGAACGCATCCGCTACACCACCAGCCACCCCAACGAGTTCACGCCCCGGTTGATCGAGGCCTATGCCCAGGTGCCCAAGCTGGTGAGCCACCTGCACCTGCCGGTGCAGCACGGCAGCGACCGCATCCTGATGGCCATGAAACGCGGCTACACCGCCATGGAATACAAGAGCACCGTCCGCAAGCTGCGGGCCATCCGGCCCGCGCTGGCCATGAGCAGCGACTTCATCGTCGGTTTCCCCGGCGAGACCGAGGAAGACTTCCAGAAGATGATGAAGCTGATCCACGACGTGGGCTACGACACCTCCTTCAGCTTCATCTTCAGCCCGCGCCCCGGCACGCCGGCGGCCAACCTGCACGACGACACGCCGCACGAGGTCAAGCTCCGGCGCCTGCAGGAGCTGCAGGCGGTGATCGAGGCCAACGTGCGGGCCATCAGCGCCAGCCGCGTCGGCACCGTGCAGCGGGTGCTGGTGGAAGGCCCGTCGAAAAAATCCACCCCCGCCGCGCCGGAGCTGATGGGCCGCACCGAATGCAACCGCGTGGTGGTGTTCCAGGGCGCGCCGCGGCTGGTCGGCCAGATGGCCGACATCACCGTCACCGAAACGCTCGGCCACTCGCTGCGCGGCGAGGTACGTACGGCCGAGACCGCCACCGCGGCCCTGGCCGCATGAGCGAGGCCGGCCTGCCCCTGCCGACCGGCGACAGCCCCTTCCCGCACCGGCTGCGCCGCCGCGGGCCGGTCTGGGGTTCGTTCCAGCAGTTGCTGCTGATCGCCTTCCTGCTGATCGCCGCCCTGCTCGGCGGCATCTCGCTGCGCGCGGTGTTCACCTCCGACGGCCTGATCGCGCAAAGCCGCGGTTTCGCGGCGCGCGCCCTGCAGCTCAATGCCGCGGTGCAGGGCCTGTCGGAACGCAGTGCGAACATGGAACGCGCTGGCCGCCAGTCGCTGATCCTGAACGACCCGCTGCTGCGCCGCCGCTTCGACGATGCGGCGCGCGAGGCCACCGGCCTGCTGGGCGAGCTGGTGCCCGGCGACGTGCCCCCCGAACTCGCCATGCGCTGGCGCGACGCGCTGGGTGACATCACCGCCCTGTTCGCCGGCCCGGCCGATACCGCGCTCGACCGCGAACGCGCCATGGCCGGCCAGTTCCGCGAGCTGGAGCGCCTCAACGCCGCCGTGGCCCAGGAGGTGCAGCGCGCCATCGAGGACCGCAACCGCGCCCTGGCCGCGCAGCTCGACGACAGCCGCGAAAAACTCACCCGGCTGGTGATCGGCACCATCGGCCTGGCCGTGGTGCTGGCGGTGGCCTTCGGCGTGTGGCTGGCGCGGCCCTTCAAGCGGCTGGAGCGCGCCATCGTGGGCCTGGGCGAAAACCGGCTGGAAGAACCCATCGACATCCGCGGGCCGTCCGACGTGCGCCGCGTCGGCCAGCAGCTCGAATGGCTGCGGCTGCGGCTGACCGAACTCGATGCCGACAAGGCACGTTTCCTGCGCCACATCTCGCACGAACTCAAGACCCCGCTGGCGGCCCTGCGCGAAGGCGTGGCCCTGCTGGAAGACGGCGTGACCGGCGCGCTCAACGACAACCAGCGCGAGGTGGCGCGCATCCTGCACCAGAACACCGCGACGCTGCAGGAGCAGATCGAGGCGCTGCTGCGCTTCAACGCCGCCGCCTTCGAGGCGCGCCAGCTGCGCCGGCAGAATGTCGACCTGCTGCAGCTGCTGGAAGAGCAGGTGGACGCGCAGCGGCTGCAGTGGCAGGCACGCGGACTGTCGGTGCGCGTCGAGGGCCGCCCGGTGGCCGCGCAGGTCGATCCTGCCAAGATCGCCACCACCGTTGCCAACCTGCTGTCGAACGCCATCCGTTATTCGCCGCGCGGCGGCCGCATCGTGCTGCGCACGGCCGACGTGGACGGCCATGCCCGCATCGAAGTACAGGACGAAGGCCCCGGCGTGCCGCCGGCCGACCGCCAGCGTATCTTCGAACCCTTCTACCGCGGCCAGCTGCAACCCGAGGACGCCGCACGCGGCAGCGGCATCGGCCTGTCCATCGTCCATGAATACATCGCCGCGCATGGCGGCCAGATTGCGCTTCTGGCCGACAGCGCGGGTGCCCATTTCCGTATCGAATTACCCCATGCCCTCTAGCCCCTCCCGACGCCTGCGCCTTGCGGCCTCGCCCCTGGCCCCCCGCCCTGCCCGGTACGCGGCGGCTCTGGGCGTGGCCGCCCTGCTGCTGGCCGGCTGCGCCACCCCGCCGCCGCCCGCACCGCCGCCGCCGGCCCCCGTCATGTGTGTCGCCCCGCCCCATACGGACGACACCGCCGCCCCACCGGCCGCCGGCACCGAGCCGGGCGGCACCCGCGCCGGCGCGCTGCGCCAGGCCGAAACCAACACCGCCCTGCTGGCCTTCGCCGACCGGGTACGCTCGATGACACCCAACGAGCTGTCGGCCGAGATCGCCCGCCTCTCCGACACCCCCGACCCCCTGCGCGGCCCCTACGGCGACCTGCAGTTGGCCGTGGCCCTGGGGCAGACCCGGGCGGCGCAGGACACGGTGCGGGCGCAGGCTCTGCTGCAGCGCCTGGCGACCGGCAGCAGCGAGGACGTGCGCCGGCTCCAGCCCATGGCCCGCCTGCTGGCCTTCCGCTACGCCGAACAGCGCCGCGTGGAAGACCAGCTCGACCGGCAGAACCAGCAGTTGCGCGACAGCCAGCGCCGCATCGACCAGCTGAACGAGCGGCTGGAAGCCGTGCGCGCCATCGAACGCAGCCTGACCCGCTCCGGCAGCAGCGGCGCGGGCGGCAACCCCTCGCCGGCACCCGCCCCCGCGCCGGCCGCCGCCGCCAAGCCATGAGCGCCCCCCCACCCGGCTCACCCGGTCCAGCCGGCATCCCCGGCCCCGGCGCCACGTCCATCCTCGTGGTGGACGACGACGCCGACATGCTGCGCCTGCTGTCGATGCGCCTGAATGGTGCCGGCTACCGGGTCACCGCCGTCAGTTCGGCCGAATCGGCGCTCAACGAGCTGGAGATGAACCTGCCGCAGCTGGTGCTGTCCGACGTGCAGCTGCCCGGCAAGGACGGCCTGGCGCTGTTCGACATCGTGCGCAGCAAACACCCCTCGCTGCCGGTGATCCTGCTGACCGCCCACGGCACCATTCCCGACGCGGTGGAGGCCACCGCCCGCGGTGTCTTCACCTACCTCACCAAACCCTTCGACGGCAAGGCCCTGCTCGACAAGATCGCCCAGGCGCTGGCGCTGAGTTCGCCCGCGGTGGCGACGCCGCGTACCGACGAGTCCTGGCGGGTGGAAATCGTCAGCCGCTCAAGCCGCATGGCCGAGGTGCTGGCCGAGGCCCGCATGATCGCCCAGTCCGACGCCTCGGTGCTGCTGCGCGGCGACAGCGGCGCCGGCAAGGAGCTGCTGGCGCGCGCCATCCACCGCGCCAGCCCGCGCGCCAAAAAACCCTTCGTGGCGGTGAACTGCGGCGCCATCCCCGAGAACCTGCTCGAATCCGAGCTGTTCGGCCACATGAAGGGCGCCTTCACCGACGCGCACAGCAACCACAAGGGCCTGTTCCAGGCAGCCGACGGCGGCACCCTGCTGCTCGACGAAATCGGCGACATGCCGCCCGCCCTCCAGGTCAAGCTGCTGCGGGTGCTGCAAGAGCACGCGGTGCGCCCGCTGGGCTCCAGCCAGTCGATCCCGGTGGACGTACGCATCATCTCGGCCACCCACCGCGACCTCGATGCGGCCATGAAGGCCGCGCAGTTCCGCGAGGACCTGTACTACCGCCTCAACGTCGTCACCCTGACCCTGCCCACCCTGGCCGAGCGGCGCGAGGACATCGCCCTGCTGGCCAACCACTTCCTGCACAAGCTGGCCGGCAAGTACGGCAAGCGCCTGTCGGGTTTCGCGCCGGAAGCACTCAAGGCGCTCACCACCGCCTCCTGGCCGGGCAATGTGCGCCAGCTCTACAACGTGGTGGAACAGGTCTGCGCGCTGTCCACCACCCCCCTGGTGCCGCTGGCGCTGGTGCAGCGTGCGCTGCGCACCCCGTCGGTGGAAGTGCTGACCTATGCCGACGCCAAACAGAAGTTCGAACGCGACTACCTGGTCGGCCTGCTGAAATTGACGGACGGTAACGTCGCCGACGCCTCGCGCCTGGCCGACCGCAACCGTACCGAGTTCTATCGCCTGCTACAGAAGCATGCGCTAACTCCAGGGCACTTCAAGGCGGAGCCTGTCGCGGAGGGCCGGGAACTGTCGCCGCCACCCGACGGCGACAAGTAGTTGATTTCAAAGGAAAAAGACTACGGCCCGGTTGGGCTTGTCGGGAAACAGCGACAGAAACAGGGGTTTTCCCGGAGGGTCTGCCAAAAAAAGCAGCAAACGACTTGAAATAATATCTTCAAGTCCTTGTTTTTAAACAATATTCAAAGCATGGCACGCACTTTGCGGTGTAGTGTCCATGCGCATCCATTCCGCCTCCTCTCCCCGGTCCCGTTCCACCCGCAGCACGCTGCGCGAAGAACGCCATCCGAACGCCGTCACGGCACCGCCGGTCAACCGCGGCTCCATGGCGCCTTTGCCCTGGCGCGGCTTCTGGAACAGCGTCGTCACCAGCGCCCTGATGGCCGTCACCGGCCGCCGCGGCCCGCAGACGCCGCTCGACGCCGAGAAGCGGGCACCCGAAGCCTGGCAGCAGGCCGCTTCGCGCCGCCGCCTGGTGTTCCTGCTGCTCACCGTGCTGACCACCACCGTGGCGACCACCCTGTTCGCCAGCGTGCAGCCGCACTACGACAGCGCTTGGCTCGAATACGCGCAGATCACCTTGTTCGCCGTGCTGTCGGCCTGGGTGGTCACCGGCTTCACCACCGCGCTGATGGGTTTCTGGGTTTCGCTGCGGGGTGACAAGTACACCCTGTCGGCCAAGGAAGTGGCCGGCCACGCCATGCCGGCCGACGCCCGCACCGCCATCATCATGCCGATCTGCAACGAGGACGTGGCCACGGTATTCGCCGGCCTGCGCGCCACCTGCGAATCGGTCGCCGCCACCGGCAACGGCAAGGCTTTCGACGTGTTCGTGCTGTCGGACACCAGCAACCCCGACACCGCCGCCGCCGAGCGCGCCGCCTGGGAAGACCTGCGCGCCGCGCTGGCCGCCAACGGCGAGCAGCCGCAGGTCGAGGTGTACTACCGCCTGCGCACGCGCCGCACCCACCGCAAGGCCGGCAACGTGGCCGACTTCTGCCGCCGCTGGGGCAAGGACTACGCCTACATGGTGGTGCTCGACGCCGACAGCGTGATGAGCGGCGACTGCCTCTCGTCCATGGTCAAGCTGATGCATGCCCACCCTCAGGCCGGCATCATCCAGACCGCCACCCAGTCCATCGGCCATGCCACGCTGCACGCCCGTTCGCAGCAGTTCGCCTCGCGCATGACCGGCCGCCTGTTCACGCTGGGCATGCAGTTCTGGCAGCTGGGCGAGTCCCACTACTGGGGCCACAACGCCATCATCCGCGTCGCGCCCTTCATGGAACACTGCGCCCTGGCGCCCATCAGCGGCACCGGCGGCATGTCGGGCGGCATCATGTCGCACGATTTCGTCGAAGCCGCGCTGATGCGCCGCGCCGGCTACCAGGTGTGGCTGGTGTCCGACCTGGTCGGCAGCTACGAACAACAACCGCCGGACCTGCTGTCCGAACTGCAGCGCGACCGCCGCTGGTGCCAGGGCAACCTGCAAAATGCCCGCCTGATGGCGGAGCCCGGCCTGCACCGCGTGCACCGCGCCATGTTCATCACCGGCGCCCTGTCGTATGTCTCGGCCCCGCTGTGGCTGGCCTTCCTGACCCTGGGCACCACCCTGTGGCTGTCGGGCAGCCGCATGGTGCAGAACTTCGACATCCTGCCGGGCGAGCTGCTGGGCCTGTGGGCCTTCACCGTGTCGGTGCTGTTCCTGCCCCGTGTGCTGGGTATCGCCGCGGTGCTGATCAAGCGTGAACAGCGTATGTTCGGCGGTGTCTTCGGCCTGCTGAAGAGCGCTGCGCTGGAAAGCGCCCTGGCCGTGCTGCAGTCCCCGGTGCGCATGCTGGCCCATTCGCTGTTCGTGCTGACTGCCGTCACCGGCATCAAGCTGGACTGGAAGTCGCCTCCCCGCGAAGCCACCGGCATCAGCTGGCGTGTGGCCGCGGCCAGCCTGGCCCCGATGAGTGTCGTGGTGGCCCTGCTGGGCCTGGGCATCGCGTCGATCGACGCCAGCGCCCTGGTGTGGCTCATTCCGGTCGGCCTGCCGCTGCTGCTGTCCGTCCCCGTCAGCGTGGCCACCAGCCACGTCGATCTCGGCAGCGCCATGCGCAGCCGCGGCTTCCTGCTGATCCCCGAAGAGCGCTGGTCCCCCGCGGTGCTGCGCCGGGCCCGGCTGCATGCCAACCGGCTGGCCCGGCCCCGGTTGTCAGCGCAGGTGGCGGTGGCTGCCTGAGGCAGTCAACCAGTGTCCGGCTTGCGCCGGATAGAAGAGAGCCGGCTGTGTGCCGGCTTTTTTCATGGCGCTCTCAGGGGAGGAGCGCTGTTGCAGAGGGCGGCTGGTCTTTGGCATCCGGTCCCCGGAACCCGCGCCGACGTGGAAGGCCCTTCGGGCTTCCCTGCGCGCCTCCGCGGCAGGCGGGGTCTCGCTCAAACTCGCTCCGCTACGCTCCACTCAAACAGTCGCGAGCCCTGATCCGCCTGCCGCTGCGGTGCTCGGCTTCCCCTCAACGGCGCGGGTTCCGGGGACCGGATACCAAAGACAGACAAGG
>JAZJYT010000072.1:0-20713 GCA_040390235.1 Pseudomonadota bacterium | reverse complement strand
CCGGGCACAGGACATTAAGGAGGGAGCCGCCGCAAGCGGCGGAGGGACCGTCCAGTGCCCGGGTACCACCGCCGGCCACTCCCCGAAGTGCTAACCACGGCAGTCCGCGTCCGTGGATTCGCCCAGGTCACCAGCCTCCCGATGCCTTAGCCCCCGAGGTGCCGCAGGTTGTCCGCCGCGATGCGACGGAAGCCATCGGAAATGCGCACATCGCCGGCCACCGCCGCCCAGAAATGCCGGGCCAGCGCGCGCGCACGCTCCCACTCGGGCAGGGTCGCGGCGGTCGGTTGCAGGCCGCGCGCGGCGAAGTCGCGCGGCACCAGTTCGCCGCCTACCGGGGCGTACAGCATGGGCAGCATGTCGTAGGTGGGTGACAGGGTCCAGTCGTCGCTGTCCAGCAGCAGCGAGATGTTGCCGTAGTGCCGGTCGGTATTGGCGATCAGCACCCCGTAGGCTTCCAGCAGGCGCAGGTGGGCCGCATCGGCAGCGGTCAGCAGGCCGCGCGCCACCATGCGGTTGGCGGTAGCGGCCCAGTTGTCCATTTCACCGACGTATTCGGCGTCGTAGACCAGCAACGACACCATGCCGATGCGGCCCCGGGCCGTGCGGTCGAAGCGCTCGGCCTCCAGGAACACCCGCCCGGCGCCGCTGAAGACCTGCGTGTGCGCGGCCGGATAACCCGCCTCGGCCAGCGTCTGCAGCGCCAGGTGCTCGCACACCAGCAGGTCGCGGATACGCTGGTCCACCGGTGCGTCGCCGGCCGGTGAGAACTTCACGATGACGTGGCGCCCGGCCGTGGCGGTACAGAACTTGGGGTGCTCGCCGCCGGCCGACGAACCCGGCAGCGTGCCCTGCATGGCCCGCTCGGCCAGGCGTGGATAGTCGTCGGCCGAGGCCACACGCGAGGCACGTTCGGGCAGCGTGTGGAAACGCTGGAAGGCGGCATCGCCGACCACGAGGTTGCCCGGCAGGTCGTCGCCGAACAGGGCCAGGGCACGCAGCACGTCGTCGTCGCTCCAGTGGCGCGGGTCGGTGCCCAGTTGCAGTTCGGGGTGGGCATGGGCAAAAGTGCGGCCCATGAAACCCTGGGGCCGCATGTCGTTGAGGAACCAGGGCAGGCCGTCGTGCCGCATGCTCAGCCCGTCGGCCTCGTCCACCCAGACCGCGCCGCCCTCCAGCGGCACCAGGCGCGCAAACGGCGAAGCGCGGCCGGCGGCATCCACCCGCATGACCGGCACCTCGCGGCCCACCCCCGGCAGGCTGCGCGGCAGCACATAACGCTGCGACCGCGCCGCGCCGACCTTCAGCACCTCGCCGGCTCGCAGGAGCGGGGCCAGCGCGCGCGACACGGTGGGCTGGCTGACGCCGAGTGTTTCCTGCAGTTCGGCGCTGGACAGCACGCCGCCCTGGCGGCGCAGGGCCGACAGGATGCGCGGTGTCAAGGATGGCTCGGTCATGAATTGATTTTTGAATAGATATTTACAAGATAAATCATATGCTATTCAATGGATTACGGCATTTTCTGAATAGATAGCCGGCAACGCGGCCGAACCGCGGCCCGCCCTACAATCGGCGGTTTGATTTCTCCCGTACGAGCAGCAGCATGAAAATCGCCAAGAACACCGCCGTCACCCTGCGCTTCAAGGTCGCGGACGCCCAGGGCAAATCGATCGAGGACGGCAAGGAGCCGATGGTCTACCTGCACGGCGGCTACGGCAACACGCTGGCCAAGATCGAGGAGGCCCTGGAAGGCCGGGAGACCGGCTACGCCGTCAACCTGGCGCTGCAGCCCGAGGACGCCTTCGGTGCGCGCGACGAAAGCCTGCTGCGCACCATCCCCAAGAGCGAGTTCCCGCCCGGCGTGAAGGTCGGCGGCCAGCTGCAGGGGGTGGACGACGAGGGCCACCAGCAGATCTTCCAGGTGGTCAAGATCAAGGGCCCGGAAGTGATCCTGGACGGCAACCACCCGCTGGCCGGCAAGGCGCTGCGTTTCAGCCTGAAGGTGGAAGAGGTGCGTGCCGCCTCTGAAGAAGAAATCGCCCATGGACACGTCCATGGTGCCCACGGCCACCACCACTGACCGTGAAGAGCGGTGACGGCGGCAGCCGGCTGGTCTATTCCACCGACGCCGGGCGCATGTGCCCCGACTGCCGGCAACCGATGGCGCAATGCAGCTGCCGCAGCGCCGCCCGGGCAGCGCCGGCGGGCGACGGGATCGCCCGGGTCGCCTACGAAAAAAAGGGCCGCGGCGGCAAGGCGGTGACGGTGGTGCGCGGCCTGCCGCTGGACACCGACGCACTGGCCCAACTCGGCAAGCAGCTGCGTTCAGCCTGCGGTGCGGGTGGCACCACCAAGGACGGCAGCATCGAGGTCCAGGGCGACCACCGCGATACCGTGATCGCGGCCCTGCAAAAGCTCGGCCACACCGTCAAGCGCACGGGAGGCTGAGCCGGTGAGTCCTGAAGACCTCGAAAAGCTGGTCAGCCGCGAAATGCCCTTCGGCAAACACAAGGGCTGCCTCATCGCCGACCTGCCCGGCAACTACCTGACCTGGTTCGCCCGCGAAGGTTTTCCGCCCGGCGAAATCGGCCGCCTGCTGGCGCTGATGCACGAGATCGACCACAACGGTTTGAAGCCCCTGCTGACCCCGCTGCGCAAGCAGCCAAGACCCCAAAAGAGTTGACGCCCCTACGGCACCGGGTGGCTCCATCCCAGCCCGTCCCGGCCGCCGGGCCGCCCCAAGACCCGGGGCAGCCTCCCCCTCGGGGAGTGGCGAACTACAGGCGCGAAGCGCCTGAGAAGCCGGGGGGCTCCATCTAGTAAGGCACGGTGTAGCGGTAGTCCCGAAAACGCAGGACCACCGCGTGCGGCTCGATCTTTTCCAGCACCGTGTTGGCCGCCGCCTGCTCGCCTTCGTGCAGCACCTGTCCGCTGACGATGACCATGCGGTAGGCCGGGTTGGACGAATAGGTGGCGCCGCTCACGGTGAGGCGGGGCAGTTGTGCCCGCACATCGTCTGGCAGTTCCTGCACCGTGTAGACCCGCGGTGGCGGCGCCACCGGTGCGGCCACCGCGGCGGCGGGCGTGGCCGCCACGGGCGGGAGAGGCACCGGGGCCACTTCGCGCGGCTTGGGTGCCGCGGGCGCCACCACCACGGACGCGACCTTGCGTTCGGCCGCCGGTGCGGGAGCTGCCGCCGGAACCGACAGGGCCGTTGCGGCAGGCGCCCGTGCTGTGCCCGCGGGTGCGGGAGTTGCCACGGGAGTCGCGGGCAGCGGCGCCGGGGAAGCGGTCACCACCGCCGGCGCCAGCACCACGCCGGGCGCCGCCGCACCGGGTCCGGCGAAACGCCAGGCCAGGATGGCGAGCAGCGCCACGCCGAGGCCCGCGCCGACGCCCAGGCCCCAGGTGGCGAATGGCCGGCGGCCGCCCGTGGGTACCGCGCCGCCGGATACGGACCGGGTGTGCAGGCCCGGTACCGCGCCGCGCTCGCGTTCGGCATCGGCACGCCGCAGGGCTTCGAGGATGTACGACATGGTGGATGCTTATTTGTCGGAGGAGGACAGCCGCGGCTCGGCGATGTGCGCGGCGCGGTTGAGTTCCATCAGGGTGGCCGGGCCGGCGCGGCCGTCGGGCACCAGGCCCTGGGCCAATTGGAAACGGGAGATGCCGGCGCGCAGGGCCGACGGCGAATCCGGCGCGCCGGTGCGGGCGTCGATCGGCGTGGCCGGCAGGGCGGCGGCCAGCTGGCTGGCCAGCCACTGGGGCGAGGGCCCCTTGCCCGGTTTTTCGGCATAACCCGGCGGCACCCGCCACAGGGTGGCGAAGTCGCCGCGCCAGCGCGTGGCCAGGGCGGACAGCGGCACCGTGTGGCGGGCACCGCCGACAGCCAGGGTCGCGTTGCGGGCATCGATGCCGGCCAGCACGGCGTAGACCGGCCGGTCGCTGTCGTCGTAGAGGGTCAGGAAACCCGGGCGGTCGAGCTGGCGGATCAGGGCCGCGCTGGTACGCGGGCTGCGGAAGCACTGCACGCCGAGCGCCCCCCAGGTGCGGCAGGGGTCGGCCGTAGTGTCGGCCGCCGGCAGGCCCCAGGCCGGGCCGATGGCGCGCCAGGCGTCATCCTCGGCGCGGGGCAGCAGGGCCAGCAGCGCAGCCATGCCGGTTTCCATGCCCGGGCCGGCGGCTGCCAGCGGCTGGGCGGCAGATGCTGGCAGTGCGGGTGTCCCTTTGGCCGGCCTGGCGCCAGCGACTGCCATCCCAGCGCTTTCAGCGGCGGGCGGCGGGGGTGCCGCACTGCGGCCGGCGGTCCAGGCGCCGGCGCCGATGGCCACCGCGGCCACGGCCCAGCCTGCGATCAGCAGCGCGTTGCGCGCGGGGCGGGTCCCGGGCCGGGCGGCACCGGCTGCCGCCGTGTCGCCGCCGAAGACTTCGCCGGCGGCCTTGTCGACGATACGCCGGTCCACCGTACGGTTGCCGGTGGCATAGGCCCCCAGCAGCGCCCGGCCGCACAGCAGGTTGATGCGGCGCGGCACACCGCCGCTCAGCGTGTGGATGCGGCGCAGGGCGGCCCGGTCGAAGGGCAGCGGACCGTGGTGGCCGGCCACCGCCAAGCGGTGGCCGATGTACTGCCCGGTTTCCTCGGCCGTGAGCGCATCGAGGTGGAAACGTGCGATGACCCGCTGGGCCAGCTGCTCCAGCTCGGGCCGCGCCAGCATGCCGCGCAGCTCGGGCTGGCCGATCAGGATGATCTGCAGCAGCTTGCGTTCGTTGGTTTCGAGGTTGGTCAGCAGGCGCAGCTGCTCCAGCACCTCGGCCGACAGGTTCTGCGCCTCGTCGATGACCAGCACGGTGCTGTGCCCGGCCGCGTGGGTGCTCAGCAGGAAGGCGTTGAGCGGGTCGATGCAGTCCTTGGCCGTCTCGCGCTCGCCGGCCACCGAGGATGGGTGCGCCACGCCGAACTCGTCGCACACCGACTGCAGCAGCTCGTGCACCGTGAGTTTGGGGTTGAAGATGTAGGCCACGTGGCAGTCGGCCGGCACCTGTTCCAGGAAACAGCGGCAGACGGTGGTCTTGCCGGTGCCGATCTCGCCGGTGAGCAGCACAAAACCCCCGCCGCCGCCCAGGCCGTAGAGCAGGTGGGCCAGCGCCTCCCGGTGGCGCTCGCTCATGAAGAGGTAGCGCGGGTCGGGCGCGATGGAGAACGGCTCGTGCTGCAGGCCGAAGGTTTGCGCGTACATCACCCGAGAATAGCGGGTGTGCGCCCGGCCGACTATCGCAGGCCGGTGAAGTTGCCGCCTACCGCCCTCGGTGCGTCAGCCCTGGCGCACGAAACGCAGCGCCAGACCTGCCGCGGCGGCAGCCGCCGCCAGCAGGCACACCCCCATCCAGCCCACCTGGGCCAGCACCAGGCTGCCCAGCAGGGCACCGGCGGCCATGCCGGTGAACATGACGGTGAACAGCACCGCGTTGAGCCGGCTGCGGGCGGCCGGGTCGATGCCGAAGATGGTGGTCTGGTGCGCCACCAGCGCCGCCTGGAAACCCAGGTCGAACAGGGCCGCGCCCACCGCGACCAGCCACAGCTGCCCGGTTCCGGCAGCCATGGCCAGGAAGGAAGCCACCACCAGCGCGGCACCGGAACGGATGACGAATTCCGGCCCGCGCCGGTCGGCCAGGCGGCCGGCCAGCGGCGCGGCGAGCGCACCCACCGCGCCGGCCAGGCCGAACAGGCCGGCAGCGCTGCTGCCCAGGTGGAAAGGCGCGCCGTGCAGCATCAACGCCAGGGTGGACCAGAAGGCGCTGAAGCTCACGCTCATCAGGCCCTGCACCGCCGCCGCGCGGCGCAGTGCGCCGTGCCGGCGCCACAGGTGCACCAGCGACACCAGCAGCGCCCCGTACGGCAACGCGGTGGTCGGCGCAAAACGCGGCAGGCCGCGCCAGGCCGCCAGGCCCACCAGCGCGACGGCCGCCGCGGCCGCCACGAACATGGTGCGCCAGCCGAAGTGTTCGGCCACCACGCCGCTGACCACCCGCGACAGCAGGATGCCCAGCAGCAGGCCGGTGACCACCATGCCCACGGTACGGCCCCGCTGCGCCGCGGGCGCCAGGCTGGCTGCGGCCGGCACGAAATCCTGCGCCACGCTGGCGGCCAGGCCGATGGCCAGGCTGGCGGCCAGCAGGAAACCCAGGGAGGGTGATGCCGCGCACAGCAGCAGCGCGATGGCCAGCAGCACCAGTTTGCCCAGGATGACCTTGCGCCGGTCGAAGCGGTCGCCCAGCGGGGCCAGCAGCAGGATGCCGCCGGCATAACCCAGCTGCGTCAGGGTGGGCACCAGGCCGATGCGGCCTGGTGATGCATCGAAGATGCCGGCCAGCAGGCCCAGCATGGGCTGGGCATAGTAGAGCGAGGCCACGGCCATGCCGGCACCGGCCGCCAGCAGCAGCACCAGCGGCGCGGGCAGGGCGGAAGGCGCTGCATGGTCATGCGTTATCGAAATGGAAGACATGGTGAAAACCCGGATACGTAGGGATGGGCTGCAGTGTCTTCGCCCCTGACAACGCTGTGAAGTAGCTCGGTTTGCAGAATTGCTATACGCTTGGCGTATGAAGCCCGCATTTGACCGCATCGAGTTGATGCAGACTTTTGTGCGTATCGTCGAGGCTGGCAGCCTGTCGGCCGCCGCGGTCCAGCTGGGTACCACGCAGCCGACCATCAGCCGCCGGCTGCAGGCGCTGGAACGGGCACTCGGCCTGCGCCTGCTGCAGCGCTCCACCCACGCCATGCAGCTGACCGAGGACGGCCGGCGCTGCTTCGAGCGGGCCCGCGAGCTGCTGGGCAACTGGGACGCCTTCGAGGCCGAACTGCGCGGCGCGACCGATGCGCCGGAGGGCACGCTGCGGGTGGTGGCGCCGCATGCCTTCGGGCAGGAGCACCTGGTGCACCCCGTCGCCGAGTACCTGCGCCGCCACGAGCGGGTGGCGCTGGAATGGCTGCTGCACGACGGCCTGCCGGACTTCATCACCGGCGGCATCGACTGCGCCATCCACGTCGGGCCGGTGGCCGACCCAGCCCTGGTGGCGGTGAAGGTGGCCGAGGTGCCGCGCATCGTGGTGGCGGCGCCCGCGCTGGCCGGCACCTCGCCGCTACCGCGCGATCCGCAGGCACTGGCCCGGCTGCCCTGGCTGGCCCTGCGCACCTACTACCGCACCGAGGTGGCGCTGCTGGATGCCGGCGGCGAGCGCCAGGCCTTTGCCATCCAGCCACGCATGAGCACCGACAGCCTGTATGCCCTGCGCAGTGCCGCCGTGCTGGGCCTGGGCGCCGCCGTCGTGTCGGCCTGGGTCGTGGCCGACGACGTGGCGCAGGGCCGCCTGCTGCACCTGGCGCCCGACTGGCATGCGCCGCCGCTGCCGATCCACGTGCTCTACCCCTATGCGCATTTCTACCCCGCCAAGCTGCGCCGCTTCGTCGAGGTGCTGCGCGCCGGCATGCCGGCCGGCCTGGGCGCGGATGCGGAAGCCGTGAGCGGGCCGTCCCCCGCGGCGCCCCACAATGCCCCGATATGACCGACGACGACCACAACCAGATCGAGGTTCCGCCCTCCTTCCTCGCGCTGTTCACCGACGCGCGCCAGCGGCTGCAGGCACCGCCGGCCACGGTGCGGGCCCGCTACGAACTGTGCGAGGACATTGCCAGCCACCTGGCCGGGCAGGCGCAGTCGGTGCACCAGGACACCGACGAGGAGCAGCAGGCCTTCCTGCGGCAATGCCATACCGGCCTGCGGGAGCAGGCCGCGGGCGTATCGGCCGACGAAGCCGGCTGGGTGGCCAGCCGCCTGGCCGAGCTGCTCGACTGGCGCCCGCTGGTTACCGGCAGGTAAAGAGCCGCACCGGCCCCCTTGCCAAAACGCTGGCCGGCCCCGAACTGCGGGCCGTGACAGCGACCCCCTAAGGAGCGGTTTATGACTTCGCAGGAACAGCAGACTCTCGACGACTTCTTGTTTCGCCTCGCCGCCGTAAACGGCGTGGCGAAGGATCCGCAGGCCGACGCGCTGATCCAGCAGCGGCTGGCCCACCAGCCCGACGCGGCCTACCTGCTGGTGCAGCGCTCGCTGCTGCTGGAACAGGCGCTCGACAATGCGCGCCAGCAGATCGAGCAGCTGCAGCAGCAGGCGGCCCAGCGCAGCGACCCGGGCGGTGCGAGTTTTCTCAACGCCGGGCTGGAACCCGGTTTCGGCCGGGCGCCTGCCGCGCCGGGAGTCGGGGTCTACAACACCACGGCACCGTCCGCGCAACTACAACCGCCCCGGGTGGAACCCACCTGGCGCGACCGGCTCTTCGGTGGCGGCGCGGCCGCGCCGGCTGCCGCGCCCGCGGCTGCGGCCGGCCCCAGTTTCCTCGGCACGGCGGCATCGGCCGCCGCCGGCGTGGCCGGCGGCATGTTCCTCTTCAACGGGCTGGAAAACCTGCTGGGCGGCCACCACGGCGCCAATGGCAACAGCCTGTTCGGCGGCGGCAACAACAACGTGAATGGCCTGCTCGGCCCGGGCATGGCACCGGGGCAGACCGTGGTCGAGGAAGTCACCAACAACAACTTCTACGACAACGGCAACGGCGGCGGCGGCGACCGCGATGGCCGGGACACCCGCCGCGACGACTACCGCCAGCCGGTGGCCGACGACAGCAGCTGGCAGGCCAGCGACGATGGCGACAGCGGTGGCGACATGTTCGGCACCGACGACGACCAGTTCGCCTGAGCAAACCCGCTCAGCGGGTGTTGTACACCTGCCCGTCAGCCTGCGCGGTATAGGGTGCAATACGTGCCCGGTAGGCGCTCAGGCTCTGGATCACCCGGGCCGCGTCGGGGTCGGAACGGGCGCTTTGCGCCAGTTCCTCGGCGGTGGCCTGCTTGAGCGCCTGCAGCACGGCCGGCGGAATGGCGCGGATGGGGGTGCCGCGAGCCTCCAGTTCCTTCATGGCCGTGGCATTGCGGTCCTGTGCGCGGGCAATGGAGCGCAGCGCGGCGGCCTGGGCCGACTGCCGCACGATCTGCTGCAGGTCGGCCGGCAGGGCCAGGAACTTGCTGCGGTCGATGAAGACGTGCATCACCACGTCGGGCTCATGCCAGGGTGCGTAGTAGAAGGACGCGTACTGCGCCAGCGGCAGCGTGGCGTCCACGGCGGGGCCGACCACGTCGGCCGCGTCGATCTTCTTGTCGGCGAAGGCGCTGACGATCTGCCCGAGCGGCAGGTTCACCGGCAACGCGCCGGCCCGCGCCAGCACCCGGCCGGGAAAGCCCGCCACCCGGATACGCACGCCGCGCAGGTCCTCGGGCGTGCGCAGTTCCTTGCTGAACCAGCCGCCCATCTGCACCCCGGTATCGCCGGCTGCCAGCGGCACGATGTTGTGCGGCGCCATCAATGATTCGAACAGCGCCTGGCCACCGCCTTCGTTGAGCCAGGCGTGGTTCTCGATGGCGGTGAAGCCGAAGGGCACGGCGGTGAAGAAGTCGATAGCCGGAATCGCCTGCGCGTAGTACTGGGCGGTGGTGTGGGCCAGGTCGAACCGGCCCTCCTGCACCGCCTGCAGCAGGCCGGCCGGTGTGCCGTGCCGGCTGGGATCGACCACCTCGATGAGCAGGCGGCCGCCGGAGGTGGCCTTTACCGTGTCCGCGAAGTCCACCGCCGATTCGTGCAGCAGCGGCAGCGTGGTGGGCCAGGAGGTGCCCATTTTCCAGACCACGGGCGCGGACTGGGCATGCAGGGAAGTGGCCGCCAGCACGGCGACCAGGGCGGACAGGGCCGCCGCGATGCGGCCCCAGAAAGTCGTGCGGTTCATAAGCTCAGTCTCCCTGGATGTTCTTGTCGGCGGCGATGCGGGCCCAACGGCCGATTTCGCCGTGCAGGTAGGCCTGCGCCTGCTCCGGCGTGCCGCCGGCGATCTCGGTGCTCAGCTCGGCCAGCTTCTGGCGCACGTCGGGCATCAGCAGGGCCTTGTTCACCGCCGCGGCCAGCGTGTCGCGCACGGGGATGGGCAGGTGCGCCGGCCCCATCAGCATGTACCAGGCACCGATCTCGTAGCCGGGCACGCCGGCCTCGATGACCGTGGGCACGTCCGGCAGCGCGGCGATGCGCTGGCGGGTGGTGACCGCCAGGGCGCGCAGCTTGCCGGCGCGTATCTGCTGCAGCACCGTGGGCACGGTGTCGAAGTTCACGTCCACCTGGCCGGCGATCAGGTCGGTCAGCGCCGCGCCGCTGCCGCGGTAGGGCACATGGGCCATGCTGGTGTGGGTGGCCAGCTGGAACATCTCGGCGGCGAAGTGCTGCTGCGTGCCATTGCCCGACGATGCGTAGTTGAGGCCCCCGGGCTTCTGCCGGGCCAGCGCGATGAACTCCTGCAGGGTCTTCGCCGGCGACGACACCGGCACCACCACCACCTGCGGCACGCTGCCGATGAGGGTGATGGCGGTGAAGTCGCGGTCGGCGTTGTAGGCGATCTTCGGTGTGATCGCCGGCACCATGGCGTTGGAGCTCACATGGCCCAGCAGCAGCGTGTAGCCGTCGGGCCGGGCCTTGGCCACCGCGCCGGCGGCGATGGTGCCGCTGGCGCCCGCGCGGTTGTCGAGCACCACCGGCTGGTGCAGCAGCTCGGACAGGCGCGGTGCCAGCTGGCGCCCGATCAGGTCGGTGCCGCCGCCGGGCGGAAAGCCCACCAGCAGGGTCACCGGCTTCGAGGGAAAGGCCTCCTGCGCCTGTACGCCGCAGGCAGCGCAGGTGGCGCAGAGCGCGGTGACCAGCGCAAGGGCGCGTCGTGGAAATCCCATGGGTGTCTCCTCCCGTGCCGGTGTCAGTGGAATTCCATCAGGCTGCCGAAGCCGGTGCACTGGTCGGTGATGCCCATCTTGCGCAGGGCCGACCAGTAGATGACCGGGCCGGAGGCGAAGACCGGCTTCTTCAGCCACTTCTCCGCGTCGTTGGCCACCCGCGCATAGGCCAGGTTGGTGCCGAGCTGCAGGATGGCATCGGGTTGGGCGGCTTCGCAGCGCAGGGTGGCGTCAGCCAGCTGTTCGTAGGTCTGCGACGCCACGTGGATGATGCTGTCGCACTTGAGGCCTTCCACGTGCACCACCTCGAAGCCGCGGGCGGTGAAGTAGCTCACCGCGTTGTGCTCGATCACCGGGTAGTAGGGCGTGAGCAGCGCGATCTTCTTCGCGCCGCAGAGCCTGAACGCCTGCTCGGCCGACTGCGCGCCCATGGTCACCTGCACGCCCGAGGCTTTTTCCAGGTGCTCCTGCAGCGCGAAGCTGCCTTTTTCTCCGCCCATGTAGCTCTGCGAGGACATGCCGAGCACCAGGTGATCGATCAGTGCCTCGTTCAAGCGGCGCACCGAGTCGTCGAGGTTGGCGGCGACGTTGCGCATGATGATGGACCAGTCCTCGTCGGCCGCGATCTTCTGGTTCGGCACGTAGTAGCGGTCCACCGCGTTGATGACACCACGCGGGCGCATGTCCATCATTTCGTTCTCGACGTTGACGTTGGGGCCGGGCGTCATGATGCCGATCACGCCGCGCGGGCCGAGGGCGTTGACGTAGCGGCGGTTGTCGTGGGTGGAACCATCTATTTCGCGGATTCCTTGCTGAAATGCATTCATAAATTGTCCTTTAAGTAAAATTCTAGAATTCCTTGGCTTATTTCTCGCCTCTTTGAATTCAAAACAAACTTTAGATGGCAGCGGCAGGGCCCGTCAAGACGTTTGCATGCATATAGGTGTAATTACTTATCAAAATCGGCCTGCACAAGGCTTTAAACTGAAAAAATGAATTCAAAATCTAACGGAAGCGCCATGCTCCATGCCAGCCTGCTGGAGCAGTTGCGGGAGGTTTTTGTCAGTGGCGAGGTGCCGGAGGGGCACAAGGTGCCCGAGGCCCTGCTGTGCGAACGCTTCGGCGTGTCGCGCACGCCCCTGCGCGAGGCGCTGAAGGTGCTGGCGGCCGAGGGCCATGTGGAACTGCTGCCCAACCGCGGTGCGCGGGTACGCGCGCTGTCGCTGGAAGAGGTGGACGGGCTTTTCGCCGTCGCCGGCGCGCTGGAGGCGCTGGCGGGCGAACAGGCCTGCGAACGCATCACCGACGCCGAGCTGGCGCAGCTGCAAACCCTGCACGACGAGATGCGGGCCTGCTTCGACCGGCGCGACATGGCGCCCTACTACACCCTCAACCGCCGCATCCACGAGGCCATCGTGCAGGCCACCCGCAACCCGGTGCTGGTGGCGCAGTACGCCAACCTCAATGCGCGTATCTGCCGCATCCGCTTCGCCACGGCCATGTCGCCCGAAATCTGGTCGCGCGCCATGGCCGAACACGAGGGCATGCTCAATGCCCTGATGCGGCGCGACGCGGCGGCCTTGTCGAGCATCCTCAAGACCCACCTCAAGCACAAGGCGCAGGCCATCCTTACCGGCCTGGCGCAGCAGGCCGACGCGGCCGCGCTACCCGCGGGGCGCCGGCGGCGCACGGCCAGGCCGTCCGACGCCGGCTAAAAACCTTCCAGCACCACCTTGCCCAGGGCGCGCCCGCTCTCGATGAGGGCGTGCGCCTTCTTCAGGTTGGCCGCGTTGATGCTGCCCAGCTGCGCCTGCACCGTGGTGCGCAGGCGGCCGCTGTCGACCAGCGCGGCCACGCTGTCGAGCAGCTGGCGCTGGCGGTCCATGTCGGCCGTCTCGAAGACGGCGCGGGTGAACATGAACTCCCAGTGCAGCGACAGGCTCTTGCGCTTGAGCTTGACCACGTCCAGGGTCTTCGGATCGTCGATCAGGGCCAGCTGGCCCTGCGGGCGCAGCAGCTCGACAATCTGCTCGAAATGCGCGTCGGTATGGGTCAGGCTGGCCACCCGGTCGACCTGCGGTGTGCCGAGGGCGGCGAGCTGCGGGCCGAGCGCCTGGGTATGGTCGATCACCGCGTGCGCGCCGAGGTCCAGGCACCATTGCCGGGTCTCGGGGCGCGAGGCGGTGGCGATCACCCGCAGCCGGGTGAGCTGGCGCGCCAGCTGCACCAGGATGGACCCGACGCCGCCCGCGCCACCGATGACCAGCAGGCTTTCGCCCTCGCCGCCGTCCTGCGGCACCTGGAGCCGGTCGAACAGCAGCTCCCAGGCGGTGATGGAGGTCAGTGGCAGGGCGGCCGCCTCGGCGTCGGACAGGCTGGCCGGCGCCTTGCCGGCGATACGTTCGTCCACCACATGCAGTTCGGCATTGGTGCCGGGCCGTGCGATGGAGCCGGCGTAGTACACCCGGTCGCCCACCCGGTAGTGCTGCACCCCGGTTCCCACCGCCTCCACCGTGCCGACCGCATCCCAGCCCAGCACCTTGGCCTGGCCGTCGGCAGGCGGCATGTTGGCCCTTACCTTGGTATCGACCGGGTTGACCGACACCGCCCGCACCCGCACCAGCAGGTCGCGCGGCCCGGGCGTGGGCACGGGCAGGTCGAGGTCCTGCAGGGCATCCGGATGGTCGATGGAAAGGGACTGGTAATAACCGACAGCTTTCATGGCTTGGGGCACAGGTGAGTGGTACGAGCCACGACTGTAGAAGCCTCTGGCCATTTTGATAATGGCCCAAAAAGCAATAACATCTTCAAATGCATATTGAAAATATCGCCGATCTGCGCCTGCTGGCCGAGACCGAGCGGCAGGGCTCGCTGACCGGCGCCTCGCGGGTGCTGGGCATGACACCGGCCGCTGCCAGCGCCACCTTGAAGCGTATCGAACGCCGGCTGGGCCTGCGCCTGTTCGAACGCTCCACCCGCGCCATGCGGCTCACGCCGGAGGGCGCGACGCTGCTGGACTATGCACGGCGTGCCATGGAACTGCTGGAGGAAGGCGAGGCCCAGGCCCTGTCGGGCAGCGGTGCCATCGCCGGCACGCTGCGCCTGGCCGCGCCCTCGGATCTCACGCGCAGTGTGCTGCTGCCCTGGCTGGACGACTTCCTGGCCGCGCACCCGGGTGTGCACCTGGTGCTGCAGGCCACGGACCGGGTGCAGGACGTGGTGCGCGACGCGGTGGACCTGGCGCTGCGGTATGGCACGCTGGCGGATTCGCGGCTGGTGGCGCGGCGCCTGGCCGACACCCGCCGCGTGCTGTGCGCCGCACCGGCCTACCTGGCGCGCCATGGCGTGCCGCGAACACCGCTGGAGCTGACCGGCCACAACTGCCTGAGTTTCCACATCGACAGCCGGCGCTACGTGGCCTGGCGCTTCGAGCGTGAGGGTGTGTGGACCGAGGTGCGGGTGGACGGCGACCGCACCACCGACGACGCCGCCATCGCCCACCAGTGGGCCCTGGCCGGCGCGGGTGTCATCTACAAATCGCGGCTGGATGTGGCACACGACCTGCGTGCCGGCCGGCTGGTGCCGCTGCTGGACGGCTGGCGCGGCGAAAGTTATCCGCTGAACGCGGTGCTGCCGGGCAGCCGCTTCGTGCCACAGCGGGCCAAGCGGCTGGTCGACTTCCTGGCGGCGCGTTTTGCTGCGGAGGCCGCTGCCAACCCCTCCCCCTAGAAACCGGATCTCCAAAAACAAAACGCGCCCGAAGGCGCGTCGTGCGGAGCAGCGGGGCGCGAATTACTTCGCGGCCACCACGCGGACCATTTCCAGGCACTTGTTGGAGTAACCCCATTCGTTGTCGTACCAGGACACGAGCTTGACGAAGGTCTTGTCCAGCGCGATGCCGGCGTCGGCATCGAAGATGGAGGTGCGGGTGTCGCCGCGGAAGTCGGTGGCGACGACCTTGTCTTCGGTGTAACCGAGGATGCCCTTGAGCGCGCCTTCGGACTGGGCCTTCATCTCGGCCTTGATCTCTTCGTAGCTGGCTTCGGTTTCCAGCTCGACCGTCAGGTCGACCACCGACACGTCGGAGGTCGGCACACGGAAGCTCATGCCCGTCAGTTTCTTGTTCAGCGCGGGGATGACCACGCCGACGGCCTTGGCGGCGCCGGTGCTGGAGGGAATGATGTTTTCCAGGATGCCGCGGCCGCCGCGCCAGTCCTTGTTGGACGGGCCGTCCACCGTCTTCTGGGTGGCGGTGGTGGCGTGCACCGTGGTCATCAGGCCGCGTTTGATGCCCCACTTGTCGTGCATGACCTTGGCGATGGGCGCCAGGCAGTTGGTGGTGCACGAGGCGTTGGAGATGATGGCCTGGCCGGCATAGGTCTTGTCGTTGACACCGAAGACGAACATCGGGGTGTCGTCCTTGGATGGGGCCGACAGGATGACCTTCTTCGCGCCCGCATCCAGGTGCTTCTGCGCGGTGACCTTGTCGAGGAACAGGCCGGTGGACTCGATGACGACGTCGGCGCCGACCTCGTTCCACTTCAGGTTGGCGGGGTCGCGTTCCTGCGTCAGGCGGATCTTCTTGCCGTTGACGATCAGGGTGTTGCCCTCGACCGCGACGGACCCATCAAAACGGCCGTGCACGCTGTCGTACTGCAGCATGTAGGCGAGGTAGTCGGGTTCGAGCAGGTCGTTGATGGCAACGACTTCGATGTCGCTGAAATTCTGCACGGCCGAACGCAGCACGTTGCGCCCGATGCGCCCGAAGCCGTTGATACCGATCTTGATGGTCATAGCGTTTCTCCTGGATGTGATGAATTCGACGGTGCTTATTTCTTGCCCAAAACCTTCAGCACGGTGGCGGCCACGTTCTCGGGCGTGAAGCCGAAGAGCTTGAACAGCACACCGGCCGGTGCCGACTCGCCGTAGCGGTCGATGCCCACGACCGCATCGCAGCCGTATTTCCACCAGCCATCGGTGACGCCCATTTCCACCGCGATGCGCGGGGTGCCCTGGGGCAGCACGCGCTTCTTGTAAGCGGCGTCCTGGCGGTCGAAGGCGGTGGTGCTGGGCATGGAGACCACCCGCACCGGGATCTTGCGCAAGGCCAGCAGCTTTTGCGCTTCCAGCGCGATGGTGACTTCGGAGCCGGTGGCGATGATGATGGCCTGGGCCTTCTTCTTCAGGCCGGCGGCCGCCGGCTCGGACAGCACGTAGGCGCCGCGGCTGATGTCGCCCAGGTCGGTCTTGGCCGCGTAGGGCAGGTTGTGGCGCGACAGCAGCAGAGCGGTCGGGCGCTCCTTGTTTTCCAGAGCCACGGCCCAGGCCACCGCCGTCTCGGCGGTGTCGGCGGGGCGCCAGACGTCCAGGTTGGGGATCAGGCGCAGGCTGGCGGCATGTTCGATCGACTGGTGGGTGGGGCCGTCCTCGCCCAGGCCGATGGAGTCGTGGGTGAACACGTGCACCACCCGCTGCTTCATCAGCGCGGCCATGCGGATGGCGTTGCGGCTGTAGTCGCTGAAGGTCAGGAAGGTGCCGCCGTAGGGAATAAAACCGCCGTGCAGGGCGATGCCGTTCATGATGGCGGCCATGCCGAATTCACGCACGCCGTAGTTGATGTGGCGGCCACCTACCTTGGCACCGTCGGCGGTTTCGGCCAGCACCACCGCGCCGTGCTCGTCGAAACGCAGCGGCAGGGTGGCCTTGGTGTTGGTGAAGTTGGAACCGGTCAGGTCGGCGCTGCCGCCCAGCAGTTCGGGCAGGGCCACGGTGAAGGACTCCAGCGCGATCTGGCTGGCCTTGCGGCTGGCCACGGTCTCGGCCTTGGTGTGGGCGGCGATGACCGTGTCCACCGCCGTCTGGGCGAAGTGCTTGGGCAGATCGCCGCGCATGCGGCGGGTGAACTCGGCCGCCTGCTCGGGGTAGGCGGCGGTGTAGGCGGCGAAGCGCTCGTTCCACGCGGCCTCGGCGGCGGCGCCGGTCGCCTTGGCGTCCCAGGCGGCATAGACATCCTGCGGGATCTCGAAGGGCGCGTAAGGCCACGACAGCGCGGTGCGGGTCAGCGCGATCTCGTCGGCGCCCAGCGGCTCGCCGTGCGCCTTGGCGGTGTTGGCGCGGTTGGGCGAGCCCTGGCCGATGGCGGTCTTGCAGACGATGAGGGTGGGCTTGTCGGCCGAGCTGCGGGCGCTGCCGATGGCCGCGGCCACCGCGGCGGCGTCATGGCCGTCGACCGGACCGATGACGTTCCAGCCGTAGGCGCGGAAACGCGCCGGCGTGTCGTCCACGAACCAGGGCGCGACCTTGCCGTCGATGGAGATGCCGTTGTCGTCGTACAGGGCGACCAGCTTGTTGAGTTTCCAGGCGGCGGCCAGGGCGGCGGCTTCGTGGCTGATGCCTTCCATCAGGCAGCCGTCGCCCAGGAAGGCGTAGGTGTGGTGGTCCACCACCGCATGGCCTTCGCGGTTGAATTCCGAAGCCAGCAGCTTTTCGGCCAGCGCGAAACCCACGGCATTGGTGATGCCCTGGCCCAGCGGGCCGGTGGTGGTTTCCACGCCCGGGGTGTAGCCGATCTCGGGGTGGCCCGGGGTCTTGCTGTGCAGCTGGCGGAAGTTCTTCAGCTCGCCGATGGGCAGGGCGTAACCCGTCAGGTGCAGCACCGCGTACAGCAGCATCGAGGCGTGGCCGTTGGACAGCACGAAGCGGTCGCGGTCGAACCAGTGCGGGTTGGTCGGGTTGTGCTTGAAGTGGCTGCCCCACAGGGCTACCGCCATGTCGGCCATGCCCATGGGGGCGCCGGGGTGGCCGGAATTGGCCTGTTGCACGGCGTCCATGGCGAGGGCGCGGACCGCATTGGCCATGGCCGTGTCGCGCGGCAGGTCGGTAGGCAAGGAGGTGTCCATCGGGGTCGGTCCGTCGTCGGAAAGAGGGGGAAAAGAGGCGGAAGCAGGGGAGAAAGCGGCAGAAAAGCGCTCTGGAGCCTGCGGGTAAGCCCGCTATTTTAGGGGATGCCCCCTTTTCCCCGTCCCGGACGGGGCACCCGCATGCACTACAGTGCGCCGCATGCAAGGCCTGCACCTTACCGCCGACCTCCACGGCTGCCGCTGTGGCGACCACTGGCTGACCGACGCCGAGGGGCTGGCCGATGCCTGCGAGGCCCGGGTGCGGGCGGCCGGCCTGCGGGTGGTGGGCCGCCTGGCCCATACCTTTCCCGCGGCCCACGGCCCGGGCGGGGTGACCGCCGCCCTGCTGCTGGCCGAATCGCACCTGTGTGTGCATACCTGGCCGGAGCGCCGGGCCGCCACACTCGACGTGTACGTGTGCAATTTCGGCGCCGACCACTCCGCGGCGGCCCATACGCTGCTGGATGGGCTGGTCGGGCTTTTCGACCCGGAACACACCGAGCGGCATGTATTGGAGCGGGGGCAAGGGGCGCCCTCTGGATAATCGTGCCGTGCCCCACACCGCGCCTTCCACCGCCCCCCCCTCCCCCATCGCCGCCCTGGTGCTCGCCGCCGGCCGCGGCGAACGGATGCGGCCGCTGACCGACACCACCCCCAAACCCCTGCTGCCGGTACGCGGCAAGCCGCTGATGCAGTGGGCCCTGGAGGCGCTGGCCGAGGGCGGCTTTCGCCGTTTTGTGGTCAACACCGCCTGGCTGGGCGAGCAGGTCGAAAGCCGCATCGGCACGGCGCCCGCCTGGCGCCCTGGTGCGGCCCTGTCGGTGGCCTATTCCCACGAAGGGCGCGACTTCGGCGGTGCACTGGAGACGGCCGGCGGCATCGTGCGGGCGCTGCCCTTGCTGGGCGAGGTGTTCTGGGCGGCGGCCGGCGACGTGTTCGCGCCGGACTTCGTTTTTACCCAGGCGGCGGTGGACCGCTTCGTGGCCAGCGGCATGCTGGCCCACCTGTGGCTGGTGCCGAACCCGGTGCACAACCCGAAGGGTGATTTCGGCCTGACAAAAGAGTACCTGGCTACGAACCAAGGGGTCGATGGGCCTGACCCACGCTACACCTTCTCCACCATCGGCCTGTACCGCGCCGCCCTGTTCGCACCGCCCTTCTGCGACATCCCGCCCGGCAACCCGGCGGGCGTGAAAGCCCCGCTGGCACCGCTGCTGCGTGCCGCGATGGACAATGGCCGCATCAGCGCGGAGCTCTACACCGGTGCCTGGACCGACGTGGGCACCCCCGAGCGCCTCGCGCACCTCAATACGACGACGACCACCACCGCGCCATGAACGACACGACCCCGATCTACGCCGCCCGCCGCGCCCGCCTGGCTGCCCAGCTGGGCCCGGACGGCATCGCCCTCGTGCCGACCGCGCCGGAGCGCCCGCGCAACCGCGACAGCGATTTCCTGTTCCGCCACGACAGCTACTTCTACTACCTGACCGGCTTCACCGAGCCCAACGCCTGGCTGGTGCTGACCGGCGACGGCCGCTCCACCCTGTTCTGCGCGCCCAAGGACCTGGAACGCGAGATCTGGGACGGGTACCGCCTGGGCCCGGAGGCGGCGCCCGCCGCGCTGGGTGTGGACGACGCGGTGTCGGTGGCCGAACTCGACAGCCGCCTGCCGCGCCTGCTGGAAAACCGCGACGCCGTCTGGTACCCCTTCGCCACCCATGCCGGGCTGGAGACGCGGGTGGACGGCTGGCTGGCCAAGGTGCGCGCCCGGGTGCGCATGGGCGCCCTCTGCCCCGAGCAGCAGCGCGACCTGTGCGGCCCGCTCGACGAAATGCGGCTGGTGAAGGACACGCACGAGCAGGATGTGATGCGCCGCGCCGCGCAGATCAGCGCCGAGGCCCATGTGCGCGCCATGCAGACCAGCGCGCGGATGCTGCGCGAGGGCCGCGACGTACGCGAATTCCACCTGGATGCCGAACTGCTGCACGCCTTCCGCCTGGGCGGCTCGCAGTACCCGGCCTACAGCTCCATCGTCGCCGCAGGTGCCAATGCCTGTGTGCTGCACTACCGCGCCGATGTGGCGCCGGTGCGCGCCGGCGAGCTGGTGCTGATCGATGCCGGCTGCGAGCTCGACGGTTATGCCAGCGACATCACCCGCACCTTCCCGGCGGACGGGAAATTCAGCGGCCCGCAGCGTGCGCTGTACGACCTGGTGCTGGCCAGCCAGATCGCGGCGGTGGAGACCACCCGCGCCGGCAGACGTTTCAACGACCCGCACGAGGCCACGGTGAAGGTGCTGTCGCAGGGCCTGCTGGACCTGGGCCTGCTCGACGCCGGCAAGGTCGGCAACGTGGACGACGTCATCGAGAAACGCGCCTACTTTCCCTTCTACATGCACCGCACCGGCCACTGGCTGGGCATGGACGTGCACGACTGCGGCAGCTACGTGGAGCCGACCGAGGCCGGCCAGATCGTCGAGCGCAAGGACCCGCTGTCGGGCGAGACGGTGAAGAACCGGCCCAGCCGCATCCTGCAGCCCGGCATGGTGCTGACCATCGAGCCGGGCCTGTACATCCGGCCGACCGAAGGCGTGCCGGAGCAGTTCTGGAACATCGGCATCCGCATCGAGGACGACGCCATTGTGACGGCCGAGGGCTGCGAACTGATCACCCGCGGCGTGCCGGTTGACGGTGACGAGATCGAAGCGGTCATGCGGGGCTGAAGAACGCCTCTGCAGGGCGAATTCGGACTGCCTTCGCTGGCGCATTGAGGAGTGGCCGGCGGTGGTACCCGGGCACTGGAATGTCCCCCGGAGCCTGCGGCTCCTCCTCCTTGATTTCCTGTGCCCGGGTACCACCACCGGCCACGGGGGTGGGATCAGCCACCCTGCCCTCCGCATGGGCGAAATCCGTCTACCGCCCTGTCTGTGGGTGAACGTCTACCGTTGTCGGAACTCGCGGAATCGCCGAGGCGTGACCACTTCGCAGGAAAC
>JAZJYT010000071.1:0-88751 GCA_040390235.1 Pseudomonadota bacterium | reverse complement strand
TTGAGGTCGGATTCGAGCGAACGCATCTGCAGGCCCACCGCCGCCTGGGTCAGCGCCACGCGGTGCGCCGCGGCGGTGAAAGAGCCTTCGGCGGCAACGGCAATAAAGGTGCGCAGCACCCGCAGGCTGGACATGATGAGAAAGCTTTCCTTTCGAGATGGCGAAGCATAAATCGCTTTCGCCCAAGACTTTCTATCATGACAATAGTGTTTCAGCCCCCTCTTCCACTCCGGAGCCTCTCCATGCCGATGCAACGCCGCCTTTTCTCCTCCTGCGCTACGCTGCTGGTGTCTGCCCTGGCCCTGGCCGGCATGGCCCACGCGGCCGAACCCTGGCCCTCGCAGCCGCTGAAGATGGTGGTCGGTTTCGCCCCCGGCGGTGCCAACGACATCCTGGCACGCATCATCGCCAAGGAGCTGCAGCAGGCCCTGGGCCCGACGGTGGTGGTGGACAACCGCGCCGGCGCCGGCGGCCTGATCGCCGACGAGGTGGTGGCCCATGCGCCCAAGGACGGCTACACCCTGCTGCTGGGCTCCATCGGCGGCAACACCATCGCGCCGGTGCTGGCCAAGAAGCTCAGCTTCGACCCGCGCAAGGACCTGGCGCCGGTGTCGCTGGTGGCCGAGTCGGGCAATGCCCTGCTGGTCAACGCCAAGCTGCCCTACAAAAGCGTGAAGGACGTGATCGAGGCCGCACGCAAGGCCCCGGGCAGCATCAACTACGCGTCGTCGGGCACCGGCTCCACCCTGCACCTGGCGGGCGCGCTGTTCGCGCAGCAGGCCAAGGTGGACATGGTGCACATCCCCTACAAGGGCAACAGCCAGGCCATCACCGACGTGGCGGGCGGCCAGGTGCAGGCCATTTTCTCGGGCATTCCGCCGGCCATTTCCTCGGCCAAGACGGGGCAGACCCGCATCCTGGCGGTGACCACCAAACAGCGTGTGAAGTCGCTGCCCGACGTGCCCACCATCGCCGAAGCCGGTGTGCCGGGTTATGCCTTCGCCTCGTGGTACGGCGTCTTCACCACCGGCGGCACCGACCCGGCCATCGTGGCCCGGCTGGCACGCGAGATCAAGAAGATCATCGCCAACCCGGAGGTGCAGAATCTGTTCGCCGCCCAGGGCGTAGAGCCGGTGAGCAGCGACCCGAAGGCTTTTACCAAGCAAATCGACGATGAGCTGACCCGCTGGACCCGCGACATCAAGGCCATGGGCATCACCCTGGAATGAGCCCCGCGCCCTGCACGCACCACAACGACACCGCATAACAACACGAGACGCCATGAACCCGACCGACCACCACAACCCCTACGCCTCCACCCGCATCCCGGTTTTTGCACGCAACGCCTGCTCCACCTCACACCCGCTGGGTGCGCAGGCCGGGCTGCGTATGCTGTGGAAGGGCGGCAACGCGGTCGATGCCGCCATTGCCGCCGCCGCGGCCATGACCATCGTGGAGCCGGTCAGCAACGGCCTGGGCTCGGATGCCTTCTGCATCCTGTGGGACGGCAAGGAGCTGCATGGCCTCAATGCCTCGGGCCGCGCACCGCGGGCCTGGACACCGGAGTACTTCCACGGCCGCTACGGCAGCGGCAAGGCCACGCCGCCGCGCCGGGGGGTGGACTCGGCCACGGTGCCGGGCGCCGTCAGTGCCTGGATGGCGCTGCATGAACGTTTCGGCTCCCTGCCCTTTGCCGAGCTGATGGAGCCGGCCGCCGAGATCGCCGAACGTGGCTACCTGGTGCCCCCCGTGGTGCAGCAGAAGTGGGCCGCCGGTGCGCCCGAGCTGGAGTCGCAGCCGGGTTTCCGCGACAGCTTCCTGCCCTGGGGCCGCGCGCCCAAGGTGGGTGAACTGTTCCGCTTCCCGGCCGCGGCCAAGGCCCTGCGCCTGATCGGTGCGACCGGCGGCAAGGCTTTCTACGAGGGCGAGATCGCCGCCGCGGTGGCGGCCTTCGTGCAGAAGAACGGCGGCAGCATGACCACCGCCGACCTGGCCGCGCACCGGCCCGAGTGGGTCAAGCCGCTGGCCAAGGACTACCGCGGCTACACACTGCACGAGATCCCGCCCGCCGGCCAGGGCATCGCCGCGCAGATCGCCCTGGGCATCCTGCAGAACTTCGACATCGCCAGCCTGCCGGTCGATTCGGTGGCCTCGCAGCACCTGCAGATCGAGGCGATGAAACTCGCCTTCGCCGACGTCTACCGTTTCGTGGCCGACAGCGGCATGGAGGTCACGCCCGAGCAGATGCTCGACGACGCCTACCTGGCCGCACGCGCCAAGCTCATCGACCCCAAAAAGGCGCAGGACTTCAAGGCCGGCAACCCGGTCAAGGGCGGCACCATCTACCTGACCGCGGCCGACCAGAACGGCATGATGGTGAGTTTTATCCAGAGCAACTTCGCCGGCTTCGGCTCGGGGGTGGTGGAGCCGAGCTTCGGCATCAGCCTGCAGAACCGCGGTTTCGGTTTCAGCACCGACCCGGCCGGCCCCAACCGCGCCAACCTGGTGGCACCCGGCAAGCGGCCCTTCCACACCATCATCCCGGCCTTCCTCACGCAGGGCGGCCAGCCGGTGATGAGTTTTGGTGTCATGGGCGGCAACATGCAGCCGCAAGGGCATATGCAGACCCTCGTGCGCATGATCGACTACAACCAAGCGCCGCAAACCGCCTGCGACGCACCGCGCTGGCGCTTCAACGCGGGGCTGGAGCTCAACGTCGAGTCGGCCATGGACCCGGCCACGGTGCAGGGCCTGCAGGCCCTGGGCCACCAGCTGGAAGTGATCGACGACCCCTACCAGGACTTCGGCGCCGGGCAGTTCATCGTGCGCCGCGGCGACCCGGGCAAGGAAGGCTACGAGATCGCCAGCGATCCGCGGCGCGACGGGTTGGCGGCCGGGTTTTGAGAGCCCGAACTACCCGGTAACGCTTCGGGTGAGGCCGGCGGGGTCTTCGGGCCTGCACGCCGGGCCTTCTACAATCGTTGCCTTTGGCGGTTCGCCGTGACACCCGAAACGCAGGAAGGCGCCGCATGCAAGACCACTATCTCGCCCTGGGTGTCAGCAGCAGCGCGAGCCTGGCGGACATCAAGAAGGCCTACCGCCACCAGGCCGCCCGGCACCACCCGGACCGCAGCACTGCGCCGGATGCCGCCACACGTTTCCGCGCGGTCCAGGAGGCCTACGACATCCTCGGCGACGAGGCCATGCGTGAGACCTACGACAACAACCGCAAGCGCAATCTGCTCGACGATCCGCTGGAAACGGCGCGCGGGATCTGGGCAGACTATTTCCAACGGCTTATCTAGCCACCTAGGCCTCGATGCACGTATCCCCCTTCTTCCACAACCTGCGTTCCGCCTACCTGGCCGAACTCGACGACATGCGCCACGACTCCGAGGGACAGTTCGTGCTGGACCGGCGGCTGGCCGAGCGGCGCAGCGAGGTCGCGTTCCTGGTCAACATGCTGGAGCTTGCTCCCGAGATGGTGGCGGTCGTGCTGCACAAGGCCTTCCGCTTCACGTCCACGCCGGTCATGGACCGGTTGCTGGCCTGCGAGCCCGAAGACCTGGCCGCGTGGGAGAACCTGCGCGAAACCATCGACGTCGCCCCCTGGGCCCAGCCCACCGTGCAACTGCTGCGTGAGCAGGCCGCCGGTGACAACTTCCTGAGCGTGGCCGCCGCGCTGGAATACATGGCGGGCAGCACCCGGCATGCGCCCGCCCATGCAGGCGTCGAGGACGACAGCGAAAAAGACGCGGACAACGCCGACGCCGACCACGGCGACCACGAAGAGGACGACCGCCAGCCCCTGTCGGCCGACGACCTGGACGACGCCGATGGCCCCACCCGCGAGGAGGCCCGCGCCGACTGGATGGCCGAGCAGGGCTTCGACCGCAAAGACTGAACCATGAGCAACCACCTTGCCCTGATCACGAAGACCCGGAGCCTGATTGCCGCAGGCGACATTTCCGGCGCCGAGTCCGCCCTCACCGAGCTGGCCGACACCGAGGGCGACAGCGCGCTGATGGTGGTGCTGGACCAGCTGGAGCCCAAGGACATCCTGGCGGTGATGCGCGAGTACGACCCGTCCCGCGAGTCGGTCGTGAGCCTGCTGGTCACCCCCGCGCAGTTCGCGCACGCCATCGTCATCGAGAAGCGCTACAAGGACCTCACCCACACGCACCTGCGCGGCATGGTGAACGCCATCGTCTTCCGGGAGGACGCGGACCCGGTGGCCTTCCTGACCGCCGTGGGCGATCTGGAGGGCGGCAGCGAAGCCATGGCCAACTACTTCGCCGAGAAGTGGGGGCGCATCGAATCCTTCGCCCGCAGCGGGAACTTCGACACCGTGGAGGAAGACGGCGAGATGCTGTCCGAGACCGCGCTGCTGGCGTCGGCCTACGCCAAACCCAAGGTCGATCTGGACGAGGTGGCCGACCAGGACTGGATGGAGCTGGCCTGGCGCATGCGCTACGGGTGCCCCGACCTGTTCACCGAGACCTTGCTGGTCTTGCGTGCCAAGGCACGCACCCACGACCTCGGACTGGAGGACGAGGACGATGCCGTTGAAGAAGACACGCGCGTGGAGACCGGCGACACCGACCGGGGCCGCAGCACACCGGCGGCACGCGACGACGACGAGGAGTCGGCGATCTGACGGTTCCAGCCGCAGCGCCTGCATACACGATGTCCACGCCATCCCACGCCGCCCCGCAGGCCGTCGCGCTGTTCGACAAGCGGCCCTTCTTCGAGAAGGCCCTGCAGCACGGCGTGCGCCACGGCATCATCGCGCCCGCCAGGCTGGCCGCCATGTGCCAGGAAGCGCCCAAGGGCATGGTGCAGATCGCGCGTTATTTCGGCACCGAGTACCTGCGTCCCGACCTGGAAAGAGCCAGGGACCGGCTGGTCAACCTGGTGAGCCTGTACCTGGAACATTCGACCGGCGGCGATCTGGACCAGGCCGCCGGGTCCCTGCGCGACCACAGTCTGCTGTCGCGCTCCAAGGGCGGCTCGGACATGCTCAAGGCGCTGATCGCCATGCCCCAGAGCAGCCACTTCGGCATGCAGGAGCACGGGGTCTTCGAGGACAAGCACATCCCCTTGCTCGCCAAGTGGTCCCTGCGCAGCCTGCCCGAGTACCAGGCCGAGCGCGCCGCACGCAGCCACGCGACCACTTTGGTGGAAGCCGCCGTCTGGATGGCGGCCCAGCTGGGCCTGGATGCCGATGGGCTGGAGGATGCCGGCAAGGACGCGGAAGCCGTGGTGCGCACAGCGCTGCTGGTGCGCGTTTGCCGGCGCAGCGCCATGCCGGACTGGGCCGCATTCGAGAAGATGGTGCTGGGCCTGCGCAAGAAATACGTGCCGGGGGCCGATGGCCAGGCGGCGCCGGTCCCCATCGGCTTGCCCAGAGACCTGCCGGCACAGTACCTGGAGGTGGTGCAGTCCGTGTTGGCCTCTGTCGTGCAGGACATGCCCAGGATCCTGGATGCCACGCTCGGCGTGCGCAAGCTCTTCGACCAGACGCCGGCCTTCCTGGGCCGCTATTTCTGGTCCGAGGACACACTAGCCGACCTCGACCATTTCGAGCGCAGCAACAGCGTCTTGTGGGAGAAGGCCACCGAGGGCCACAGCGACGACAGTTCGCTGCTGACACTGTTCCTGCGCATCGCCACGCACGGCAAACACGCCACGCTGCTGACCAGGAAGACCGCCGCCAGCCTGGTCAAGAAGATCCGGACCTCGGGCCTGGATGCCGATCTGCCCCGGCAGTTCGTGCTGCAGCACGCCCCGGTGCAGCTGCAGGGCGACTACCTGCACCTGTGGAACGCCTTCATCGCCGAGGCCGAGCCCGTGCTGCGCAGCGACCGGGTGCAAGCCACCGAGGATGCGCTGGCGCTGCTGCGCCGAGAGTGCAATATCGCCGAGTAGGCATGCCCCACCAGTGGGCCCGGTTTGCCCCGCCAGCCTCCCCCGCAGCGCTCCCCGGCCACCCGCATCAGGCGGCTAAAGGGTTTTCACCAGGTCGGCCACCAGGCCGCGAAACCACTGGTGCCCCGGCTCCTTGTGCGTGCGCTCGTGCCAGTACATGGCCTGGCGCACGTCGGGCACGGCCAGCGGCAGGGGCAGCACCTGCAGCGGAAACTTGAGCGCCAGCGCGTGGGCGAAACGCTCGGGCAGCGTGCCCAGCAGGTCGGAGTGCGCCACCGCGTTGCACAGGGCCAGCGCGTCCTGCACCTCCAGCCGCACCTGCAGGTGGCGGTGGCGCGCGGCCACGGCCTGCTCCACCGTCTGCCGCGCCACGCCCATGCGCTCGTGCAGCACATGGGGCGTGCCCATGAACTGCTCGTCGCTCAGGCTGCCATTGATGGAAGGGTGGCCCTGCCGCGCGATGCAGACCAGCGGGTCGCGCATCAGCCGCTTGGCACGCAGCGTGGGCGCCGACTCGGGCCACCAGCCGAAGCGGAAGTCCAGCTCGCCGCGCTCCAGCCACTCCAGCGCCCGGTCGCGCTGCGCGGCGCGGAAGCGCACCCGCACGTGGGGCGCTTCCTGCTCCAGCCGCGCGACGAGGCGCGGCAACAGCAGGTATTCGACGTATTCTGCGGTCATGACGCTGAACTGCTGCCGTGATTCGGCCGGCGAAAAGTGCGTCGGCTGCTCCAGCAGCCGGTAGGACGCCGACAGCGCCGCGCGCACCCCCTCGTCCAGCGCCAGGGCCCGGGCGGTGGGGGTCATGCCCCCGGGCGCCTTGACCAGCAGCGGGTCGTCGAACAGCGTGCGCAGCCGCGCCAGCGCATGGCTCATGGCCGGCTGGCTGAGGTAGAGCTTGGCCGCCGCGCGCGACACGCTGCGCTCGGCCAGCAGCGCCTCGAAGCAGCGCAGCAGGTGCAGATCGAAGTTGGTATTCGCGGGATCGATTTTCATTATTCGCGCCGCCGGGGTACGTATGGAATATCCCGAGCCTACATTACGCCTTGCTGCACCCCACTGCGGCGACCCCCATGGAGACACACACATGAACGCACGGGCCGACATCGAACTTGCCACCCTGGAACGACCTGCGCCCCCGGTGGCAAAGGGCGCTTTCGACCTCGGCAGCAACATCCACACCCTGGTCGAAGGCAAGGTCTACGCGCTGCAGAACGTATTCCAGCTCGAAGGCCGGGCCAGCGCCTACCCTGCCGACGCCACCGGTTATTCGGTGTGCAACTGCTACCTCATCAAGCAGGGCGACCGCGCCGTGCTGCTCGACTCGGGCCTGGTGGCGCACGAGCAATCCATCATCGCGCAGATCAACAGCCTGATCGACCCGGGCACCCGCCTGTCGGTCTACCCGCTGCGCATCAACGAATTCATGTCGGTCTGCAACGTCGAGGCGCTGGCCGGCGCGTTCGACGTGGAGCAGTGCTACTCCAGCAATGCCGACGCGGCGGTATGGGTCAACTTCGGCGGCCGCTCGGACGCGCCCAACCCCCAGCCCTATTCACTCAAGACCACCATGGTCAAGCGTGCGCAGACGCTGTACGTGGGCCCCGAGGCGCAGGACCGCTCGCTTGACGCCTTCCAGGCCCCCATCCGCCTGATCGGCACCCGCTGGATCTACGACAAGCAGACGAAGACGCTGTTCACCTCCGACAGCTTCTCGTGGGAATGGAGCCAGCGCGTGGACGGCCCCTGGCACCTGGAAGACAAGGACTGCACGACCACCGCGGCCGGCATCCGCAGCTTCCTGCTCAACACCCGCTACTGGTGGCTGGAGGGCGGCGACACGCAGACCCTGCGCCAGAAGCTCAAGGTGGTTTTCGACAAGTACGACATCGAGAACCTGGCGCCGGGTTATGGCCGCGTGCTGCGCGGGCGCGACCTGGTGCAGCGCCAGTACCGCATGTTCGACGAGGCCCTGGCCACGCTGGACAAAAGTGTGGTCGCCCCCCGCTATGTTGACCGTGACGAACTGAGGTAAGAGCTTATGACCGTGAAGACCGTATCCAGGAACAAGATGCCGCGCGAACTGGTGCCCGGCGTGTGGTGGCTGGGCGACTGCCTGGAGCAGATGGCCGGCGGCAAGATGTACCACACCTACAACGCCGCCTTCCTGCTGGTGGGCGACGATGCCTGCGCGCTGATCGAGACCGGCCACCCGAAGGACTTCCCGCTCATCAGCCGGCAGTTGGACGAGATCCTGCCGGGCAAGCCGCCGCTCAAGTACCTGTTCGTGACGCACCAGGAAACACCGCACTCCGGCGGCCTGGGCCGCATCCTGCACAAGTACCCCGAGGTGGTGATGTGCGGCGACATGTGCGACTACCACCTGGCCTTCCCGCAGTACGCGCACCGCATGGTATCGATGAAGGGCGGCGACGAGATCGACCTGGGCGGCCGCGCGCTGAAGCTGGTGGAGCCGGTGATCCGCGACCTGCGCACCACCTGGTGGGGTTTCGACACCAAGGAAAAGGTGCTGTTCCCGGCCGACGGTTTTGCCTACAGCCACTACCACGAGGACGGCCACTGCGGCCTGTGCGCCGAGGAAGCGATTTCGCTGGACATTCCCGAGGTGTCGGCGGTGTTCGCCGACCGGGCACTGTTCTGGACCAAGTTCACCGACATGAACGTCTACGTCGAACGCCTCAAGTGGCTGCTGGACGACCTGGGCGTGAAGGTCATCGCACCGACGCACGGCCTGCCCATCCGGGACCCGGCGGCCACCGTGCCGCGCATCGCCGAAGGCCTGCTGTACGGCAGCCAGGTGGCCGAGATGGGCCCCGATGCCGGCGGCATCAAGAGTCCGCTGGAGGCCGCCGCGACGACCTAACCCGCCCCTGCTCCCAGATGCCTGCATGTACCTATAAATAGACGGAGACAAACTTTCATGACATCTGCACACAAGCGCGCAACGCTCCTGGCCACCGCCGCACTGGCGCTGGGCCTGCCCCTGCTGGCGCCGGGCGCCCTGGCCCAGGCCGCCTACCCGAGCCGGCCCATCACCCTGGTGGTGCCCAACACCGCCGGCGGCGGCATGGACTCCATGGGGCGTGCGGTCAGCGCCAAGATGGGCCAGTTGATGAACACCTCGTTCATCGTCGACAACAAGCCGGGTGCCAACGGCAACATCGGCGGCCTGCAGGTCGCCAAGGCCGCGCCCGATGGCTACACCCTGCTGCTGGGGCAGACCGCGCAGTTCGCGATCAACCCGCACATGTACACCAACATGCCCTACGACCCGCTGAAGGACCTGATCCCGGTGGCGCTGCTGGCCGATGCGCCCAATGTGGTGGTGGTGGGTTTCGAGTCGCCCTTCCACACGCTGGCCGACATCGTGAAGGCCGCCAAGACCAGCAAGGACAAGCTCGACCTGGCAACGCCCGGCTCAGGCACGCCCTCGCACCTGATCGGCGAGATGTTCCAGCAGGCCGCCGGCGTGAAGTTCGTGCACGTGCCCTACAAGGGCGCGCCGAGCGCGATCACCGACACCATCGCCGGTCGCACCGCGCTGATGATGTCGTCGGTGCCCTCGGCGCTGGCGCAGATCAAGGGCGGCAAGCTGCGGGCCGTGGCCATCTCGGCAGCCAAGCGCAGTCCCTCGCTGCCCGACGTGCCGACCATCGCCGAGCAGGGTTATCCCGGCTTCGACGCGGGTACCTGGTACGGCCTGTTCCTGCCGGCGGGCACACCCCCGGCCATCGTGCAGAAGCTCAATGCCGTGGCCAACGAGGCGCTGAAGTCGCAGGACGTGATCGACCGGGTGCGTACCGAGGGCGGCGACACCATCGGCGGCACCAGCGCGGCCCTCGCCGCCAAGATCCGGAAGGACTATGCGCAGCTCGGCAAGGCGGTGAAGGATTCCGGCGCGAAGGTGGAATAGCCATGAAGGCCCCCACCTGGGTGATGGCGGGCGCCGCGGCCCTGGCCTGCGGCGGCGCGGCAACAGGCGCGGCCGCCGCCGAGGCCTGGGTGCCGAACAAGCCGGTGCGCATCGTCGCGGTATCGACGCCGGCCGGTTCGCTCGACGCCACGGCGCGCGCGGTGGCCGAGCACCTCGGCAAGGCCTGGGGCCAGGCGGTGGTGGTGGACAACCGGCCGGGCGCCAACGGCACCATCGCTGCGGGCATCGTGGCCAAGGCGCCGGCCGATGGCTATACCCTGCTGTATTCCACCCGTGTGATCTCGATGAACGCGGCGCTGTACAAGCTGCCCTTCGACACCAGGGCCCTGGTGCCGGTGGCGATGATCCTCAACCAGCCGACGCTGCTGGTGGTGGGCAAGCGCTTCGCCGCGCACGACCTGCCGGGCTTCATGAAGCTGGCGCGCGAGAACCCGGGCAAGTACAGCTTCGGCTCCACCGGCAACGGCAGCGTGCCGCACCTGGCCGGCGAGAGTTTCATGAAGATTTCGGGCGTCAAGCTCATCCACGTGCCCTACAAGGGCGGCGCCCCGGTCATGAACGACATCATGGGCGGCACCATCGACATGACCTTCGGCAGCGTCGGCTCCACCATGCCGCAGATCCGCGACGGCTCGGTCGTGCCGCTGGCCGTGGCCGCGAAGCAGCGCGCACCGCAGCTGCCCGACGTGCCGACCTTCGCCGAGGCGGGGGTGCCGGGCTACTACGTGGACAGCTGGTACGGCCTGTTCGCGCCGCCCGGCACGCCACCGGAGATCGTCCAGGCCATCAGCGAGGAAACCAACCGCTACCTGCGCTCGCCCGAGGCGGCGAAGAAGTTCGGCGTGATGGGCGCGGTGCCGGCGGAATCGACACCGGCGTCGTTCCGGGCCGACTTCGACGGCGACCTGGTGATGTACCGCGACATGGCCCGCGAGCTGAACCTCAAGGCCGAATAGGGAACACAAGGGACACGACGCCGGCATGAAGGTCATCGAATTCACCGTTCCGGGCGGCCCGGAAGTCCTCAAATACGTCGAGCGGCCGACACCCGAGCCGGGCCCCGGCGAGATCCGGGTGCGGGCCGAGGCCATCGGCATCAGCAGCGCCGACGTGCGGGTGCGCAAGGGCATCTACGACTGGATGCCGCCGCTACCGGCCATACCGGGCAACGAGATGGCGGGTGTGGTCGATGCCATCGGGCCGGCCCACACGCCGGATGCCACCCGCCTGCGTGTGGGCCAGCGGGTGCTGGTCAGTTCCCGCGAGCTGGCCTTCCGTGGCGGCTGTTATGCCGAGGCCATCTGCATACCGGCCGAAGCGGCCTTTGTACTGCCGCCCGCGGTGTCGTCCGCGGCGGCGGTGACGCTGCCCAACTACCAGCTGGCAGGCGCCCTGCTGTATGCCTCGGGTGTGCGCCCGCCGCGCAGCGTGGCGGTGTACGGCGCGGCCGGCGGGGTGGGCGGCGCCCTGCTGCAGTTGGCGGCGGCCGACGGCATGGTGACCATCGGTATCACCGGCACCGAGGCAAAACGGGCCTTCGCCCGTGCCGCGGGCAGCCATGACGTGCTGCTGCGCGGCAGCCCCACGCTGGCGCAGGACGTGAAGGCGCTGACCGGCGGCCATGGCGTGGACGTGGTGTACGGCATGGCCGGCCCGGAATTCATCGGCAACCTCGAGCTGCTGGCGCCGCTGGGCACGCTGGTGTCGTTCAGCCCCCTGGGCGGCGGCATGCCGGAGGTGGACGTCTTCGCCGCGCTGCGCAAGCTGCTGGGCCGGAGCCTGGGCCTGCGGGTGTATTCGATCCACACGCTGGACCACGACCGCGGCCTGCGCCGGCAGCTGATGCAGCGGGCCATCGAACTCATGGCCGATGGCCGGCTGCTGCCCCCCGTCCCCACCCTGCTGCCGCTGCGCGACGCAGCGCGCGCGCACGAGATGCTCGAAGCCGGCAGCACGCTGGGCAAGCTGGTCCTGACGCCCTGAACGGGCGGGGATAACCCCGGTAACAACCGCCACCTCTTTCGGTTACGGTTGATCGGCCCATCTTTACATCCCCACACGGGCCGCACACGCGCACGCCCCATGCTGGGGGCTCGTTCATACGAAAGGACAGACATGAACCGCATGAAGACCATTTCCATCGCGACGATCCTGGCCATGGGGGTGGCCACCGCCGTGTCGGCGCAGCCCCGTGACGGCCGTGATGGCCGCGACATGCGCGGCGGCCCGCCGCAGCGGCAGGGCATGCAGGACCACCGCAATGGGCCCGACCGGGGACCCGACCGCGGCCGGCCCGGCTTCGACCGCAGCGGCCCCGGTGCCGGCCCTGACCACAACTGGCGCCGCGGCGACCGCCTGCCGGCCCAGTACCGCAGCCGCCAGTACGTGGTGGACGACTGGCGCGGCCACCGCCTGAGCGCGCCTCCCCGGGGCTACCAATGGGTGCAGAACGGCGGCGACTACGTGCTGGTGGCCATTGCTACCGGGGTCATCGCCTCGCTGCTGCTGAACCACTGACCCCCTGCGGGAACACCGGGCCCTCTGCAAGGGGAGCCCGGCTCACCCTGCGATGGTCGAGGGGGCGAAATCGGCGGCGTCATCGGGTTTCTGGCCGCGCGACCATTCGAGCAGGGTATCGGCCGGCATGGGCCGGGCGAAGTAGAAACCCTGGAGTTCATCGCAGGCCATGGCCAGCAGGATGTCGCGCTGGCCCGCGGTTTCCACGCCTTCGGCCACCACCAGCAGGCCCAGGGCGTGGGCCAGGCCGATGACGGCCTCGACCACCGCGCGGGCATCGACGCTGGTCTCGATGTCGCTGACGAAACTGCGGTCGATCTTCAGCTGCCGCGCCGGCAGCTGGCGCAGGTAGCTGAGGCTGGAGTAGCCGGTGCCAAAATCGTCGATGGCCAGGTAGACCCCGATGCGCGCCAGCCCGTCGAAGGCGCGTTTGGTGATCTTCATGTCCTCCATGGCGACCGATTCGGTGATTTCGCACATCAGCTGCTCGGCGTCCACGGCATGCCGGTCGAGCGCCTGCTGCACCGTATCGGCCAGGCCGCTTTCGCGCAGCTGGTGCACCGACAGGTTCACCGCCACCCGCATAAGCAGGCCCTGCGTGCGCCACTGGGCAATCTGCCGGCAGGCCTCGTCGATGACCCAGGCGCCGATACGCACGATCAGGCCGAAACGTTCGGCCATGCCGATGAAATCGTCCGGCGGCACGTTGCCGCGCACCGGATGGGTCCAGCGCAGCAGGGCTTCGACGCCGTGGATGCGGCCGCCGATGCCGTTGATCTTGGGCTGGTAGTGCAGCGAGAACTGCTTGAGTTCCAGGGCCTGGCGCAGGTCGCTCAGCAACTCAAGCTGGGTGCCGGCGTCCGCGCCCATGGAGGGCTCGAACAGCGCGAAGCAGCTGCCGCCGGCGCGTTTGGCCGCGTACATGGCCGCGTCGGCGTTGGCGATGAGCTTGTCGTGCTGGCCGCTGTCGGGGTAGAGCACCACCCCGATGGAGCAGGCGATCTGCATCTGCTTGTCCGATACCACGAAGGGCGTCGACAGCAGGGCGATGATCTTGCGGGCCACCAGCACGCAGTCGGCGGCGTCGGGCACGTCTTCGAGCAGCAGCAGGAACTCGTCGCCGCCCACCCGTGCCACGGTGTCGCCCTGCCGCGCCTGCTGGCGCAGGCGCTCGGCCGCCTCGCGCAGGATATGGTCGCCGGCGGCATGGCCGAACGAATCGTTGATGGGCTTGAAGCCATCGAGGTCGATGAACAGCACCGCCAGCCGCCGCTCCACCCGGCTGTGGTTGGCACGGTCGAGCCGTACCAGGGCATGGGCCAGCCGGTCTTCGAACAGCAGGCGGTTGGGCAGCCGCGTCAGCGGGTCGGTGAAGGCGCGTTTCTTGAGTTCGGCGTTGGCGGTCTTGAGCTGCGCATTGGCGCCCTGCAGCGACTGGGTGAGCCGCTCGGCGGTGTTCTGCAGGCGTGCGTCGAGGATGGAGATGAGCAGCGTGCTCATGAGCAGCAGGGCCGTGGCGACCGCCACCACCTCGGTCAACCCCGAGCCGCCGAGCTCGGAGGCACTCAGGCAGACCGCCCCTTCCGGAAAGTGCGCGGCGGCCATGCCCACGTAGTGCATGCCGCAGATGGCCGCGCCCAGCACCAGCGCGGCGCCCACCTGGAAAGCCACCCGCCGCGCGTTCGACACCCGCAGCAGCCGGTAGAAGATGAGCAGCGCCACCGCGGAGGCTGCCGCCGCGATGGCCACCGACAGGGCCACGACCACCGGGTCCCAGACGATGGGCGGCGCCATGTCCATCGCGGCCATGCCGATGTAGTGCATGCCACAGATGCCCAGCGCCATGGCGGCGGCCCCCACCAGCAGGCTGCGCAAACCGAAAGCCATGCGCCCGGCCACGCCCAGGGCGACGGCCGAGGCGCCTACGGCGGCCAGCCAGGACAGCAGCGTGAGGCCGCTGGTGAAGCCTATGGCGATGGGCAGCGTGAAGGCCATCATGCCCACGAAATGCATGGCCCAGATGCCGGTGCCCATGACGGCGGCGCCGGCGCCCCACCAGATGAGGCCGATGACACGCCGTGTGGCATGGACCCGGCGCACCAGGTCCAGCGCCACATAGGATGCCAGGGTGGCGATGACGACCGATGCCACGACGCCCGCCGCGCTGTAGTGCGAGGGCAGGTAGCCGGAACCGGCCAGAGTACTGAAGAACACGATGGAAATGGGGTTAAGGAAAGCGCCGGAACACCGAATGTAGCGGGGGTCCGCCCTCGGAGTCTGTAGTTTGGAAGTCTACAGGCCCGCCCATCAGGTATTACCGTCCCACAAAGTGAGCGCCGGCGTGGCCGCGGCAGCCGCCTCGGTGCGTTCGGCCAGCCAGTTTTCCAGCGCCGCCGCCTCCAGCGGCCGGCTGTACAGGTAGCCCTGGCCTTTGTCGCAGCCCAGGGTGGCGACCAGCCAGGCCTGCTCGGCGGTTTCCACCCCTTCGGCCACAGTGGACATACGCAGGGTGCGCGCCACCCGCACGGTGGCCTCGATCAGCGCGCGGTGGTACTCGCTGCGTTCGGCCTCGATCACGAAGGAGCGGTCGACCTTCACCGTGTCCACCGGCATCTGGTGCAGGCAGGCCAGCGACGAATAGCCGGTGCCGAAGTCGTCGAGCGAGAGTTTCACGCCCAGCGCCTTGAGCTCGCGCAGCCGGGCCTGCGCCAGCGGGTCCTGCGCGGCCAGGCTTTCGGTGACCTCCAGCTGCAGCGCCGCGGCAGGCATGGCACTGGCCTGCAGCACCCGCCGCACCTGCTCGACCAGGTCGGTCTGGCGCAGCTGCGCGACCGACAGGTTGACCGCCAGCAGCGCCGGCGCACGCTCGCCCAGGTCGAGCCGCCAGCGCATGAACTGGTGGCAGGCGGTTTCCAGCACGAACTGGCCCAGCGGGACGATGAGCCCCGACTCTTCGGCCACCGGGATGAATTCGATCGGCGGCACCACGCCGCGTTCGGGGTGGCGCCAGCGCACCAGCGCCTCGACCCCGGCGCAGCCGTGTTCGCAGCCCGGATCGTCGAGCGAGACCACCGGCTGGTAGACCACGAAGAGCTCACCACGCTCCAGCGCCACGTGCAGGTCGGACTGGATGCCGGCACGCAGCCGCGCCTGCTCGTGCATACGCGACTCGAACAGCACCCAGCGGCCCCGGCCGGCGCGTTTGGCCTCGTACATGGCGTTGTCGGCGTCGCGCAGCAGGCTCTCGGCGTTATCGAAAGGAAAACGCGAATCGACGATACCGATACTGGCGCTGGAATGCACCCGCTGGCCGCGCACCTCGTAGGGCCGGCCCAGCAGGTCGAGCAGGCGGTCGGCCAGCGCACCGGCCTCCGCGGGCTGGCGCAGACCGGTCAGCAGCACCACGAATTCGTCACCGCCCAGGCGTGCGGCGATGCGTTGCCCACCATCCACCCCGGTGGCCGCACCTTCTGCCGAACGCAGCGCACCCCGCAGGCGGTCGCCGACCTGGCGCAGCAGTTCGTCGCCGCCGGCATGGCCGATCATGTCGTTGACCTGCTTGAAGCGGTCGAAGTCGAGCAGCAGCACCGCGAAATGGCCGGGGGCCGCGCCCTCGATGCAGGTCTGCAGGCGCTGCAGCAGCGCCGTGCGGTTGGGCAGGCCGGTGAGTGCATCGGTAAACGCGCTGTCCTGCAGCTGCTGCTCCTGCCGCTTGTGCTCGCTGATGTCCATGTACACACCCAGCATGCGTTTGGCACTGCCGGTAGCGTCACGCTCGACCACCGCGCCGCGGCTGTGCACCCAGACGTAGTGGCCGGCCCGGTGCCGGATACGCAGGTCGCACAGGTAGGGCTTGGCCGGGTTGTCGAGATGCGCCAGGATCAGCGCATCGACCTCCGGGCGGTCGTCGGGGTGGATGCGGTCGCGCCAGCGGGGCAGCAGCGGCCTGAACTCGTCCTGGCTGTAGCCCAGCATGCGGCAGCTTTCCTCGCTCCATTCGCGCTCGTTGCTGTCGACCCGCCAGACCCAGGTGCCGATGCGGCCCGCCTCCAGCGCGAACTGCAGCAGGCTGCGCTGCGCACGCTGCTCGGTCACGTCGACGAAGCTGGCCACCACACCGGCCACGGCGCCGGCCGGGTCGCGCAGCGGCTCGCTGTTGACCATGAGCCAGCGCTGCTCGCCGAGCGGTGTGACAACACCCATCGCGTCGTTGCGCACACTCTCGCCATTGCGCAGGGAGCGGTGCATGGGACGCAGTTCGGCGGGGTAGGCGCTCAGGTCCTCGCGCACGGCGCGCCAGCGTTCGTCGACCGAGGTACGGCCCAGCAGTTGTTCGTAGCTCAGCCCGAGTATCTGTTCGGCCGCACGGTTGGCGTAGATGATGGTGCCGGTAGTGTCCTGCTCCAGCACACCGGTGTGCAGGGCGTCGCACAGCGCGCGCCGCCGGGCGCGCTGGGTCACCGCTTCGGTGATTTCCATTTCCGCGGCGATGAAGCCGCTCAGCCGGCCCTGCCGGTCGTGGAGCGGCTGGATGTCGACATCGAGCCAGTACAGGCGGCCATCCTTGGCGCGGTTGAGCAGTTCGGCCTGCACGCCGCTTCCTGCATCCAGCGCTGCGCGCACCCGCGCGATGGTGGCCGGGTCGGTCTCCGGGGCCTGCACCAGTTCGGAGGGCTTGCGCCCCAGCGCTTCCTCGCGCGAAAAACCGCAGAGCCGGGTGAAGGCGTCGTTGGTCCACACGATGCGGCGCTGCGCATCGGTGATGAGGACCACCTCGCGGGTGTGTTCGGCCACCAGGGCCAGGCGTTCGATCTGCGCCGACTGCACGGCGAGGCGTTCGTGCTGGCGCCGCAGGTAGCGGGTCGCCGGCTCCACCACCCCCAGTCCCAGGACCAGCAACAAGGCGCCGCCGCATTCGAACAGCACCATCAGGCGGTGCAGTGCCACGGCCGACTTGGCATCGGCGAATTGCTGGAGTTCGGACACCAGGTCCTGGGCGGCGCCCAGCGCGACATCGGCGTCGGCGCGCAGCAGCGCGGTGGCACGCGCGGCCGCGGCCGGGTCCCGGTCGCCATTGACGGCAAGCGCCGGGTCGCGGGCATGGGTCCACAGGCGTTCGCGCGCAGCCTTCCATTGCAGTGCGGCGAACACCACGCCGCCGGGCAGTTCGGCCCGCTGTTTGCGGTCGGCCATGCCGAGCAGGGTTTCGATATGCTGGGCCTCGCCCCGGGCGCGTTCCAGCACGGCCTTGAGCGATTCACCATCGTCGGCCGCCGGGTGGCCGGCCAGCAGCGCCACCCGCTGCGACAACATGCGCTGGGCACCGGCCAGGTTGATCAGCCGGGTATCGCTGGAGCGGTGGCTTTCGCTCTGCCAGGCCGACCAGCCGGCAGCCGCGAGCAGCAGGGCGACCGCCAGCAGCACGCCATGCAGGGACCAGCGCAGGCGCTGGGAGGGGCCAATGGCCTGGTCCGCCGGCCCGGCCGGCGGTGTGGCGGAAGCCGGAGCAGAAGGCTGCTGCCCGGACGACCACCCGAAGGGAGTCGACTTCATTGAATGCCTTTGGCTCTTTCCCGGCACGCGCGAATATCGAAACCTAAATATAGGGCTTGCGGGCCGCCCCTGGCCCGCAGGTTTTCCCTTGTCCAGGGCCTGCTAACACTACGCAAGGGGTCCCCTTGCATAGTGTTAACAGGCCCTAAACCTCTGCCGCCAGGTTCGGCCGCAGCAGGTCGGCGATGCCGATGCGTGCGGCGAACTTTTCGCGCTCGTGTTCGGCCACCGCGGTCACCGCCCGCGCCCCGTCGTCGATGAAGTCGATCACCGAGCGGAAGGGCCGGCTGCCGGCGGGCAGGCCGACGATACGCACGATGTCGTCGGCCACCGCCTGCGGGTCGGCGTCCTCGGGCGTCAGGGCCGACAGGCGCGCGCCCACCTGGTCGAGCAGGCCGTCGTAGCGTGCGTAGGCACTGGCCGTAGCCGTATCGGCCGGCTTGCCGGCATTGGGAAAGTGCGCGGTGCCGCGGGTGAAGGCGCCCGGCACGACGATGGAAGTCTCGATGCCGAAGCGCGCCAGTTCGTAGGACAGGGTGACGGCCAGCGAATCCATCGCCGCCTTGGCCGCGGCGTAGGGGCCCATGAAGGGCGGGTAGCCGCCACGCACGGTGGTGCTGCTGATCCACAGCAGCAGGCCGGACGCACGTGCGCGCATGGCGGGCAGCGCGGCGCGGTTCACCCGCTGGGTGCCGAAGACGTTGGTGTCCATGACCCGGGCCATTTCCTCGGGGGTGAAGGCCTCGGCCGGACCGGTGACCAGGTGGCCGGCGTTGTGGACCAGCACGTCGAGCCGGCCCTGCTCGCCCAGGATGTGGGCCACGGCGGCGTCGGCCGAGGGCTGCGACAGCACGTCGAGTTCCACCGTGCGCAGGTCGAGGCCCTGGGCGAAGCTCCAGTCGCGCAGTTCGCGCACCCGGGGCGCGTTGCGGCCCTGGGTGTCGCGCATGCTGGCGTAGACGGTATGGCCGGCCCGGGCCAGCGAACGGGCGGCGAGGTGGCCGATGCCGGTGGAAGCACCGGTGACGAGGATGACGGATTTCATGGGGATCTCCTTCGATGCCAATGGGTGGGGGGGTGCTCAGACCAGGCCGCCGTTGGCACGCAGGGTCTGGCCGTTGACCCAGCCGGCCGCCGGGCTGGCCAGGAAGGCGACGGCGGCGGCGATGTCCTCCGGCGTGCCCAGGCGTTCCAGCGGCGCGGCCTTGGCCAGACGCTCGACGACCTCGGGGCTCTTGCCGTCCAGGAACAGGGCGGTGGCCGTGGGGCCGGGGGCGACGGCGTTCACCGTGATGTTTTTGCCGCGCAGCTCCTTGGCCATGATGGCGGTGAAGGTCTCGACGGCGCTCTTGGTCGCACCGTATACCGCGTAGCCCGGCAGGCCCAGGCCGATGACGCTGGTGGAGAAGTTGACGATGCGCCCACCCGTCTGCAGGCGGGTCGCAGCTTCGCGCAGGGTGTTGAAGGTGCCCTTGACGTTGACGGCGAACAGGCGGTCGAAGGTGCTGTCGTCGGTGTCGGCCAGGTGCGGCAGGGCCGGCGGCATGATGCCGGCGTTGTTCACCAGCACGTCGACCCGGCCGTAGGCCGCCACGGCCTGGTCGAACAGGCTGCGCACCGCGGCCGGGTCGGCCACATCGGCCTGCACCGGCAGGGCCCGGCCGCCGGCGGCCTCGATGGCGGCCACCACGGCCTGCGCCTCGGCCGCCTGGCCGGCGTAGTTGACGACGACGGCGTAGCCGTCCTGCGCCAGGCGCCGGGCGATGGCCGCGCCGATGCCGCGCGAGGCGCCGGTGACGATGGCGACCTGGGCCGCGGGGGAAGAAAGGGAAGAAGTGGCTGCGTTCATGGTGATGCTCCGGTGTGCGAGGGTGGGTGGTTCCTGGCCGCCGCACTGCGGTGTGGCGGGTCAGTGGTGTGGATTGTTCTATTCAATCCATATGCGATAAATACCCTTGAATTGCCATTACTATTCAACCAACATAAACAATATGACGCTGAGCCATGGACCGTTTCCATTCCATGCGGCTGTTCACCCGCATCGTCGAGCTGGGCAGCTTCACCCAGGCGGCAGACGACCTGCAACTACCCCGCGCCACCGTGACGCATGCCATCCAGCAGCTGGAAAAGCGCCTGGGCACCCGCCTGCTGGCGCGGACCACCCGCCATGTGAGCCCCACCCAGGACGGCGAGGCCTATTACGAACGCTGTGTGCGCCTGCTGGCCGACCTGGAGGAGACCGAAACCGCCTTCGCCACCGCCGGCACCTCACCGCGCGGCAAGCTGCGGGTCGATCTGCAGGGCACGCTGGGCAAACACTTCGTGCTGCCGGTGATCGACCGGTTCTTCGCGCGCTATCCGGACATCGAACTGGAGATCGGCATGGGCGACCGCTTCGTGGACCTGGTGCGCGAAGGGGTGGACTGCGTATTGCGGGTGGGTGAGCTGCGCGATTCCAGCATGGTGGCGCGGCGTGTGGCCAGCCTGCGGCAGGTGACCTGCGCCAGCGCCGGCTACCTGGCGCGCCAGGGCGTGCCCGGCACCATCGAGCAACTGCGCGGGCACCGCGCGGTCAATTTCCTGTCGGCGCGCAGCGGCAAGGTCCTGCCTTTCGACTTCCTCGTCGAAGGCGTGGAACGCAGCGTGTTGCTGCCCGGGTCGGTGGCAGTCGGCGATGCCGATGCCTATGTCGCCTGCTGCGCGGCGCACCTGGGCCTGGTGCAGCTGCCGCACTACCACGTGGCGCAGCAGTTGCAGGACGGCCGTTTCCAGGAAGTGCTGGCCGCCTGGCGGCCCGCGCCCATGGCCGTGTCGGTGCTGTACCCGCACCACCGGCAGCTGTCGCCCCGCGTGCGGGTGTTCGTGGACTGGCTGGCCGACGTGATGGCGCAAGCCGAATGAAATAAGACCCCACGCTCCGCCGCTGCCCCCCGAGGGGGCCGTCGGCGCCTTGGGGCGGCCCGGGGCGGCTGGCAACCGCTATTCGCTGGCGGCGTCCGCCTCGGCCTTGCTCAGCGCCTCTTCGACCCGGGTGATTTCAGCCTGGCGCTCACGCTTTTCCGCGGCGGTCAGGGTCGGCAGGTCGCGTACGAACTGCTGGCTGATCCACTTGAGCTTCAGGGCGAGGGAGGCGACGGTGGCTTCCGGGGGCATGGCGGCTTTCGGTTAAACCGGAATTAGAGCACCTGCGGCCGGAGGCCGGCCACCAGCCCGGATCAACGGTTGACCGGATTGCCCCGCGCGTCATGCACGTCATGCACGTCGGGCGCGTCGTGCGCCTCATGCACTTCATGCGCCTGGCGGGCCTGCGCCCGCGCCTGGGCCGCCCGTTCGCGGTCGTTCTTGTTGGCCTCGTGGCGGCCGATGGCACAGCCGGCAGCGGCACCCAGCAGGCCGTGCTGGCCCGCCACGTGACCCGCGACACCCCCCACCGCGGCGCCTGCAAGGCAGCCCTTGGCCATGGCGCCGGCCCCCGTGGTGGCGAGTACCGCGGCGACGGCGGCAGAAGTGAGGAATTGGGAAATACGCATGGAAATTCTCCGGGTTGCGGGGCAATGGAATGACCATAGCGCGCACGACGCCGCGGGCGCGTGGGACACTGCTCTGCCCTGCTGTCGGCGCAGGACCCTAGCGGCCGCGTCGGCCCCCCGGGAAATTCCGGAGGCCGGACCTCGTTCCAGGCCTCCCTCCGGCAACGATTCGCCGCGATGATCGGCGCATGCTCGAACCCATCGCACCCGACCTCTGGTCGACCACCCACTCGTTCACCGTGCGCGGCGTGCACGTGTCCTCCCGCATGACGGTGGTACGCGTGCCGGGCGGGCGGCTCTGGCTGCATTCGCCGGTGCCGATCGGCGCCGGCCTGCGGGCGGAGCTCGACGCGCTGGGCCGCGTGCACTACATCGTCGCGCCCAGCAAGGTACACCACCTGTTCATGGGCGAATGCGCTGCCGCCTTTCCCGATGCACAGCTATTCGGCGCACCCGGCCTGGCACACAAGCGGCCGGACCTGGAGGGGCTGGCCAAACTGGTGGAGGGTGTCGATGGCGGCTGGGGGCCGGAGCTGTCCTTCACCTTGTTCGAGGGCATTCCGCTGGCCAACGAAACCGTGTGGTTCCACGCACCTTCGGCCACCCTGGTGCTGACCGACCTGTGCCAGTGGTGGCAGGGGCCGCTGCCTTTTGCCACCCGCGCCTTCGCCACGCTGACGGGGGTGCGCAGCCGGCTCGACGTGGCACGCACCGTACGCCTGGCGGTGAAGGACAAGGCGGCTGCGCACCGCAGCGCCCAGCGCATCCTGTTGTGGCCGTTCGACCGGGTGGTGGTGGCGCACAACAGCATCGTGCCCACCGGCGGCCACGCGGAAGTGGCGCGCGCTTTTGCGCGCTTTGGGCCACAATAAGGTTTTGTCATAACAAACATGCCCCCTGCCCGTGCGGACCCCGGGAGGCGGTGCAACGGAGACAAGGCATGAAACTTTCGTGTGTGCTTTGCGGCGCCCTCGCCGCGGTGTTGTGCCTGGCCGTCCCTGCCGTGGCGCAGATGACGCCGGGCGCCCAGGTCGAGAAGACCTACGGCCTGGGCCTGCCGCGCGACATGGACAAGCTGCTGCCGCAGGATGCGGACTACCCGGTGTTCCCGCTCAAGCCCGGCCAGCAGGCCTACAAGGACGTGGACGGCTACCGCATCAAGGAGATGCTGAAGAAGTTCACCGCCATCTCGCTGTTGAGCCAGGCCGACGGCGAGCAGTTCTGGGGCCGCATCTCGGGCACCAAGTACGACCGCATGACCACCGAGCTGATGGCCAGCGAGTACGAAAAGCTCGGCCTGCAGGTACAGCGCCAGCCCTTCGTGCAGAAACCCATCTGGTACCCCACGCACTGGGACGCCACCTACACCTCGGGCAGCCGCACCGCCCCGCTGCTGACCACCTTTCCCACCGACGTGACGGTGCCGACGCCGGCCGGGGGCATCACCGCCGACGCGGTGTGGGTGGGCACCGGCGCGGCGCCGGACTTCCTCGGACGCGACGTGCGCGGCAAGGCCGTCATCATCTACAGCACCTTCGTGCCCGGCGGGCGCAGCCACTCGGCCAGCGACCGGGCCGGCATCTTCAATTCCAACACGCGGGCCACCCAGGCCGGCGCGGCCTTCATCATCAACGTCATGGGCATCCCGGGCAACGCGCAGTTCAACCCCGAGGGCGCACCCGAGGGCAAGGATGCCGTGCCGGTCATGACCATCAGCCAGGACGAGGGCTTCATGCTGCGCGACCGGCTGGCCGCGGGCGAGAACGTGAAGATCCACCTCCGGCTCGACATCGAGATCCGCAAGGACCTGCCGAGCCAGAACATCATCGCCACCCTGCCCGGCATGTCGGACGAGGTGATCCTCACCATGTCGCACACCGACAGCTACTTCCAGGGCGCCATGGACAACGCCAGCGGCATGGCCACGGCCATCGACATGGCGCGGCACTATGCGCAGATCCCGAAGCGCAAGCGCCCGCGCACCCTGGTCTTCATCGCCACGCCCGACCACCACAGCGGCGAAACCGGGCGGGCCTATTTCATCAAGCACTACGACTGGAGCAAGGTGGCGCTGATCTTCAACGCCGAGCACACCTCGCAGGCCCAGCTATTCCTGATGAACCAGGACCTGGAGGTGGGCAATGCCGTCAACGCCCGGCGCTGGTACGTGAGCGGCAGCCCGAAGATGCAGCAGATGGTGAAGAAGACCCTGCGCGACTTCAACGTGTCGGTCTACACCACGCCGGAAAAGACGCCGGGCGGCTCGCTGGGTGCGTTCACGAAGTTCGCGCCCGCCTTCCACATCATCGACCACATCATCTACCACACCACCTTCGACACACCGGAGCTGGTGCCGGCCGTGGGCCTGGCCTATTCGGAGCGCGCTTTCCTGAGCATCTTCGACCAGGCCAACAAGATGAGCAAGGCCGAACTGCGGGGCGACAAGCCCATGCCCAACCCGCTGTCCGGCCCGAACAACTCCTTCGGCACGCCGGGCGTGCGCGGGCCGAACGCGCCCGCACCGACGGAGTGAGGGCCGCGCCCGGGCTCGGGACGCAGGAGTCCGGCCGGTCAATCACCGCTGCGCGCTGCAAAGTGTTCCCGGACCTGCTGCTCACAAGCAGCCCATAACGTCGGTGAACCACGTGCGATGGTGGGACCATAGCGTTGAAGAACCTGTTCGAGCGTGACCCTGCTCTCCGTCCAGGTGCCGCCGCCTGTGCTGATGTTCACGAGAAGGGGCTGCACCCGGTCAAGGGCCTTGGCGAACTTCGCGTCATCCGACTGCCCACGTTCGAACTCGTGCCAGAGTGCCAGCAAGGCGGTCCCCTGGTCACCCGGAACCATGCCGAAGAGGCGAACTGCGGCCTTTGCCTCCAGGTCGGCCTGGGATGCGCCTGACGAGACCTGGTGGATCGGTGTGTCTCCCACGTCCACTTCCACAATGTCGTGTACCAGGAGCATCTGGATCACGCGTGCGGGGTTGACCGCTCCAGCGGCATGCTCGTGCAGGAGCAGCGCATACATCGCCAGGTGCCAGGAGTGCTCCGCGCTGTTCTCCTTGCGGCTACGGTCGAGGAGGGGCGACTGCCGCACCACGCTCTTGAGCCGATCGATCTCGCGCAGGAACGCGAACTGCTGGTGCAAGGCGCTGTCAGGGGACGGCATCTAACCCGCCTCCGCCGCCGCCATCTCCGCCAGCTTGGCAATGGTGTTCATGTTGCGCGCGGTTCCGCCCTTGGCCGCCGGGATCTTGAGTTTGGTGTGGGCCATGCCCTCGCCATAGAACACATAGATCTCGCGAGTGCCGAGGTGCATTTCCTCCTCCGCGCCGGCACCGCTGGCCTTCGCCAGCGCATCGGCCGGCGGCGCTTCATCCAGGAAGATGGCAACGCTGCGGTTGCCGGCACGTTCGGCGAACGGATTGCCGGCCAACACCGCGGCCATCTCGGCGGCAGTGCGCAGGGCGGCGCCGACGGGCTTGCCGGCATAGGCCGCGAGTTTCGCTTCCAGCAGCTTCTTCACCTGGGCCTCGCTCTTGCCGCTGGCGAACACCACGTTGCCGCTGGCGATGTAGGTGCGCACGCCGGTGAAACCGCAGGCTTTGCACATCGCCTGGAGTTCGGCCATGGGCAACTTGCCGGTGCCGCCGACGTTGACGGCACGCAGGAGGGCGATGAAGGCGGTCATGGGCGCATTCTCGCCCAGCCGCTCAAGCCGGCGCCTTTTCGTGCGCCTCGCAGCCGTGCGCCGGGTGGCCGGGATTCTCGTGCAGCAAACGCCGGGTGACACCGTTGGTCCAGCCGAAGCCGTCCTGCAGCGGGTATTCGCCGCCGTGGCCACCGGTGGCCTTGGCTTCGCCGGCCGCGGCCGGCCGCAGCGCGTATTTCTCCACCAGCTTGCCTTCGCGCTGGTAGACCCCGCCCACGCTGTCGAGCCAGCGGTGCGCGATGTCGATGGCCAGCGCGTGGTGGCCGTAGTCCCACAGGCCGCGCACCGCCATCCATTGCAGCGGGGCCCAGCCGTTGGGCCGGTCCCACTGCTGGCCGCTGTGCCATTCGGTGGTGCCCAGGCCACCGGGTGCCAGCAGGCGCTGCTGCAGCGTGCCGCACAGCGCCGCGGTCTGCTCCGGTGCCGCCAGGCCGGTGAACACCGGCACCACCGCCGCGGCGGTGAGGGCCGTGCGCAGCCCTTGCGTCTTCCAGTCGTAGTCGAAGAATGCCGCTTCCTGCGGGTTCCACATCAGGCGCTGCACGGCCGCCTGCCGGGCCGCGGCGCAGGCGGCGAAGCGCGCGGCGGTGGCGGCATCGCCGGCCGCACCTGCCAGGTCTTCGATGGTGCGCTCCAGTTGGTAGAGCAGTGCATTCAGGTCCACCGGCAGGATGTCGGTGGTGCAGATGTCGCACAGGCGGCCGGCAGGGTCATCAGGACCGTCCGGGGCATCCGGCGGCCGGGGCTGGGGGCGGGGCGCACCCTCCTCCAGCCCGGGTTCGCACAGCCAGCGGCTGCTGAAGTCCCAGCCCGATTCGGCGGCCGCCCGCAGGTCGCGGTAGACCTGCTGCACCGGCCGGACCGACTGGGCGGCAGCAGTCGCCACATCCTCGGCATAGGCCTCCTCGCGCGGCGTGTCGCGATCGTCCCAGTAGCGGTTGAGCAGGGTGCCGTCGGGCAGGCGCACCACCCGCCGGTGGACACTGCCCGGCGCCAGGCCGTCGGCGCCCTCCATCCAGAAGGCGTGTTCCTTGCGCAGTTGCGGCAGGTAGTGCTGCGCGCCCTGCCCGCCCCGGTCCTCGCACAGCGCCACCATGAGGGCGAACACCGGCGGCTGCGAGCGGCTCAGGTAGTAGCTGCGGGTGCCGTTGGGCACGAAGCCGTAGGTATCGATGAGGTAGGCGAAGTTGTCCGTCATCGCATGCAGCAGCCCGGCCTGGCCGCTTTCGGCCAGGCCGAGCATGCTGAAGTAGGAGTCCCAGTAGTACATCTCGGCAAAACGGCCACCCGGCACCACGTAGGGGTGCGGCAGCTGCAGCAGCGAAGATTGCGGCGGATGCTCCTGTGGCCGGCGCGTCAGCACCGGCCACAGGCCGTCTATGTGGTCGGTGATAGGCTGGCCGGGCACCGACACGTAGTGCGAGGGGTGCACCTGCGGCACGGTGAAATGTGTGTGCACGAAACCCTTCAGCGCAAAACCCGGCTGCTCCCGTTCGGCGCGGTAGGCGGCGAGGATGGCCGCCGGGTCGCGGCGCGGCGCGCAGTCGACGAAGGTCTTGCTGTCGGGAAACACCCCCTGACACTGCACCGCGGTGAACAGCTCGGCGTAGCGGTCCGCGGGCGAGAGGGTGTCGGGCCGGGGCGCCTGGTCGGCGGCGGCGCGGCGCTGTTCGGTACTGGCGGGAGACAGGGACATGCGGTTGCCAGTCTATCGGCCGCGCCGCAGGCCGGGCGCGGGCGTTGCACAATAAAACCCTTCTCCGCCCTTCCACCCAAGCCCTCCCGCGTGACAGCCGCCCCCGCCGCCTTCCCCACCTTCCAGCAATCCGACTTCAGCGGCGAGGCGGAAGCCTTCCATTTCGACCTGGTGCGGCTGCAGGACCGGCCCGACATCCCGCGCGGCTTTCCGCACCGGCACGACTACTACCACCTGCTGTGGATGACCGAGGCGGCCGGCACGCACATGCTGGACTTCGAGAGTTTCGAGGTGCGCAACCACACCGTCTTCTTCGTGTCGCCCGGACAGCTGCACGCCTGGGCCTCGACGGTGCGGCCCCAGGGCTATGTGGTCAATTTCAGCACCGCGTTCTTCGTGCAGATGTTCCCGCGCGCGGAAGACATCGCGCAGTTCCCGTTTTTCCACATCGCCGGCGACACGCCGGTGCTGTACCTGGAGCCGCAGGCGCACGACGACCTGCTGCCGCTGGTGCAGGACATGGAGCGCGAGCTGCGCGGCCGTGGCCCGGGCCGGCTCGACATCGTGCGCTCCTACCTGCTTATCCTGCTGACCCGGCTGCGGCGCTGCTACCCCGAACCGGCGGCCGACGAGGTGTCGCCGCAGAGCTATTCGCTCACCAAGCGCTTCAAGCTGCTGATCGAGCAGCACTACCGCGACTTCGGGCCGCTGCGCGACTACGCCGGCCGGCTGCATGTGACCGAACGCCAGCTCAACGAGGCGGTCAAGCGCACCCTGGGCAAGACCGCCGGCCAGTTGGTGCAGGAGCGCCTGCTGCTGGAGGCCAAGCGCCTGTTCAGCAACACCGACCTGGGGGTGGCGGAGATCGCCTACCAGCTCAACTTCGAGGACCTGGCCTACTTCTGCCGCTTCTTCAAGAAACACACCGGCCTGACGCCGGGCGACTTCAAGCGGCGCTTCGCCGCGGAAAAGTCCAAGCCGGCCGCGGTTCCGTCCTAACACCCGGGGGAGGTGGCCGCCTACAGTGCGCCCATCGTCCACACAGCCGCGCCCGAGCGGCACCTCCCGGAGACAAAGACATGAGACACACAAGACGGCGGTTCGGCACCGCCCTGGCCACCCTGGCACTGCTGGGCGGCGCCCCGCCGCTGGCGCAGGCGCAGCCGGGAGCCTTCCCCAACCGGCCGATCAAGATCGTGGTGCCCTTCGCGCCCGGCGGCGCCACCGACGTGATCGCCCGTGTGGTCGCGCAGAAGATGGCCGAGCAGATGGGCCAGCCGGTGGTGGTCGACAACAAGGCCGGCGCCAACGGCAACATCGGCGCGGCCTTCGTCGCCCGCGCGCCCGCCGACGGCTACACCGTGCTCATGGCGACCTCGGCCCACGCCATCAACGCCACCCTGTACCGCAAGCTGGACTACAGCATCACACGCGACTTCGCGGCGCTGTCCAACCTCGCCTCGGTGCCGCTGGTGCTGGTGGTCAACACCGGCCTGCCGATCCAGACACCGGCCGCGCTGACGGCCTATGCCAAGGCGCACGAGGGCCAGGTGAATTTCGGTTCGGGCGGCACCGGCACGGCCGCCCACCTGGCCGGCGAGCAGTTCAACACCATCGCGGGTACCAAGATGCTGCACGTGCCCTACAAGGGCGGCGCGCTGGCGCAGACCGACCTGATCGGCGGGCAGATCCAGGCCATGTTCGCCAACCTGCCCGAGGTGCTCACCCAGATCCAGGGCGGCCGCCTGCGGCCCCTGGCGGTGACCGGGACCAGCCGGCGCCCGAACCTGCCCGCCGTGCCGACCTTCTCAGAGGCGGGCTATCCGCAGATGGACGCAAAGTCGTGGTTCGGCCTGTACGTGCCCGCCGCCACGCCGGCCGCGGTGGTGGACGGGCTGTCCGCGGCCATAGCCCGCGCCGTCGCGCAACCCGACGTGCTGGCCCGGCTCAAGGACATGGGCGCCGACCCCATCGGCGACCGGCACGCAGAGTTCCAGCAGTACACCGCGCAGGAAGTCAAACGCTGGGGCACGCTGGTGGAACGCTCCGGCGCCACCGCCGACTGACCACCCCCTTCCCCTACCCACCACAAGGACCCCATGCTGTACGACGTACGCACCTACACCTGCCGCCCCGGCACCCTGAAAAAACACACGGCCCTGTATGCCGAACACGGCTGGGAAACGCAGCGCCGCCACCTGGGCGAACCGCTGGCCTACCTGCAGACCGATGCCGGCAACGTCAACAGCTACACCCACATCTGGGTGTTCGAAGACGCCGCCGACCGGGCGCAGAAGCGTGCGGCCCTGCAGAAAGACCCGGCCTGGCACACCTACCTGGAAAAGAGCGGCGACGCCGGCTACCTGGTGTCGCAGGAAAACAAGCTGATGGTGCCGGCGCCCTTCTTCACGCCGGTCAAGCCGGCCGCACCCGCCAAGGGCTGACCGGCCGCAGACTCAGGCGGTGACGGGCGATGCCGCCACCAGGTGCTCGGTCAGGAACCACACCTGCAGTTCGTTGGTGCGCAGCACGTTGCTGACGAACACGTCGTTGCTGCCCGGGTCGCCCGCATCGTCGACCTTGTCGGCGGCGGCGCGCGCCGCGATGATGATCTGCTCGTGCGCCTCGGCCAGCCGGCGGATCTGTACCGCGGCGGGTTCGCGGCCACGCGGCGGACGTTTGATCTGCGTCACCTCGGCCACGTCGGCGGCCATGGCCACGGCGATGCCGCCCAGCAGCTGGATACGCTCGGCCAGGATGTCGACCAGCAGCACCTGCCCTTCGTAGTGCTGGTCGAACAGCAGGTGCAGCTGGTTGAAGGTGGGGCCGACCACCTGCCAGTGGTGCTTCTTGTACAGGTCGCGCAGGCTGATGGTGTCGGCCAGGCACTGGTTGAGCAGGCCCACGCTGTCCTTGCAGACCTTTTCGGACAGGCCGTTGGGCATCTTCACGATCTCGCCGTAGCGCTGCGTCTCGTGGCTTTGCTGGTGCAGGTTGGGCACCACGCCCTGCTGCCGGGCCGTCATCGACGGGCCGGTGGACGGTGTCTTCTTTTTCTTCGGTTGCGCGGTGGCCATGGGGGCTCCTGGTGGGGATGGACCATCCATTGGGCCCCGCGGCCGATGGCGCAGCGTTTCACGATGAAACGCCGCGCCGCCGCCGGCCGGGCTGCGCGGCTCAGGCGGGCGTGGCCTGCGCGGCGCGGCGCTGGGCGCGCATGGCGACCCAGAAGGCGAGGCGGGCGGTGGCCGCCGCCGCCGTCAGCACCAGGGCCGCCGCCAGCGCCGGGTCATGCCCCAGGCTGACCAGCGAGGTGCAGATGCCGCCCACCAGCATCTGCGCAAAGCCGTAGAGGCCGGCGGCCGAGCCGACCAGCCGCGGGTCCACGCTGATGGCGCGTGTCAGCGCCGCCGGGCTGCTGATGCCGGCACCCACGGTGAAGCAGCACATCAGCCCGACCGCCAGGGCCACGGTGAGGTGGCCGCTCAGCACCACCCCCAGCAGCGTGGCCGCGGCGAGCAGGCTCAGCGCATTGCCGCCGGTCAGCAGTTTTTCGACGGGGGTGCTGCGCGCCAGCCGGCTGGTGATGGCGCTGCCCAGCGACACGCCCAGCATCAGCAGGCCCAGGTAGATGCCGATTTCGGCCGGCGGCCGGTGCAGGCCCGCGAAGATGAAGGGGGCGGCGGCCAGGAAGGCGTACAGCGCCGTGGTGGCGCAGCCACCGCCGATGGCGAAGCCGACGAACGCCGGCGAACGCAGCAGGTGGCGGTAGTCGCGGACCAGCAACGCGGGACTCAGCCTGCCGGTGGGCCGTCCGGTTTCCGGCAGCAGCTGCCAGGTGCAGGCGAAGGCGATGGCGCCCAGCGTGGCCAGCAGCAGGAAGATGGAGCGCCAGCCCAGGCCCGAGGACAGCGCGCCGCCGACGGCCGGCGCCAGCCCGGGCCCGACGACGATCATCAGGTTCATCAGCGCCAGCCGGCCCACCGCCTCTTCGGTGCGGGAGGTATCCCGCACGATGGCGCGGCCCAGCACCAGGCCGGCGCAGCCGCCCAGCGCCTGCAGCATCCGTGCGGCGATCAGCGCGTGGATGCCGGTGGTGAAGGTCGCAGCGACCCCCGCCACGGTATAGAGCGCCAGGCCGAACAACAGCACCGGACGGCGGCCGAAGGCGTCGGCCAGCGGGCCGTAGACCAGCTGCCCCACCGCCAGCCCGGCGATGTAGAGGCTGATGGTCATCTGCATGGCGGGCACACCGGTGCCCAGGTCCTGCGCCGCGGCCGACAGCGCCGGCACGAACATGTGCATGCCCAGCGTGCCGCTGAGGGTGATGAACACCAGCAGCCAGATGGGCGGCGACAGGCGCAGCCCCGCCTCCTTCAGCGATGAAAGCCGTGCGCTCATGCGAGCGGCTCCAGCTCCGACGCCGCCAGCGCCTCGGCCACCTGCTCCAGCACATGCAGGGCGGAGGCCAGCTGTTCCGGCGGCACCACCGAGAGGTAGCGGCTGCGGGCCTCGTCGGCGATGACCTGGACCTGCGCCACAGTTTCGCGGCCGAGCGCCGTCAGGTGGATGGTCTTGACACGCCGGTCGACGCCCGGCAGGCGTTCCACCAGGCCGGCGGACTCCAGTTCGTCGAGCAGGCGTACCACCGAGGAACTGTCCAGCGTCAGCGAAAAGGCCAGGTCCTTCTGGCGCATCGGTTCGCCCGCGCGCACCAGGTGCAGCAGCGGCAGCCAGGTCGCTTCGGTGAAGCCAAGCGGCCGGAGCTGTTCGTTGAGCGCACGCCGCCACTGCCGGCCGATACGCGACACCAGGGTGGAGAAGCGGCGCTGGACCTGCTCCTCATGCGAGGGCATGGCAGTACCTTGATCGTTGGTGCATCAATAGATGATATGTCATCTATTTAAAACCGACAAGGCCGCGAGGTCTTGCGAAGCGGGTCCAACAGCAGCGGCAGTGCCGCCGGAATCAGGCGTCTACCGTGCCGAAACCCATGGCGAACATCATGGCCACACTCATGGGAACCTTCACTTCGAGCCGCAGGCGCCAGGGCTTGAACTTGGTGCCGCCGGTGGCGACGACGGCGCCATCCACCACGGACAGGATTTCTTCCTTGACGACCGCATCGGTGCGGCTGGCCTTGAAGGCGTATTCACCGGGGCGCAGTTTCTGTTTCTGCAGCCACTTCGCCACGTCGACGATCTGCCCATCGCAGCTGTCGCGGCCTTCGGGCATGTCCATGTCGCAGACGAACAGGATGTAGTCGCCCTGGCGGGTTTTCTTGAACTCGAGCTTGCTCATCACACTTTCTGGGGAATCTCGCCGGCGACCGCCGACAGGCAATGCCGCCCATTTTAAAAGGCGTTGCCTGCAGTGCCGTTACATGGCGTGGTACGGCAGCCGGATTCCCCCAGAGCGCCCCGGGCGCCGCGGTCCGCAGCTCAGCGTGAGTACAGGCCCACCACACTCATGCTCTGCAAGCCGTGGCCGGCCAGCGCCTTGAGCAGTTCGTCGCGGGTCAGGCCGGCCGGCAGCGCGCCGGGCTCGACGTCGGTGGCCGCCACCGTCAGCACGTAGTGGTGGGGCAGGTCGCCTACCGGCGGGCACATGCCGCGGTAGGCCAGGGCGCCGGCCACGTTCTTGCCGACGGTGATGCCGGGGCCGCTGGCCATGCCCTCGCCGCGCTTGATCTGGCCGCGGTTGGCCGGGATGTTGTAGGCCACCCAGTGCGACACACCCAGGCCCTTGCCGCCGTCGGGGTCGACCAGGAACACCGCCACCGACTTGGTGCCGGCCGGCAGCGACGACCAGGCCACCTGCGGCGAGATGCCGTTGCCGCCGCAGCCGGCCGAATCGCCCGCGTACAGCGAGGCCATGCGGCCGTGGTCGCTGAAGGATTCGGACGTCACCTTCATGGCATTGGGCACCGGCGGGGTCTGGGCCAGGGCCACGGCCGCCGAGGCCAGCAGCAGCGCGCCGAGGGCGGCGCAGAGGGGTTGTCGGTTGTTCTTCATGTGCGTCCTGGAGGGAGGGGGAAAAGGGTCGAACCGTAGCAAGCCCCACCCTCCCTGCCAACCCCGCACATTCCCGCAGGAATAAACCGCGGCGGCCGAACGTCTATGCTGGATACGCCCCGGGCGGGTCGACCCGGCCGCCAGGCCGGACTGCAGGAAGCACGGGGCGCAAACCTGCTTCTGCAAGCCGATGGACAGGCTGCCGCAGACGGGCTAAGCCAGCCCGCCGGCCGACGCCTGGAAGGCCGCCAGCGTCGCCAGCACACGCCGGTTGTCGGCGTCACCGGCGCGGCAGACGAAGTCGATGCCCCGCACCGGTGCGCCGCGCCCCAGCCCGACCTCGCGGTAGTCGTAGGCCAGCCGCAACTCGGCCCGCGGCCGCGGGATGACGGATACGCCGGTGCCGGCCGCCACCATGGCCACGATGGCATCGATGCCCGGCAGGTCGAAGGCCGCACGCATACGCGGTGCGATCTTGCCCACGTACTGCGCGGCGATGCGCCCACCGACGGTGGTGCGTTCGAAGCGTATCCAGCGGTAGCGCCGCAGCAGTTCCACCGGGCCCAGCTGCGGCGGCGCATCGGGCGGCGCCACCATCACATAGGGCTCCTTCGTCAGCGGCGTCCAGCGCAGCCGGCTCGACCGGCCGGGCGGACGCACCAGCACGGCAGCGTCGAGCCGCCCGGCGTTGACTTCTTCCAGCAGGTCGCGCGAGATGCCCCGTGTGATGTGCATGTGCAGTTCCGGCGCGGTGGCGCACAGGATCTGCATGGCCTTGGGCAGCAGGCCGACCTGTACCGACTCCACCGTGCCCAGGTGCACATGGCCGGCCAGCGACAGCGTGTCGTGCAGGCGCAGTGCCTCCAGCCCGTCGAGCGCCGATTGCATGACCCGCGCCACCTCATGGGCGAAAGGTGTGGGCCGCGCCTCGCGCGCGGAGCGGTCGAACAGCGGACGGCCGAAGTACTCCTCCAACTGCTTCATCTGCAGGCTCACGGCACCAGCGGTGAGATTGAGTTCCTTGGCCGCGGCGGCCAGCGTGGCATGGCGCAGCGCCGTCACCAGGGTTTGCAGGAAGCTGAGTTTCATGAGGAAACCTCAAGTGACAATTGAGAAAACGTCGATTTTTACAGAACCGTGCAGGGCTAGCATCATGTCCATGCAAACAGCAACGGCACCCGGCACACACGAGGCACTGGCGCGCAGGTCGCTGCGCGAAGCCCTGGCCTCTGCGGGGGTTGCCGGTGGCGGCGCGCAGGTGGTATTCACCGACGCCGGCAAGATCATCCGTACCCCGTATGCGGTGGAAGGCATTGGCGCCGGTTCGTTCGCCGCTGTGGGTGCGGCGGTGGAACGCCTGTGGCGCCTGCGGCAGGGCCGCGCCCAGCAGGTTGTCATCGACATCCGCAAGGCGGCGCTGGCGCTGCGCGCCAGCCGCTACCTGCGGGTCGATGGGCGCAATCCAGGCCTGGATTTCAAGGACCCGTACACCGGCTACTACCCCACGGCCGATGGCCGCTGGGTGCTGCTGCACTGCAATTTCGCGCCCGCGCGCGATGGCAACCTGGCGGTGCTGGGCATGGTGCCGGGCGATACCGGCACCGCGCAGCGGGTGGCCGGCTGGAGCGCGGCGGCGCTGGAAGAGGCCCTGTTTGCCGCGGGCGGCTGCGGCGCCATGGTGCGCACGCCGGAGGAATGGGCCCTGCTGCCGCAGGCCCGGGCGGTGGCGCAGGAGCCGCTGGTGCACATCGAGAAGATCGGAGAGGCCCCGCCCCGACCCTTGCCGCCGGGCCTGCGGCCGCTGGCAGGCCTGCGGGTGCTGGACCTGACCCGGGTCGTGGCCGGGCCGAGCTGTGCGCGTATCTTCGCGGAGCACGGTGCCGAGGTGCTCAAGATCACCCGGGCCGACCTGCCCGCCTCGGGCGTGCTCGACATCGAGACCGGCATCGGCAAGCGGGCCGCGCACCTCGACCTGCGCGACCCGGCGCAGGCCGAAACCCTGCGCGGGCTGGTCCGGCAAGCCGATGTGTTTTGCCAGTCCTACCGCCCCGGCGCGCTGGACACGCGGGGCCTTGCCGCGGCCGATCTGGCGCGGCTGCGGCCGGGCATCGTGTACGCCACCCTCAACGCCTGGGGCCAGACCGGGCCGTGGCGCGCGCGCCGGGGCTACGACACGGTGCTGCAGGCGGCCAGCGGCATCACCGGCACCCAGGCCGCGGGCGGCCCGCCAGTGCAGCAGCCGGTGTCCGCGCTCGACTACATCGCCGGCAACCTGATGGCCTTCGGCGCGCTGGAGGCGCTGGCGCGCCGCTGCACCGAGGGCGGAAGCTGGCGGGTGCATGTATCGCTGGCGCGCGTGGCGCAGTGGATCATCGGCGCGGGCCTGTGCAGCGCCGAGGAACTCGACGCGGTGCCCGCCGACCTGCCGGAGGCCACTATCGAATCGCTGAGCCGGCACATCGCGGCGCCCATGGGCCGGGTGCGCTACCTGGCTCCCATCGTCGGCCTGTCCGGCACCCCCCCGGCACTGCTCACCCCTCCCCTGCCCCTGGGCAGTTCCGCCCCGGCGTGGGCGGCCTGACACACAGAGAAAGATCCTGGTATGCCCCGTCCGCCCCTGAAGATTTTCTGCGCCGGCCTGGCCCTGCTGCTGGCGGGCGGCTGCCTGCCGGCCCGCGCACAACAGCCCTGGCCCGCCCGCCCGATCCGCCTGATCGTGCCGTTCAGCCCCGGCGGCGGCGCCGACAACGCGGCCCGCATCATCGGCCAGAAGCTGGGCGAACGGCTGGGCCAGCCGCTCATCATCGAGAACAGGCCCAGCGCCGGCGGTGTGGTGGCCGAGGCCACCACGGCGCAGGCCGCGCCCGACGGCTACACCGTGCTGTACGACTCCTTCACCATGGCCATCAACGCCACCAAGAAGAACCTGTCGTTCAACCCGCGCACCGACCTGGTACCGGTCACGTCCACCGCCACGGCGGAAACCATCCTCGTGGTCAACCCCGCGCTGCCCGTGAAGACCTTCAAGGACTTCGTCGCCTATGCCAAGGCCCATCCGGGCAAGGTCAGCTATGCGTCCTACGGCGTCGGCAGCGTGGCGCACCTGGCCGGCGAGCTGCTGGCGTCGGAGGCCGGACTCAGCATGATCCACGTACCCTACAAGGGCGGCGGCCAGGCCACCGGCGAACTGGTCGGCGGCCAGGTCGACAGCTACTTCGCCGCGCCGTCCTCCACGCTGGCCTTCATCAAGGCCGGCAAGCTGCGCGCGCTGGCGGTGACCTCGGCCCAGCGAGTGGACTACATGCCCGAGCTGCCGACCATGATCGAGGAGGGCTACCCCCGGTTCGTGATGGAGACCTGGCACGGCATCTTCGTGCCGCGCGGCACGCCGCCGGCCATCGTGGCCCGGCTCGACCAGGAAACCCGGGCGGTGCTGGCCGACCCCGAGGTCAGCAGGCAGATGCGCGCCAGCGGCCTCACGCCGCGCATCGGCTCGCAGGCGGCCTTCGCCAGGTTCGTGCCGGAGCAGATCACGCGCTGGTCGCAATTCGTCAAAGACCGCAACATCCAGATCGACTGAAAAGAGAGCGACACCCCATGAGCACCAAGAGCATCCAGAACGGAAAATTCACCCTGCAGGTGGAGTGCGACGACTTCAGCCCGCCGTGGATCAGGAACAAGACCCCCGTGCTGCTGCAGCACGGCTTCGGCCGCGTGGCCGGCATCTGGACGACCTGGATGCCGCACATCACCGAGCACTACCCGGTCATCCGCCCCAACCTGCGCGGCCTGCGCAACAAGCCCGCCGGGTTCGTTGGCAGCGACCTGTCAGTGGACGCCTACCTGTCGGACCTGTGCCGCATCCTCGACGACATGGGCATCGACCAGGTGCACTACTGCGGCGAGTCCTTCGGCGGCTGCGTGGGCATGGCCTTCGCGTCGAAGCACCCGGACCGGGTGAAGTCGCTCTCCATCATCGCCAGCCCGGTGTTCCTGAACCAGAAGTGGCACGACAACTACGCCATGGGCCACGGCACCTGGTCCAAGGCCATGGAGGCCATGGGCATCCCGGCGTGGATAGACGCCACCAACAAGAACACGCGTTTTCCCGCCTCGGTCAGCCAGGAATTCGTCGACTGGTACTCCAGCCTGGTCGCGGGCGCCGACCCGGAGGTGCTGGTCAGCATGGCGCGTATGGTGGAGACCACCGACATCCGCCCCTACCTGCCCGGCATCCAGGCGCCGACCCTGCTGCTGGCCCCCCAGGGCGGCGGCATCATGACCGAAGAACAGCTGGCGGAATACCGCAAGGGGGTGAAGAAGCTCACCATCCTGCAGTTCGACACGCAGTTCCACAAGATCCAGTTGCTGCGCGCGGCGCAGTGCGCGGCCCACGTGCTGCATTTCTGCAGCCTGGCGGACGGCCGTGCGCTGATCGACTTCTAGGCTGGTGCACGGCCAGCCTTGGGCCCGGTTCGCCGAGAATCCCGGGGTATCCAGGAGACAAACCATGGCGGACATGCCCTATTCCCATTCCTCCGGCACCGCGCCGCCCCATACCCGGGCCCCCGCCTATGCCTGCGACTGCCACCTGCACGTCTACGACCCGCGTTTTCCCGACGCGGAGGGCGCCGCGGCGGACGACACACCGCAGCACGCGGCGGCCGGCGACTACCGGCGCATCCAGCAGCGCCTGGGGACCGAACGCGCGGTGATCGTGCAGCCCCGCGTCTACGGCACCGACAACCGCGCCACCCTCGACGCCATTGCCCAGCTGGGCGCCGACCGCACCCGCGGCGTGGCGGTGGTGACCCCCGCGGTGACCGACGCCGAACTGCAGGCGCTGCATGCCGGCGGTATCCGCGGTGTACGCCTGAGCCTCACCACCGCCGACCCCAAGGCGGTGAGCCCGACACGGCCCGACATGCTGGAGCCGCTGGCCGCCCGCATCGCGCCGCTGGGCTGGCATGTGCAGCTGCATGTGGCGGGCGAACAGATCGTGGCGTATGCCGACGTGCTGCGGCGCCTGCCCTGCCCCGTCGTGTTCGATCACCTGGCTCGGCTGCCGCACGGCGCCGCCGGACCGTGCCATGCGGCTTTTGGTATCGTGCGTGGCCTGCTGCTGGAAGGGCGCGCCTGGCTCAAGCTGAGCGGCGCCTACCTCAACACCGACGAAGGCCCACCCGCCCATGCCGACACCCACGCGGTGGCACAGGCCTGGCTGGCCGCCGCGCCAGACCGCCTGGTGTGGGGCAGCGACTGGCCCCACCCGGCGGCCGAGGCGCATCCCCGGTTTCCCCATACCCCCGACGACGCACAGCTGTTCGACCTGCTGGCCGCCTGGGTACCCGATGCGGCGCAGCGCGACCGCATCCTGGTGGACAACCCGGCACGGCTCTACGGCTTCGCCTGAGGCACCCGGGATTTCTGCCGCTCAGGCCGGCGCGGACGCGCCCGGCCCGAAGCGCTTCAAGGCCTCGTCGCGGAAGGCTTCCACCAGCCGCAGGCGCTGCGAGGCGCGCGACCAGATCAGGCCCATACGCCGGGCCTCGCAGGGCAGCGGCAGCGTGATGCGCGCGAGATGCAGGCCCTCGGGCCAGGGCCGTATCCAGTCGGGCACCAGCGACACCCCCAGGCCGCGGTCCACCATCACCGCGATGGCGCCCAGCGCGTTCAGCTCGAAGCGCTCGCGCGGCACGATGCCGGCGCGGCGCAGGTACTGGTCGGCCTGCTGGCCGCCCCACTGCCGGCGGTCGAAGCGGATCAGCGGCTCGCTGCGCAGCAACGCATGCGGGTCGCTGCCGGCCAGCCCGGCCGGGGCGATCAGCACCAGCGGCTCTTCGCGCAACAACTGCCAGCCCAGCACCTTGGGCAGCGCCACCGGCGACTGCATGACGATGGCCGCGTCCAGCTCGCCGCGCTGCACCGCCGGGTACATGTCGATGGAATAACCCGGCTGCACAAACACGTTGATGCCCGGGTAGCGGTGTACCAGCGCCGCCAGGATGTCGGGCACCATGCCCAGCAGCGCGTTGGTGCCAGCGGCCAGCCGCAGCTCACCGGCCAGCGCATCGTCGTTGGCGGCGGCACGCAGCTCGGCGGCCTGGGCCAGCAGGTCGCGCGCCCGCTGGGCGACACGCCCGCCCGCCTCCGTCGGTGCCACGGTGCGGCCGACGCGCGCCACCAGGCGTGTGCCCACGTCGCGCTCCAGCGCACGGATCTGCTGCGCCACCGCGGCGGGGGTGAGCTGCAGGCGCCGTGCCGCCTCGGCCATGGAGCCGTGGTCGAGTACGGTGACAAAACTGTGCAGGAAGGCGGTGTTCATCCACCAGAAGATAGCAGACCTATATTCTAAAAATAGATTACCGCTATTTTTCTTTCTCCCCCCGGGGCGCAGACTCCGGGCTCTTCAGGAGACACAAGCCATGCGCAGCAAACTTTTCGTGCCCGGTTCGCGGCCGGAACTCTTTTCCAAGGCATTGGCCGGCCCGGCCGACGCCCTGTCGTTCGACCTGGAAGACGCCGTGGCGGAAGAACGCAAGGCCGAAGCGCGCGCAGCGGTAGGTGCGCTGGTCGCATCCGCGGCCGCCCAGGCCAGCGGCAAGACACTGATCGTGCGTATCAACGCGCTCGCCACCCCGCACTTCGCGGCCGATGTGGAAGCGGTGGTGCGCACCGGCCTGCACCTGCTCAACCTGCCCAAGCCCGAATCGCCGGAAGAGGTGCGCGAGGCGGCCGCCGCGCTCGAAGCGGCCGAGCGCCGCAACGGCGTCACCACCCCGGTGCGGCTGCTGCTCAACGTCGAATCGCCGCGTGGCCTGCGCCGCGCCGCCGAGATGGCTGCGGCGCATCCACGTGTGGCCGGGCTGCAGCTGGGCTTCGGCGACCTGTTCGAGCCCCTGGGCATCGCGCGGCGCGACCTGGCCAATGCGCATGCCGCCATGTTCCAGATGCGCATGGCGGCGGGCGAAGCCGGCGTCTTCGCTCTCGACTCGGCCTTTGCCGAGGTACAGGACACCGCGTTCTACCTGGCCGAAGCGCAGATGGCGCGCCGCCTGGGCTACCTCGGCAAGAGCTGCATCCACCCCAGCCAGGTGGCACTGGCGCACCAGGTATTCCGCCCCAGCGACGAGGAAATCGCCCGCGCACAGCGCACCGTGGCCGCCGCGCGGGATGCCGAGGCCCGCGGTGTCGGCGCCTACCTGGTGGACGGCCGGATGGTCGATGGCCCCTTCGTGCGCAGTGCCGAGGCCCTGCTGGCCGCGGCGCGCGAACAGGGCCTGCTGACCGCCTGAGCCCGCCGCCCCTTTTTTCAGAACAACCACAGGAGACTCCATGTCGATACGCATCCCTTCCCCCACCCGCCGCGCCGGCCTGCTGCTGGGCGCACTGGCCCTGGCTTCCGGTGCCGCGCTGGCGCAGGGCAGCTACCCCAACCACCCCATTACCCTGGTCGTGCCCTACCCGCCCGGCGGGTCCAACGACGTGTTCGCCCGCGCTGTGGGCAAGCGCCTGGGTGATGCACTGGGCCAGCCGGTGGTCATCGACAACCGGCCCGGCGCCGGCGGCAGCCTGGGGGCCTCGATGGTGGCCAAGGCGCCGGCCGACGGCTACACGCTGGTGGCGGTGTCATCGAGCTACGTCACCAATGCCGCGGTGCAGGCCAAGATGCCCTTCGACCCGGTGAAGTCGCTGGTCGGTGTGGCGCCCATGGCGCGCGGCCCCTTCCTGGTCGCGGTGCGGCAGGACCTGCCGGTGAAGACCCCGGCCGACCTGGTGGCACTCGCCAAGAAGCAGCCCGGCAAGCTCAACTACGCCTCGTCCGGCCCCGGAAGCACCAACCAGTTCGCCACCGAACTGCTCAAGTCCAGCGCCGGCATCTTCGTCACCCACATCCCCTACCGCGGCATGGCGCCGGCCACCACCGACCTGATGGCCGGCACGGTGGACATGCTGATCGCCAGCGGCCCGTCGCTGCAGCCCGCGCTGCGCTCGGGCAAGGCGCGCGCCATCGCCGTCACCAGCCTGCAGCCCAGCAGCATCGCGCCCGACCTGCCGCCCATGGCCGGCTCGGCGCCCGGCTACAAGTTCGAGCTGTGGTGGGGCATCCTGGCGCCGGCCGGTATACCCGAGGCCATCCTGCAGAAGCTCAATGCCGAGATCGGCAAGGTCGTCAGCACGCCGGAGATGAAAGACTACTTCCTGAAGGAAGGTGCCGAGCCCTTCGTCGCCACGCAGGCCGCATTCGCCAAGCAGGTGCGCGACGAAATCCCCTACTGGCAAAAGATCGCCAAGCAGTCCGGCATCAACGCCGAATAATCAGAGCCACGGGTATGACTTCCACCTCCGTCCCCCTCGGTCCCGCCCCCGGCGCCGGGCCGCTGGCCGGCATGCGGGTGCTCGACCTGAGCGCCTACATCGCCGGCCCCTACGGCTGCACCCTGCTGGCCGACATGGGCGCGGCCGTCATCAAGATCGAGCCGCCCGGCGGCGACAACCTGCGCAAATACCCGTCCACCCTGGCCTCGGAAAGCCGGGCCTTCATGGGCGTGAACCGTGGCAAACAGGGCCTGGCACTGGACCTCAAGAAGCCCGAGGCGCTGGAGGTGCTGCACCGCCTGCTGGCCGAGGCCGATGTGCTGGTGCACAACTTCCGCCCCTCGGTGCCCGACCGCCTGGGCATCGGCTACCAACAGCTGCGCGAGCGCTATCCGCGCCTGGTCTACTGCGCGCTGACCGGTTATGGCGACACCGGCCCGCTGAAGGACAAGGCCGGCTTCGACCAGGTGCTGCAGACCATGACCGGCCTGTGCACCCTGCAAGGTCCGGCCGGCGGGCCGCCCGAGATCGTCTATGGCTCGGTGGTGGACTACTACGGCGCCTCCATGCTGGCCATGGCCATCTGCGCCGCGCTGGTCGAGCGCGGGCGGAACGGCCTCGGCCAGTATGTCGGCGTGTCGCTGCTGCGCAGCGCGCTGGCCATGCAATCGGCACGCCTGGTGTGGGCCGAAGGCGAGGGCCGCGACGTGGGCCGCGACATGCGCTCGGGCGGCATCACCGGCCTGCACCCGGCCAAGGACGGCAGCTACCTGTACCTGTCGGCCAACACGCCGCACTTCTGGCGCGCGCTGTGTGAACGCACCGGCCTGGACGACCTGGCCACCGACCCGCGCTGCGACAGCGTGCGCAAACGCGCGCAGAACGCCGAACACATCGTGCCGCGCCTGCGCGAAGCGCTCCAGCGCCACACCGCGCTGGAGTGGGAAGCGCTTTTCGGCGAAGCCGTACCCTGCGCCGCCGCGCGGGCGGTGGAGGACATGTTCGACCACCCGCAGGTGCAGGCCGAGGGCCTGATCGAGGACATGGAACACCCGGTGGCCGGCCGCTACCGCGGTTTTGCGCACCCGGTGCAGTTCGGCAGCACACCAGGGCCCAAACCCCTGCCCCCGCCCACCTTCGGCCAGCATGCCGCCGACATCCTGGCAGCGCACGGCTACAGCGATGAACAGATCGCGCGGCTGCGCGCGCTGGACGCGCTGCCGGAGAAGATGGCCTAAGGCTGCGGCGCGACCGTGCCACGCAGTCGGGCGCGTGCCACCGCGCGCTGCACCGTACCGTCGGCCGACGCCTGCCGCACGAAGTCGGCGATGAAGGCCCGGCCCGCATCGCGGCCCTTGGGGATGCCGACCGCAAAATGCTCCATGCCCCAGCGGCCCGGCAGCACCCGCGAGCCGGGCAGCTGGTCGCCCATCTCGTAGAGGATGGCGTTGTTGGTGGCGAAGGCGTCGAGTTCACCCGCCTGCAGCTGGGCGATGGCGCGCTGGAGTGTGGGCACCGGCAGCAGCTTCGCCTGCGGGTACAGCGGCGAGAGTTCTTCCGCGGTGGAGCTACCCTGGCTCACGCCGATGCGCTGGCCCGGGCGCTGCAGGTCGGCCAGCGCCTTCAGCGGCGAGGTGCCGGCCACCAGCACGCTTTTCTCCACGTCGAGCACCCCGGGCGAGAAGTCCATGTCCTTGGCCCGCGCCGGTGTGCCGTTGGTGAAGGTGAAATCCGCCCGGCCCGCCTTCACCGCCGCCAGCGATTCGGCATTGTTGGCAAACACCACCGGCTCGAAGAGCACACCCAGCCGCTCGGCCAGCGCACGCCCCAGGTCGTAGCCCACACCGCGCGGCGCATCCGACGGGCCGGCCTGCACGAAGGACGACGGGCTGCCGCGGTACATGGCCACCCGCAGCACACCGGTGGGGGCCAGCACCTGGCGAATGGCGGGCGTGGCCGGGGCGGCCGCCTGCGTGGCGGTGCTGGAGCCAGGTGCCGCGCCCTGCTGCGGCACGGCACAGCCGGCCAGCAGGACCGCCAGGGCGGCAGCGCCGGCCACCGCGCGAAGGAAGGAAAATTGCTTCATGCTCTGTCTCCTGGCAGGCCCGCCGCCGTGGCGGGGGCCGCTTCTGTTGCCGAAAAATACCGGAGGAAAACGCCCCTCAGGGATCGACGTAGTACAGCCCGGCCTTGGCCAGCGCGTCGCGCATGCCGTAGATGTCCAGGCCCAGTTCACCCGCGGACAGGCGGGCGCGCGTCGCGGCTTCCTTGGTCTCGCGTTTGGCGCTGGCCTCGGCCGCGGCGGCGGCGTGTTCACGCGGCACCACTAGCACACCATCGTCGTCGGCCATCACCACGTCGCCCGGGCGCACCAGCACACCGGCGCAGACCACCGGCACGTTGATGGAGCCGACCGAACCCTTGACCGTGCCCTTGGCCGAGAAGGCGCGGGCGAACACCGGGAACTGCATCTCGGTCAGTTCCCGCACGTCGCGACAGCCACCGTCGATCACCAGGCCCCGCGCACCGCGGGCGCGGTAGGACGTGGCCAGCAGTTCACCGAAGTAGCCATCGGTGTTCTCGGTGGTGCAGGCCATGACCACCACGTCGCCCTCGCGGATCTGCTCGGCCGCGGCGTGCAGCATCCAGTTGTCGCCGGGCTGCGAGAGCACGGTGACGGCCGTGCCGCACAGGCGCGCACCGACGTAGTTGGGCCGCAGCACCGGCCGGGCCAGGCCGACGCGGCCCATGGCCTCGTGCACCGTGGAGACGCCGTACTGCGCGAGGGCGGCGACTTCCGCGGCGCTGGCGCGCGGCGGCTGGCGCACGACTTTTCCGAAATCGTTCATGGGGTGGTCCGTTTCTGCAGGAGAGAGTCGAGCCGCGGGTAGACGCGGCGGGCATTGCCTTCGAAAAGCTTGTGGCGCGTGGCGGCGCTGATGCCGTCGAAATTGTCCACGTAACGCCGGGTGTCGTCGTAGTGGTAACCCGTGGTGGGGTCGATGCCGCGCACCGCGCCCACCACCTCCGAGGCGAACAGGATGTTGTCCTCGGGGATCACCTTCAGCAGCAGGTCGATGCCCGGCTGGTGGTACACGCAGGTGTCGAAGAACACGTTGCCCAGCAGGTGTTCGGACAGCGGCGGCAGCTTCATGTCCTGCGCCAGGCCGCGGAAACGCCCCCAGTGGTAGGGCACCGCGCCGCCGCCGTGCGGGATGACGAACTTCAGCGTGGGGAAGTCCTTGAACAGCGTGGACGTCATGAACTGCATGAAGGCCGTGGTGTCGGCGTTCAGGTAGTGCGCGCCCGTGGTGTGGAAACAGTCGTTGCAGCTGGTGCTGACGTGCACCATGGCCGGCACGCCGAGTTCGACCAGCTTCTCGTACAGCGGGTACCACCAGCGGTCGGTCAGCGGCGGGCCGCTCCAGTGGCCGCCCGAGGGGTCGGGGTTGAGGTTGCAGCCGACGAAGCCGAACTCCTTCACGCAGCGCTCCAGCTCGGCGATGCAGTTGTCGGGACGCACGCCAGGCGACTGCGGCAGCATGCAGGCACCGGCGAAGTTGTTCGGGTAGAGCTGGCAGACACGCCACACCAGCTCGTTGCACAGCGCGGCCCAGTCGGCGCTGGTCTGCGCGTTGCCGATGTGGTGCGCCATGAAACTCGCGCGCGGCGAGAAGATGGTGAGGTCGGTGCCCCGTTCGCGCTGGATACGCAGCTGCGCCGATTCGACGCTGGCGCGCAGCGCGTCGTCGCTGATGTGCAGTTCCGAGGCACGCGGCGCGGCTGTGCCGTCGGCCAGGGCGGCCACCTGGCGTTTGCGCCAGTCCTCCAGCGCCTGCGGCGCGGTGGTGTAGTGGCCGTGGCAATCGATGATCATGGTGTCTCCTCCGGGGATGGGGCGGGTGGGGGTTCAGTCGGCGTGGATATCGGCGGCGCGGATGACCTTTTCCCACTGCGCCGATTCGCTGCGCAGGAAGGTGGCGGTCTGCTCCGGCGACGACGGGGTGATGACCGCGCCCAGGCCGTTCAGGCGCTCGCGCACGCCGCCGTCGGCCAGCGCCTTGGCGGTTTCGGCGTTCAGGCGGGCGACGATGGGCTGCGGCGTGCCGGCGGGGGCCAGCAGCGTCCACCACACGGTGGCGGCGAAGCCGGGCATGCCGGCCTCGGCCATGGTGGGCACGTCGGGCAGCATCGGCGCACGGTGCTCGCCGCTCACGGCCAGCGCACGCAGCCGGCCGGACTTGACGTGCGGCAGCACCTCCAGCGGGTTGAGCAGCATGAAGGAGATGCGGTCGGCCACCAGGTCGATCAGCGCGGGCGAGCCGCCCTTGTAGGCCACGTGCAGGCCGTCGAACTTGCCGAGCGAGGACAGCAGCGCGCCGGCCAGGTGGCCGGAACTGCCGTTGCCGGCCGAGCCGTAGGTCAGGCTGCCAGGCTTGGCGGCGCCGGCGGCGACCAGGTCCTTCACCGACTTGAAGGGCGAGGACGCCGCCACCACCAGCACCAGCGGCGCGTAGCCCAGGCGTGAGATGGGCGCGAAGTCGCGCAGGCCGTTGAAGCTGAGGTGGGGGTAGAGCGTGTTGTTGGTGACCACGCCGTTGGCCGCCACCAGCAGGGTATAGCCGTCGGGCGCCGAGCGGGCCACCGCCTCGGTGCCGATGTTGGCATTGGCGCCGGGCCGGTTGTCGATGATGACCGGCTGGCCCATCTGCACCGCCAGGCGCTCGCCCACGCTGCGCGCCACGGTATCGACCGCGCCGCCGGCCGCGAAGGGCACGACCAGCCGCAGCGGCTTGTTGGGATAGGCGCCCTGGGCGCGGGCCAGGGGCGTGGCGGCGGCCAGCGCGCCGGCGGCCAGGGTGCCGAAGGCACGGCGGGTGAAGAGGAAGGAGGACATGGGGGGAGAACTCGGAGTCGGTGGTGCCGGTGGCATGGGGGGTGACGGGCGGTGCGGCAGGCAGGGCCGCAGCCCGGGTATGGACGCGCAGCTTAGGCAGCTCTGCGCGGTGCGACAATGCCGTTCCGCCACACGGAACGCTCTCCCTCCAGGCTCCCCTGCTCCCCGCCATGGCCACCGATCCGCACTCGCCCGCCGACGACAGCGTGACCGCCGTCACCCGCGCGCTGGCGCTGCTCGACGCCTTCGGCGTGGACGATGCGCGGCTGGGCCTGGCCGAGCTGAGCCGGCGCGCCGGCATTCCCAAGACCTCGACCCTGCGTATCGCCCGCACCCTGGCCGCGGGCGGCTACCTGGTGGCGCTCGACGGCGGCGCCTGGCGGCTGGGGCCGGCCACCGCGCGCCTGGGCGCCCGCTACCAGCGGGCCTTCGACCTGGCCAACGCCATCGAACCGGTGCTGCAGCAGCTGGCGGCCGACACCGGCCACAGCGCCTCATTCTTCGCGCAGGAAGAAGGCCAGCGGGTGCGGCTGCTGCGTATCCGCGGCGCCGATGGCTTCGTCAGCCCCACCCGCGTGGGCGAACCCCTGCCGCTGGACCGTGGTGCCCCGGGCCTGGTGCTGCTGGCCTTCGGTGCGGTGCCGGCGCCGGGCGCGCTGTTCGACACCATCCGCACCCGCGGTTACCACCTGACCATCGGCGAGGCCGACGTGGGCGCCGCCAGCGTGGCCGCGCCGGTGTTCGGCCGCCGCGGTGTGCTGGCCGGCGCGCTGTGCATCGCGGTGCGCGCCGCCGAGGCCAAGAAGGCCGCCCTGGCCCGCTACGCCCCGGCCGTGGTGGAGGCGGCGCGCCGCCTGTCAACCGACCTCGCCGTGGCACGCGACCCGAGCGAGCGGCAGCCGGTGCCGCGCGGCTACTGGCACCCCTAGCCTCCAGGCTGCCACCGCAGCAGGAAAACTCACGCCGGGGCCAGTAAATCTCGCCGCGGCGCCTGGCGACCCAAACCTAGACTGCGGGCCATACCGACAACAACACGGAGACCACCGCCATGCGCCTTTCCTGCCCCCACCGGCTGCTGTTGCGGCGGCTGCTGCTGGCCGCCGCCTGCGCCGCACCGGCCCTGCCCGCCCTGGCCCAGACCCAGACGCCCGCCTACCCCAGCCACGAAGTAAGACTGGTGGTGCCCATCCAGCCCAACGGCATCATCGATGCGGTGGCCAAGCCGGTGGCCGAACAGCTGGGCACCGTGATGGGCCAGCCCGTAGTGCCCGACTACCGCCCCGGCGCGCTGACCATCACCGGCAGCGACTACGTGGCCAAGGCGCCGGGCGACGGCTATACGCTGCTGGCGCATTCGCGCCAGCTGGTGAACAACGTCTTCATCTTCCGCAACATCCCCTTCGATGCCCGCAAGGACCTGGTGCCGGTCTCGCTGGTGGCGCGCACCGGCTTCCTGGTGGTGGTCAATCCCGCCCTGCCGGTGAACACGATCGCCGAGCTGATCGCGCTGGCCAAGGCCAAGCCGGGCCAGCTGAAATACGCCAGTTCGGGCAAGGCATCGAACCAGCAGATGTCGGTGGAACTGTTCAAGCAGCTCAGCAAGACACGTATCGCGCTGACCGACTTCGAAGGCGGCGGCGGCGCGCAGGACGCGGTGGCCAGCGGCGCGAGCGACATGGGCATCTTCGCGCAGGTGGCGGTGATGCAGATGGTGAAGGACGGCAAGCTGAAGGTGCTGGCCACCACCGGCGCGAAGCGTTCGCCGGTGCTGCCCGACGTACCGACGGTGGCCGAATCGGGACTGCCGGGCTACGAGTTCACCAGCTGGGTCGGCATCTTCGCGCCGCGCGCAACCCCGCCGGCCCTGGTGCGCAGCATCCACGCCAGCCTGGTGAAAACCGCCGCCGTGCCGGAATTCCAGGCCGTCATGGCCCGCCAGGGGGCCGAGGTGGTGATGAACACACCGCAGCAGTTCCAGGCCTTCATGAAGACCGAATTCGGCCGCTGGGGCAAGGTCATCCAACAGGCCGGGATCAAGCCCGAATGAGCCTGACCGACGGCGGCCGGGCCTTCAACCGCCGCTGCGTTTCAGCTCGCGCTGCATGAAGAGGTAAAGGCTCTCGACCTTCTCGCGCGCCCAGGGTGTCTTGCGCAGGAACTTGAGGCTCGACGCCACGCTGGGGTCGTGCGTGAAGCAGCGCACCGGCACCCGCGCGCCGAGTTCTTCCCAGCCATAGTGCTCGGCGAGCGCGGTCACGATGGCCTCCAGCGTCAGGCCGTGCAGCGGGTTGCGGGCCTGCTTCGGCGGCGGTGGAGGTGCCGGGGGCGTCGGGGGTAGCACGGGGTCCTGCATGGCTCAGGCGGACTGCTTGAAACGTGCCGACAGCGCCCTGGCGCCCTCGGTCAGCAGGGCCATGTCGCCGCCGACCGCGACAAAACCGAAACCCATGCCGATGAAACGCTGCGCCTCGTCGGGGTTCAGCGTCAGGATGCCCGAGGGTTTGCCCGCCGCGGCGATACGCCGGGTCGCATCGGCGATGGCGGCCTGCACCGTGGCATGGCCGGAATTGCCGAGGAAACCCAGCGCCGCAGACAGGTCCGAGGGCCCGATGAACACCCCGTCGATGCCTTCGACGCGGGCGATCTCGTCGAGGTTGTCCAGGCCCGCCTGCGATTCGATCTGCACCAGCAGGCAGATACGGTCGTTGGCGCGTTGCAGGTAGTCGGTCTGCGCGGCGAACTGCGAGGCGCGTGCCATACGCGAACCGACACCCCGCACGCCGTGCGGCGGGTAGCGCACCGCGGCCACCAGTTGCCGCGCCTGCTCGGCCGTCTCGACCATGGGGACCAGCAGGCTCTGCGCCCCGATGTCGAGCAGTTGTTTGATCAGCCAGGTCTCGCCGATGGGCGGGCGCACCACCGCATGGGTGGGGTAGCCGGCGGCGGCCTGCAGCTGCCCTAGGATGGAGCGCAGGTCGTTGGGCGAATGCTCGCCGTCGATCAGCAGCCAGTCGAAGCCGGTGCTGGCGCAGACTTCCGTGCAGTACGGGTCGGCCAGCGTCAGCCACAGGCCGATCTGGCGTTTGCCGGCCTGCAGGGCGGCCTTGAAGGTGTTGTCGGTCGTCATGCTTGTCGAAACTCCAAAAATAGAGGGGAAAGGGGGCGGGCGTCAGGCTGGCAGGTGCAGTCCGTAGGTCGTGGCGGCGGTGCGGCTGAACAGGGCCGCCTTCTCGGCCGCCGAGTATCCGCTGGCGATGCGCTTGAAGGCATTCCACAGCACCGGGTAGCTGAACATGCCCTTGTCCACCGGGAAATTGCTCTCGAACATACAACGCTCGACGCCGAACCAGCCGATGCATTGTTCGACGTAGGGGGTGAAGGCTTCGGCCAGCCGGGCGGAGGCCGGCGGAGCCTCGTGCAGATGGAAATCGAAACCCAGCACCGGCATGCCGCCGCCGCCGAGCTTGACGCGGATGTTGGGCAGGGTCGCCAGCCGCTGCATGCCGCGCCGCCAGTCGGCCAGCATGCCCTGACGGTCGGCCGCGTGCGGCCCCACGGCCAGCGGGCCGCCGAAATGGTCGACCACCACCACCAGCTGCGGCAGCGCGGCCGCCAGTTCGTACACATCGTCGAGCTGGGTGTGGTAGGCCCACACGTCCAGCACCAGCCCCATGCGGGCCAGCGCCGCGGCGCCCTTTCGGAACCCCTCGCCGCGCAGCATGTGCGCCCGCATGCCGGTGGCGGTGGACGACTGCACCGCCGGGTCGGCATGCCACACCACCGCATTACGCACGCCCTTGAAACGCCCGCCGCAGGCGGCCACCATGGCTTCGAGCACCGGCACGGCCGCATCGCCCAGCGCCAGGTCGGCCGCCCCCACGATGCCCGCGCAGATGCGCCCGCGGCCGTACTGCCCCGAAGCACCCAGGGCCGCCGCGCCGTTGGCGAACTCGACCTCGCCCAGCGGTGCCAGGGCAGCCGGGCCATCGGCGCGCAGCATGGAGCGGCTCTGCACGAACACCGTGGCGCGGATGTCGTGGCCGCTGTTGATGTCGGCATACAGCTCGTGCGCTAGGTAACACGAACCGGGGCGCTCCCACAGGTGGTGGTGCGGGTCCACGATCGGCAGTTCCGGCTCCAGGATGGGCTCGGTATGCAGGGCGAGCCATTCGGCGCGCACGGGGGCATGGGGTGGGGTGGAGGCCATGGTGGGGTATTGCTCGGGTACGGTTGCGCTTCACGCTGCGGTTCGCACGCCCGCAAACCGCGCGGCCAGCGCCCGCGCGCCGCCCGAGAGGATACCGGCATCGCCGCCGACGGCCACGAAGGTGGTGCCGATGTCGATGAAGTGCTGGCTTTCGGTGCCGTCGTAGGACACGATGCCCGAGGGCTTGCCGGCGGCGGCGATGCGCCGCAGCGTGGCATCGATCAGCGCCCGCATACCGGGGTGCGCGGGGTTGCCGAGATGGCCATGCGAGGCCGACAGGTCGGATGGACCGACGAAGATGCCATCCACGCCCTCGACCGCGGCAATCGTTTCCAGGTTGCGCAGTCCCTCGGGCGACTCGATCTGCACCAGCAGGCAGATACCGTCGTCGGCTTCGTGCACGTAGTTGCCGCGCAGACCGAACCCTGATGCACGGGCCATACGCGCACCTACGCCGCGGATGCCGCGCGGCGGGTAGCGCAACGCCGCCACCAGCGCGCGCGCCTGCTCGGCGGTATCGACCATGGGAATGAGCAGCGACTGCACACCGATGTCGAGCAGTTGTTTGATGAGCTGCGGTGAACCGACCGGCGGGCGCACCACCGGGTGGGTGGCGTGGCCGGCGAACCCCTGCAACTGCAGGAGTATGGTGCGCAGGTCGCTGGGGGCGTGCTCGCCGTCTATCAGTGCCCAGTCGAAGCCGGTGGCGGCGCAGACTTCGGCCGCGTAGCCGTTGGCCAGGCTGATCCACAGGCCGATCTGCCGCTGGCGGGCGGCGATGGCCGCCTTGAAGGGATTGGCACTCATGGTTTCTTGCCCCTGGCCGCTTCGGCAAAACGGTTGGTGAAGGTGGCGGCGACATCGATCTTGCCCTGCGCCTCGGCGATGGAGGGATCGGAGTCGGCCAGCACCTTCAGCACCGCATCGGCACCGGCGCGCTCGAAACGGCCGTCGGCGGAATACACGGTGCGGGTAGCCTGGATCGCCTTCAGGTACAGCGCCCGGTCGCCGAACTGGTAGGACGCGGGCAGCGCGTCGGCGATCTGCTCGGCGCTGGCCGTCTCCAGGAATTTCGCCGCACGCATCATGGCATTGGCCGCGGCCTGCACGCTGCGCGGGTTCTTCCGGATGAACTCCGCCGTGCTGACCACCGAGCCCTCGGGGTAGGTGTCGCTGCCCAGCGCCGCCTGGACGCCGGCACCGGTGCGCAGGTCGGCCACCACGTTCAGCTCCTTGTTCTCGACCAGCATGGTCACCACCGGGTCGATGCCGACCAGCGCGTCGAGCCGCCCCTCGTGCACCGCCGCCGCGGCGGTGGCGAGCGCTCCCACGCCGATGGCCGAATACGACTTGGGGTCGACACCGTTGCGCACCGCGATGGCGTTGAGGACCATGTTGGTGCTGGAGCCCGGGGCGGTAACGCCGATGTTCATGCCCGCCAGGTCCTTCAGCGACTTGTACCGGGCCATGCCCTGCCGGCTGATGCCCAGCACGTAGCCGGGGTACTTGATCATCGAGAAGAAGGCCTGCAGCTTCTGCCCCTTGGCGGCCAGCGTCAGCGTGTTGGAGTAGGCACTGACGATCATGTCGGCGCTGCCGCCGAGCAGGGCCTTGATGGTCTGCGGGCCGCCGGCGTACATGCTGCGCTCCACGTCCAGGCCTTCGTCCTTGAAATAGCCCTTGGCCAGGGCGATTTCGAACGGGTAGTAGGTCATCACCGAGCCGGTGGTCGCGATGGCCAGGCGGGGCTTTTCCAGCGGCGCGGGCTGCGCGTGAATACCGCCGGCCAGCAGCAGGCCGGCGCCCAGCACGGCCAGAAGGCGCATGGAGCCCTTCACGGCTGCTTCACCCTGGCCGCATCGACAAAGCGGTTGGTGTAGGTGGCCGGCAGGTCGATCTTGCCCTGCACCTCGGCAATGGAGGGCTCGGAGCTTGCCAGCACCTTCAGCACCGCCTCGGTGCCTGCCTTGTCGTAGCGGCCATCGGTGGAGTACACCGTGCGGGTGTTCTGGATCGCCCGCAGGTAGGTGGCGCGGTCGCCCACCTGGTAGGACTTGGGCAGCGAATCGGCGATCTGCTCGCCGGTGGCGGTGGCCAGGAATTTTTCCGCGCGCAGCATGGCGTTGGTCATGGCCTGCACGGTGCGCGGGTACTTCTGCACGAAGTCGGCCGTGGCGATCAGCGAGCCCTCGGGGTAGGTGTCGCTGCCGGTGGCGGCCTTCACCCCGGCACCGGTGCGCAGGTCGGCCACCACGGTGAGCTCCTTGTTGTCCACCAGCATGGTGATGATGGGGTCGATACCGATCAGCGCGTCGAGCCGGCCTTCGGTGACCGCCGCCGAGGCGGTGGCCTGCGCGCCCACACCGATGGGCGAGTACGACTTGACATCCACGCCGTTGCGCAGCGCGATGGAGTTGACGATCATGTTGGTGCTGGCGCCGGGCGATGTCACGCCGATGCGCATGCCAGCCAGGTCCTTCAGCGACTTGTATTTCGCCATGCCCTTCTTGGTGATGCCCAGCACGAAGCCCGGGTACCTGATCATCAGCACGAAGGCCTGCAGCTTCTGGCCCTTGGCGGCCATGGTGACGGCATTGGAATAGGCACTGACGATCACGTCGGCGCTGCCGCCGAGCAGGGCCTTGATGGTCTGCGGGCCGCCCGGGTACATGCTGCGTTCCAGGTTCAGGCCCTCGTCCTTGAAATAGCCCTTGGCCAGGGCGATCTCGAACGGGTAGTAGGAAATCACCGAGCCTGTGGTGGCGACCGCGAGGTTCGGTTTTTCCAGCGCCTCCTGCGCCAGCGCGGCACGCGCCGGAAGCAGCGTGGCGGTAGTACCGGCACTGGCCAGGCATAGGGCCCACAGCAATCTTTTCATGGTGTCTGTCTCCTGTTGTTGTCGGAAAGTGGCGCGCTGCCTGCCGGAGCTGCGCCGTCAACGCTGCGCCAGGGCCTCGTCCCGGCTGCGCGATTCATAAGCAGTGATGCGGTCGGCCAGGCGCAGTGTGTAGTCCAGCCCGTCGATGCCCTGCACCAGGCATTTCTTGTGGAAGGGGTCGATGTCGAAACCGTGCGGCCGGCCATCGGCGCCGGTCACCGTCTGCTGCGGCAGGTCCACGGCGATGGTGCTGCCCGGCGCCTGCGCCAGTTGGTCCAGCAGGCCCTGCACCACACCGGCGGGCAGCACCACCGGCAGCAGCGCGTTGCGGATGCAGTTGGCGCGGAAGATGTCACCGAAGCTCGGTGCGACGAGCGCCCGCACGCCGTAGTCGCCCACCGCCCACACCGCCATCTCGCGCGAGGAGCCGCAGCCGAAGTTGGCGCCCGACACGGTGATCTGCGCACGGCGGTAGGCCGGCCGGTTGAGGATGAAGCCCGGCAGCTCGCTGCCGTCCTCGGAAAACCGCAGGTCGTGGAAAAAGTACTGGCCAAAGCCCTCGGCCCGCTGCTTGCGCAGGAAGCGCCCGGGCAGGATCTGGTCGGTGTTGATGTCGGACTGCGGCAGCGGCACGGCCACCGCTTCGAGGGTGGTGAAGGGTGTCATGCGGCGCCCACTGCGAGGTAGCTGCGCACGTCCGTCAGGTGGCCGGCGACGGCTGCGGCCGCCACCATGGCCGGACTCATCAGGTGGGTACGCGAATCCGGCCCCTGGCGGCCGACGAAGTTGCGGTTGGAGGTGGAGGCGCAGCGTTGCCCGGCGGGCACCGTGTCGCCGTTGGTAGCCAGGCACATCGAGCAGGCCGGTTCGCGCCACTCGAAGCCGGCATCGCGGAACACCCGGTCCAGCCCCTCCGCCTCGGCGGCCGACTTCACCAGGCCGGAGCCCGGCACCACCAGGGCGCGCACCCGCGGCGCCACATGGCGTCCGCGCAGCACCGCCGCGGCCGAGCGCAGGTCCTCGATGCGGCCGTTGGTGCAGGAACCGATGAAGGCGAAGTCGATGGCGATGCCCTGCACCGCCTGCCCCTCGTGCAGGCCCATGTAGTCCAGCGTGCGCTGCATGCTGGCGCGGCGGTCGCCCTCGGCGGCCGGCGGCAGGGCGGGAATGCGGCCGGTCACCGGCAGGCCCTCCTCCACGCTGTTGCCCCAGGTGACCATGGGTGCGATGGCCGCGGCGTCGACGAAGACCTCCTTGTCGAACCGCGCATCCGGGTCGCTGCGCAGCGCGCGCCATTCGGCGAGCCTGCGGTCCCACTCGGCCCCCGTGGGGGTGTAGGGCCGCCCGGCCACGTAGTCGAAAGTCACCTGGTCGGGTGCGACGATACCGGCCCTGGCGCCGGCCTCGATGGTGAGGTTGCACAGCGTGAGCCGGCCTTCCATGGACATCGCGGAGATGGTGCTGCCGGCGTATTCGATGACGTGGCCGTTGCCGCCGGCCACGCCGATCTGCGCGATGAGGGCCAGCGCCACGTCCTTGGCGGTGACGCCCGGCCCCAGCGTGCCGTCGATGGACACCCGCATGGTCTTCGGCAGCCGCTGCCAGATGGTCTGCGTGGCCAGCGCGTGGGCCACGTCCGAGGCACCGACGCCGAAGGCCAGAGCGCCCAGTGCGCCGTGGGTGGAGGTATGGCTATCGCCACAGACGATGGTCATGCCGGGCAGGCTCAGGCCCTGTTCCGGCCCGACGACGTGGCTGATGCCGTGGCGCGCGTCGCCCATGGCGAACAGGGTGATGCCTGCGCTGGCGGTGTTGCGGGTGAGCGACTCCACCATGTCGAGCCGCTCCGGGCCGTCCACGTCCTGCAGGGTGCGGCCGGCGGTGGTGGGGGCGTAGTGGTCGGGTGTGGCGAAGGTGCGGTCGGGCCGGCGCACTGGCAGACCGCGCGCCGCCAACTGCTGGAACGGGTTGCGCGAACCCTCGTGGATCAGGTTCAGGTCGATGTAGAGCAGGCTCTGGCCGGTGTCGTCCCGCACCACCTCGTGGTGGCGCCAGATCTTCTCGAACAGGGTGAGGCCGCGGGAAGAGCTCATGGCGGTGCAGTCCTCAGCTTTCGGCACGCGCCGTCTCGGTCCTGCCGGCGCCGGGCTGCCACACCAGCAGGCGGCGTTCAATGCGCGTGACGATGGTGTCCATGAGTAGCGCGAACACCGTCAGCAGCAGGATGCCGGCGACCACCGCGTTCATGTCGAACACCCCCTCGGCGGCCAGGATCAGGTAACCCACGCCGCGTGCCGAGCCCAGGTACTCGCCGATGACCGCACCGACGAAGGCCATGCCGATGGCGTTGTGCAGGCTGGAGAAGACCCAGCTCGCCGCCGACGGCAGGTACACGTGGCGCAGCAGCTGCCGGCGGCTGGCACCCAGCATGCGCACATTGGCCAGCACCACCGGACTGACCTCGCGCACCCCCTGGAAGACGTTGAAGAACACGATGAAGAACACCAGGGTGGTGCCCAGCGCCACCTTCGACCAGATGCCCAGGCCGAACCACAGGCCGAAGATCGGCGCCAGGATCACCCGCGGCATGGCGTTGGCGGCCTTGATGAAGGGGTCGAGCAGCCGCGCCAGGAAGTCGTTGAGCGACAGCACCAGGCCGAGCACCAGCGCCAGCCCGGTGCCGACGGCGAAGGACAGCAGCGTCTCGATCAGCGTCACGCCCAGGTGGGGAAAGATCTCCCCGCTGCGGAACCAGGTGACGATCTGCCGGAACACCGGCAGCGGTTCGCCGAAGAAGAGCGGTGCGATCAGCCCCGCGCTCACCAGGCCTTGCCAGAGGGCGATCAGCACCGCCAGCAGCAGGATGCGCCACAGCGGCATCCAGTCGCGCGGCGGCGGCGTGTCAGCGTTTGCTTTGTTCATAGCCTTTGAGTACCTCGTCGCGCAAGACGTCCCATATCTGCCGGTGCAGGGCCACAAAACGCTCGCTGTTGCGGATTTCCGATACCGCGCGCGGGCGTGGCAGGTCGATGGCGAACTCGGCGATCGGCCGGGTGCCGGGGCCGGCCGCCAGCACCACCACCCGGTCGGACAGGGCGATGGCCTCGTCCAGGTCATGGGTGATGAACAGCACCGACTTGCGGTCGGCCTGCCAGATGTCGAGCAGCTCGGACTCCATCAGCTGGCGCGTCTGGATGTCGAGTGCACTGAAGGGCTCGTCCATCAGCAGGATGGGCGGGTCCAGGATCAGCGCCTGGGCCAGCGCCACCCGTTTGCGCATGCCGCCCGACATCTGGTAGGGGAATTTGTGGCCATGGCCGGACAGGCCGACCCGGTCGATCCAGCGCTGCGCCAGGGCCGCGGCCTCGGCCGCCGGCACGCCCTTGAACTGCAGGCCGGCCGACACGTTGTCGATGGCCCGGCGCCAGGGCATCAGGGCCTCGCCCTGGAACAGGTAGGTGGCGTGGCGGTTGATGCCGGCGACCGGCTCGCCGAAGCTCAGCACCTGCCCGGCCGACGGGAACAGCAGGCCGGCGGCCATGTTGAGCAGCGTGGACTTGCCGCAGCCGGTCGGGCCGACGACCGAGACGAACTCGCCCGCGGCCACCGAGAAGCTGGCATGCTCCACCGCGGTGTAGCGCGCCGCACCCGCGCGCGGCGTGAAGGTGCAGCCAACGTCGCGGAATTCCAGCGCCGGCGCTGTCGGGTGGGCTTGCGGCATGCGCCTAGCCCGCCAGCGCGGCCTCGACCGCGTCGCCCATTTCGCGGGTGCCGACGCAGCGGCAGCCGGCCTCCATGATGTCGGCGGTGCGCAGGCCCTGGCCCAGCACCTGGCGCACGGCGTTCTCGATGCGGGTGGCCTCGGCCTCCTTCTTCAGGCTGTGGCGCAGCAGCATGGCGCCCGATAGGATGGCCGCCAGCGGGTTGGCGATGTCGCGCCCGGCGATGTCGGGCGCGGCTCCGTGCACCGGCTCGTACAGCCCGCGCCCGTCGGCCGCCAGCGAGGCCGATGGCAGCATGCCCAGCGAGCCGACCAGCATGGCCGCTTCGTCGGAGAGGATGTCGCCGAACATGTTGCCGGTGACGATCACGTCGAAGCGGGTCGGCGTGCGGATCAGCGACATGGCCGCGGCGTCCACGTACATGTGCGACAACTCCACGTCGGGATACTCCTGGCCGACCTCGGTGACCACGTCGCGCCACAGGCGCATGGTCTCCAGCACGTTGGCCTTGTCCACCGACAGCAGCTTGCCGCGACGGCCACGCGCCAGCCTGAACGCCACGTGGGCGATGGCACGAACCTGCGACTCGGTGTAGCGCATGGTGTTGATGCACTCGCGCTCGCGCGGATTCTCCACCGGGCCGCGTGGTTCGCCGAAGTAGATGTCGCCATTGAGCTCGCGCAGGATCAGCAGGTCCAGCCCCTCGATGACGGAAGGCTTGAGTGTGGACACGCCGGTCAGTTCCGGTATGAGCTTGATCGGCCGCAGGTTGGCGTGCAGTTTCAGCGTCTGGCGCAGCTCCAGCAGGCCCGAGCGGATCTTGCTGGTGCGCAGCCACTGGTCGTACTCCGGCCCGCCCACGGCGCCGAACAGGATGGCGTCGGAATCGCGCGCCAGCTGCAGGGTCTCGTCCGGCAGGGGCCGGCCGGTGGCATGCACCGCGCACATGCCGAGCAGGCCCTCGGTGAACTCCAGTTCGAATTGGCCGCGCGACACCGCCTTGAGCGCCTTGACGGCCTGCGGCACGATTTCGGGGCCGATGCCGTCACCGGGCACGACTGCTATCTTCATTCTTATGTCTCCATGGTCGCCGCCGCGGACATGCGCCGGCTGCTGGAGTGCCAATGTAGGAAGCCTGCCCGCCTGCCGCAACCCGCAATTGGCGAACAGGTGTTTCCCAAACGCGATGCTTTTCACCGTAGGGGTAGCCCCGGATGCGATGCCTGGACATGCCTGAAACAATGCGGCCCACATGCGGCTGGACCTCTACACCCTGCGACTCTTCATCGCCGTGATGGAAGAAAAGGGACTGGCCAAGGCCGCCCGGCGCGAACACATCGCCGCCTCGGCCCTGAGCAAGCGGCTCTCGCTGCTCGAAGACACCCTCGCCATCAAGCTGTTCGAACGCCGCCCCACCCGGCTCGAAGCCACACCCGCGGCCTATGTGCTGCTGCGCCATGCGCGCACCATCCAGCACGACGTGGAGCAACTGCAGGTGGAGATGTCCGACCTGTCCACCGGCGTGCGCGGCACGGTGCGCATCGCGGCCAGCATCGCGGTCATCACCCAGTACCTGCCGCAGCAGTTGCGCGCCTTTGCGCTGCGGCATCCCGGTATCGTCATCGAGCTGGCCGACAGCCTGAGCCCGCACGCGATCCAGCTGGTGGCCGAGGGGCGCGCCGACATCGGCATCTTCGGCGACCCCTTCGTGGCCGCCGGCCTGCGCACCCTGCCCTACAGCGAGGAGACGCTGGTGGCCGTGCTGCCGCTGGGGCACGAACTGCTGGTGCGCAAGAGTGTGACGCTGGCCGACATGCTGCCCTACGATTTTGTCTGCCTGCGCGACGAAAGCTCGCTCAACACCCTGCTGATGAAGGCCGCCGCGCAGCTGGGCCAGCCGATCAAGCGGCGGGTGCAGGTCAGCGGCAACGAGGCCGTGTGCTGCATGGTGGAGATGGGCATGGGCATCGGCGTGCTGCCGCAGGGCTGGCTCGACCGGCACCCCGCCTTCGCCGAGGTAGCCACCTGCCCGCTCGACGAACTATGGGCACGGCGGCGCCTGCAGCTGTGTTTCCAGGACCACCACCACACCCTCAACATGCCCACCCAGCTGCTGGTGGAGCACCTGCGGAGCTGAACCCGGCTTACACGGCGACCTTGCCCGGCACCTCGGCCTCGCCCGAAGCTGCCGGCACCAGGCTGTCGTAGTAGTGGAAAGCGTCGCAGCTGCGCGCCCAGTGGCGGTTGGTGGTGGCACGGATGCCGACACCCACCATGGTCCGGCCGGCCGCCTTGACCTTCTGCGCCAGCGGCATGAAATCGCTGTCGCCGCCGGCCACCACCACGGTGCCGATGTGCGGGTGGCGGGTCATGTCCTCGGCCGCGTCCAGGCACAGGCGGATGTCGGCGCCGTTCTTGGCCGAGGCACCGGGTGGGAACAGCTGCACCAGCTCCATCGCCGCCTGCAGCAACGCATCGCGGTAGCGCCCGAAGAACTGCCAGTTGCAGTAGGCGCGGTGGATGGCGATGGGGCCCAGGGAGGCCGCCAGCGCGGTCACCGCGGCCACGTCGACCAGCGGCTCCTGCAGCTTGAAACGGCCGTCGGGGTGGTGGTAGATGCCTTCGCCGAAACGCTGCTCGCACAGGCTGGCGTGCAGGTTCTCGAAATCCCAATACAGCGCGACGGAGCGGGCGGCCTGCCCTTCAGAACCGGCCATGGTCAGGCGCCGGCCTGCACGGACAGCCCCTTGCTCGGGTTGACCAGGTATTTTTCGCCGGTGGCGCGCTGGCCGTAGCCGGCGATCGCCGCGGGCGACAGCGCCTCGGCCAGCGACACCTCCTGCGTGTAGTGGCTGGCGAAGGTGCTGGTCAGCTCGGCCGCCACCCGTGCCTTCAGCGCCGCCGCCGCGGCCGGCCCGATCTTCTGCAGGAAAGGAAACATGAGCCAGCCGCCGATACCCCAGGCCATGCCGAAGTTGCGGGCCAAGGTCGTGGGGCGGGTGTCCAGGCCGCCGTAGAGGTAGACCTGCTTGTGCACGGCCGAGCCGTAGCGGCTGTATTCGGTGGCCTTGCGGCTGATGGCGGCTTCCATGCACGACAGGATCTGTCCGGCCAGGGGGCCGCCGCCGGTGGCGTCGAAAGCGATGGTGGCGCCGGTGGCGGCCAGGGCCTCGGTGAGGTCCTGCTGGAAGGTCGGCGCCTCGGTGACACACACATGGCTGGCGCCCTGGGCGCGCAGCAGTTCGGCCTGTTCCTGCCGGCGCACGATGTTGACCAACGGCACACCGTCCTGCAGGCAGATGCGCAACAGCATCTGCCCCAGGTTGGAGGCGGCCGCGGTATGCACCAGCGCCGTGTGCCCTTCGCGCCGCATGGTTTCGACCATGCCCTGCGAGGTGAGCGGGTTGACGAAGCAGGACGCGCCCTGCGCCGCCGTGGCGCCCTCGGGCAGCAGCAGGCACTGCACGGCCGGCATCTTGCGGTACTGGCTGTACATGGCGCCACCCAGAACGGCCACGGTGCGGCCCAGCAGGGCCTGCGCGGCCGGCGAGGCCCCCGCCTCCACCACCGTGCCGGCGCCCTCGTTGCCCACCGGCATCGGCTGGTCGAGCCGGCCGGCCATACCCTTCATGGCGGCCTCCGAAATCGGCGCGGTGACCACCGGGCGCTCCGGCGTGCCGGAAAACACCGCCTGCGACATATCGGCCGGACCGAACAGCAGCCCCTGGTCGGACGGGTTGAGCGGCGATGCCTCCATGCGCACCAGCACGTCGCCGTCGCCCAGCGGGGCAAGCGCGACCTCGGCCAGCGAGAGTTCCAGCTCCCCACCGGTCTTGACGAGCGAGCGCAACTGCAGGGTGGTGGACGGGTGGACAAAAGGCATACGTGTCTCCTCAAGAACAAAAGGCGCAGCGAGTGTAGACCGCTGCGCCTTTGCCTGCTGGCGGGGACCGCTCCCGCCCTGCCCGCCGTTCAGGCCTTTTTCTTCATCATCTCCACCTTCAGGCCCAGCAGTTCCATGGCGTTGGCGCCGCGGATGCGGTTCTTGGCCTGGTCGCTGATCTGCAGCTTGTCGATCATGCCCAGGGGGTCGTCCTCGCCCATGTCGAAGGGGTAGTCGGTGCCCAGCAGCACCTGCTCGGGGCCCCACTGGGCCACCAGGGCTTCGAGCTGCTTCGCATCGAAGGTGATGATGTCGAAGAACATCTTCTTCAGGTACTCGCTCGGCAACTGCTTGGCGTGCAGGCGGCAGTCGGGCCGGGCGCAGTAGGCATGGTCGAAGCGGCCCGGGTAGGCACCCAGGTAGCCGCCGGCGTGCGGCAGGCAGATCTTCAGGCCCGGCATCTTGTCGAGCACACCGTCGAAGATCAGGTGGCCCACGGCCACGGTGGTGTCCAGCGGGTTGCCGATCAGGTTGTTGAAGTAGTGGGTGGCCAGGCGCTGGCCGTCCGAGTAGCCCATGGGGTGCAGGAACATGACCGTGCTGGTCTCTTCCATACGCCGGTACAGGGGGTGGAACTTCTCGTTGGAGAGTTCCTCGCCGGTGATGTTGGTGCAGAACTGGATGCCCTTGAAGCCGTTCTGGATGCAGCGTTCGAGCTCGGCCAACGAGGCCTTCGGGTCCTGCATCGGCAGCGTGCCGACCGGCACGAAGCGGTCGGGGTGCCGGCCCGCCATGTCGGCCAGGTTGTCGTTGACCAGCTTGGCCAGTTCCACGCCGACCTCGGGTGCCGTCCAGTGGTAGTACTGCTGAGGCGAGGTGGAAACCACCTGCACGTCGATGCCCATGAAGTCCATGTCGGCCAGGCGCTGGTCGAGCGACATCATCTTGGGGCCGGTGATCTTGCCGTGCTCGGCGTTGATCTTCTTGGTTTCGGCCGAGGTGTAGAAACCCATGGGCTCCTTCTCGGGCGGGGTGGGTTTGCCGGCCTGCTCGGCGGCCAGCTGGTTGGCGGCCTGGGAGACGGCGTGGCAGTGCATGTCCACGTTGAGGTGGCCGTTGCTGCCGCGCTGGCGCCGCACGGGCACCACGTCGGTCAGGGCGTCGGCGTATTCAGGGCCGGAGTTGCCGCATTTGAAAAGCATGGCAAAAGTCTTTCGTGTGGAACAGGGAAGATGGGTGGAGGATAAAAATGGTTCAGCAGGGCAGCGTCGCGCCCGGGATCACCGGCAGCAGCAGCCAAGGGGTACGGCCCGGCGCGAAATGCAGTGTGTTGGTGGTGGAGAAGACCTCCGCCGGCCGGTCCTGCGGGTGGGTGTGGTGGAACGGGCCCACGCCGGTGAAGGGGTAGGGGCTGTTCGGCAGCTCGACCGGCGGGCCGTCGCAGTGGTGGTCCTTGCCACGCACCATGAAGCGGATTTCGTAGCCGGGCGGGATGACGATGCAGGTCGGCAGGATCTCCACGTCTAGTTCGCAGGCCTCGCCCGGCACCAGCGGCTGCTTCTCGTCGTGCGCATGGTAGGGCCGGTGCGGCAGTGTCTTCGCCGGGTCGAGCTTGCGCTGCGAGGCGCGCAGCCAGCCCTGGGCCACCGGGGTCTGCGGATCGAGCGCGCCGTTGAAGGTGACTTCCTTGCCATGGTGGTCGTACACCCGCACCACCAGGAACACGTCGGCGTCCTGCGTCTTCGACGACAGGAACAGCCTGGCCGCTGACGGGCCGGTGATTTCCAGCGGCGCGCCCTCCACCTTCCAGGTGAAGGTCAGGCCATCGCCCGTGGTGTCGTAGTCGAGCCTGGCACTGGCAGTCGGCTCGGTCTTCGTGAGAGCCATGGTGGCCGGGTCGAGGTAGAACTTGGTCCACTGCGTGCGGGCCAGCGGCCATTCGTTCTCCAGGCGCTGCACGAACACCGGGCCGGGGTGGCGCACCTGCAGCTGCACCGGGGCCTGCTTGTCCCAGCCGTTCTGCTCGCCCTTGAGAAAGTAGTCGAAGAACTTCTGCTGCAGCAGCCGGCCGTAGTCGGTGTAGTAGTGCGGCCAGTGCCAGCGGCCATGCACCTCCAGCCACTTGTGCTGCGATGCCGCGGCCAGGTAGCCCTCGAAGTTGCCGCGGGTGTGCAGGCCCTGGCCGCCCCAGTTGCCGGCCGACAGCAGCGGCACGGTGACCTTGTCCCACTGTGCGTTGCGGTCCTGGTAGTAGTCGTCGAACAGCGGGTGGGCCAGCACGTCGGCTTCGAGGTCGCCGCGGTTGGCGGCCAGTTCCTCGTCGCTCAGGGTCTCGGGCCCGGCCACCAGGTCGCCGGTGACCACACTCTTTTTGCCGCGGGTGCCCAGGCCGTGCTGCACACTCAGCACCTGGCGCGGGTACCAGCGCAGGGGCATCATGTTGATGATGCCGCCGTGTTTGTACACGTCGCGGTAGAAGTCCGCCGCGCCTTCCCAGACGCAGATGGCGGCCAGGTGCGGCGGCTGCAGGCTGGCGACCTGCCACTGGTTCATGGCGAAGTAGGAGATGCCGGAGAGGCCCACCTTGCCGTTGCTCCAGGGCTGGGTGCCGCCCCACTCGATGCATTCGTAGAAGTCTTTGGCCTCCTGTGGCGACCAGACGTTCATGACGCCGGGCGAGGTGCCGGCGCCACGCGAGTCGACCCGCACGCAGGCGTAACCGGCGGGCACCCATTTCTCCGGGTCCACCACCTCCCAGTTCTGGTACAGGTTGCTGGAGCCGGCGGGCACGTCGGTATGGGCCTCGACCATGCGGTCCCACATGCTCTTGAAGGCTTCCTGGAAGGACAGGCCCTTGGCATACGGGCCCATGGACATGATGACGGGGTACTGGCCGTCCCCGATGGGGCGGAACACGTCGGCACGCAGGACCGTGCCGTCGGGCAGCGGAATCTCCGCGTCCCAGTCGATGTGCATGCCGTCGCGGATTTCACTCCGGTGCCGGGCCTGCGAGGTGCGTACGGCCTCCATGGCGTGCCTCCCCTCAATCGACATGGATGTGGTTGCTGCGCACGATGTCGCCGAACAGGGCTACGTCCTTGCGCATGTAGGTCTTCAGCTCGGGCAGCGACAGGTTGGCCGGCTCGCTGCCGCTGTCGATGATGATCTGCTGCACCTCGGGGTCGGACATGGCCTTGGCGACCTCGTCGTGCAGCTTCTGGCTGATGGCCGGCGGCGTGCCGTTGGCGGTGAACATGGCCGACCAGCCGTACATGACGAAGTCGGGGATGCCGGCTTCGGCCATGGTGGGGATGCCGGGCAGCAGCGCCGCGCGCTTGCTGGAGGTGATGGCCAGGGGCACGACCTTGCCGGCCTTGATCTGCGCCATGCCGGCGTTGATGGCCACCGTCATGAGCGGGATCTGGCCGCCGATCAGCGCGGTGAGCGCGGCCGGCACGCCGTTGTAGTCGATACGCACCATGTCGAGCTTCTGGTTGGCGCGGAAACGCTCGGACACTAGGTGGTCCATGGTGCCGATGCCGGTGATGCCGTAGTTGACCGAGCCGGGCTTGTCCCTGGCGGCCTTGACCACGTCGGCGATGCTCTTGAAGCCGGACTGCTGCGAGGCCACGATGATCATCGGGATGCGGCTCATCAGGGCGATGGGCGTCATGTCCTTGTCGACGTCGTAGCTGCCCTTGGGCGTGAGCGAGGGGTTGATGGCGATGCCCGAGGGGCCGGCCAGCACGTTGTAGCCGTCCGGCGGCAGGCGCAGCACCTCGGCGATGCCGATGCGCCCGCCCGCGCCGGGTTTGTTTTCCACGAAGAAGGGCTGGCCGGTCTGCTTGGTCAGCCGGTCGGCCAGCAGGCGCGCCACCGGGTCGGTGGAACCGCCCGCGGCATAGGGCACCAGGATACGTACCGTCTTGTCCGGGTAGGCGGCCTGGGCCTGGGCCAGCACCGGGGCGCAGGCTGCCAGAACGAGGGCGGCCGTCAGGCCGAATCCATGTCGACGCAAAAGCATTTGTACAACTCCTGTTGCGGGGTTTGGGGAGGGGGAGGCGGTGGAGGGCGAAAGGAAAAAGCGGGGCGCCTGCGCCGGCTGGGGCGCATTCCGCGGCAAGGCCGGCGGGCCTGGTGCGCGGGCCGGCGCGGCAGCTTCCGCGAGAAAATGGTCGGTCGACCAACCTTAGCGCTTTTGGCCTTTTCCGGCCTCATGGAAGACCCTTAAACAGTCCTCCGTAGATTCCACATCGCCCCTCTGTCGCAGCAGAAGGCGGCCCGCCACGCAGGCGGGTGCTCAGGGGGCCAGCAGCCGCACCTTGAGGCGGCGGAACACGGCCGTGCCGCCGCGCATCGAATCGACGACCTTGCGGCCCTCGGCGGTCAGCGCCAGCAGACTCGCCGGCTGCTGGTCGTGGCCGCCGCGCGCGAGCCGGGTCGCCTCGGGAATCTCCGCGCGCACCAAGCCGGCGGCGAGGTAGGTGCGCAGCACATCGACCTCGGACGGATCCGACACGACCAGCGGCAATGCGCTACCGGCCGCGCGTTCGAGCAGTTCGTAGCCTGGGTAGCCCATGTCAATTCCTTTCGTGCGCGGTGCGCCGTCGGTGCCGCCGGAGGGTGATCCCCGGCAAGCTGAACAGGGGATGAATGGCACATCGTGCGGCCAATGTGCCGGCCGCCGTGTAACCAGGCTTGTATGCCCCTGGTATCCGCCGGTCAGGCCAGCACCGGCGCGTCGAACGGCGCAGTGCCCTCGCCCTGCTGGAAGCAGGTCTGCAGGTACTCCACACACACCCGCACCTTGGCCGAGGTCGACAGCCGCGAGGGGTAGACCGCCCACACATTGGCCTCCTGCCGGAAGTCGGGCAGCACCTGCACCAGCTGCCCGCCCCGCAGCAGCGGCCCGACGTCCCACAGCGAGCGCAGCACCACGCCATGGCCGTCCACCGCCCACTGCACCGCGATCTCGCCGTGGTTGGCCGACAGCGGGCCGGTGACCTTCACCGTGTGTTCCTCGCCGCTGGCGCGCAGGCGCCATACACCGAAGGGGTGGTCGCGCTCCTTGATCACCAGGCAGTCGTGGTTGGCCAGGTCCTGCAGGCCGCGCGGCGTGCCGCGGCGTGCCAGGTAGGCCGGCGCGGCGCACAGCACCCGGTGGTTGGCGGCCAGTTGGCGGGCGATGAGGTGCGGCGCGATCTCGTCGCCGACACGGATGTCGAGGTCGAAGCCCTCGGTCGCCACGTCCACCAGCCGGTCGAACACCTCCAGCCGCGCCTGCAGGCCGGGGTAACGCACCACCATACGCGAGACCATGGGCGCCACCACCCGCCGACCGAAACCGAAGCTGCTGCTGATACGCAGCGAACCACGCGGTGTACCGCGGGTGACGGCCACCTCCTGCATCAGCTGGTCCACGCCGTCGAGGATGCGTTGCGCCCAGTGGAAGACCCGCTCGCCCTCCTCGGTGACGACCACCCGGCGGGTGGTGCGATGCAGCAGCTTGACGCCTAGGTCGGCCTCCAGCACCCGCAGGCGCTTGCTGACGTAGGCGGGTGAGGCGCCGAGCGCCTCGGCCGCAGCGGCAAAGCTGGCCTTGCGGGCCACCATGCTGAAGACCCGCAGGTCGTCGTTGGTCGGCGCTTTATGCACGAATCGTGGAGAAAGTATTCACGTTGCGTACGATTGTATGTGTCTCATGCGCAATGGGCGCCTTCACAATGGCGCCTCCGGGTGAGCGGCCGATCAGGAAACGGCACCCCCTTCCGAACACCAGCAAAGGAAACATCCCATGTCCACCAACAGCTTCAAGATCGCCGTCCTCGCCGGCGACGGCATCGGCAAGGAAGTCATGCCCGAGGGCCTGCGCGCCCTGAAGGCCGCGGCCAAACGCTTCCAGCTCGACCTGCAGTTCACCGTCTACGACTGGGCCAGCTGCGACTACTACCAGCAGCACGGCAAGATGATGCCCGACGACTGGAAGGCCCAGCTCGACGGCACCGACGCGGTGTATTTCGGCGCGGTCGGCTGGCCGGCCACGGTGCCCGACCACGTGTCGCTGTGGGGTTCGCTGCTGAAGTTCCGCCGCGAGTTCGACCAGTACATCAACCTGCGCCCGGTGCGCCTGCTCGAAGGCGTGCCCTGCCCCCTGGTCGGCCGCAAGCCCGGCGACATCGACTTCTTCGTGGTGCGCGAGAACACCGAGGGTGAATACACCTCGCTGGGCGGCACCATGTACGCCGGCACCGACCGCGAGATCGTGATCCAGGAGTCGGTCTACTCGCGCCTGGGCGCCGACCGGGTGCTGAAGTACGCCTACGAACTCGCCAAGAGCCGCCCGCGCAAGAAGCTGACCGTGGCCACCAAGTCCAACGGCATCGCGCTCTCCATGCCCTGGTGGGACAGCCGCGCCGACGCGGTGGGCCAGGCCTACCCCGAGGTGGCGGTGGACAAGCAGCACATCGATATCTTGTCGGCGCGCTTCGTGCTGCAGCCCGACCGCTTCGACGTGGTGGTGGCCACCAACCTGTTCGGCGACATCCTGTCGGACCTGGGGCCGGCCTGCACCGGCACCATCGGCCTGGCGCCCTCGGCCAACCTGAACCCCGACCGCCTGTTCCCCTCGCTGTTCGAACCGGTGCACGGCTCGGCACCCGACATCTACGGCAAGAACATCGCCAACCCGGTCGCCATGGTGTGGTCGGGCGCGATGATGCTGGACTTCCTGACCCGCAGCACCGGCGCCGGCCGCGCCGCCCACGACCTGATGGTCAAGGCCATCGAGACGGTGCTGGTGAACGGCCCACGCACCCCGGACATGGGCGGCACGGCATCCACCACGGAGGTGGGCGAGGCCATCGCCACACTCATCGAAACGCTGCCGGCATAAACCGCGCCCGGGGAGTTGTAGCCGGGTGTAAGCTCCCTGGGGTCTCCACAGCCCTCCCCCGAACGATGACTTCGACCACCACGCCCCGGCACGATTCCCCCGCCGGCGGCCCTTCCGCGAAGTCCGCCATGATGGTCGCCGCCCTGGGCGTGGTCTTCGGCGACATCGGCACCTCCCCCCTCTACGCCTTCAAGGAGTGCCTGAACCCCGAGCACGGCGTGGTGCTGGACCACGCCGCGGTGCTGGGACTGCTGTCGCTGGTGGTGTGGGGGCTGATGCTGGTGGTCACGCTGAAGTACGTGGTCTTCGTGCTGCGCGCCGACCATGACGGCGAAGGCGGCATCCTGGCGCTGCAGGGGCTGGCGCGCCTGGCGCTGGAGCGCGGTGGCGCGGCGCCCTGGGCCTGGCGCACCATCGCCTGGCTGGGCCTGGTGGGCGCGGCCATGTTCTACGGCGACAGCCTGATCACCCCGGCCATCACCACCCTGTCGGCGGTGGAGGGGCTGGAGATCGCCACGCCGGTGTTCAAGCCCTATGTGGTGCCCATCACCCTGGCGATCCTCGTCGGGCTGTTCCTGGTGCAGCGCAAGGGCACGGCCTCGGTCGGCCGTATCTTCGGGCCGGTGATGGTGCTGTGGTTCGGTGTACTGGCGGTGGCCGGGGTCCTCCACATCGTGCAGAACCCGCAGGTGCTGGAAGCGCTCGACCCCCGCTGGGCGGTGCGCTTCATGGCGACGCACCGGGCGCAGACGCTGGCGGTGCTGGGGGCGGTATTCCTGGCCTTCACCGGCGGCGAGGCGCTGTACGCCGACATGGGCCATTTCGGCGCCGCGCCGATCCGGCGGGCCTGGATCTTCATCGCCCTGCCGGCGCTGGTGCTCAACTACTTCGGCCAGGGCGCGCTGGTGCTGGCCGACCCGACGGCCATCGACAACCCCTTCTTCCGCCTCTACCCCGCCTGGGCCACGCTGCCCATGGTGGTGCTGGCGGCCTGCGCCAGCGTCATCGCCTCGCAGGCGGTGATCTCGGGCGCCTTTTCCATGACGGCGCACGCCATCCGCATGGGCTACCTGCCGCGCATGCGCATCGTGCAGACCTCGGGCGCGGCCATCGGCCAGATCTACCTGCCCACGGTGAACTGGCTGCTGATGGCCGGTGTGCTGCTGATCGTGCTGGCCTTCGGCAGCTCCACCGCGCTGTCCTCGGCCTACGGCATCGCCGTGTCGATGACCATGCTGGCCACCACCCTGCTGACCGGTGTGGTGGCGCTGCGGCTGTGGCGCTGGAACCCGGTGGCCGTGGGTGTCGGCGTGGCTTTGTTCGCGGGGGTGGACGTCGCCTTCATCGTGGCCAACAGCCTGAAGATCGCCGACGGCGGCTGGCTCACCCTGGCGGTGGCGGCGCTCGTGATCTTCGTCTTCACCACCTGGGCCAAGGGCAAGCGCGTGACCGCCCAGGCCGCGGCCGACGAACGCATCCCGCTGGCCCCCTTCATCGAGGCGCTGGCCGTGAGCATGCCGCACCGGGTACGCGGCACCGCCGTCTTCATGACGGCGGACTCGACCAGCGTGCCACATGCCCTGCTGCACAACCTCAAGCACAACCAGGTGCTGCACGAACGTGTGATCGTGCTGGCGGTGTCCACCAGCCCGGTGCCGCGGGTGGGGCCGGGCCAGCGTATCGAGGCCGAGGAGCTGGGCCACGGCTTCTGGCGCGTGACCGCGCGCCACGGCTTCATGGAGGTGCCCGACGTGCCCGAGTACATGCGGGTGCTGGCCTACCAGAAGGGCCTGCACATCGAGTCGATGGCGACCTCGTACTTCACCTCGCGCGCCTCGCTCGGCATCGGCCGGCTCCACGGGCTGGGCGGGCTGCGCAAGGCCATCTTCGCCTCGCTGCAGCGCAATGCCGCACGCGCGTCCGACTACTTCGGCCTGCCGGACAACCGGCTGATCGAGATCGGGCGGCGGGCGAACTGAAGGGTCGCCACCGCAGCAGCACACCGCACCGGGGCCCGGATCACCCCGGCGGAAAGAGGGCCCGTATCGGCCGGCGTGCGAGCTTCGCCTGGAAGTCCTGCCGGCTGTCGCAGATGATGTGGATGTACACCGTATCGCCTGTCACCTCATAAATCACACGGTTCTTGACCGCGATGATTTCCAGGAAGTGGGTGGCGGGCAACTCGCGCGGCACATGGCCGGCGTAGGGAAACCGCTCCAGGTTCAGGATCGCCTTCCTGATCCTGGCGTACGCATCGAGCCAGACCGCTTGCGAAAAGTGGCTCCGGATGTAGCGCCGGATTTCCTGGAGATCGTCTGCCGCGGTCTGGAGGAAAACCACCCGGTGGCTCATTCCTCGTCGGCCTCGTCCAGGGCATCGATTCTGGCGAAGACCTCTGCGGCGGGAACCAGCCGTCCTTCCTCGATCTCGCGCCGCCCCTGGGCCAGCAGTTGCAGCAGGGCGATGGCCTGCTCCTGCTCCTCGTAGGACCGCACATCCATCACGACCAGCCGGGCTTCGCCGTTCTGCGTGATGAGAAGCGGCTCACGGGTCTCGGTGAGCGTCGCGGCGATCTCGGCGGCGTGGCTCTTCAGGTACGAGATGGGTTTGACCTGGGTGGAATACTTCACGGTCGGCTCCTGCGAAGTGGATGGCGAACAGGACCGATTATGGTCTTAATTCAGTCCGGCTGATTCTCCAGCCCCACCAGTACCTGCCCGTCTTCCAGGCGCACCGGGTAGCTTTTCAGGTCCTCCTCGATCGGCGAGCCCATGCCCTGGCCGGTGCGCACGTCGAAGCAGCCGGCGTGCAGCGGGCATTCGACCTGGTGGCCATCGACCAGCCAGCCGTCCGACAACAGGGCCTGGCCGTGGGTGCAGACGTTGCCGGTGGCGCAGAACTCCCCGCCTTCCAGGTGGTAGAGGGCGATCTCGTGGCCTTCCACGGTCAGGCCCCGGATCTCGCCTTCGGGGCAGTCGGCCACCGCCGCGATGGGTATCCAGCGTCGGGCTTCACTCATGGGATTTCCTTGTCCTGTTCCTGGCATCGAACGTCTGTCTTCAGACGTCCACGACGATGTATTCCTCTTCCAGCACCACCGGGAAGGTTTCGGCCTTGTGCGGCCCTTCCATGAGCTGGCTGCCGCTGCGGGCCGCGGCCTGGTAGGTGCGGACCTTGGCCTTGGCGGGGTCGAACCAGGACTGCCCGGTCTTGATGTCGAACTCCCAGCCGTGCCAGGGGCAGCGGATGACCTCGCCGGCACGCTCGTAGGTGTACTCGCCCGGCGCCGTGGAGGACACGAAACCCGTCACCAGGCCATCGCACAGCGAGGCGCCCTGGTGCGGGCAGCGGTTGAGCAGGGCGAAGAATTCACCCGCGAGGTTGAACACCACCACCGGCCGGCCGCCGATGGAAAACAGCCTGCGCTGGCCCGGCGCGATCTCCGACGTGCGGGCCACGGCATACCTAGCCATGGTGGGTCCCCTCCCTAGCGGCGGTGCAGGACATGGTGTGGGTGGTTCGTGTCATGGCTCTCAGCTCCGGTCGAAGCGGAACACGTGCATTGCGTTGTCGTGGAAGATCTTGCGTTTTTCTTCCGGCGTCATGCGGAACTTGAAGGCATAACGCGCGTCGTCGTAGTCCCAATGCGGGTAGTCGCTGGAGAACAGCAGGCGGTCCCAGCCGATCCAGTCGAACAGCTGGCGCTGGTGCGCCGGGTTCTCGATGTCGTCCACCGGCTGGGTGCTGAAATAGAAGTGTTCCTTGATGTACTCCGACGGCGGGCGCTTGACGTGCGGCACCTCGGCGCCCAGGCGTTTCCACAGGCCGTCGAGGCGCCAGCCCAGCGACGGTATCCAAGACAGGCCGCCTTCGATCAGCACCACCTTCAGCGTCGGGAATTCCTCGAACACCCCCTCCATCACCATGCTGGTGAGCAGCGACTGCATGCCCAGCGAGATCAGGTGGTGCGACTCGGCGTAGTACGAACACCAGCCGCCGCCCGCCACCGCGGCGTGGCCGTTGAAGCCGCCGGTATGGATACCGATGGGCAGGTCGTGCGCCGCCGCCTCGGCAAAGATCGGCCAGTAGCGCTGGCGGCCCAGCGGCTCCAGCGTGCGCTGGGCCACCGACACTTGGGCGAACTGCCGGTTGCGGCCGTGCCGGCGGATTTCCTGCACCGCCGCCTCGGGCGATTCCTGGGTGACCACCAGCGAGCCGCGCAGCCGCGGCTCGGCACCGGTCCACTCGGCCAGCTGCCAGTCGTTGACGGCCGAGCACAGTGCGGCGCCGTACCCGACGTTGCGCTGGTTGGTGCCGGTGGGCACCAGCACCTGCAGCACGCCGTGGGCGACGTTGAAGGGGTCGAGGTGCTGCTCGCGCATGAAGTCCAGGTCCGAGCCCGGCGGGCCACCCACCGGCGGGTAGGCATCGCGCCGCGAGATGTAGGGCGCGGGTTTGGGCCACAGGTCGGCACCGACGAAGGGCTGGCGGAAGTTGTTGCCGTAGGTGTCGAAATGCCCGCGCCAGCGCTCGGGCAGGTACTTGCGGATGTCGGCCGGGTTCTTCAGCAGCGGGTGGATGTCGCAGTCGATGATGGCGTCGGCCGTGCGCGCGGCGGCAGGCGCGGGGCGGGTGTCGAGAACGGTGCTCATGCGGTGGCCTCCGACAGTCGGGGATAGGTGTCCAAGGGGTTTCGAGACGCGATGCGCTGCGCCAGTTCTGCAGAGAAACCCGGCGGCAGCACCGCACCGCCCTCGAACTGGTGGTGCGGGAAATCCGATGCGTACAGCAGCATCTCGGCGGCCGGGAACTGCTCCAGCAGCGCGGCCACGGTGGCCGCGTCGTCGGGTGCATCGAAGGGCTGGGTGGTCAGCCGCACATGCTCGCGCACCACCTCGCTCGGTGAACGGTCGAGCCACGGCACTTCGTTGCGCATGGCCCGCCAGGTATTGTCGGCCCGCCACAGGAAACCCGGCAGCCAGCTGACACCGGATTCGTGCAGCACCACCTTCAGGGTGGGGTGGCGGATGAACACCCCCTCGTAGACCAGGCTCAGCAGCTGGCCCTGGATGGACTGCGCCTGCGCCGCATAGTCCTCGATGTGGAAGGACGGCCAGCCGACGTAGGTGGAGGCATAGCGGCCCGAGTGTCCCGGGTGGATGCCGACGGGCAGGCCGTGGCGGCAGGCGGCCTCGTAGATCGGCCAGTAGTGTTTCTTGCCGAAGGGCGCGTCGCCCGTGGCCAGCAGCAGCACCTGCACAAAACGCCGGTCCTTGGCGCAGCGCTCGATCTCGGCCACGGTGAGCGCCACGTCCTGCATCGGCACCACGATGGAGGCACGCAGCCGCGGCTCGCGGTCCAGCCATTCCTGCGCCACCCAGTCGTTGACGGCGCGGCAGATGGCCGCGCCCAGGTCGGCGTTGAGCACCGCCTGGCCGCCATAGATGGTGTGGCAGATGGCCAGGCGGGAGCCGAAACCGTCGAGCACGTGTTTTTGCAGCAGGGCCAGGTCGGTGCCCGGCTTGCCTTTGGCGGGCCGCCAGTCGGCGCGGGCCGACAGCGGGTTCTTCGGCGGGTAGGTGGCGAGGTCGAGCGCTTCGATGCCGCGCGAGGTCACCTGCTCCTGCCAGTAGGGTTCGAGGAAGGGCAGCAGGGTGTTGTTGTCCGGGACGCCGATGTGGACGTCGCAGTCGATGGAATCGGTCGGCATGGTCGGGGCTTTCACCTTCGGGTCTGGGGTTGGGCAGCCGGGGGCTGGGTCGCCACGGCGGTCGCCAGCTTGTGCAGCGGCATGGCCGCATCGGCCAGCGCGGCCCGGTCGAGCCGTGTGCCGCCGCGGATCAGCGCCATGGCCGGCCGCATGTCGCGCGCGTTGTTGGCAGTGGTCACGCCCACCAGCCGGTCGTCGCCGTCCAGGTGCAGGGTGGTGAAGCTGCCGGCGGCACGGTCGCCGCGCAGGATGGAGGTGGCCGCCGCGGCCGGCGCGCCGGCCACCTGCAGGTTGATGCCCTGCTGGTCGGTCCAGAAACGCGGCACCGGCTGGTAGGCTTGCAGTTCGCCCGCCATGGCGGCGCCCACGGCCGTGCCGTGGTCCTGCGCGTGGTGCCAGGATTCGAGGCGCATGGGCCGGCCCAAGGCCGGGTGCCAGAAGGCCGCCACGTCGCCGGCGGCAAAGACACCCGGCTGGTCGGTACGCCCGAAGGCATCGACCAGGATGCCGTTGTCGACCGCGATGCCGGCGGCCTCGGCCAGCGCGGTATTACGCACCAGCCCGACACCGGCCACGACCAGGTCGGCGCCGAGCGCCGAGCCGTCCGACAGCTGCACCGTGTGGACGCCGCCCGCCTCCGTGATGGCGACGACACCGGTACCCAGGCGCAGCGCGACGCCCGCGGCGCGGTGCAGCCCGGCCAGCCAGTCGGCCTCGGCGGGGGCGATGCAGCGGCCCATGATGCCGCCGGCGGCTTCGGCCACCACCACCTCGCAGCCCAGCGCGCGTGCGGTCGAGGCGATTTCCAGCCCGATGACCCCGGCGCCTATGCACAGCAGCCGGGTGCCGGGCCGCAGGCGTTCCCTCAGGGCCAGCGCATCACCGTAGTCGCGCAGGTAAAGAATGTGCTCGCCGCCCGGCACGCCAAGCCGGCGCGCACGGCCGCCGGTAGCCAGCAGCAGCAGGTCGTAGGGCAGCCTGCCGCCGCCCGCCAGCGCCACCTGCTGTCCGGCCAGGTCGAGCGATTCCACACGGCTGGCCAGGCGCAGGTCGATGGCACCGGCCGCGTAGCGTTCGGCGGCGAACAGGGCCGGCAGCTTCGGCGACGTCTCGGTGAGCGTCGCCTTGCTGAGCGGCGGGCGTTCGTAGGGCATATGGGCCTCTTCGCCGGCCAGCACGATACGGCCCTCGAAGCCGGCACGCCGCAGGGCGAAGGCCGCGCAACTGCCGGCCTGCCCGCCGCCGACGATGACGGCCTGTGGTGCCGCGCTCATGGCGCACGCCCTGGCGTGGCGTCTTGCGGGGCGGCCCCGGCGATGCCATGCGGCCCGGCCGGGAAGGCCCATACCCGGTCGACCGGCAGCTCCAGCCAGTAGTCGCCGGGCGGGCAGCGGGCAGCGCCGTAGGCGCGCAGCCCCAGCGGCTGGCCGCCGGTGCCGGCGCCCGGCATGCGGAACACGTATTCCCAGCGGTCGCCCAGGTACATGCTGGTGACCAGTGCCATACGCAGCCGGTTGTCGCCCGGGCCGCCGGCCCACTCCCCTTGCCTCACCTGCACCTGCTCCACCCGCACCACTGCGCAGGCTGGCTGCCCCGCCCCCAGGCCGGCACCGGCACGGGCCCGGATGCTCCAGCCCGGCCCCTCGATGCGGACCAGGCCGCCGTGCACCTCGGCGGCGGTGCCCAGCAGCAGGTTGTTGTTGCCCATGAACTCGGCGCAGAACAGCGTGGCCGGCGCGGCGTACATCTCCTCGGGTGTGCCCTGCTGCTCGATGCGGCCCTCGTTGAGCAGCAGGATGCGGTCGGAAATGGCCATGGCCTCGCGCTGGTCGTGGGTGACCATCAGCGCCGACAGGCCCAGGCGCACGATGAGTTCACGCAGGAAGGCGCGCGCCTCCTCGCGCAGCTTGGCGTCGAGGTTGGACAGCGGCTCGTCGAGCAGCAGTACCTGCGGGTTGTAGGCCAGGGCGCGGCCGATGGCAACCCGCTGCTGCTGGCCGCCCGACAGCTGGTGCGGGTGCCGTTCGGCCAGGCCGGCCAGGCCCAGCTGGCCCAGCACCTGGTGCACCCGCTGCGCCACTTCGGCGGCGGGTGTCTTGCGCAACTGCAGTGGGTAGGCCACGTTGTGGAACACCGTCTTGTGCGGCCACAGCGCGTAGGACTGGAACACCAGCCCCAGGTCGCGGCGTTCGGCCGGCACCTCGGTGCGGGTGGCCGAATCGAACACCAGGCGCTCACCGATGCGGATACGGCCCTGCGCGGGTGTCTCCAGCCCGGCCACGGCGCGCAGCAGCGTGGTCTTGCCGCTGCCCGAAGGCCCGAGCAGGGACACCACCTCGCCGCGGTGCAGTTCCATCGACACACCCTTGAGCACGGCGGTATCGCCATACCCCAGGTGCAGGTTTTCGACCGTCAGCTCAATCACGCAGTTTCACCCCCAGCCGCAGGGCCAGCGCCAGGCCGGCCACGACCAATACGACATTGATGCAGGACAGCGCGGCGACGATGTCGATGTCGCCCGCCGCCCACAGCGACACCAGCATGGACCCGATGGTCTCGGTGCCGGTGGACAGCAGGTACACCCCAGTGGAGTACTCACGCTCGAAGATCAGGAAGATCAGCAACCAGGCGCCGATGAGCCCGCTGCGCGCCAGCGGCAGGGTGACGTGGCGTGTCACCTGCCCGGAAGTCGCGCCGGTGACCCGCGCGGCCTCCTTCAGCTCCGGCGCTATCTGCAGCAGGGTCGACGAAATCAGCCGCAGCCCGTAGGCCACCCACACCACGGTGTAGGCCAGCCACACGCTGAAGATGGTCGAGCGCAGCGCCCGCAACCATTCCACCAGGTTGTCGCGCAGCCAGGCGGCGCACCACAGCGTGGAGAGCCAGCCGTCGTCCAGCGCGTTGTCGAGCCACAGCGGGAAGAACAGGAACACCCACAGGAAGGCCAGCCCGATCAGCAGGCCCGGCACGGCGCGCGGCGCCATCACCAGGTAGTCGAGGAAACGTGTGGTGCCGTCGGCCTTGCCGTGCATGGCCAGGCCCAGCGCCGCATAACAGCCGATGGCGGCGGCGCCGCCCACCACCCCGATGGCGATGGAATTGACGATGGCACGCACCAGGTTGGCCTGGTCCCCGATGTGGCGGAAGGCCTCCAGCGAGAACGCGTCGGCCAGCGCCACACCCTGGCCCCAGTGGGTGACGAAGGCCCGCAGCAGGATGCCCGACAGCGGCACCACCGCCGCCACGAACAGCCACAGCATCACCGTGGCAAAGGCCACCCAGCGCCACGGCCCCAGCGGCAGCGGGCGCGAACGCATGCCCTTGCCCTTGAGCGTGACGAAACGCTGCGCGTAGCCGGTCAACCCGCGCTGCAGCGCCACCAGCGGCACCGTCATGGCGATCAGCACCACCGCCACCGCCGCCATCAGGTGGTAGGCCGGCGTGCCGAGCTTGTTGGTGAGTTTGTAGATATAGGTGGCCATCACCAGGTGGCCGGTGGAGTCGCCCAGCACCAGCACCAGCCCGAACACCTCCAGCCCGAGCAGGAACAGCAGCACCAGCGCATACAGCACCGCCGGCCGCACCAGCGGCAGGCTGACCGTCCACATCAGCCGCCAGGGGCTGGCGCCGGCCACGCGTGCGGCCTCCTCCACGTCGGAGCCCATGTTGCGCAGGGCGGCGGAGATGTAGAGGTAGGCATGCGGAATGTGCGTCAGCCCGGCGATAACGATGATGGCCGGCAGGGTGTAGACGTTCCAGGGCACGAAGCCGAAGACGCCTTCGGCCAGCTGCGAGAAGAAACCCACCGGCCCGGCCGCGACGATGTAGCCGAAGCCCAGCACCATGGGCGAGACGAACACCGGCACCAGGATCAGCGGCTCGATCCAGCGCCGCCCCGGCATGTCGGTGCGCTGCATCAGGAAGGCCAGCACCCCGCCCAGCGGCACGGCGATGGCGCACAGCCCGACGGCCAGCAGCAGGCTGGTGCGCAGCGCCTTCCACAGGTCCGGATCGTCGAAGATGAAACGGAAGGAGTCCAGCCCTACCGTCCGCGACGGCGAGAAGAAGGGCGCCGACAGCAGGCTCTGGTAGGCGATGAGCGACAGCGGCGCGCAGATGGCCAGGGTGGCCAGCAGCACCACCGCGTAGCGCGGCACCGCCTGCCGGAGTGCTTGCATGGCGAACGGCTTCAGCTTACTTGGCGGCCGCGGCGCGCCACTGCTTCATGAACTCCAGGCGCTTGTCCTGGGCCAGGTAGGTCAGCAGCGATTCGTCGAGCGGGATGGGCTTCAGGGCCTGGCCCAGCGCCTTGGTGATGGTTGCGCGGTTGTTGCTGCCGCCTATGTCGTCGCGGATGGAGGCCAGGTCACCCTCCTTGTTGACCACCATCTGTCCGCGCTTGGACAGCAGGTAGTCCACCCACAACTGCGAGGCGTTGCGGTGTTTGGACTTCTTGGTGATGAACATCACCCGCGGCAGCACCAGCGTGTAGTCCGACGGGTAGACCACACCGATGGACGGATCGGTCTTGGCCCGGGTGTCGGCGTAGGAGCCGAGGATATTGAAGCCCACCAGGTTCTCGCCGGAGGAAATGCGTTCCATCATGGTGCCGGTGGTCGCCTGCAGCACCAGGCCGGCCTTGGCCATGCCCTTCAGGGTATCGAAGTACCGGGGATCGGCCATCTTGTCCTGCACCGCCAGCATGAAACCGAAACCCGACTTCTCGATGTCGTAGGTGGTGACCTTGTTCTTGAAACGCTCGGGCTGAGCCGCCACCAGCGCGGCCAGCGCGGCGTGCGACTTCGGCACCTCCTCGGGCTTGAGCAGGCGTTTGTTGTAGACCAGGGCGATGGGCTCGTAGGTCATGCCCCAGACGGTGTCCTTCCATACCGCCGAGGCCGGCAGCTTGCCCGCCTCGGGCGACTTGTAGGCCCAGCCGTAATCCTTGCCGAGCTGGAAGGTGGAATCGACGATGGAACTCCACACGATATCGGCCGAGGCGGCGCCGGCGGCCTGCTCGCTGACGTAGCGGTTGTACAGCTCGGTGCTGTTCATGTCGCTGAACTCGACCTTGACGCCCGGGTACAGGGACTCGAAGTCCTTGACGATGGGGGCGGCGACCTTGGCATCAGTGGTGGAGTACATCACCACCTTGCCCTCCTTCTTGGCCGCATCGATGACCTTCTGGTAGTCGGCCGGGTAGCCCGCGGGCACCTGCGCCAGCGCCGTCAGCGGAGCCAGCGAGGTAAGCGCCGTGAGGGAGGAAAAGCCGAGGACGGCGGCGCGCAGGTAAACGCGGCCAAAAGCTGCTGCCATGTCTTGTCTCCTTGGGATGTCCGGCCTTGGGCTACAAAGCCCGGCCTGTGGGCGCATCTTAGGAAGAGCGGCTGTCAGTGTCCTGTCACCGCGAAACCATCGCCAGGTCAGCGCGGCCCGTTCACCAGCCGCATCCAGTTCTGCACAAAACGTGCATGGCGCTGCTGGTCGAGCCCCACCAGCAGTGCGGGGCCGAGCGCGATGGGCTGCACCAGCCCCTTGGAGCGGGCCAGCACCGAGGCGGTGGTCCACGGGCCCGGCGTGCCCTCCATGATGGCGCCGAAACCGGCATTGCTGGCCGCCACCGCCTGGCCGGCGGGCGACAGCAGCCAGTCGATGAAGGCGCGCGCCAGCTCCGGCTGCGTGGTGTGCCGCGCGATCAGCGCGGCGCGGGCCAGCACCAGCACGTAGTCCTGTGGCACCACCACCCCGACGTTGCGGCCGGCCGCCTCGCGCGCCAGCGCGTAGGAGCCGAACACGTTGTAGCCCAGGTCGAGCCGGCCGGCCTCGATGTCGTCGAGGATGTCGGCGCTGGTGGGCCGCAGCCGCACCGCGGCCTTGCCCATGGCGTTGGCCAGGCCCCAGAAGTTCGACGACACCAGTTCGTCCTGCATGCCCAGCAGGTAGCCGGCGCTGCTGGCGGAGATGTCGTAGGTGCCGATGCGGCCACGCCAGCGCGCGGGATCGCTCTCCAGCAGCGCCAGCAGTTCGCGCCGGGTGTGCGGTGCCGTTTCCGCGGTGAAACGTTTGGGGTTGTAGACGATGACCGCCGGCTCGAAAGTGAAACCGAACACCTCCGAACGCCACACCGCCCAGGGCGGCAGGCGCGAGGCGTAGGGCGAGGCATACGGCAGCGCAAAACCGTCGTTGGCCAGCCGCACCTGCAGGTCCACCGCCGTGCTGATGAACACGTCCACCCCCGGCAGGCGCCCGGCCGCAGCCTCTTCGTAGAGCTGGGTGGTGCCCATCTCGTGGTAGACCACGGCGACGTCGGGCCGCGACCGCTGGAAACCGCGCACCAGCTCGGTGAACAGCGGTGTGTCGGTCGGGCTGGCGATGCTCAGTATCCGGCTGCCATCGCCCTGGGGCGCCGGGAAGCGGGTCATGAAATCCGGCGGCAGCGGACGCTCCTGGGCCAGGGCCCGGCCGGTTCCGCCGCAGGCCAGCAGCAGCACGAGGGCGGCCAGGCCCGCCAGATGTCCCGGATTTCCCAGAGGGGCCAGAGAGGCCGCCGGCCCGCCAAACGCGGCACCACCCGCCATGGGCACCAGCTCGACCGTCACGCACAGGCCGCCGCCCGGCCGGTCGGCCAGCAGCAGCGAGCCGCCGTGCGCGGCCACCACCGAGCGCACGATGGCCAGGCCCAGGCCCGAGCCCGGCGTGCTGCCGCTGTCGCGCCCCCGGCGGAAACGCTCCAGCACCAGGTCCTTCTCGTCGTCCGGAATACCCGGCCCCCGGTCGGCCACGGAAAGCGCCACGCGGCCGTCGGCCGCCGGCTCCACGCGGATGTCCACCGGGCCCTGCGGTGCGTAGAGCAGCGCGTTGTCCACCAGGTTGCGCAGCATCTCGCGCAGCGCCACCCGGTCGCCGCGCAGGCGCACGCGGCGCAGCTCCGGCGCGATGGTGATGCGCAGGCGCTGCCGGTCGGCCGAGGAGATACGCCGCCGCGTCTCGTTGACCAGCTCGGCCAGGCCCACCGCCGCGCGTTCGTGCAGGCCCAGCCGGTGGGCGATGGTGGCGTCGTGCAGCAGCTGGTTGATGAGGTGGCTGGCATGCAGGGCATTGCGGTGGATACGCGCCACCCGGTCGTGCAGCCGGCCCGCATCGCCCTCCTCCAGCGCCAGCTCGGCCTGGGCGCGCAGCGAGGCCAGGGGGGTGCGGATCTGGTGCGCCGCATCGGCCACCAGGCCGTTGAGGGTGCCGAGCATGGTGCGCAGCCGCAGCATGAAGGCGTTGAGCGCCTCGACCAGCCGCAGCACCTCGCGCGGCACCGGTGTGGCCAGCGGCGCTAGGTCGTCGTCGCGGCGCTGGCGCAATTCGCGCTCCAGCACCGCCAGCGGCGCGAAGGCACGGTCGATGCCGAACCACAGCAGGCCCAGCGCCACCGCCACGATCACCACCAGCGGCAGCGCGCTGCGGTTGAGGATCTCGGCGGCCAGTTGCTCGCGTGCGCCCCGGGTTTCGGCCACCCGCACCGTGACCCAGCCCGGCTGCCCGGTGGCCGTCACCAGCCGGCCCACGGTGGCGACGCGGATCGCATCGCCGTGGTAGCGGCTGTCGCCGAAGACCGGCTCGGCCGCACGCGCCGGCGCCAGGCCCGTGTCGAGGTCGCCATACCCCGTCACCAGCCCGCCCGCGGCATTGCGTACCGTGTAGAACACGTGCTCGCTGCTCGACAGCATGGCAAAGGAGGCCAGCGGCAGCTCGACCGTCACGCTGCGGTCCTCGATCTGCACCGAGCCGGCAATGGTGAGTGCCGAGGCAGCCAGCAGCCGGTCGAAAGCCTGGTCGGCCGCGCGGTGGGCGTAGTCGTGCAGGAACAGCACCAGCGCCACCGCCGCGCAGGCCAGCAGCGACACCGCGGCGACGAAGATACGCCGCCGGATGGAGAACGACTGCGCCGCAGGAGGCTGCCGCTCAGACCGCCGTTCAGTCCGCGCCATGCTTGCGCGCCAGGTAACCCACGCCGCGCATGGTGACGATGTCCACCGAAGAATGCGCCAGCTTGCGCCGCAGGCGCGACACCAGCAGCTCGACGGCGTTGGACGACACGTCGTTGGCATCGTGGAACAGCTGGGTCATCAGCCGCTCCTTCGAAATCGTCTGGCCGATGCGCGCCAGCAGCACCTCCAGCAGGCGGAATTCGCGCCGGCCCAGGTCGACCGGCAGGCCATCGACCGAGGCGATACGCGCCGACAGGTCCACCGTGAGGTTGCCGTACACCGCGGTGCTGGTGGCATGGCCGGCCGGCCGGCGCATCAGCGCCCGCAGCCGGGCTTCCAGCTCGCGCAGGTCGAAGGGTTTGACCAGGTAGTCGTCGGCGCCCAGGTCGAGCATGTCGACCTTGTCCTCGATCTCGGAGCGGGCGGTGACCACCAGCACCGGCGCCTCGCAGGCGGCGGCACGCAGTTCGCGGATGACGGCGAAGCCGTCCTTGCCCGGCAGCATGATGTCGAGCACCACCGCGTCCCACTCCTCGTGGCGGCCGCGGCGCACCGCGGTTTCACCGTCGCGCACCCATTCGACCGAATGGCCTTCCTTGCGCAATTTGCCTTCGATGGCGTCGCCCAGGTCGGCATTGTCTTCAACCAACAGAATACGCATGGGGTGCTGCCGCTCCGGGGGATGGGGCGGCGCACCACATGGCGCCGCAGGGCGGCATCGTATGCGCCTTGCGCGCGGCGCGCATCCAGCATCACCCTGAGGGCAGCGGCCTACTTGGGTTCCACGTCGGTCACGTCGTGCAGTTCACGCGGCGCCGCCGGGTTGTCGCGCCGGGGCATGGGCGCCCCGTCCTGCCGGGCGCCCGGCTGGGAAAAACGGCCCCAGGCGCCGCGCGGATCGACCCGCATGACCCAGGGCACCACCGGGCGGCCGGTCAGGCGCGCCCAGGCAAAACGCAGGCCCCAGAAGGCCGCCAGCACCAGCACCACACACAGCAGGCTGGCGGCAACCACCAGGCCGGCCGCCAGCAGCACCAGGCGGGTCAGCCAGCGGACCACTACCGACAGCGGCGAATCATGCAAGGGCGGTCCCCTCGGGTTCGGCCTCGGCAGCGGCAGCGCCGCCGAAGTGGAACACCCCGGGCTCGCGCACCGGGTCGACCGACACCGGGATCACGCTCTTGGGCGGGAAACGCCCTTCGAGCAGCAGCTTCGACAGCGGGTTCTCGATACGCTGCTGGATCGCACGCTTCAGCGGCCGCGCGCCGAACACCGGGTCGAAACCGACCTTGGCAAGTTCGGCCAGGGCGGCATCGCTGACCTGCAGGTCCAGGTCCATCTTGGCCAGGCGGGCCTGCAGCACCTTGAGCTGGATGCCGGCGATGGACTCGATGTTCTTCGCGTCGAGCGCATGGAACACCACCGTCTCGTCGATGCGGTTCAGGAACTCGGGGCGGAAGTAGTTCTTCAGCTCGTCCCACACCGCGTCCTTGATGTCCTGCTGGTCGCTCCCGGCCATGGCCTGGATGATGGGCGAGCCGATGTTGCTGGTCATCACGATCACGGTGTTCTTGAAGTCCACCGTGCGGCCCTGGCCGTCGGTCAACCGGCCGTCGTCGAGCACCTGTAGCAGCACGTTGAAGACGTCCGGGTGCGCCTTTTCGATCTCGTCGAGCAGCAGCACGCTGTAGGGCTTGCGGCGCACCGCCTCGGTCAGGTAGCCGCCTTCTTCGTAGCCGACGTAGCCAGGCGGCGCGCCGATCAGCCGGGCCACCGAGTGTTTCTCCATGAACTCACTCATGTCGACGCGGATCAGGTGGTCCTCGCTGTCGAACAGAAAACCCGCCAGCGCCTTGCACAGCTCGGTCTTGCCCACACCCGTGGGACCGAGGAACAGGAAAGATCCGGTCGGCCGGTTCGGGTCCGACAGGCCCGAGCGCGAGCGGCGGATGGCGTCTGCCACCGCACCCACAGCCTCGTCCTGGCCGACCACACGCTCATGCAGCTTGCCTTCCATCTGCAGCAGCTTGTCGCGCTCGCCCTGCATCAGCTTGGACACGGGGATACCGGTGGCGCGCGCCACCACCTCGGCGATCTCTTCGGCGCCGACCTGGGTGCGCAGCAGCGTGCGTACATTGGTCTTGCCCTTGTTGGCCTCGGTGTCCTGGGCTTCCTTCAGGCGCTTTTCCAGCGCCGGCAGCTTGCCGTACTGCAGTTCGGCGACCTTGTTGAAGTCGCCCTTGCGGGTGTGTTCCTCGATCTGGAACTTGAGTTTGTCGATCTCCTCGCGCACCTGGGCACTGCCCTGGGCCTGCGCCTTCTCGGCCTGCCAGATCTCGTCGTAGTCGGCGATCTCCTTCTGCAGGCGCACGATCTCTTCTTCGATCAGGGCGAAGCGTTTCTGCGAGGCTTCGTCCTGCTCACGGCGCACGGCTTCGCGCTCGATCTGCAGCTGGATCAGCCGGCGGTCGAGCCGGTCCATCACCTCGGGCTTGGAGTCCATCTCGATCTTGATCTTGGCCGCAGCCTCGTCGATCAGGTCGATGGCCTTGTCGGGCAGGAAACGGTCGGTGATGTAGCGGTGGCTCAGCTCGGCCGCGGCGACGATGGCCGGGTCGGTGATGTCCACGCCATGGTGCACCTCGTATTTTTCCTGCAGGCCGCGCAGGATGGCGATGGTGGCTTCCACCGTCGGCTCGCCCACCAGGATCTTCTGGAAACGGCGCTCCAGCGCGGCGTCCTTCTCGATGTACTTGCGGTATTCGTCGAGTGTGGTGGCGCCCACGCAGTGCAGCTCACCGCGGGCCAGTGCGGGTTTGAGCATATTGCCCGCGTCCATGGCGCCTTCGGCCTTGCCGGCGCCGACCATGGTGTGCAGTTCGTCGATGAAGACGATGGTCTGGCCTTCGTCCTTGGCGAGTTCCTTCAGCACGGTCTTCAGCCGTTCCTCGAACTCGCCGCGGAACTTGGCGCCGGCCAGCAGCGCGGCCATGTCGAGCGACAGCACACGTTTGTTCTTCAGCGACTCGGGCACCTCGCCGGCGACGATACGCTGGGCCAGGCCTTCGACGATGGCGGTCTTGCCGACGCCGGGCTCGCCGATCAGCACCGGGTTGTTCTTGGTGCGGCGCTGCAACACCTGGATGGCACGGCGAATCTCGTCGTCGCGGCCGATCACCGGGTCGAGCTTGCCCATGCGGGCGCGCTCGGTCAGGTCGAGCGTGTATTTTTCCAGGGAGCCGCGCTGGCCTTCGGCGTCGGCGCTGTTCACGCCCTGGCCGCCACGCACCGCGTCGATGGCGGCTTCGAGCGACTTGCGGGTGAGGCCGTTGGACTTGGCGAGGGTGCCGATGTCGCCCTTGGCGTCGGTGAGCGCCAGCAGGAAGAGCTCGCCGGCGATGAACTGGTCGCCCCGCTTGAGCGCTTCCTTCTCGGTGGCCTGCAGCAGGCTGCCCAGGTCGCGGCCCACGGTCACGTCCTGGCCCTGCACCTGGGGCAATTTCTTGATGGCGGCCTCGGCCGCAGACGCCAGTCCGGCGACATTGGCGCCGGCGCGCTGCAGCAGCGCGCGCGGGCCGTCTTCCTGCGCCAGCATGGCGGCCAGCAGGTGGGCCGGTTCGATATAGGCGTTGTCGTTGCCCAGCGCCAGGCTTTGGGCGTCGGCAAGGGCTTCCTGGAACTTGGTGGTGAGTTTGTCGGTTCGCATGGTGAAAAATCTCCTGCGGCAAAGCTAGGGCCGAAACCGGCCTTTTCAAGCCAGTCTGACAGCTTTGCACGCCCGCCGGTAGCGGCGGAGGGCCCCGCCTCGTATATAAACCCTGCAATGATTCTCGTGACGGGCGGCGCCGGCTTTATTGGCGCGAATTTCATCCTCGAATGGCTCGGCAGCAGCGGTGGCGCGGCCGAGCCCGTGCTCAACCTCGACCTGCTGACCTACGCCGGCAACCCGGAAAACCTGGCCCGCCTGCGCGGCTCGGCCGCGCACCGGCTGGTGCAGGGCGACATCGGCGACGGCCCCCTGCTGGCGGCCCTGCTGGCCGAACACCGGCCGCGCGCCATCGTGCATTTCGCAGCGGAGAGCCATGTGGACCGCTCCATCCTGGGGCCGGACGCCTTCGTGCAGACCAATGTGGTGGGCACCTTCCGCCTGCTGGAGGCAGCGCGGGCCTACTGGGGCGGCCTGCCGGCGGGCGACAAGGCAGCCTTCCGCTTCCTGCACGTGTCCACCGACGAGGTCTACGGCAGCCTGGGACCGGCCGACCCGCCGTTTTCCGAAACCACGCCCTATGCGCCCAACAGCCCGTATTCGGCGTCAAAAGCGGCGTCCGACCACCTGGTACGGTCCTACCACCACACCTACGGCCTGCCGGTGCTGACCACCAACTGCTCGAACAACTACGGGCCGTTCCAGTTTCCGGAAAAACTCATTCCCCTGGTGCTGCACCGCGCGCTGCGCGGCGAGCCCCTGCCGGTCTACGGCGACGGCCAGCAGGTGCGCGACTGGCTCTACGTCGGCGACCACTGCCGCGCCGTGGCGCGGGTGCTGGAAGCCGGACGGCCGGGTGAGGTCTACAACATCGGCGGCTGGAACGAGCAGGCCAACCTGTCGGTGGTCCACACCCTGTGCGACCTGCTGGACGCCGCCCGGCCACGCGCCGACGGCCAGCGCTACCGCCAGCAGATCAGCTTCGTGCAGGACCGCCCCGGCCACGACCGGCGCTACGCCATCGACGCCCGCAAGATCGAACGTGAACTCGGCTGGCGCCCGGCCGAGACCTTCGGCACCGGCCTGCGCAAGACGGTGGCCTGGTACCTGGCCCACGGCGACTGGGTGGAGCGGGTGACCAGCGGCGCCTACCGCGAATGGGATGCCCGGCAGTATGGCGGGCGGCCCGGTGCGGCCGAGGAAACCGCCGAAAGCGCCGCCGCGGCGGGCGCCATGGGCGCGGCACTGTGAACGCCGCCTCTTCCATGGGCGCCCCCATCCTCCTGCTGGGCAAGGACGGCCAGGTCGGCTACGAACTGCAGCGCGCCCTGCCCCTGCTGGGGCCGGTGGTGGCCGTGGGCCGGGCCGAATGCGACCTGGCGGACCTGGACGCGGTACGGGCCCTGGTGCGCCGCGTGGCGCCCGGCGCCATCGTCAATGCCGCGGCCTACACGGCGGTGGACAAGGCCGAGTCGGACACGGCCGCCGCCGAACGGATCAACGCCGGGCTGCCCGGCCTGCTGGCCGAGGAAGCCGCGGCCCGGGATGCCTGGCTGCTGCACTACTCCACCGACTACGTGTTCGACGGCAGCAGCGAGCGCGCCTGGTCCGAAAACGATCCGACCGCCCCGCTGGGCGCCTACGGCCGCAGCAAGCGGGCGGGCGAGGCGGCAGTGCAGGCGCTGGCGCCGCGCCACCTGGTGCTGCGCACCAGCTGGGTCTTCGGCGCGCACGGTGGCAATTTCCTGAAGACCATGCTGCGCCTGGGCCGCCAGCGCGACACCCTCAACGTGGTGGCCGACCAATGGGGCGCGCCCACCGGCGCGGCGCTGATCGCCGACGTGAGCGCCCATGCGCTCAAGGCCGTACTGGCGGTGCAGGGCGATCCGGCCGCTGCCGGCGGCCTCTACCACCTGGCCTCGGCCGGCGAGACCAGTTGGCACGGCTACGCCCGATTCATCATGGCCGAGGCCGCCCGGCTGGGTGCCGACATGCGCTGCACGCCGGAGGCGGTACTGCCCATCCCCGCCAGCGCGTATCCTCTGCCTGCGCCGCGGCCGGCCAATTCGCGGCTGGACACCACCGCGCTGCGTGCCCGTTTCGGCCTGGCCCTGCCCGGCTGGCAGGCGCAGGTGACACGGGTACTGGAGACCCTGCTTTCGAAGGACACGACATGACGACCATTCCCGGCCGCAAGGGCATCATCCTCGCGGGCGGTTCCGGCACCCGGCTGTACCCGGCCACCCTGGCGGTGTCCAAGCAGCTGCTGCCGGTGTACGACAAGCCGATGGTGTACTACCCGCTGGCGGTGCTGCTGCTGGCCGGCATCCGCGAGATATTGCTGATTTCCACGCCGCAGGACACCCCGCGCTTCGAACAGCTGCTGGGCGACGGCAGCCGCTGGGGCATCTCCCTCACCTACGCGGTGCAGGCCTCGCCCGACGGGCTGGCCCAGGCCTTCCTCATCGCCGAGGACTTCCTGGCCGGCGCGCCGAGCGCGCTGGTGCTGGGCGACAACATCTTCCACGGCCACACCCTGGCCGAGATGCTGCACGCCGCCCACGCCCGCACCGACTGCGCGACCATCTTCGCCTACCCGGTACAGGACCCGGAGCGCTACGGAGTGGTGGAGTTCGATGACGGCGGCCGGGCCCTGAGCCTGGAAGAAAAGCCGCTGAACCCGAAATCGCGCTACGCGGTCACCGGCCTGTACTTCTACGACGGCGACGTGGTGGAGATGGCACGGCAGATCCGCCCCTCGGCCCGCGGCGAGCTGGAAATCACCGACCTCAACCGCATGTACCTGGAACGCGGGCGCCTGCACGTGGCCATCATGGGCCGCGGCCTGGCCTGGCTGGACACCGGCACGCACGACAGCATGCTGGAGGCCAGCCAGTTCATCCAGACGCTGGAACGGCGCCAGGGCCTGAAGGTGGCCTGCCCCGAAGAGATCGCCTGGCGGCTGGGCTACATCGACGATGCGGCCCTGCAGGCCCTGGCCGCGCCCATGGCCAAGAACGGATACGGACAGTACCTGCTGGGGCTGCTCCAAGAGAAGGTTTATTGAGATATGCAGGCGATTCCCACCAACATCCCCGAGGTGCTCCTGCTGGAGCCCCGGGTCTTCGGCGACGACCGGGGCTACTTTTACGAAAGCTTCAACGCACGCCGTTTTGCCGACGATACCGGCCTGGACGTGCAGTTCGTGCAGGACAACCACTCCAAGTCGGCCCGCGGTGTGCTGCGCGGCCTGCACTACCAGATCCAGGCGCCGCAGGGCAAGCTGGTGCGGGTGGTGGCCGGCGAGGTGTGGGACGTGGCGGTGGACATCCGCCGCAGCTCACCCACCTTCGGCCAGTCGGTCGGCATGCTGCTGTCGGCCGAGAACCGGCGCCAGCTGTGGGTGCCCCCGGGTTTCGCCCACGGCTTCATCGTGACCTCGGAGTCGGCCGAGTTCCTCTACAAGACCACCGACTACTACGCACCCGAGCACGAGCGCTGCATCGCCTGGAACGACCCGACGCTGGCCCTGCCCTGGCCGCTGGACGGCGAACCCGTGATGTCCGGGAAGGACAAGCTGGGGGCGTTGCTGAAGGACGCCGAACTGTTCGACTGAGTTTCTGCCGCGTTCGTGCTCTGACGGTGGGATGGATTCGG
>JAZJYT010000070.1:104127-109213 GCA_040390235.1 Pseudomonadota bacterium | reverse complement strand
GGTTTCCTGGGTTCCTACGCGCCGCGCATGGACTTCAGCTGCTACGTCTCGCCGCAGAACTGCAACCCGGACGTCCAGCTCAAGAAGCGCCCCTCGGAATACATCCGGCAGATCTACTTCGACGCCCTGGTGTTCACGCCCGAGGCGCTGCGCCACCTGGTGGCCGAAGTCGGCGTGGGCCAGGTCATGCTGGGCACCGACTACCCTATTCCCTGGGAACTGCACCCGGTGGACCATGTGATGAACACCCCGTCGCTGAGCGATGCCGACCGCGTGGCCATCCTGGGCGGCAATGCCGCGCGTATGTTCGGCATGGACCGCTGAGACGCGGAGCGGATGGCTGGCCCGATTCAGTCGGGCGTTTCACCCGCGACCAGGTCAATCAGATTGCGCACCGCCGGCGCCAGCCGCGCCGCGCGGTAGGCAATGCCCAGGCTGGCGCTCATGCCGCCGTCCTTGAGGGGGATGTAGCGCACCTCGTCGGCACGGGCACTGCGCATGCAGGCGGGCACGATGGTCACGCCCAGCGCACTGGCGACCAGGTTGATGGTCGAGGATATCTGCGGTGCCTGCTGCACCACCTTCGGGCTGAAGCCCTGCGCCTCGCAGGCGGTGACGATCATGTCCGACAGGCCGAACCGCGTGGCACGCGGGTAGAGCAGGAAAGGCTCCTCCTCCAGCTCCCGCAGCCGCAGCGCCTTGCGATGCGCCAGCCGGTGGCCGCGCGGCACCGCCACCACCATGGGTTCGGTCGAAAGCAGCTTGAAGTGCACGTCTTCGTCCATGCCGATAGGCAGGCGCACGAAGGCCACGTCGATACGCCCCTGGCGCAAGGACTGCATGAGCGGCACCGAGCGGTTTTCCTCCAGCGTCATTTCCACCTGCGGGTAGCGGCGGCGGTAGCGGTGCAGGCCCGACGTGACCTCGGCACAGAACGAGGCCGACTCGGTGAACCCGACGCCGATGCGCCCCACCAGCCCCTGCGCGCTGCGTTGGCAGCGCTGCACCGCCTTGGCCATCCGGTCGAGGATGGCGCGCGCCTCTTCCAGGAACACCGTGCCAGGCTCCGTCAGCCGCACGTTGCCGGGCTGGCGGTCGAATAGCTGCAACCCCAGTTGACGCTCCATCGACTTGATCTGGTAGGTCAACGCAGGTTGCGCGATGCCGATGCGCTGCGCCGCCCGGGTGAAGTGCAGTTCCTCCGCGGTCACGACGAAATAGCGCAGATGCCTTAGGTCCATACAAAAATTCTATTCGGATTGCTTGAACGATATATTGGACAGGAAAAAACCCTCTGCCTAGACTGCGCTCATCCAAAAAACGGAGACAGAACGTGGACCTTTCCTTCCCTCCCGCCAGCCCCCGGCGGCGTGGCCTTCTGCGCGGCGCCGCCGCGTTTCTGGCGCTGCCAACGCTGACCCTGCCCAGCCAGCCGGCAGCCGCCGAGGCTGTGGCGACCTATCCCAGCCACCCCATCCGCCTGGTGGTGGGTTTTCCGCCGGGCCAGTCCACCGACGTGATCGCACGCGCCTATGCCGCCGCGCTGCAGCCCATCCTCAAGACGCCGGTGTTCGTGGACAACAAGGCCGGCGCCAACGGCATCCTCGCGGCGCAGACCGTGAAGGCTGCCGAGCCCGACGGCTACACCCTGCTGTTCGGCACCTCGGGCCAGCTCGCCATCAACCCGGCGCTGTACGCCAGGCTGCCCTATTCGGCCTCGGCCGACTTCGTGCCGGTAGCGCCCATCGCCCGCGGCCGCCTGTTCCTGGTGGTCAACAACGACCTGCCCGTGCATTCGCTGAAGGACCTGCTGGCCTACGCCAAGGCCCACCCCGGCAAGCTGAGCTTCGGCTCCGGCGGCCAGGGCATCACCTCGCACCTGGCGATGGAAATGCTCAAGTCCGCCACCGGACTGGACGCCGCGCATGTGCCCTACAAGGGTTCGCCGGCCGCGCTCAACGGCCTCATGGCCGGCGACGTGCAACTGCTGTTCGACTCCGGCGGCTCGCTGCTGCCGCTGGTCGACGGCGGCAAGGTTCGGGCCATCGCTGTGTCCACGCTGGACCGCTACCCCCAGCTGCCCCAGCTGCAGACGGTGGCCGAACAGGGTCCCCCCGGCTTCCAGGTCTATGCCTGGAACGCGGTGCTGGCGCCGCTGAAGACACCCGCGGCCATCGTGCACAAACTCAACGCCGCCTTCATCGAGGCCAGCAAGACCGGCACCGTCACCGCCCCGGTGCGCGCCGCTGCACACGACGCCCTGCAGATGGACCTGCCGGAGCTGGCCCGCTTCATCCGCACCGAGACCGAACGCTGGGGCAGAACCGCCGCCGCCGCTGGCATCAAGCCTGAATGACACCCACCCCACACGATCCCGAGCCGACCATGCACACCCCCCTGGACACCACCGCATCGCCCGCACATCCCCAGGCCGGCACCGCCGGCCAGCCGACCCGGCAACTGGCCACGTTCGCCGCCGCGCTGCGCTTCGGCGACATTCCGCCGGCCGTGGTCGAGAAGATGCGCCTGCACATCCTCGACGGCATCGGCGTCTGCCTGCACGGCGCCGCCCTGCCCTGGACACGGCACGTGGCCGACATGGTGCTGGCCGAAGGCGGCAACGGCGCTGCCGCGCTGTGGGGCCACGGCGGCGGCGCGCAGGCGCGCACCTCGGTGTCGCAGGCCGTGCTGGTGAACTGCACCGCCGGCCATGCCTTCGAGATGGACGACATCCACAAGGAATCGGTGCTGCACCCCAACTCGCTGGCGGTACCGGTGGCACTGGCCCTGGCCGGCACCCTGCCCGGCCTGTCGGGCCGCGACGTGCTCACCGCCATCGTCGCCGGATACGAAGTCGGCACCCGCGTGGGCAACGCCGCGACCACCGCACTCTTCCTCAATGGCTTCCACCCCCAGGGCACCTCGGGCGCCTTTGTCGCCGCGGCCACGGCCGGCCGGCTGCTGGGGCTGGACGCCGACGGCATGCAGAACGCACTCGGCATCGCCGGCTCCCTGGGTGCCGGGCTGATGGCGGCCCAGGAAGGGGCCATGGTAAAGCGCCTGCATGCGGGCCGCGCGGCCCAGAGCGGCGTCTACGCGGCCTTGCTGGCGCAGCGCGGGTTCACCGGCATTTCCAACGTGCTGGAGGCCGATTACGGCGGTTTCCTCAGTTCTTTCGCGCGCGACTACCGGCTGGACCGCCTCACCGACGGCCTGGGCACGCAGTGGGAAGCCGGCCAGGTCGGCTTCAAGATGTACCCCAACGTGACCAGCATCCATGCCGCGCTGGATGCCTTGCAGGCGCTCCAGGCCGCGCATGGGCTGCAGGCCGACGACATCACGTCGATCGAGGTGGGCTGCGGCCACATGACCTATGTACACACCGCCTGGGCGTACAAGCCGGTGAGTGTGACCGCCGCGCAGATGAACCTGTTCTACGGCCTGTCGGTGATGGCGCTGCGCGGGCAGGTCACGGCCGCCGACTACACCGACGAACGTATCGCCGACCCGGCGGTGCTGGCTTTCATGGCACGCATCAAACCCTTCGAGGACCCGGCCATCGAAAGCCGGGGCGCGGCCTTCCGGCATGCTGCCACCATGCGGGTACACACCGCTTCCGGGGCGGTGCTGGCGCACGACATCTGGGGCCGGCGCGGCAGCCCGGAGAATCCCGTCGCGCGAGAGGAGGTGGAGGCCAAGTTTTTCGGCAACGTGGCCCAGCGCACCGACCAGGCGACCGCCCGGCGCATCGCCGCACTGGTGCGCGATTTCGACAGCCTGCCGTCGGTGGAACCGCTCACCGCGCTGCTGTAGATGCCACGGCCCGCACCATCCAGCGAACCGGTGCACCGGTGCCCGGTGCTCGCCGTGGGCTCGGCCTCTCGCCCCGCCGCCGCTACGGAATCGCCACTGCGCGCCCGCTTGCCGACGAGCGTTCGATCGCGTCGATCACGTGGTGCAGGCCTGTCGCGGTACCGAAGTCGGGATGGGCGCTGGCCTCGCCGCGTATGGCCTGCGCGAAGGACGTATACAGGCGGCCGACATTGACCGCCTCCGGTAGTGCCAGCCCGTCGGCCGCCGCCACGGCGAAACGTGGCGGCACGGCCAGCGGCGCCAGCGGTTCGTCGCCGCGCGCGCCGTGCAGCTGGAGCGGCCCCATCTGCGGCGAGTCCTCGCCCGAAGCCACCAGGGTGCCCTCCCGGCCGTAGATTTCCATCCGGTAGCCGCTGCCCGCGAAGGGAATAGCGCCGACATGGAGCGAAACCACCGCGCCATTCTTCAGCCGGCCGCTGGCCAGGATGTGGTCGGGCGAGCTGACATCGACCAGGGCCTGGGTGCCGGTGTCCAGCCACTGCTTGACCTGCGTCGACACCACCGCGGACAATTGCTGCAGGTCGCCGACGACAAAACGCATCGCGTCCAGCGTATGGCCGTTGGCGATGGTCAGGGTGTTGGCACCGAGAGCGGCATCGCGCTGCCAGGTGCGGTGCGAAGGCCGCGACAGCACACCCTCGCGCATCAGGCGCACCTGCACCGCCAGTACCTCGCCCACGTAGCCGCCCTCGACCAGTTCCTTCAGGTACAGCAAGGCGGGGTGCACACGCGCCTGCAGGCCGATGGCCGTCACCAGCTTGCGGGACCGCGCCAGTGCCGCCAGTTCTTCGGCTTCGGCCGTGGTACGCCCGAGCGGCCATTCGCAGTAGACGTGTTTGCCCGCCTCGAGGGCGGCCTTGGCCGGCGCGTAGTGGGAAGGTACCCGCACCACCACGGCGACCGCATCGATCTCCGGCGAGGCAACCATCTTGCGGTAGTCATCGAAGGCCAGGCGGGCGCCATAGGCCTGCCGCGCCGCCTCGGCGCTATCGGCCCGGGTGGTGCACACCGCCGTCAGCTCGATGTCGTCCCGGTCCCGCAACGCGGGCAGATGGGAGCGCGATGACCAGGTGCCCTGGGTGCCGGCGCCGATCAGCCCCAGCCGTAGCTTGTCTCCCATCCTGCCTTCTCCTGAACAATCAATCGGCGCAGTCTGCATGGCCCGTCCAGCGGATGGGCTGGCAGCACGCGATGACCCCGGCGGCCTCAGGGT
>JAZJYT010000070.1:0-104027 GCA_040390235.1 Pseudomonadota bacterium | reverse complement strand
TGGCCCGTCCAGCGGATGGGCTGGCAGCACGCGATGACCCCGGCGGCCTCAGGGTCGGCGCTACCGGCCCTCCGGCATGCTGGCATGCCGGAGGGCCGGCCATCACCCTCGCACGCCTGGGGAAAAAACGCCCGCCCTCTCAGTCGATCATCTTGAGCTCTTTGAGGTAGCGCGCCGGGGTGGTTTCGAACACCTGGCGGAACATGCGGTGGAAGGCGCTGGTGCTCAGAATGTCGAGGTCCAGGCACACCTGAGAAATCGAGGCACCGCCCACCAGCCTGCCAATGGCCAGGTGCATGAGTGCATGCTGCCGCCACTGCACAAACGTCATGCCGGTCTCGCTGGTGAACAGGCGCTCCAGCGTGCGGCGGCTGGCGCCGGCGCTATCGGCCCAGTGGTCCAGCGGCATCTTCAGGTCCTGCCCTGCCAGCAGGCTGCGGCAAACCTTCGCCAGCCGGCGGTCCGCGGTGAACGGTATGGCGATCTGCGAGCGCTTGCTGAGCAGGATCTCGTGGGGAATGGCCTTCAGCAACGCCAGGTGGTGCCGGTCTTCGTTGTAAGCGGCGCCTATGTCTACCGCCCGGTGGATGAGGGCACGCAACAAGGGGCTGACGCTGATGGCGAAGGGCTCGCGCGGAAGCAACGCGGCCAGGCGCGGCACGAAGTCCAGGCTGCGCATGCGCGCCGCCGAGCGTGTCGACATTTCGTGCACGGTTCCGGGCGGCAGCCACAGGGCCCGGTGCGGCGGCAACAGCCAGCTCTGGTTGGCGCAGACCACGCCGATGGTGCCATCCACCGAGTGGATCAGGCGCCCGTGGCCGTGCACATGCGCCGGCATGTAGGCCAGACCGGGCAGGTCAAGCACCACCGCGACCACCGGCACCTGCGCGGTGGGAATGGCCTGCGGGCGGACCAGCGTCTGCCATTCCGCCGCCAGGTGATAAATGTCGTGTTTAGGCACTTCATTGACATTTTAGGCTCTTATGCGACGTGGCCTGCACGCCCACACTCGGCTGGCAGACCCACAGGAGTAACGCATGACAGCAAGCAACCACGGCACGCCCCTGCGCGCCGTCCTCTTCGACACTTTCGGTACGGTCGTGGACTGGCGCACGGGCATGATCCAGGCGATCACCGCCTGGGGTGCCGCGCAGCACCTCACGGCCGACTGGCCCGCCCTGGTGGACGAATGGCGCACCTGCGAGGACCCCGGCAAGCGCGCCGTGCGCGAAGGACAGACACCCTGGCGCAACCTGGAGCAGATCCACCGTGATGCCATGCCTCCGCTGCTCGCTCGGCATGGTCTGCAACAACTCTCGGCGGCGCAGCAGGACTGGCTGCTGGACGCCTGGTCCCTGGGACAGCCCTGGCCTGATACGCTGGCCGGCCTGGAGCGCATCAAGCGCCGGTGGCCCATTGCCAGTTTGTCCAACGGCAGCATGTCGCAGATGGTCCGGCTGGCGCGCCATGCCCGCCTGCCCTGGAGCTGCATTTTCTCGGCGGAACTGTTCAAGGCCTACAAGCCAGCGCCCGAGGTCTACCTCGGCGCCTGCAGCTACCTGGGTTATGCGCCGCAGGAGGTTCTTTTGTGCGCGGCCCATAACTACGACCTGCGTGCCGCCGCGGCGCTGGGCATGGCTACCGCGTTTATTCCCCGCACGACCGAGTTCGGTCCCTCACAGGTCAAGGATTTCGGTCCGGAGGGCGAGTGGACTTTTGTTGCGGCCGACCTGGTGGACCTCGCCGACCAGCTCGACGGCACCGTGGTGCGCACCGGTGACACCCAACGCAGCGGGGTGGCGGCATGAGGCGCTCATCCCTTCTGCGCGCCGCGGCCGCACTCGGCGTCGGCCTGCTGCCCACCCTGCGCGCGCTGGCGCAAACGGCAGGCGCCTACCCTGGCAAGCCGATCCGGCTGGTGGTGCCCTATCCGCCCGGCGGCGGCGCGGACCTGGTCGCGCGCGTGCTCGCCAAGTCCATGGCCAAACAGCTCGGCCAGCCCATCGTGGTGGACAACCGCACCGGCGCCAACGGCAATATCGGCCTCGAGGTGGTAGCCAAGTCGCCGCCCGACGGCTACACGCTGCTGATCGGCACGGCGGCCACACACTCCATCAACCCGGCCCTGTACGCCACCTTACCGTTCGATGCGGTCAAGGACTTCTCGCCCATCGGCCTGCTGGCGACCGGCCCCCACCTGCTGGTGTACAGCCCGGCGAAGTTTACGGCGCAGGCCTATTCCGAGTTCCTGGTACAGGCGAAGGCGCAGAGCAGCCTGTCCTATGCCTCGTCCGGCTCCGGCAGCACGGCCCACCTGGCCGCTGAGATGTGGCGCGGAGAGGTCGGCATTGCAGCCACGCACGTGCCCTACCGGGGCACCGGCCCGGCGCTGCTGGACGTGGTGAGCGGACAGGTGGACATCATGTTCTGCCCCATCGCCTCGGCCCTGCCCTTCGTACAGGGCGGCAAGCTCCGGGCCGTGCTGGTGACCAGCGCGGCACGCATCCCCTCCGTGCCGACCGTGCCCACGGGCAAGGAGCTGGGTTTGCCCGACCTGATCGCCGAACTCTGGTATGCGATGTACGGACCGGCCCACCTTTCGCCGGACATTGTGAAGAGTGTTGGTGCCGCCCTGGGCAAGGCGCTGGCAGACCCGGAGGTGCTGCAGGTCCTGGCCTCGCAGGCACTGGTGGCACTGCCATCCGATGCGCCTGCGCTTGTCGCGCAGCAACGGGCCGACCTGGCACGCTGGAGCAAGGTGGTGAAGGCCACGGGGGCTACGGCGAACTAGGAAGCCGGGGGGTTCGGGTTCGCATCGCCTCTGGCAGGTGGGACAAATCACCCCGAGCAAGCTATCGGGCTTGCTTGCAAGGGGCCCTTCCTCCTGCCAAGTCCTATCTGCTCTCTGGCGGAAGCGGTGAGATTCGAACTCACGAATGTCGTAAAACATCGCCAGTTTTCAAGACTGGTGCCTTCAACCGCTCGGCCACGCTTCCGGAGCAGACCGGATTCTACCGGCGCTCAGGCCGGGGCCGGGGCTGGCATCAGCCCGGCAGGAACAGCGACTGCAGGTCGTTGAGGAAATCGAAGCCGCGCTCGGTCGGCCACACACGTTTCAGGTCGCGGTCGAGCAGGCCCTTGCGTTCGGCCTCTTCCAGCGGTTTGGCGATGGCGGTCAGGGCCAGGCCGGTGCGGTCGGCAAAGTCCTGCAGGGCAAAACCGTCCTTCAGCCGCAGGGCATTGAGCATGTACTCGAAGGGCAGGTCGGCGCGCGCGATGTCGTCCTCCTTGGCCAGCGGGCGGCCGGCCAGGGCCTGCTCCATGTAGAGCATGGGATCGCGAAAGCGCACCTGGCGCACGATGCGGTGGGCAAAACTCAGCTTGCCATGCGCGCCCGCGCCGATGCCCAGGTAGTCGCCGAACTGCCAGTAGTTGAGGTTGTGGAAACAACCGTGGCCCGGCTTGGCGTAGGCCGAAATCTCGTAGCGCGCCAGGCCCGCGGCCCCCGTCATCTCGGTGATGCGGTCGAGCATGGCGTAGGCCGTGTCGTCCTCCGGCAGCAGCCGCGGCGGGTACTTGGCGAAGTAGGTGTTGGGCTCGATCGTCAGGTGGTAGATGGAGATGTGCGGTGGGTTGAAGCCCAGCGCGGTCGCCACGTCGGACTCCAGCTGCGCCATGCTCTGCCCCGGCAGCGCGTACATGATGTCGAGGTTGAAGGTGTCGAAGCAGGCCGCGGCCTCCTCCACCGCAGCAATGGCCTGCGCGCGGTCGTGCACCCGGCCCAGGGCCTTGAGGTGCGCATCGTCGAAGCTCTGCACGCCGATCGACAGGCGCGTGACCCCAGCGGCGCGGAAGGCGCGAAAACGGTCACGCTCGAAGGTCCCGGGGTTGGCCTCCAGGGTGATCTCGCAGTCGGCCGCCAGCCGCAGGCGGGCACGGATGGCACCGATGAGCCGTTCGATGGCCGCGGGCGAGAACAGGCTGGGCGTGCCGCCCCCCAGGAACACGCTGTGCACCGTGCGGCCCCAGACCAGCGGCAGCGAGGCCTCCAGGTCGGCCACCAGGGCATCCACGTAACGCTCCTCGGGCAGCGCGGCGGCGGGGTCGCCGGCGCGGAACTCGTGGGAGTTGAAATCGCAGTAGGGGCACTTGCGCAGACACCAGGGCAGGTGCACGTACAGGGACAGCGGCGGCAGCCCCGGCAGTTGCAGTGTGCCCGGCCGCAGGTAGTGCGCCACGTCGGCCAGGGCGCCGGCCGGTGTCGCCGCCGCGGGCGCGGCCAGGATCGGGATGCTGGTCATGGCGCCGGCATCCAGCGCTCCCGCACCAGGGCCAGCATCTGCCGCGCTGCCTGGCCGCGGTGGCTGTTGGCGTTCTTGACTTCGGGCGGCAGTTGGGCAAAGGTCTGGCCGAAGGCCGGCACGAACATCACCGGGTCGAAACCGAAACCATGTTCACCCACCGGTGCACGGGTGATCTCGCCGGCCACGCGGCCGGAGGCGATGAGGGGCTCGGGGTCGTCGGCCGAGCGCACCCCCACCAGGGTGCTGACCAGTGCGGCCCGGCGGTCGTCGACCGTCGCCATCTGCTCCAGCAGCGCCCGCACGTTGTTGTCGTCGCCCTTGGCATAACCGAACTGCGTGGCGTAGTAGGCAGTATCCACCCCCGGCAGGCCACCGAAGGCCTCGACACACAGGCCGGCGTCGTCGGCGATGGCCGGCAGGCCGCTGGCAGCCGCCGCGTGGCGCGCCTTGGCCAGCGCGTTCTCGACAAAGGTGCGGAAGGGCTCTTCCGCCTCGCCGATGCCGAGCGCACCCTGGCGCAGCAGCTCCACACCCAGCGGGGCGAACATGGCCTGCAGCTCGGCCAGCTTGCCGGCGTTGTTGGACGCGAGGACGATCTTCATGCGCTCTTCCGCCAGCCGGCCTCAGCTTTTCAGGGCCTGCGCCTGCAGGATCACCAGCTCGCCGATACCCTTCTCGGCCAGTTGCAGCAACTGGTCCATCTCGGTCCGGGTGAAGGCCACGCCCTCGGCCGTGCCCTGCACTTCCACGTAGTGGCCGGCACCGGTCATGACCACGTTCATGTCGGTGTCGCAGTCCACGTCCTCGATGTATTCCAGGTCGAGCAGCGGCACGCCGGCAACGATGCCGACCGAAATCGCCGCCACGGGCCCGAGGATGGGCGTGGTGGCCAGCTTGCCGCCGGCCAGCAGTTTGTTGACCGCATCCTGCGCCGCGACGAAGGCGCCGGTGATGGCCGCGGTGCGGGTGCCGCCGTCGGCCTGCAGCACGTCGCAGTCGAGGTGGATGGTGCGTTCGCCGAGCTTCTTCAGGTCGAACACCGCCCGCAGCGAGCGGCCGATGAGGCGCTGGATCTCCTGGGTGCGGCCGCTCTGCTTGCCGCGCGCGGCCTCGCGGTCGCTGCGGGTATGGGTGGCGCGCGGCAGCATGCCGTATTCGGCGGTGACCCAGCCTTCGCCCGAGCCGCGTTTGTGCGGCGGCACCTTCTCTTCGACCGAGGCGGTGCACAGCACCTTGGTGTTGCCGAACTCGATCAGCACCGAACCTTCGGCATGGATGGTATAGCCACGCGTGATGCGTACCGGCCGCAGGGCATCGGCGGCGCGGCCGGTGCGTACATAGGGAGGGGTGGCAGCAGCGCCGCCGGTGGTATCGGTCATGGTCGGTCCAGGAAAAAAAGCGGAAAAAGGCGGCCGTCAGGGCTTGCGCAGCGCGGAGCGCCGGATGGCCTCGTTGATCTCGGCGATGGAACGTTCGATGGCCGCATCGTCGAGGTCGTCGGCCGAGCTGTCGGGCACACCCGACTGGATGGTCGAGGCGAACACCTCGTTGCCGATGGAGTCGGTGGAAATGCCCTGGGAGTGCTCGAAGTCGGGCGCCTCCCATTCCAGGGCGATGGCGGTGACATTGTCGCCGTGGCCGCCGCCGATGCGCAGCGCCCGCTCGACCAGTTCCGGCACGGACTCGTGCACCACGTGGCGGCCCAGCACGTCGACGATGTCCCGGTCCGGCAAGACACCCCACAGGCCATCGGAGCACAGCAGCAGGCGGTCGCCGCCGCGCAGCGTGACCGGCTCCGACACGTCCAGCAGCGGCCGGGTGGGCGAGCCCAGGCAGGTGAACAGCACGTTGCGGTTGACCGGCCCGGCCTGCGCGCCGCCCGCATGGGGGTGCTCGGCATAAGAATGGTCGCGTGTGCGCACCACCAGTTCGCCATCGCGCACCAGGTACAGCCGCGAATCGCCGCAATGCGCCCAGGTGGCGCAGCCGTCCTGCACCACGGCCGCCACCACGGTGGTGCGCGGGCTGTCGAGCATGCCCTTGCCGGCGGCGTACTGCAGCAGTTGCCGGTGGGCGGACATGATCGATTCGGTGAGGAAGGCCTTGACGTCCTTCAGGCGCGGTTTGGCATGGCGCTGGAACAGGGCCGACACCGTCTGCAGCGCGGCCTGGGCCGCGACCTCGCCCTCGGGGTGGCCGCCCATGCCGTCGGCCAGCACGAACAGGCCCGCCTGCTGCGTGTAGCAGTAGCCCATGCGGTCCTCGTTCTTCTGGCGACCGCCTTTGCGGCTGACCTGGAAAACGGTGAACTTCATCGCACCACGGTGCCCGCGCCGTTCTCGCGCAGGCCCTTGCGGCCGTCGGCCACCAGCAGGTCGAACTGCATACGCACCCGCTCGCCCACCGACAGGCGGGTATAGCGCCGCTCGACCAGCCGGCCCAGCTCCTTCTGCAGGGCGAAGACCGACTGCGGCCGCGCCATCGGGTCGAGCGCCATGCACCACTTCACCACGTCGATCAGGTGGTCCGAGTACACACCGCGCAGCCGCGCCAGGGCCAGCGAAAGTTTGTCCTTGCCCTGGCGCGAGGGCGCGTCGGCCGGCGGAAAACCGTGCATGCAGGCGTACATGCAGGCGCCCACCGCGTAGATGTCGGTCCAGGGGCCCAGGCCGCCGTCGCGTTTGTACATCTCGGGCGCGGCGAAGCCGGGGGTGTACATGGGGCGCACGAAGTGCACTTCCTTGTTGAGCACTTCGCGTGCGGCGCCGAAGTCGATCAGCACCGCCTTGTTGTCGTCGGTAATGAAAATGTTGGCCGGCTTGATGTCCAGGTGCAGCATCTTGTGCTGGTGCACGATGCGCAGGCCCCGCAGCACCTCGTCGAACAGCGAGCGGATGGTCGACTCGCGGAACACCTTCTGCGCCTTCTGCTCGCGCGCGGTGATGACGAAGTCCTGCAGGGTGTCTCCCTCCAGGTAGTTCATCACCATGTACACCGTCTCGTTCTCGCGGAAGAAGTTGAGCACGCTGACCACCGAGGGGTGCGAGATCTGCGCCAGCGCCCGGCCTTCCTCGAAGAAGCTCTTGAGCCCGAGGCGGTAGAGGGAGAGTTTTTCGGGCGGCACCTGGGGCACCAGGCTGTCGGTGCCGCGCGAGGCCAGGGAAGACGGCAGGTATTCCTTGACCGCCACCTGCTGCCCGTCGGGGCCGCGCGCCAGGTAGACGATGCCGAAACCGCCTGCCGAGATGCGGCGCAGGATGCGGTAACCCCCGATGACCGTGTCGGGTGCCAGCGGGGACGGCTTGGTTTTGGACATGGGCGAAACGGGCTTGCAGATCCGGCGGATGGCGGGGGACGGCGGTTCCCCGTTATTCTTGGAAGGTTTTCACCCGTTCCAGGAACCAAATGGCAGTCTACAGCATGACCGGCTACGCGAGCGTGCAGCACGCGGGCACCTCCGCCACGGCGGAGGGCGAAGGGCGTGCGGCGCCCGCGCGCCGGCTCGGCCTCGAGATCCGCTCGGTCAACAGCCGCTTTCTCGACCTGGCATTCCGCCTGCCCGACGAACTGCGCCAGCACGAGGCGGCCCTGCGGGAGCGGCTGACCGCCAAACTCAAGCGCGGCAAGGTGGAAGTGCGCGCCGCCATCGAAAGCGAAGGCGACACCGTCCTGCCCGACCCCTCGGTGCGCCTGCTGCAGCGCCTGAACGGCCTGCAGGACTCGGTGCGCTCCTGGCTGCCCAACGCGGTGCCGCTGTCGGTGGCCGACGTGCTGCGGTTTTCCGCCAGCGAACAGGGCCCCACCGGCGACTGGGGCGAAGTCGTGGTGCCCCTGCTCGACAAGGCGCTGGCCGAACTGTTGTCCGCCCGCAAGCGCGAAGGCACGCGCCTGGCTGCCAGCCTGCGCGAACGGGTGGCCCAGCTGCGCGAGCTCGCCGAGCTGGCCGGCCCCCTGGTGCCCCAGCTGGTCGAGCAGCAGCGCCTGCGTTTCATGGAGCGCTGGAAGGAGGCCATGGCGCTGGCCGAGGGCGCCACCCTGCCCGAAGCCGCGCAGGACCGCGCCCTGACCGAGGCCACCGCCTTCGCCATCCGCATCGACGTGGCCGAGGAAATCACCCGCCTGGCCTCGCATCTGGACGAAATCGACCGCCTGCTGGCCAAGGGCGGCGAGGTCGGCAAGCGCCTGGACTTCCTGATCCAGGAGCTGCACCGCGAGGCCAACACCCTGGGTTCCAAGTCGTCCGCCATGGAGATGACCCGCATCAGCGTGGACATGAAGGTGCTGATCGAGCAGATGCGCGAACAGGTGCAGAACCTCGAATAGGCGCGGCACGCCGGCCGGGCGTGCAAAAATACCGCCCACGCCCAAGCCGCCCGGCGCCAGGCACCGCCCCCTTCCCAGCCCCTGTCCCGCACCAGCTCCCATGGACTATCCCGGCAATCTTTTCGTCGTCGCAGCCCCCAGCGGGGCCGGCAAGTCGAGCCTCGTCAAGGCCCTGATGGAGGTCGACTCGAAGGTACAGCCCTCGATCTCGCACACCACGCGCCCGCCGCGCGGGCAGGAACACCACGGGCGGGAGTACTACTTCGCGTCCGACGCCGAGTTCGACGCCATGGTGGCGGGCGACGCCTTCGTCGAGTGGGCGCATGTGCACGGCCAGCGCTACGGCACCTCCAAGAGGGCCATCGAGGAGCGCATGGCCATGGGCACCGACGTGATCCTGGAGATCGACTTCCAGGGCGCGGTGCAGATCCGGCAGACCTTCGCCAACGCGGTGCTGATCTTCATCCTGCCGCCGAGCTGGGAGGAACTGCGCTCGCGCCTGGAGCGCCGCGGCGAGGACGCGCCCGACGTCATCGAACTGCGGCTGAAAAACGCCGGCGTGGAGATGGCGCAGGCCCACCGCTTCGACTACGTTATAATCAATGAGTTATTCGAGCGTGCGCTTTTCGACCTGAAAGCTGTAGTGCACGCCCAGCGCCTGAAATTCGCCGCCCAGCGCCGCGCGCGGGCCGAAACCTTCCGTTCGCTCAATATCCCCTAGCCGACCCGGTTCGGCTTTCCTTTTTCTCTCGAAAGAAGCATCCATGGCCCGCATCACTGTCGAAGACTGCCTCGTGCAGATCCCCAACCGGTTCCAGCTGGTGCTGGCCGCGACGTACCGCGCCCGCATGCTGAGCCAGGGCCACACGCCCAAGATCGAAAGCAAGAACAAGCCGGGCGTGACCGCCCTGCGTGAAATCGCCGAAGGCAAGATCGGCATCGAGATGCTCAAGCGCGTTCCCTGAAGACACACGCAGGCCCCGCGCCTCCGCGAAAAGCACCGCACTGCGGTGCTTTTTTTCGCCTTTTTTTCCCCGCCCTGCACCCGGTAGCGCCCCGATTTCGCTGCCAGTACACGCCCACTTTCGCGGCCAGCGGCCGGTGCTTTAGCTTTCTGATGCACAAGACCTTTGGCTGCGCGCTACATTAAGGGCATGACCGCGGTGTTGCAATCGTCCTCTCCCGCCAGTCCCCGCCCTCCCGCCGGCGCAGCCACCGCTGCATCGCGGACGGCTGCCGCCAATGCCGTGGCCGCCAGCTTTGCCACGCTCACCGCCAGCCTGGACTACCTGGGCACCGCCGGCATCGAACAAGTGCGCCAGGCCTACCGTTTCGCCGACGAGGCCCACCTGGGCCAGCTGCGCAACAGCGGCGAGCCCTACATCACCCACCCGATCGCCGTGGCGGCGCAGTGCGCCACCTGGAAGCTCGATGCGCAGGCCCTCATGGCCGCCCTGCTGCACGACGCCATGGAGGACTGCGGCGTCACCAAGGCCGAGCTGATCGACCGTTTCGGCTCGACCGTGGCCGAACTGGTGGATGGCCTGACCAAGCTCGACAAGCTGCAGTTCAACACCCGCGAGGAAAACCAGGCCGAATCCTTCCGCAAGATGCTGCTGGCCATGGCGCGCGACGTGCGGGTCATCCTCATCAAGCTGGCCGACCGCACCCACAACATGCGCACCATGGGCGACATGCCGCGCGCCAAGTGGGGCCGCATCGCCTCGGAAACGCTGGACATCTACGCGCCCATCGCGCACCGGCTGGGGCTCAACCAGACCTACCGCGAACTGCAGGAACTGGCCTTCCGCTACCTGCACCCGTGGCGCCACGGCGTGCTGTCCAAGGCGGTGGGCCGCGCCCGCAGCCGCCGGCGCGACCTGCTGCAGAAGGTGCAGGCCGACGTGGACGCCACCTTCGCCTCGGTCGGCATGCACATGCGCATCGCCGGGCGCGAGAAGACGCTGTATTCCATCTACCGCAAGATGGACGGCAAGCACCTGAGCTTCGCCCAGGTGACCGACATCTACGGTTTCCGTGTCATCGTGCCGGGCGTGACCGACTGCTACACCGCGCTGGGCCTGCTGCACCAGATGTACAAGCCGGTGCCGGGCAAGTTCAAGGACCACATCGCCATCGGCAAGGTCAACGGCTACCAGTCGCTGCACACCACGGTGGTCGGCCCCTCGGGCATCAACATCGAGTTCCAGATGCGCACCGAGGAGATGCACATCGTGGCCGAATCGGGCGTGGCCGCCCACTGGCTGTACAAGGCCGACGACAGCAAGCCCGACGCCTCCGAGCGCCTGGGCTCGCAGTGGCTGCAGTCGCTGCTTGACATCCAGCACGAAACCCGCGACGCCACCGAGTTCTGGGACCACGTCAAGGTCGACCTGTTCCCCGACGCGGTCTACGTCTTCACCCCCAAGAGCCAGATCATGGCGCTGCCGCGCGGCGCCACCGTGGTCGACTTCGCCTACGCCATCCACACCAACGTGGGTGACCGCACGGTGGCGGCCAAGATCAACGGCGAGCAGGTGCCGCTGCGCACTGAACTGAAGAACGGCGACGTGATCGAGGTGGTCACCGCCCCGGTGTCCACCCCCAACCCGGCCTGGTTGGGTTTTGTGCGCACCGGACGCGCCCGCTCCAAGATCCGCCACTACCTGAAGACGCTGGAGCTGACCGAGTCCCAGGACCTGGGCGAGAAGCTGCTGACCCAGGCACTGCGCGCCGAGGGCATCGAACGCCTGCCCGAGCAGACACCGGCCTACCAGCCCCTGTGGGACAAGCTGCTGCGTTTCACCGGCAGCCGCGACCGGGCGGAGCTGCTCACCGACATCGGCCTGGGCAAACGCATCGCCAGCATCGTGGCCAAACGCCTGGTGGTGCTGCTGACCGAGGCCGGCGAGCGGCCCGATGCCCTGCTGCTGTCGCGTGAACGTTTCACCTCGCACGAGTCCGTGTCGCAGGGCGCGGTGATCCTGGACGGCAGCGAAAACGCCTCGGTGCAGTACGCCAAGTGCTGCCGGCCGGTGCCGGGCGACGACATCGTCGGTTACCTGGGCCGCGGCGAGGGCCTCACGGTGCATGTAGCCGACTGCGCGGTGGCGACCAAACTCCAGTACAAGGACGCCGAGCGTTTTATCGCCGTGGCCTGGACCGACGAGCCGGTGCGCCTGTTCGAGACCGGCATCGTCGTCACCGTGACCAACCGCAAGGGTGTGCTGGCCCGGGTATCGGCCGAACTGGCCAAGGCCGAGGTGGACATCACCCATGTCGACATGGGCGACGAGGCCGACCTCGACACCACCGACCTGCGTTTTGTCATCGAGGTACGCGACCGTTTCCACCTGGAAACCGCGCTGCGCAACCTGGGCCGCACACCCTCGGTGCTGCGCACCCGGCGTATCCGGCCCACGGCCGAGTTTCAGCCGGCCGACCGCGGCGGGTAGGCGACTTCCAGCACCTCGATGTCCTGCATGCCGGCCGGGGTGGCCAGGCGCACCGTATCGCCCGCACGGGCCTTGAGCAGCGCCCGGGCGATGGGTGATACCCAGCTCACCTGCTGCGACGCGCTGTCGGCCTCGTCCACCCCCAGGATGGTGATGGTGCGCTCCTCGCCCGCCGCATCGGCATAGGTCACCGTGGCGCCGAAGAACACCTGGTCGCTGCCGGCGTGCACCCCCGGGTCGACCACTTCGGCGATTTCCAGGCGTTTGGTGAGGAAACGGACACGCCGGTCGATCTCGCGCAGGCGTTTCTTGCCGTAGAGGTAGTCGCCGTTTTCCGAGCGGTCGCCGTTCTTGGCGGCCCAGTGCACCGCCTCCACCACCTTGGGCCTTTCGTCGTCGATCAGGGTGAGCAGTTCCGCCTTCAGGCGTTCGTAGCCCGGGCGGGTCATGTAGTTGCGCACACCCGCGGGCAACGCCGGGGTCGCGGCATCCGCGTCGTCGTCGTCCTGGTCGGATTCCTTGGTGAAAGCCTTGTTCATGGATCCGACTGTGGCACGGAAATCCCACCCTGCCGCAACAGAGAGGCGGGCCGGGGTATGGGCCGGGCGGCCAACCAGCCAATCGGCCTTTGCACACCAAGAAAATGTATCAAATAAAATTATTTATGTAACTTAATGTACTTAAAATGACCCTGGTAACTCAACCGTCAACATCGCCGTCACCAGGAAGTTTTTATGAAAGCACGCACCATTCTCGCGGCCGCCGCCCTGCTCGGCACCACCTTGGCAGTGTCTTCAACCGCCTTCGCCGGCGCCGCCGACTTCACCCTGGTCAACCGCACGGGCTACGACCTGCGCGAGGTCTACATTTCCCCCAGCCACCGCAACCAGTGGGGCAAGGACCGCATGGGTGATGTCATGCTGGAAAAGGGCAAGTCCCGCCTGTTCAAGTTCGCCGATGCCGCCAGCTGCAAACAAGACCTGAAGGTCGTGTTCGACGACGACGCGTCGGAAGTGATCTGGGAAGAATTCGACCTGTGCACGGTCGACAAGATCACCCTGAAATACAACCGCCGCACGCAGGAAGTGTCGGCCGACACCGAATAAGGCCCCGGCAGCCGCTGCGCAGGCCGCCTTCGGGCGGCTTTTTTTATGGCGCCGGGCACCTCAGCCGTAGTTGGCGATCCACTCGATGCCCCAGAGCCGCGCGGCCTCGATGGCCTCGTACTCGACCGCGAAATCACCCTTTTCCATGGCGATGGACCGCGGCCGGCTCGGCCAGGCATCCCGGGTGATGACGAGTTCGGGAAGGAAACGCCCGTTGGCCAGCACACGGACGCTGCAGGACAGCTGGTAGCGGCCATGGTGGAAAGTCGTGGGTTCGGTCATTTCCAGCTCGTCGGACAAATTGGCAGTATGACCGGTTTGGCGGCAGACACGGAATCCCGCGCCATGCGGCCTCAGCGCGGCCCGGCCACGGCGGCCGGCGCAGGCCGTCCCGGCCGGGCCGTGCTGCCCCGCACGATCAGGCTGAACGGGATGGGGGTACGGGTCACGACGGCCTCGCCGTCGATGCAGCCGATGAGGTACTCGGCCGCCCGTGCGCCGACCTCCTCGGCCGGCAGGCGGATGGTGGTCAGCGGCGGCGCCAGGTGGGCGGCGAATTCCACGTCGTTGATGCCGGTGACCGACAGGTCCTGCGGCACCCGCAGGCCCTGGTCCAGCGCCTCGACGATGGCGCCGAAGGCCAGGGTGTCGGTGCCGCAGATCACCGCCGTGGGCGGTCGCGGCGACTGCAGCATCATGCGCAGCGCCAGTTGGCCGTCGATGATCTTGTGCGAGCGTTCGATCAGCCGCTCCTGCGACAGCGCGATGCCACGCGCGCCCAGCGCCTCGCGCACCCCGGCCACGCGGCTGGCGGCGCGGTCGCTGTTGGGTGAGTGCTGGGCAATGACACCGAACTCGGTATGCCCCAGGTCGAGCAGGTAGTTGGCGACCGTGCGGCCGATGGCATGGTTGTCGAAACCCACGCAGGGGTGCGCGCCGTCGAGCACCCAGGTGTTGATGTAGGGCGTCTTCTTGGCCTCCAGCAGCTGGTACACGGCGGGCGCGCGCCGGGCCCCCACCAGCATCAGGCCGGCCACGCCATGCGCCGCCATGGCCTGCACCTGGCGAAACTCCTCCTCGGGGTCGTAGTTGGAACTCGCCAGCAGCAAGGTGTAGCCGCCCTGGTTCAGGCGCTGCTGCAGGGCCGCCACGCCCACGGCGAAGTTCGGGTCTTCCAGCGTCGGCACGATCGCGCCGATGGTCATGAAACGCTGCGAGGCCAGGGCCTTGGCCGCGGCATGGGGCGTGTAGCTGAGCTGCAGCGCCGCCTGCTGCACCGTCTCGCGCAGGCCCGGCGCAACGCTGGCCTTGCCGTTCAGCACCCGAGAGACGGTGGCGACGGAGACGCCGGCCGCGGCCGCCACGTCGCGCACCGTGGCGCCGCCGCCGCGCGGGCGCGGCAGGCGCTGCCGGGGCGGCTTGGGGTCGTCGGCTCCACTGCCGGAAGTACTCATGCGCGGGGGTCTCCTGCCGGCCCAACGCCGGCGGGGCCATTCTGCCAGCCGGCCGTCTCGCTCAGGACTTGCGCTGCTTCTCGTAGCGCGCCAGGCTGTCGGCGTTGGGCGGGTACAGCCCCAGCAGCGGCGCGCCACCCTTGACCTCGTCGAGGATCCAGGCCTCCAGCTGTTCCTGGTCGGTCCCGGCGGCCAGCACGTCGTCCAGGTAGGCATCGGGGATCAGCACCGCGCCGTCGTCGTCGGCCACCACGATCTCGCCCGGGAACACCGCCACGCCGCCACAGGCCACCGGGTCTTGCCAGTTGACGAAGGTCAGGCTGTTGACCGCCGCCGGCGCCGCCGTGCCCTGCGACCACACCGGCAGGCCGGTGGAGAGCACCCCTGCAATGTCGCGGATGACACCGTCGGTCACCAAGCCCACCACACCGCGGCGCGCCATACGCGCGCACAGGATATCGCCCAGGATGCCGGCATCGGTCACCCCCATGGCATCGGCCACCACAAAACTGCCCTCGGGCATGTCCTCGATGGCGACGCGGGTGGAGCGCGGCGACGACCATGCCTGCGGGCTGGAGAGGTCTTCGCGCGCCGGCACGAAACGCATGGTGAAGGCCCGGCCTACGGTGCGCAACTGGCCGGCCGCCAGCGGCCGCGGGCCGCGCATCCACACATTACGCAGACCCTTCTTGAACAGGACGGTGGTGATGGTGGCGGTGGACACGGTGCGCAGCACGGCGGCGACCTGCGGGTCCAGCACCAGGGACGGATTGGGCGTGGCGGCGGGTTCCATGCTCACACGCTCGCGATCAGCCCGCCATCGACGCGGATCACCGAGCCGGTCAGGTACGAGGCGGCAGTGCTGGCCAGGAAGGCCACGACCTTGCCGTATTCCTCGGGTTCGCCGTAGCGGCCCAGCGGGATGCTGGCGGTGCTTTCGGTGCTTACGGCCTCCACGCTGCGGTTCTCGCGCTTGGCCTTCTGTTCGTCCAGGAAACGGATACGCCCGGTGGCGATGCGACCGGGCAGCACGATGTTGCTGGTGATGCCGTCCTGGCCGACTTCACGCGCCAGGGTCTTGGACCAGCCGACGAGGGTCATGCGCAGGGCATTGGAGATGCCGAGGTTGGCAATCGGCGCCACCACGCCCGACGAGGTACTGGTGACGATACGGCCCCACTTACGCTGGCGCATGCCGGGCAGCACCCGGTCGGTGATCTGGATGACCGACAGCACCATGGACTGGAAGTGTTTTTCCCAGAGTTCGGCGCTCTGGCCCGAGGCGGTGGTGGGCGGCGGGCCGCCGGTGTTGTTGACGAGGATATCGACCGGGCCGAGTTCGGCCTCGATACGGGTGATGTGGGCGTCGATGGCGCCCAGGTCGGCCAGGTCCCAGACCAGGCTGATGGCCTGTGCGCCGGCGGCCTCCACGGTTTTCTGCGTGGTGGCCAGCGCCTCGGCGCTGACGTCGGCCAGGGCCAGCTTCACGCCTTCGGCCGCCAGTGCGGCGGCGATGGCCCCGCCGAGGCCGCCACCGGCGCCTAGTACCAGCGCCGTCTTGTTCCTGATTCCCAGATCCATGGTGTGTTCCTTTTAGTCCCTGCTGCTGCGCAGGAAGTCGAAATCGCAGCCCTCTTCGGCCTGCAGCGTGCTCTCGAAATACAGCTTGCCATAACCGCGCTTGGGCGGTGCCGGAGGCGGCGGCAGGGCGGCGCGGCGAGTGACCAACTCAGCCTCGTCCACCAGCAGGTCGATGCGTGCCTCCTTCACCGACAGGCGGATCATGTCGCCGCTCTGCACCAGCGCCAGCGGGCCGCCGACCGATGCCTCGGGCGATACGTGCAGCACCACCGTGCCATAGGCCGTGCCGCTCATGCGCGCGTCGGAAATGCGCACCATGTCCTTCACGCCCTGTTTGGCCAGCTTGGCCGGCATGGGCAGGTAACCGGCCTCGGGCATGCCCGAAGGGCTCTTGGGTCCGGCGTTCTGCAGCACCAGGAAGTCGTCGGCCGTCACGTCGAGGTCGGGTGAATCGATACGCGCTGCCACGTCTTCCAGCGAACTGAACACCACCGCGCGCCCGGTGCGTTCGAACAGCGCCGGGTCGGCCGCCGAGCGCTTGAGGATGCAGCCCTTGGGCGCCAGCGTGCCGAACAGCGCCACCAGCCCGCCCTCGGGGTAGATCGGGTCGCCGAAAGCCCTCACCACCGCACGGTCCACCCAGGGCGACTCGCCTTCCAGGCGCTGGCCCAGCGTCTCGCCGGTCACCGTCATGCAGTCCAGGTGCAGCAGGTGCCGGAGTTCACGCAGCACCGCGCCGATGCCGCCGGCCGCATGCAGGTCGGCCATGTAGAACTGGCCGGTGGGCTTGAGGTCCACCAGCACCGGCGTGGTGTCGGATAGTTCGTTGAGCCGGCGCAGCGAGATGTCGATGCCGAGCCGCCCGGCGATGGCCGTGAGGTGGATCAGCGCGTTGGTCGAGCCGCCGATGGACAGCAGGATACGCAGTGCGTTCTCCACCGATTTTTCGGTGATGATCTGGCTCGGCCGCAGCGGGTTCAGCGCCAGCTCCACCGCGCGCCGGCCGGTGGCCTCGGCCGCGCGCAGGCGGTCCGAGTGCACCGCGGGAATAGCGGCGGTGCCGGGCAGCGACATGCCCAGCGCCTCGGCGATGGAGGCCATGGTGCTGGCCGTACCCATGACACTGCAGGTGCCGGCGGTGGCGGCGAGCTTGCCTTCGATGATCTGGATCTTTTCCTGCGATATCTCGCCGCCGCGGAACTTGCCCCAGAAACGCCGGCAGTCGGTGCAGGCGCCCAGGCGTTCGCCCTCGAAGGGCATGGGCAACATCGGGCCGGGCACCAGCTGGATGGCCGGCACGTCGGCCGAAGCCGCGCCCATCAGCAGGGCCGGCACGGTCTTGTCGCAGCCGCCCAGCAGCACCACCGAATCCATGGGCTGGGCGCGGATCATTTCCTCCACGTCCATCGACATGAGGTTGCGGAACTTCATCGTCGTCGGGCTGGTGAAGGATTCACCCAGCGAGATGGTCGGGAAGTCCAGCGGCAGGCCGCCGGCGGCCAGCACGCCGCGTTTGATGGCCTCGATCAGCTCGGGAAAATTGCGGTGGCAGGGGTTGAAGCCGCTGGTGGACTGGGCGATGCCCACCACCGGGCGCTTGAGCATGTCCAGCGAATATCCCGCCTGCTGGCCGAAGGTGCGGCGCAGGTAGAGGGAGAAATCGGCGTCGCCGTAGTTGGTCAGGCCGCGGGCCAGGCCCTGTTTGGGGGCCTCAGTCAATCTTGGCTCCGGAAACCTTGACGGCCTTGGCCCAGCGGGCCAGTTCCTTTTTGAGGAAACTGCCCAGCTGCTCGGGTGTGCCGCCGGCCACGTCGGAGCCCTGCTGCGCGAACTTCTCGCGCAGGGCCGGGTCGCGCAGCGCGGTGTTGATGGCGGCATTGAGCCTGGCGATGATGGGCGCCGGTGTACCGGCCGGTGCCATCACGCCGTACCAGGCGGTGGTGGTGAAGCTGGGGTAACCGGCCTCGGCCGCGGTGGGCACGTCGGGCAGCAGCGGCGAACGTTCGGCCGAGGTCACGGCCAACGCACGCAGGCGGCCGGCCTTGAGGAAGGGCGCGGCGATCGGCACCCCCTCGATCACCACCTGGAGCTGGCCGGCCACCAGGTCGGTCACCGCCGGCGAGCCGCCGCGGTAGGGCACGTGCACCATATCCGCACCGACTTCGGAGTTGAGCAGCGCGAAGCTCAGGTGGGCGATGCTGCCGGCACCGCCGGTGCCGAAGTCGATCTTGCCCTTGCCCGCCTTGGCGGTGGCCATCAGTTCCTTCAGGGTCTTCGCCGGCTGCGAAGGGTGCACCAGCACCACCAGCGGTGCATTCGACACCAGCCCCACGGGCGCCAGGTCGTGCACTACGTCGAAGGACAGCTTGGGGTAGAGCGCCGGGTTGATGCTGAGCGAGCCGGTATTGCCCATCAGCAGGGTGTAGCCATCGGGCGCCGCCTTGGCGACCGCATCGGTGGCGATGTTGCCGGCCGCACCCGAGCGGTTTTCCACCGTGATCGCCTGGCCCAGCGTCTTCTGCAGTTCATTGGCGATGAGGCGTGCGGCAATGTCCACCCCACCACCGGGTGGGAAACCCACCAGCATGCGGATGGGACGGTTGGGGTAGTCCTGGGCCAAGGCCGCGCCGGCACAGGCGAGCGCGGCGAGTGCCACCAACAGACGGCGGCCCCTGCGGGCCGAAACGGGAAAAGCCATGGGACAAGCTCCTGGTGCGGATGGGCGCGCCAATGGGCGGCTGCGCGTAAAATGCCGGATCATAGTTGAGAAACCGGTTTCTGCAATGGCATATTCAGTGGGAATCTTCTCTTCCTAGGGAAAACCCAAATATGCAGACTACTCTACGGGATGACCCGCATGCTACGAAAAGATAGGAGGTTTCATAATGAGTAAGCGGTTTCTTGAATTCCTCCCCTTCCTCGACATTCCATGCCCCAAACCCCGACCCGACGCACCCTCCTAGGGGCCGCATCCCTGCTGGCCTGCCTGGCAGCCGCGCCCTCCCATGCGCAGCCGGCGCCCTACCCCAGCCGGCCGATCAAGGTCATCTTCGGTTTCGCCGCTGGCGGTGGCACCGACGCGGTGGTGCGCGCCATCAGCGCCAAGCTGTCGGACACCCTGGGCGTGCCGGTGATCGTGGACAACCGGCCCGGGGCCAATGCCAACATCGCCGGCGAGGCGGTAGCCAAGGCGCCGGCCGATGGCTATACGCTGCTCTACAACACCTCGTCCATCGCCATCAGCCCGGCGCTGTACGCGCACCTGGGCTACGACGTGATGAAGGACCTGGTGCCGGTGGCGCTCACGGCCAGCATTCCGCTGGTGCTGGTGGCCAGCCCGGATGCGCCGTTTTCCAACATGAAGGAGTTCACCGCCTACCTCAGGGCGCACCCCGGGCAGCTGAGTTTCGGGTCGTCCGGCGCCGGCAACATCACCCACCTGGCCGCTGCGCAGATCCTCAATGCCACCGGCACCCAGGCGGTGCATGTGCCGTACAAAAGCGAGGCACCGGCCCTGACCGACCTGCTGGGCGGCCACATCCAGTTCTACGCGGGTAACGCCAACGCCATCATTCCGCACCTCAAGGAAAAGAAGCTCAAGGGCCTGGCCGTGACCAGCCTGAAACGCATCGACTCCATCCCCGGGGTGCCGACGCTGTCCGAGACGGTGAAGCCCGGCATGGAACTGGGCGCCTGGTCGGGTTTCATGGCCCCGGCCCACACGCCGCCCGAGATCGTGGCCAAACTCGCCGCGGCCCTCGACAAGTCGCTGCAGGACCCGGACCTGCGGGCCAAGATCGCCGCCACCGACGCCGAGATCCGCTGGATGCCGCCGGCGCAGTACGGGGTGTTCCTCGGCGAGGAAATCCGCCGCTGGGGCGCCACCGTCAAAGCGGCAGGGCTGAAGCCGGAATAAGGCCGGCGGCAGACGCGTCCCAGCGCCAGGCGGCCGGGCGGCGCTCGGCGAAGCGCTGCACCGCATCCTGGTGGAACGCACTCTGGCGGCACACGGCCTGCGCCAGCGCTTCCTGGGCGTAGATGCTGCCGCGTTCGGTCTCGAAGGCGCGGTTCATCACCGCCTTGGCCAAACCCAGGGCCTCGGTCGGCGCCGCGTGGAAGCGCGCCGCGAGCGCCAGCGCATCGGCCCGCACGTCGCCTTGCGAGACGGCATGCGCCAGGCCGATATCAGCCGCCTCCTGCGCCGACACCTCGCGGCCGGTGAACACCAGTTCCTTGGCGCGCGACAGGCCCACCGCACGCGGCAGCAGGTACATGGCCCCGGCATCGGGCACCAGGCCCACCCGCGCAAAAACAGCGCTGAATACCGCGCCCGGCGCGGCCAGCACGAAGTCGGCGGCCAGGGCCAGCGACAGCCCGGCGCCGAAGGCGGCGCCCTCCACCGCGGCGATGACCGGTTTCTCCAGGTCCACCAGCGTGTCGAACCAGCGCTGCAGGGCCTGCATGCGCTGGCGCGGCAGGAACACACTGCCGGCGCCATCCGGTTGCGCGGCCATGGCCTTGACGTCGCCGCCCGCGCAGAAATGGCCGCCCGCGCCGGCCAGCACCACGGCCTTCACCGAAGCATCGTCGCGCACCGCGGCTATCGCCTCGGCCAGGGCTGCGCGCAGGTCATCGTCCAGCGCATTGCGCTGCCGCGGGCGATTCAGGGTGAGTATTGCCGTGGCACCTGCACGTTCGTACAGCAGCACCGCCATCTCACACCACCCGCTTCTGCCGCAGTTGCGCGATGCGCTCGGCCGGCAGGCCGAGCCGGCCGGCCAGCACCTCGTCGGTGTGCTCGCCGAGCAGCGGCGAGGCACGGGTGTAGGCGATGGGCGAGCCCGAGAAGTGGATCGGATTGGCCACGCCAGGCGCCTCGACACCGGCGCTGTGCGGCTGGGTGAAACGCAGGCCGCGGTGCTGCACCTGCGGGTCTTCGAACACCTGCTGCAGGTCGTTGATGGGACCGCAGGGCACGTTGGCAGCTTCCAGCAGCTCCACCCATTCGGCCATGGGCCGCGCCAGCATGGCCTCGGCCGCCAGGGGAATCAGCTGGTCGCGGTTGCGGCTGCGCTGCGCGGAGGACACGAAGCGCGGGTCCGTCGCCCACTCCGGGTGCCCGACCACCGCGCAGAAGGCCACGTACTGCGTGTCGTTGCCGACGGCCACGATGACGTCGCCCTCGCGGCAGCGGAACACCTGGTAGGGCACCATGTTGGAGTGGGTGTTGCCCAGCCGCTGCGGCAGCTTGCCGGAGAGGAAGTAGTTCATCACCGCGCAGCCCATGACACCGACCAGGCAGTCCATCAGCGCCACGTCGATCTGCTGGCCCTCGCCGCTGACGTTGCGGTGTTCCAGCGCCGCCAGGATGGCGGTGGTGGCGTACAGGCCTGTCACCATGTCGGTGATGGGAATGCCCGTCTTCAGCGGACCGCCACCCGGCTCGCCGTCGGGCAGGCCGGTGATGCTCATCAGCCCGCCCATGCCCTGGAAGACGTAGTCGTAGCCCGGCAGCGGCGCATAGGGGCCCGACTGGCCGAAACCGGTCAGCGAGCAGTAGACCAGGCGCGGGTTGATGCTGCGCAGGTCTTCCCAGCCCAGGCCGTAGCGCGCCAGCGTGCCGACCTTGTAGTTCTCGACCAGCACGTCGGCGTCGGCCACCAGGTCGCGCACGATCTGCTGGCCTTCGGGGGTGGCGATGTCGAGCGTGATGGATTTCTTGCCGCGGTTGGCCGCGAGGAAATAGGCCGAGTCCTTCGTGTCCCGGCCCTCGGCATCCTTGAGGAAGGGCGGGCCCCAGGCACGCAGGTCGTCGCCCAGGCCGGGCCGCTCCACCTTGATCACCTCGGCCCCCATGTCGGCCAGGTTCTGCGTGGCCCAGGGGCCGGCCAGCACGCGGCTGAGGTCGAGCACCTTGATGTGGCCCAGGGTTTTCTGCTTGGTCATGGCGTGGTGTCTTGCGGTGAAGGAAAAGCGGAGCGCAGGAAAAGCGCCGCCTCGTCGAGGGCGGCATCGGCTTCGTCGAGCCGGCCGGTGAACAGCTGGAAGGTGTGCACCATGCCCTGCCAGATGGCCAGGCGTACGTCGCCACCGGCCTGCCGCAGGCGGTCCGCCAGCCCAGTGGCATCGTCGAGCAGCACCTCGCGCTCGCCCACCTGCACCAGCACCGGCGGCAGGCCTGCCAGCTCGGCATGCAGGGGCGAGGCCAGCGGGTGCCGCAGATCGACCCCTTTGCCCATGTAGGCACGCGCCATGCGCTGGATCACCGCCCGCTGGGTGACCGGGTCCCGCGCCGCATGCGTGGCATAGGAGGCGCCCGAGGCCTCCATGTCGGCCCACGGCGACATCAGCACGGCGGCGGCGGGCAGCGGCAGCCCGGTGTCGCGCAGGGACACCAGCAGGGCCAGCGCCAGGCCACCGCCGGCGGAATCGCCGCACAGGGCGATGCGCCCGGCGGCAAAGCCTTGCCCCAGCAGCCAGTGCCAGGCCGCCAGGGCATCTTCCACCGGCGCCGGAAAGCGGTGTTCGGGCGCACGCCGGTAGTCCACGCCCAGCACCCGGCAACCGCTGCTGGCGGAAAGCCGCGCCATGGCGTTGTGGTGCGAGGCCGTGGAGCCGATCTGGTAGCCGCCGCCGTGCAGGAACAGGATGACGCCATCGCCCTTCGTGTCCGCATGCGGATGCCCATATGCAGCCGGGCCGGCACCCGGCGCCACGACCCAGCGGCAAGCGACGCCATCGGCGTCAATGTCCGCCGTAACGGCCTCGGCGTGCGGCGCCGCGAGGAAGGCTTCCCACTGGCTGCGCATGTCGGCGATGCCCGTGTCGTGGCCCCAGCCGGCATACAGCCGGCCGAAGCCGTCGATGATGGAATCGAGTTGCGCCTGCGACATGGCTGCCGTCAGGACTTGGCCTGGGCCGCGCGCTGGATGGCCTTGTCCATGCCCTCGGCACGCTGCCTGCTGAAACCTTCGGACAGGTGGCTCAGCTGGTGCGTGTCGAAGTGCGCATTCATCGCACTGCGCAGGCCCTGCATGTCCATGCCGCGGTTGATGGAACGCTTGACCAGCTTCAGCGCGAACGGATCGCAGCGCGCGATGTGCTGGGCCATGGCGTCGGTTTCCCGGTCCAGGTCGGCGCGGGCGAACACCTTGTTGACCATGCCCACGTCGAGCGCTTCTTGCGCCGACATGCGGCTGCCCATGAAGAGGAACTCCTTGGCCTTGCGCGCGCCCATGACCCAGGGATGGATCAGCACTTCCACCGCCGCCGCGCCCAGCGTGTGGCAGACAGGGTCGGAGAAGAAGGCGTCTTCCGACGTCACCACCAGGTCGCACATGTTGGCCACCATGAAACCACCCGCGATGCAGGCGCCGCTGACCTGGGCGATGGTCGGCTTGGGGCAGTCCCAGATGTTCATCGCGTAGCCGAAGTACACCCGGCTCTCGAACTCCCAGCGCTGCTCCACCGTGAAGTGGCTGCGTTTGGCGGTGGCCTCCTTCAGGTCGTGGCCTGCGGAGAAGTGGTCGCCCTTGCCGGCGATGACGATGACCTTCACCGCGTCGTCGGCCGTGGCGGCCTTCAGCGCATCGTCGAGTTCCTCCAGTAGGCCCTGGCTTTCGGCGTTGCGCGCCGCGGGCCGGTTGTGCCAGATGCGGGCCACCGGGCCGGTGGTTTCATAGAGGATGTGCTGGTAGTTCATATTGGTCTCCGCGGTGTTGTCGTCGTGCATGCCGGTGCTTCGGATGCCCGGCTGCTCACCAGGGGCGCAGGGCGCGCCACTTGTCGTCCTGGCCGGTGGCGGCCAGGTGCGCGTCGTAGCCGAACAGCCATTCCTGCTGCGGCAGGTAGGCGCCCTTGAACTTCGCGTCGTACTTGCGCATGCGGTCGTTGCGTTCGGCCACCTCGATCGGGTCGCTCATGTGGAAGCGGCGCTCGGCCACGCGCGACTGCGCCTGGATGCGGGTGGTGCGGTCCATGCGCAGCGCGGCATAACGCTCCAGCGTGCCGGGCAGGTCCACGCCCCGGGACAGGTCGAGCAGTTCGGCCAGCACCCAGGCGTCTTCCAGGCTCTGCACCGCGCCCTGGGCGTGGTAGGGCAGCATGGCATGCGCGGCATCGCCCATCAGCGCGATGCGGCCCTTGACCCAGCTGGCCAGCGGCGCCCGGTCGTACAGCGCGGTGACAAAGGGCTTTTCGGTCAGGCCGATCAGGTCGCGCACCTCGCGGTTCCAGCCCTGGTAGATGTCCAGCACCTCGGCCGCGGTGGTGGTGGCGGACCAGGACTCGGCCCGCTCCTTGGGCGAACTGCCGATGCAGATCCAGTTGATCTTGCGGCCGCCCGACACGTAGTAGATGACGACGCTGTAGCCCGGTCCCATCCAGACGTGGGCCGAGGGCGCGATGGCCAGGTGCGCGGCCGCCTGCACATCCACCAGGCCGCGCCAGGCGATGCAGCCCGAGGACTGCGGCGCATCGGCCTGGAACACCTGGCCGCGCACCAGCGAGTGGATGCCGTCGGCGGCGATGAGGATGTCGCCCTCTTCCACCGAACCGTCTTCCAGGTGGGCCAACACCTTGTCGCCCACCTGCTCCACCGAGCGGATCTTGCGACCCAGCGCCACCCGCCGGGCTTCCAGAGGTTCACGCAGCACGGCCAGCAGGTCGGCCCGGTGCGCATGGAAGTAGGGCGCGCCGAAATGCTGCTGGATCTGCGGCATGAGTGGGCTGTTCATCAGCACCTCGCCGGTCTGCCAGTCCCGGTAGAGCAGCTCGCGCGGCTCGAATGCCACCCGCTTGAGCGGCTCCAGCACACCGAGCTTGTCGAGCACGCCCAGGCCGTTGGGGCTGAGCTGCACCCCGGCGCCCACCTCCTGGAGCTGGCGCGCCTGTTCCAGCACGGTGCAGTCGATACCGAAGCGCTGCAGGGCCAGGGCCAGGGCCGCGCCGCCGATGCCATAGCCGGCAATGATGACTCGCATGGGGAAAACTTCCTTTCTTGCGGACGTGTCCGTCCAGGCCGGCATGCCGGCGGTAGGGGGCCCGAAGGCGTGAAGGCAGCGACGGAGCCGGAGCGGTTGCCGCTTACTCCGGGCTCAGCCCGATGGCCTTGACGATGGGCGCGATGCGGCTGGACTGCGCCTTGATGAACTGCGCCAGCTGGCCGTTGTCCATCTCCATCGGCGCGCTACCGCGCTCGCGCAGGAAGTCGCGGAACTCGGTCGAGCCGGTGACGGCGCGGGTAGCCTCCTCCAGCTTCTTCACGATGTCGGGCGGTGTCTTCGGTGGTGCGAAGAAGGCGATCCACACCGGCATGTCGGCGTTCTTCGAGCCCGCCTCCACCGTGGTCTGGATGGTGTTCGGGAAATTCGTGATGCGCGCGGCCTGCAACACGCCCAGCGCCTTGAATTCACCGGCGATGATGCGTTTCTGCGAACTGAACAGGGTGACGAAGGCCACGTCGACCTCCTTGGACAGCAGGGCCAGGATGGCCGGCGCGTCGCCCTTGTAGGGAATGTGCGTGATCTCGATGCCGGTGTCGCGCTTGAAGATTTCCATGCCCAGGTGCGCACTGGTGCCCACGCCGAAGGAGCCGTAGTTGAGCACCCCCGGACGGGCCTTGGCGAGCTTGACCAGCTCTTCCATGTTATTGGCCAGGAAGTCCGGCCGCGCCAGCAGCACGGTGGGCGCGGTGTTGATGGGCGCGATGATGGGAAAGCTGGTGACGTCTACGCCGAGGTTCTGGTAGACGTGCGGCGTGACGGTGAAGCCGGTGTTGGAGCCCAGCAGGATGGTGTAGCCGTCGGGCTGTGCCTGGGCCGCGAGCTGCAGGCTCAGCACGTGGCCGGCGCTGGGCTTGTTGTCGATGACCACGCTCTGCCCCAGCCGGTCACCCAGCCCCTTGGCAACCTGGCGGGCGATCACGTCGGTGATGCCACCCGGCGGGAAGGGCACGATGATGCGGATGGGCCGCACCGGAAAGTCAGCGGCAAGGGCCGGCGCTTGCGGCAGCAGCGCCACGGTGGCGGCCAGCAAAGTGGCCTTGATCCAGGTCCAGGCATGGCGCATGGGTTTGTCTCCTGTTGGGGTGCCGCGATACTAGCCACGGCCTCTTGTGGCGTCTGCGCCTGTTTTGATATGCTGAACACTGTTTTGCATATCAAAATACCGCGCCCGGTTTTCACCGGGTAGACCCTATGCCCGCACCGATACCCGAACCCGATGGCGGCACCGACCGGCAGTTCGCCAGCACACTGGCGCGCGGGCTGGAAATCCTGCGCTGCTTCACGCCCGAGCAGCCGGTGCTGGGCAACCGTGAACTATCCGACCGTACCGGCCTGCCCAAACCGACCATCTCGCGCTTCACCTACACCCTGTCGCAGCTTGGCTACCTGCAGACCGACCGGGCCACCGGCAAGTACCAGCTCGGCACCGCGGTGCTGACGCTGGCCTACCCGCTGCTGGCCAACATATCGCTGCGGCAGGTGGTGCGTTTTCCGATGCGGCGGCTGGCCGACAAGATCGGTGGTTCGGTGTCGCTGGGCATGCGCGACCGGCTCAGCATCGTCTACGTGGAAACCAGCCGCAGCAAGTCGATCCGCTCGCAGCAACTGTCGGACATCGGCATGTCGCACCCGCTGATCGCGGGCGCCAACGGACGCGCCTTCCTCGCGGCCTGCAGCCCCGAGGAACGCGAGACGCTGGTCAACGAAATCCGGGTGAAGACGCCGGTGCACTGGGACAGGTACGGTGCCGCGGCGCAGCACATGATCGGGGAGTGGAAGAAGCTGGGCTTCTGCTACTCCTACGGCGAATACCGGCCCGACGTATGCACCGTGGGCGCGGCCTACCGCGAGAGCGCGCAGGGCGAACTCTTCGTCTTCAACTGCGTGCTGCACGCCCACCTGGTGCGCCCGGGCATGCTGGAAAACGAGATCGGGCCCCTGCTGCTGGAGATGGTGGCGGAACTCAAGCGCTTCTGAGCCCGCCGTGCCGGCGTGGCCCAGGCGCCACCACGGCCCCCCGGGGCTAGCCCGCGCGCGCCTTGCCGCCGCCAGCCGGCCGGGACACGCCGCGTGTCGAGGCCCGCACCACGAGTTCGGGACGCAGCACCACGGTCGACGGGGTCTGCGCCTGGCCGTCGATCTCGTCGAACAGCATCTCGGCGGCGCGCCAGCCCAGTTCGCGGTGCGGCAGGCGGATGGTGGTGAGCGGCGGATCGACCATGTCGACCAGCGGCATGTCGTTGTGGCCGGTGATGGACAACTGCCCCGGCACGTCGATGCCGGCCGCGCGCAGCGTGTCGTAGGCACCGAGTGCGACCAGGTCGTTGCAGCAGACGATGGCCTGCGGCAGGTCGCCCTGCTGCAGCATCTCGCGCATGGCCTTCTGGCCGGCTTCGCGGCTGTAGCTGGCGCACTCCACCGAACCCGCCAGGACCAGGCCCTGGTCGTGCAGCGCCTGCTCCACGCCCTGGCGCCGGCCGACGCCGGTGGGCAGGTTCTGCGGTCCGGCCAGGTGGCCGATGCGGCGGTGCCCCAGGCCGACCAGGTGGTCCACCGCGAGTTTCATGGCCAGCCGGTCGTCGCTGACCACCGCCGGCAGGCGCCCGGTTTCGTCGGCGCGGTTGACCAGCACCGCCCGCAGTCCGGCGCGGGCGATGAAGTCCACCAGCGGGTCGTCGCGCACCGCGATGGCCAGCACCAGGCCGTCGACCTGCTGCGCCAGCATGCGTTCGACGATGGGCTGGCCCAGCGCCGGGTCCACCACGTTGGCGAAGAACACGAAGTAGCCACGCGCCGCCGCACTGGCCTCGATGCCCTGCAGGATGGGCGGGAACACCGCGTTGGTGATGTCGGGCAGCAGCACCCCGATGGTGTGGCTGCGGCCGGTACGCAGCGACGAGGCCGCGCGGTTGGGCCGGTAGCCGAGCTTCTGCGCCGCATCTTCGACCGCCCGCAGCACCTCGGCGCTGATCAACCCGCGTTTGCCGGGACTGAGCGCACGCGAGACGGTGGACACATGGACGCCCGCGGCCAGGGCGACGTCGCGGATGGTGACGGAAGAGGATTTGGGCGCGGCAGGCATGCTGCAGCCGATTGTGCCCCGACCCTGCCGCGCCCGGCACGCCCCCGGCGGAAAGGGGAAAACCCCGAGCTGATCCAGACCTCTGTACCATCGACAATGCAAACGTTTGCATGCAGAATGGCGCCCATGGAAATTGTCACCACCCCCGACTCCGTGCTGCCCATCGTCCTGAAGGCGATGGAACGCGCACCCGATGCCCGCCTGCGCACCGTCATGGCCTCGCTCACCCGGCACCTGCATGCCTGCGTGCAGGAGGTGCAACTGACCGAGGAAGAACTCGAACACGCCCTGGGCTTCCTGGTCGGCATCGGCAAGGCGACCGGCGACACCAAGAACGAGGCGGTACTGCTGTCCGACCTGCTGGGTGTTTCGACACTCGTGGCGCTGATCAACAACCAGGACCCGCAGGGCGAATCCACCGCCGCGCTGCTGGGCCCCTTCTGGCGCGCCAACGCGCCGGTGTGTGCGCCCGGCGACAACATCTCGCGTTCAGCCGCGCCCGGCCTGCCGCTGGAAGTAACGGGAGTGGTGCGCGGCGCCGACGGCCAACCGGTGGCCGACGCCTCGGTGGACGTGTGGCAGGCCTCGCCCGTGGGCCTGTACGAGAACCAGGACGACCAGCAGGAGGACATGAACCTGCGCGGCCTGTTCCAGACCGATGCCGAGGGCCGTTTCCACTTCCGCAGCGTGCGTCCCGCCGGCTACCCGGTGCCGACCGACGGCCCCTGCGGCGAACTGCTGCGCGCCCAGGTGCGCCACCCGAACCGCCCGGCGCACCTGCATTTCATGGTGAGCAAGCCGGGCTACAAGGTGCTCATCAGCCAGATCTTCGCCGACGACGACCAGAACCTGGAAAGCGATCCGGTCTTCGGTGTCACCCGCAAGCTGATCGGCCACTTCGGTGTGCTGCCGGACGGCAGCGGCGCCACGCTGGCATGCGAACTGGTGCTGGAGCCCGGCGAGATGAAGTTCCCGCGCCCGCCGATCCCCTGACCGCCCTCTCGCCCTCTTCTTCTTTTTTCTGCGCGAACCCCCTCCATCCATGAGTTCCCTGTCCAGCACCGTTTCCCCGGGTCCCACCGCGGCATCCACCACCCGCGCCCTGCGCCAGGACACCAAGGCGACCGACCTGGCGTCCCTGCGGCTGAGCACCACGGCACAGCCGCAGCCCGTGCCGCAGCCTGGCTTCGCGGTGGTCCGCATCGGCGCCGCCGCGGTCAACCCCAGCGACGTGAAGGCCGCCATCGGCATCATGCCGCAGGCCGTCTGGCCGCGCACCGGGGGCCGCGACTTCGCCGGCACGGTGGTCGATGGTCCCGCCGAATGGGTGGGCCGCGAGGTCTGGGGCTCGGGCGGCGACATCGGCATCACCCGCGACGGCTCGCATGCGGCCTTCCTGCTGCTGCCGGTGGCGGCCCTGCGCGCACGCCCACTCAACATCACGATGGACGAGGCCGGCGCGGTGGGGGTGCCCTTCGTCACCGCCTACGAAGGCTTCCGCCGCAGCGGCATGCCCCAGGCCGGCCAGACCGTGCTGGTGCTGGGCGCCAACGGCAAGGTCGGCCAGGCCGCGGTGCAACTGGCCGCGCAGGCCGGCGCCCGGGTGATCGCGGTGCAGCGCGCGCCCGGTCCGTTCGAGGGTTTCGCCTGCAGCCCGGTGGACGTAATCGACGCCAGCCAGGGCGACGTGGCCGCCCGCGTGCGCGAACTCAATGGCGGGCGCGGCATCGACATCGCCTACAACACCGTGGGCAGCGCCTACTTCGAGGCCGCCCACGCGGCCATGGGCAAGGGGGCGACGCAGATCTTCATCTCCACCCACCACCGCGCCGTGCCTTTCGACATCTTCGCCTTCTACCGCGGCATGCACACCTTCGTGGGTGTCGATTCGCTGTCGCTGGACTGCGTGGCGGCGACGCAGCAGCTCGACGCCATGCGCGAAGGCTTCGAGCGGGGCACGCTGAAGCCCTTCCCCATCGCCCGTGCCTTCACGCTCGACGAGGCCGAAGCAGCCTACCGGCAGGTGCTGTCCGGCAGCACCGACCGCGTGGTGCTGCGGCCCTGAACACCGTCCTTCATTCGCACCACAACATTCCAACGGAGACACACATGACCCCCTTCTTCACCGGCCGCCGGCAACTGGTTCTCGGCGCCATCGCGGCGGTTTGCTGCCTCGGCCAGGCCCACGCACAAAGCGACTGGCCGCGCGGCCAGCCGATCCGCCTGGTGGTGCCCTTCACGGCCGGCAGCGGCACCGACATCGTCGCGCGCCTGGTGGCCGAGCGGCTGGGCCCGGCGCTCAACACCAGTGTCATCATCGACAACAAGCCGGGCGCCGGCGGCACCCTGGGTGCCTCGCAGGTGGCCAAGGCCCAGCCCGACGGCCTGACGCTGCTGGTGCACTCGGCGGGCCACCTGGTCAACCCCTCGATCTACCCCAACCTGAGCTACGACACGGTGAAGGATTTCGCCGGCGTGACACCCATGGCCAGCCTGCCCAATGTGCTGGTGGTGGCCCCGGGGCATTTCACCGACGTGAAGGACCTGGTGGCCCAGGCCAAGGCCAAGCCCGGCGCCTTCAACTACGCATCGGCCGGCAACGGCTCGGCCACCCACATGAACGCCGAGGTGTTCCGCGTGGCCGCCGGCATCCAGGCCCAGCACGTGCCTTTCCGCGGCACCCCCGAGGCCATGACCGAGGTCATGGGCGGGCGGGTGGACTGGTTCTTCGCGCCCATGGTGTCGGCCCTGCCGCTGATCAAGGACGGCAAACTCAAGGGCCTGGCGGTGGGTACCGCCAAGCGCTCGGGCACGGCCCCGCAGCTGCCCACCACGGTGGAGGCTGGTGTGCCGGGCTCCGAGTACCTGTTCTGGGTCGGCATGTTCGCCCCGGCCAAGACCCCCCACGCCATCGTGGAGCGCCTGCAGGCCGAGGTGACGAAGATCATGCACGCCCCCGAACTCAAGGACCGGCTCGACAAGCTCGGCGCCGAACCTTTCACCATGCCCTCGGCCCAGTTCGACAAGTTCATCGTCGATGAAACGGCCAAGGCCCAGATCGTCGTGAAAGCTGCCGGCATCAAGGTCGACTAAACGACCAGGCCCGATTCCGCCGGGGGGGGTGGAAGCAGCCATGGCGCCTCCCGGGTCTCTGCGCTGTAGTTATCTTGGGACTGCCATGGATGAGCGGCAATTTTCGCGGCACACTCCGCATCGGAATCGAAGGCCCCACTCAACCGAACGGAGATTTCCATGCACATGCGCCAGCGCCTCACGGCGGAATTCATCGGTACCCTCTGGCTCGTTCTCGGCGGCTGCGGCAGCGCGGTGCTGGCGGCGGCCTTCCCGGCGCTCGGCATCGGCTTCGCCGGTGTGTCGCTGGCCTTCGGCCTCACAGTGCTGACCATGGCCTATGCCATCGGCCATGTTTCGGGCTGCCACCTCAACCCTGCCGTCTCGGTCGGCCTGTGCGTAGGCGGGCGTTTCCCGGCCTCCGACCTGTTGCCCTACATCGTCGCCCAGGTGCTGGGCGCCATCGCAGGGGCCGGCATCCTCTACGTCATCGCCAGCGGCCATGCCGGCTTCGACGCCAGCGCGGGGTTCGCCTCCAACGGCTATGGCGAACACTCGCCGGGCGGCTACACCCTGCTGGCCTGCCTGGTGGCCGAGGTGGTGATGACCTTCGGTTTCCTCTTCGTGATCCTGGGCGCCACGCACGGCAACGCGCCCAAGGGCTTCGCGCCCCTGGCCATCGGCCTGTGCCTGACGCTGATCCACCTGGTCAGCATCCCGGTGACCAATACCTCGGTGAATCCGGCCCGCAGCACCGGCCCCGCGCTTTTCGCCGGCGGCTGGGCGCTGTCGCAGCTGTGGCTGTTCTGGGTGGCGCCTATCGTCGGTGCAGCCCTGGCCGGTGTGGTCTACCGCTGGGTCGGTGGCGACCAGCCGGTGCCCGTGCCGGTGACCGGCGACCGCTAGGACTTCCGCGCGGCGCGGCCGTCAGCAAGCCAGGCGCAGGGGCCGGCGCGAGATGCACCAGTCGGCCTGGCCGCCGGCCTGCATATCCATCTCAACAGAAAAATGACTTCGGGCTGGTACAGGCACCCAGCGATCGCAAGGCCGTCGTCGTTTCCTCTGCGGCCGAGGCACTCTCCATGGGAAAAATGACCTGTTCGAAGCATGAGCCCACGCCGAGTACGCCTATCGCGCCCCTCTCCTTGAGAATGACGATCTCCTTGGTCGCCGGGACGTGCATGATGCCCTTGATGTCGGAAAATACGATGCTCTCCCTGCCGCCCTTCGGATTGCACATGCCGTACTTCTCCACGTAGGGCGTGGCGACCCACTCGGCGCTCAGGTTCTGGGACAGGATCTTCAACGCAGCCGAACGAGGGATCAGCGCCGCCAGCTTGGCATCCACCGGCACGCGGTTTACGCATCCCGCCAGCGGCAGGAGCAACACAGCAGCCAGGATGGTGAAATTATTCTTCATGTGTTTTCACTACGGCTTTCATCTCATTTCACGTAGACGCGTGCGCCCACAAGATCCGAGCCGATGGTTTGCCCTTCCAGGGTGATCGACAACTCGCCGCCCGATTGCTTTTCGGCTATGCCGGAAAGCCGTCGGCCCCTGGCATCGACGAGCAGGCCGGCACCGATCGGCACCGGACCGCTGACGGAGACGATAGCGAATCCATAAGCTGTATTGACCTGCGAGATCACGCCGATGGCGGACGGCTGCGGGGCCGGCGCCGCGGCAGCAACGGACACTGCCTGCGAAACCTGTTTTGCGCCCTCGACAAGTTCTTTCAACTTCGCCTGGGCGACCGTATCGCCCTGCTTTGAAGCCTTCTCATACCATTTGGTGGCTTCAGCGATGTTTTTCGCCACCCCTACGCCGGAGGCATAACGAAATCCAAGATTGCGCTGTGCAACCGCCAAACCCTGGTCCGCCGCACGCGTAAACCATGCGACCGCCTCAGCATCGTCCCGGCCTACACCGCGACCGTTCGCATACATGACACCAACGTAATTTTGAGCCTCCGCCAACCCCTGGTCCGCCGAGCGGCGAAGCCATTTGAGAGCTTCGGCGTCATCCTGTGCCACGCCCCAGCCATTTGCATAGAGCAGCCCAAGGTCGAACTGTCCGACCATCTCCCGCTGCCCGGGAGATTTTTGCAGCCAGTTCAATGCCTGCGCATAGTCTTTCGTGAGTCCTATACCGTGCAAATACATGTGTCCCAGCCATGCCTGGGAAGCGGTCATGCCTTGATCGGCTGCCTTTCTGAGCCATTGGGCAGATTTGACCGGATCCTTGGCAACGCCATAGCCGTTGTAGTACAGAAAGCCAAGTTTTTCCTGGGAGAAATCGTTCCCCTGCTCGGCCGCCAGCAGGTACCACCGTGCGGCCCCCGCCTCGTTCTTGGCAGTCCCGCGACCTATCTGCAGCATGAGCCCGGTCCAGGCTTGCCCTATTACATTGCCCTGCTCAGCCGCCTTGCGGTACCAGCCATAGGCCTCCGCATAGTTCTGCGGCGTGCCCTGGCCCTTGTAGTAGATGTCACCCGTATAACGCTGCGCCTCGGCATGGCCCAGGGTGCCAGCCGAGCCGAAGTACAGCAATGCCTTCGTATAGTCCTGCTGCCGGTAGGCCTCGCTCCCGAGCCTGAAGTATTCGGCGGCTTTGGCATCGGCCACGAACCTGGGCACGTCGGAGGGCGGCGCTGAGGCAGGAGCACCGGTTTCCTCCTCCTCTGCCGTCTTGACCACGATGAACACGATCGATCTTTCCGCCCGCGCCACCAGCGTCGTGAGCGGCAGGGTCTTGTCCGAATTGGCCACGGTCACCATTGAGCGGATGTTTTCGTCCGTCGACAACAATTCCATCAGGTAATTGGACTTAACCGCATAGTTGATATTCTGCGGAAGTACTCCTGCCGTAGCGAGCATCGCGCTGGCGGTCATGCCCGCGCTGGTGATACCCACCACGGAACCGGTCGGATCGACCAGCGGCCCGCCGGAGTTTCCTGGCTGGATGGGCACCGATATCTGGTAGCTGTTCGGTGCCCCACGGAAACCGGAAAGGCTGCTGATGATGCCCTCGGTCACCTTGGACTCCCGCCCCTGCAAGGTCGGATTGGGAAATCCGATCGCGAAAACCGAGGTGCCTTTCTTGACTTGGGATGAGGCCCTGATGGGAAGAGGAAAGTAGCCACCGCCATCGATCTGCAGGACGGCAAGGTCGTTAGCAGGATCCCCCAATACGACGCGGGCAGAAGAAACGGCACCCGTGCTGTCCCGTACCCGGACGGCAGTCGCGTTCCGGATTACGTGGAAGTTCGTCGCTATATAGCCGTTCTGCGAAATGAAAAACCCGGTGCCAGAACCATCCGCCAAGGCCGGGACACCCGTGCACAGCAACAGGAGCAGAAAAAGCTGCCGGAGTATTTTTTTCATGCATTCCCCCTCCTGCGCACTGTACCCTGCCCTGGGCCGGGCTTTACCGGATATCCGCCGTCACATGCGCATCCTTGGCCACCTTGTCCCACTTCTTCATCTCGTCGGCGATGAAGGCGGCGAACTGCTCGGGGGTGGTCGGGGCCATCTCGGCGCCCTGCTTCACCAGGGTTTCGCGCACCTCCTTGTCGGCCAGGGCCCTGGTGATCTCCTGGTGCAACCGGTCGATGATGGCGCGCGGCGTGCCGGCGGGTGCGGAAAAACCGAACCAACTGGTAGCATCGTAGTTCGGCAGGCCGGCCTCGGCCACGGTGGGCACGTTGGGCACCTGCTCCGAACGTTTCGACGCGGTGATGGCCAGCGCGCGCAACTGGCCGGCGTTGACGAAGGACACCACCGTGGGCATGGAGGGGATGACCATCTGGATCTGCCCCGACACCACGTCGGCGATGGCCGGGCCGGCGCCGCGGTAGGGCACGTGGATCATCTCGGCGCCGGCGATATTGCCCAGGAAGGCGCCGGCCAGGTGCACCGCCGTGCCCACACCGCCCGAACCGTAGGCGATCTTGCCCGGGTTCTTGCGGGCGTATTCCATCAGTTCCTGGAGGTTCCTGATGGGCAGCGCCGGGTTGATGACCACCAGGCTGGGCACCTTGATGCCCAGGGTGATGGGAGCGAAGTCCTTCAGCGGGTCGTAGGGCAGCTTCTGCGCCAGGCCGGGTACGATGGCGAAGGTGGTGTCGGTCAGCAGCAGCGTGTAGCCATCGGGCGCCGACTTGGCCACGAAGTCGGCACCGATGGTGCCGGCCGCACCGCCCTTGTTGTCGACCACGATGGGCTGGCCGATGGTCTGCGACACCTTCTGCGCCACCACCCGCGCCGTCAGGTCGCTGGTGCCGCCGGCCGGATACGGCACCACCAGCCGGATCGGCCGGCTGGGGTAGGCCGCCTGGGCCGCCGCCAGGCCACTGAACAGTGCCACGGCGGCACAAGCCGCCCATCTGCGAATGCCATGCTGCATGCTCGTCTCCTCCGGGGAATCAAAAGGCTCAGCCGACGCGGTATTTCTCCACCGTCTTCCAGTCGATGCCAAAACCGAAGCCGGGCTCGTCGCCCAGCACCAGCTTGCCATTCTTCAGCTGCGCACGGTGGGTGAACAGCGTGTCCCACAGCGGATCGCGCCTGGGGTTGGGGAACACCTCCACGCAGTAGCCGTTGCTGGCCGAGGCCGCCAGGTGGCCCTGCACATGCGCATCGTGGTGGGTGGCCATCTGCACGCCGTGCAGCTTGGCGTAGGCGGCTACCCGCAGCCATTCGGTGACACCACCCGAGCGGCTGGCGTCGAACTCCATGTAACGCACGCCGCCCAGGTCGATCAGGTCGCGGCAGGCCCAGGAATGCATCTCGGACTCGCCACTGGCCAGCGCCACGTGGGTGCACTGGGCCAGCTTGCCGAGCGAACGCACCGAGTCGTACCAGTGCATCGGCTCCTCGAACCAGAAGATGTCGTAGGGCTCGAAGGCGCGGATGGCGGCCACCGCCTGGTTCCAGTCGTAGCCGCAGTTGGCGTCCACCATCAGCTGCGACGTCGGGCCGATGGCCTCGCGCACCGCCTTGACGCGCGCCACGTCGGTCGCCAGGTCGACGCCGCCGACCTTCATCTTCACGCCGGTGAAACCCTGTTCGATGTAGGCGGCCATTTCGTCGACGATGTAAAAATGGTCGTGGCCCATCCAGTAGTAGCCACCGGTGACGTAGGTGTGGATTTCACGGCGCTCGCCCCCGAGCAGGCGCCACACCGGCAGGCCGCAGGCCTTGCCCTTGATGTCCCACAGCGCGATGTCGATGCCACCCAGCGCGATCAGCAGGGCCTGCCGGTTGGCGCTGGCAAACAGCTGGGGCCGGTTGTGCGGCGCGGCGTTGCCAGGGCTGGTGGTGGTGATGTCGAACACCTTCTGCCACACCGCCTCGTGGGCCATGGCATCCATGCCACGCAGGTAGCCGTCGAGCTCCTGCACCATCTGCAGCACGGTGGGGATGTGGCGGCCGTGCAGCGTGCCGTAGCCGACGACACCCTCGTCGGTCTCGACCTCGACGATGATCTGGCCGCACTTGTCGATAGTCTCGTTGGCGACCCAGTAGGTCGCGCCCAGAGGCACCACCAGGGCATGGGCCTTGATGCGCGTGATCTTCATGGCGCTCGTCTCCTTGTTATGACGACAGTATAGGAGCGCCACCTCCCGCCGCCATCCCTGCGCTATTGCGCGGCGGCGATGAAATCGATTACATGACGGATACGAGCCGTACGTCCAGGTCGCCCTTGTCCGTCATGCCGATGGACAGGGACAGGTCGCGTTTGCCCCCCTCGGCGCCGTGCTGCTCCACGGCGTGCCCCATGACTGCGGCGACGTGTTCGAGGTAGGCGACATGCTCCAGGCCGGAGACGTCCTGGGCGATGCCTTCGGCACTTTCCTGCAGGGGGGTGAGTACCTCGGGGCGGAATTCGAAGCGGTAGCGGCGGGTGTCCCGGCGTTTGAACCAGCGCCAGCCGCTGTCGCCAAGCGGAAGGCCCACCTCCACGCCTGGGCCGGGGGTGTCGGCGACGGTCGTCCCCTGCGGCAGTTCGTGTGCCAGGAAGGGCTTGAGTGCTTCAGCGATGGTGGACATACGTTTCCGGTCGAAACCGGCGATCTTTCCCGGCTACCAGGCCGGCGCCCAGTGTAACGAAAACGCCGGGATGGGCCGGTACCCGAAGTCGACCGGCGCCCATCGGGGACGACCATGAAAAAAGATCCTGCGCTATTGATTGAATAGCATCGGAACCCGATACAGGCGATGAAGCAGACCACCGTGGAACGAAAACCGGATCGCCTTACCGCGGTGGCCATCGCCAACGCTACGCCCGGAAAAGCCGGCTCCAGACGGCTCGATTCCACCAGGGTCGAGGGCGACCACGGAGCTCACTCCATCGTGGACGATGGTGGCAACCGCCATGGCCACGTATGCTGCCCCCAGCCGTCCAAGCAGTAGTTTTTTCATCTGGCTGTAAACGCGCTGGAGCGGCGTCACTCCATCTTGATATTGCCGCGCTTCACCACTTCGCCCCACTGGGCCATCTCTTCGACGATGGTGCGCTGAAGTTCCTCCGGCGTGCTGCTGCGTGCTTCGATATTGCGTTCGGCAAACATCTTCGCTACCTCCGGCCGTGCAACCGCATAGACGACGGCGGCGTGCAGTTTCTGTGCCACCGCATCCGGTATGCCGCGTGGCGCCAGCACACCAAACCAGGCTACGCTGCGAAAGCCGGGCACCTCTTCGGCTATGGCGGGCAGGCCCGGCACCACGGAGGTTCTTTGTGGCGTTCCAACCGCCAGGTAGCGCACCTTGCCCGCCTGCACCATGCCCGCGCCGTCCAGCCCGGTGACGAACGCGGCCTGCAACTCGCCGCCCCCGAAAGCCGTCATCATGGGCGCACCACCGCTGTAAGGCACGTGCTGCAGCTTCAGGCCCGCGAGGTAGTTGAAGTATTCACCCGTCAGGTGGGACAGGGAGCCGTTGCCAACGGAGCCAAAATTCCAATCCGTCGGGTGTTCCTTGGCCAGCTTCAGAAACTCCTTCAGGTTCTTCGCCGGACTGTTCGCGGGTATGGCGAGGATCATCGGCGTGATGGCGACCGTGGAAATCGGCCGGAGGTCGTTCAACGGGTGGTAGGGGATCTTGCGCATCAAGGGCACCACGGCATTGGGACCCGAGTTTCCGAACACCAGGGTATACCCGTCCGCAGCGGCGCGCACCACCTGCTCTGTGCCGATCGTCCCGCCCGCGCCGGGCTTGTTGTCGACGATGACGGGCTGCTTCAGGAAGTCCTGCATGGGCTTCTGCACGGCCCGTGCCAATTGGTCCGTGGAGCCGCCCGCAGCATAGGGGACCACGATACGAATGGGACCGGTGGGATACGCCTCCTGTGCCAGCGCAAGGCTGGCACCGGCGTACACCATGGCTCCGGCAGCAAGGCAAAGAACAAACCTAGGGCAGGCGCTTTTCATGGGGTATCTCCTTTTTATAATCAAACATTCAATGGTAGTGCCAATGAGTTCATGGCGTCAACGATCTGTGCTGCCTACCGTGCAACACCACCGGCCTGCCGCCGTAGCGGTGCTTGCACATCCAGGCCGCCAGTGCCGAATCCAGGTAGTCCGCATGCGCCGGGAACCATGCGTCGAGTTCACGCAGAAAGGCACGCCCGGTTTCAAAACGGTGCAGCGACACGGCGGCGATAACCTCGGTCAGTGAGTGCAGCACTGCGGCGTGCTCATCGCGGTGGCAGTCGCGGGCCGGAAAACCGCTCTGCTCCATCCAGCCCTCCTCTTCAGCGAAGTGGGCCTGCAGATGCCGGCCCAGCGCCTGCAGGGCGTCCGGCATTGCCGCATCTTCCGTGGCCAAGGCATGTGCCAGCAACTGCTCGAACTCGGCGTGCATGTGGTCCATGGGCGTGAAGCCGAGCAGCACCGGTTGGCGCGCCCCAGAGACGTCTTTCGGCATGGCCATGCTGCCTCCTAGATGTCCAGTGTGAGGAGCTCCGAGCAGGAGCCGGAGCAGCACACGAGCATGGACCTGTTCGCCGCCTTCTCCTCGTCGGTCAGGAAGCTGTCACGATGGTCCGGCGTTCCGCCCAGGACAGGAACGAGGCAACTGCCACAGACACCCTGCGTGCAGGCATAGGGGACGTCCAGCCCGGCATCCAGCAGCACGTCCAGCAGGGACTTTCCTGCAGGGACCGGCAGGCAACGGCCGTCACGGGCCAGTTTCAGCGTGAAGCCACCGTCGGTCGCGGCACTGTGGGCCGCCGCGAACCTCTCGAAGTGCACGGTGGCCGGGTCCCGGTCCGCGGCAGCGGCGACGAACTCTTCGATCATTCTTGCGGGACCGCAGCAGTAGAGATGCGCTCCCCGGGGAGCGGCCGCCACCAGTGCACGCACGTCCATACGGTCGCCGTCGCCGCCCGGGAAGTAGCGCGTGACGCTGCCGCCCGAGTACCGGGCGTCCGCACCGAGCTGGTGGCGAAAAGCCATGTGTTCGGCCGATGGCGCTGCATAGTGCAGGCTCCATCTGCGCCCCAGGACCGAAAGCTTTTCGATCATCGGCAAGAGCGGCGTGATGCCAATGCCACCCGCGATGAAGATACTCTCACCTGCAGCGTCGGCCAGGGCGAAATCCCCCTTCGGCGACGTGATCTCCAACCCGATGCCCAGGCGCGCCGCGTCGTGCAGCCAGGCTGAACCGCCGCGGCTCTGCGCCTCCCGTTTCACCGCGATGCGGTAGCCGGTGCTGTCGTCAGTGCGCGACACCAGGGAATAGCTGCGGGTCTGCCCGTCCGGCAGGAACAGGTCCACATGCGCGCCAGGGTCGAACGGCGGAAGCGTTCCTCCGTCCATCGGCGCCAGTTCAAACGATGCGACAGCGGGGCTCTCAAGCCGCATGCCGCGGATAAACACACTGAGGTTCTGGGCTTCCATGTGGACAGCTTATCACCAAAGATGGTACATTGCATCAATGGTTGGACCAATGAAAAGGATTTGACAATGCTTAGCCACGAAGACAACGAGCTGCTGGTACGTGTGGGCGCCGGCACGGCCATGGGAAACCTCATGCGTCTCTACTGGATTCCTTTCCTGACGTCGCGGGACGTCCCCGTGGACGGACAGCCGTACCGGGTACGGCTGCTGGGCGAGGACCTGGTGGCGTTCCGCGATACCGAGGGCCGCGTCGGACTGGTGGACCAAGCCTGCCCGCACCGCGGGGCTCCGCTGGTGTTCGGCCGCAATGAAAGAGGGGGTCTCCGCTGCGTCTACCACGGCTGGAAGTTTTCCGTGGACGGCCGTTGCCAGGAAATGCCGGCTGAGCCCGAGAACACGCCTATGCTCAAAAAGGTGGGGATAAAAGCGTATCCCGTCCAGGAGCGCAACGGCGTCCTGTGGGCCTACATGGGCCCGGACAAGGAGCCGCCGCCCTTGCCGAGCATGGAATGGAACATGGTGCCGGAAGAGAACGTCGCCCTGTCCGTACGCGTTCAGGAGTGCAACTGGCTGCAGGCCCTGGAAGGCGAGATCGACTCGGCGCACGCGGCGATTCTGCATGGCCGGGTCGACGCGGGCGGCAGCATCGACCAGTGGAAGCAGGCGGCCGACCTGGCACCCAGGTTCGAGATCGTCCAGCACGACGCCGGCGTGAGTGTGGCGTCCCGCCGGAAGCTGGGGGAAGACCAGAACTACATCCGGGTCAACCAGTTCCTGATGCCTTTCTGGACACTGGTTCCTCCCTTCTCGCAGTTCCCCGAGCTCAGCGGCCATGCGTGGGTGCCCATCGACGACGAGCACACGCTCTGCATCATGTTCTCCTACCACCCCGCCCAGCCTTTTTACGAGAAGACCCGCAGGCTCTTCAAGGAGGGCCACAACGGACGCGAGACCGGTCACGCATCGCAAGGCAGCTTCGAAAAGCGCGCGGTGACGGAGCCGTACCACAACTACTGGAACAAGTTCAACCGCGGCAATGCCTATGGTTTCGACTATGCGTCCCAGGTCACCAAGTACAACTCCGGCATGCCCGGCCTCTGGATCCAGGACGCGGCATCGCAGTCCGGTGTCATGCCGATCTACGACCGCACCAAGGAGAATCTGGGTGTGAGCGACAGCGGTGTGGCCCGTACCCGGCGTGTGCTGCTGGAGGCGGTCAAGAAGCTCGCGCAAGGCGAACAGCGGCCGGCATCGGTGGGTGCGACGGACAAGTTCCTGTTCCGCGCGATCTCCATCACCATCCCTGCCGGGGGTGACTGGGTGGCCGCTGGCAAGGAGTTCATGCGGGCCGAGCCCGGCAAAGACTTCGGCTACCAACCCTGATGGTGCGCTGGACATGAACCCCTCCGACGTTTCCGCCCTGGCCCGCAACTCCGCAGAATTTCCGGTCCATGTGCCCCGCACATCCGGTGCGCCGACAGCGTTGCAAGGCATCCGCATCATCGACTTCACCCACTTCATCGCGGGCCCCCTCGCCACCATGATCCTGGCGGACATGGGTGCGGACGTCATCAAGATCGAGCCCCCCGAGCGGGGCGATGAACTGCGTTACTACCCGCCTGCGGTTCCAGGACTGGACGCCCAGGGGGGGCCATTTGCCTGGAGCAACCGCAACAAACGCAGCCTGGCGCTGGACCTGAAGTCGGAGTCCGCCCTCGAAGTCGTCAAACAACTGTTGGCGAAAGCGGATGTGGTGGTCGAGAACTTCTCCACCGGCGTCATGCAGCGCTTCGGCCTGGGCTACGAGGCTTGCCGGGCCATCAATCCGCGGCTGGTCTACTGTTCCGTATCCGCCTATGGGCGAGACGGTCCGTTTGCCGACCGCCTCGGTTTCGACCCGGTCATCCAGGCGGAAAGCGGCTTCGTCTCCATGAATGGCTACCCGGACCGTATGGGTGTGCGCGCGTCGTCAGCCGTCATGGACATCAGTACCGCCATGATGGTGTCGAACGCCGTCCTCGGCGCCCTGATGGCGCGGGAGCGCCAGGGCACCGGGCAGTACGTCGAGGTGACCCTGTTCGACACCGGCTTGATGATGACCGGCTGGGCCAGCATGCAGCACCTGGTGACGGGCAAGGAACCGCAGCGCCATGGCAATGTCAGTCCAGACACCTGCCCTTCGGGTGTATTCGAGGCGAGCGACAGGCCGTTCTACATCAACTGCGGCAACGACAAGATCTTCCACCGGCTCGCCTCCCAGGTGCTGGAGCGTGCCGACCTGGCCGATGACCCCGTGCTGCGGGACCGCAATGGCCGTATCGCCCGGCGCGAGGAACTGTTCGCGGAACTGAGCCAGGAGTTCAGCAAACACCCATGGGCCCATTGGCAAGGCCGCATGCGCCAATGCCAGATTCCGTGCGGCGAAGTCCGCACCGTGGGCGAAGCCATGCGTTCGCCCGAGGCCAGCGCCCGAAAGCTGGTGACACGTATACCGCATCCCGATCTGGGCGAGATACCCAATCTGGCCTCGCCGATCCGTTTCGCCGGTACCCCGATGGTGGACCCTGTGCCTGCGCCCCATATCGGACAGCACACGGCAGAAATACTGCGCGAGGTACTGGGTTATCCGGACGGGCACATTGCCGAGCTCGCGCGTGGTGGAACGTTCGGCCGGCGAATCGATGGCGAGCAAGCCCACAGCGCTGCCGCCGCTGCATGACTACGGGCTCCATCCGCGGAAAGGTCGCCATTGCCGGGATTGGCGAAAGCACGTACTACAAGCGTGGGGCTTCACCGGATGCGGAATTCGCCCTGGCGCTCCAGGCGATTCTCGCCGCCTGCGAGGATGCCGGTCTGGACCCGCGCGACATCGACGGGTTTTCCTCGTACGGCAACGATCGCAACGAGCCGTCGCGGCTGGCCGCCGCCCTGGGGCTGCCACGGCTGCGGACCTCGCTGATGCAGTGGGGCGGCGGTGGTGGCGGCTGCTGCGCCGCAGTGGCCAACGCGGCAGCGGCCATCCATGCCGGGATGGCGAATTGCGTGGTGGTTTTCCGTGCGCTCGCCCAGGGCGCGCACGGCCGGTTCGGCCAGGGGGTTTCGACCACCGGTGCGCCCGAGATGGCATTCATGGCGCCGTATGGCGTGATCTCGCCAGCCCAGAAGTTCGCCTTCAAGATCCGCCGGTTCATGCACGAGCACGGTGTGCATCCCGAAGCCCTGCGGGCCATTGCACTGGCGTGCTACCAGCATGCGCAGGCCAACCCCCGCGCGCTCATGTATGGCAAGCCGCTGGACGTCGCCCGGTACGAAGCCTCGCGGTGGATCGTGGAACCGCTGCATCTTTTCGACTGCTGCATGGAGAACGATGGGGCGGCTGCGCTGGTACTGGTCTCGGCGGACCGGGCCCGGCACTTGCGTCAGCCTGCCGCGTACATCCTGGGCGCCGGCATGGGGTCGGACTACCGCACCGGAGCCCAGCCGCACAACGCGCCGGACTACGCCAGCGCCAGCTTCAAAGGTGTCGCCGCCGATGCATTCCTGATGGCGGGTATCACGCCTGCGGATGTGAACGTGGTGCAGGTCTACGACAACTTCACCGGGGCGGTGGTGATGGCTTTGGCCGAACACGGCTTCTTCCACCCTGGCGAGGCGAATGATTTCCTGACGCTGGAGAACCTGAGCGCGCCAGCGGGCCGCCTGCCGTTCAATACCAGTGGCGGCAACCTCGCCGAGTGCTACCTGCATGGACTGGAACTGGTAAACGAAGGTGTCAGGCAGGTGCGCGGCACTTCGACCAGCCAGGCGGCGCGCAGCGATATTTCCATGGTGATCGGTGCGCCTCTCGTGACCCCCGTCAGCAACCTGATACTCGGATCGGCCGGAACCTTATGAGCACCCCCTACCTGCCCGCGGGATTGCCCGCTCCGCCACCGGATCCAGAGGGTTTGACAAGGCCTTACTGGGATGGACTGCGCAGAGGCAAGCTGCTGGTGCAGCGCTGCGCACACTGCGGCGCATGGCAGTTCGGTCCCGAGTGGCTGTGCCACCGCTGCCACACATTCGGGTGCGACTGGGTGGAGGTCGATCCTCACGGTCTCGTATACAGCTGGGAGCGTATATGGCACCCGGTGCACCCTGTCTTGCAGAAGCAGGGGCCCTACTTGGCCTGCCTGGTGGAGCTACCGCATGCCGGGGCGGTGCGTATGCTGGGCAACCTGCTGGGAGACCCGCTGCAGGAGGTCCGCATCGGAGCGCCCGTACAGGGCGTGTTTGAACACCATGGGCAAGAAGAGCCCCCTTACTCGCTGCTGCAATGGCGGCTGGCAGGAACGTGACGTAACGACAGGTCAGGCCGCCTTGCCAGGGGCCTTCCGTTCGGTCCAAAGAGCCAGGTACTTGGTATGTAGCCGCACCAGCATCTTGGCCATTTCGTCCGCGGCAGCGCCAGCGTCGCGTTTGCGCAGATGTTTCATGAAACGATGGCGCGAAGGCAGGGTGAAGGGATTGTCGCTGGGACCGATCTGTTCAATAAACTGGCCAAAAATCTCCATCACGCCTTCCATCGTCATACCGATGATGGGATTGCGGGTCGCGCGGGCCAGCAGCACGTGGAACTCGCGGTGCAGCTTCTGCCGATCGTCAAAAAGACCCGCGGCATTGGCTTTGGCCGCCGCTGCGATGTTCGCATCCAGGCCCTGCAGGTCTTCATCCGTCGCACGTTCGCAGGCGATGCGGACCACGATCTCGCTGAGCCAGATGCGCGCTTCCGTCAGCTGCTCGGGGGTGATGGCGCCCAGGTGGTAGAGGTCGCGCATGCCGTTGACGATCGCGCCCGAGCTGCCCGGAAGCACGAATGCACCGCCCGTCGCGCCCTTGCGCATCTCGATCACGCCGGCGTGCTCCAGGGCCCGCAGTGACTCGCGCAGGGTGTTGCGGCTGACGTCGAACTGCAGGGCCAACTCGCGCTCCGATGGCAGCTTGTCGCCAGGCTTGAGCCTGCCTGCCGCGATCATGGACCTGACCTGGCCCGCGATCCCATCGACGACACGGGTCGGCAAGATGGCATCGAAGGCAACGAATGCGGAGGTGGTTCCCATGGTGCCCGGATTTTAGCTGGCGCAACCCGTCTGCAACGGGGCCGGCGACCGGCGCCGGCCGGAAGTCTCAGGCGAAAAATGCATCGAAGCCGTCCAGCGGCTCAAAACGACCATGGCGAAACACCAGCCGGCTCGGCCCTGGCAAAGCGCGCGTCGAAACGCTGTGGGCCTCATCTCCGGGAAGGGCGATGGCACGCTCCCCCAGGTCGCCAATGTGCTCGGGCTGCACGAGCGGCGGACGCGCCTTGCGGGCGCCATCCAGAACCGCCAGGGCGCTGGTGTGGCGGCCCAGGGCCACCAGGCTCATGATTTGCGGAGGCGCCAGCTGGATGTGGCCGCTCCAGAACGCCTGCAGCGCGGCACGCGGGCGCAACCACACGTATTCCACAGCCTCATGGTTGTCCACCACCGGCTCGGCACCTTCTGGCAGCAAAGCGACGAAAAACCAGGTGTCGAAGCGCTTGGGCGACGGCTCGGGCGTGATCCACCGGGAATGCGGATGTACGGTGGTGACGTCGGTAACGGCGATGCCGCACTCTTCCTGCAGCTCCCGCAACGCAGCGGCATACAAAGTGGCGCTCTGCCCGGCAAGCATGTCCTCCCGGCCGAATCCCCGCTGAAGCCCGTGCGCCGTGCCGAAGCGCTGCCGTGCGAGGTCGGTATCCGCAACGTCGACCTTGCCTCCTGGGAAGACATGCACGCCGCCATGTACGTCGGACCGAAGGTGGCGCTTGATGAGGAGGACCTCCAGGTCCTCGGCGCCTCCCCGGAGCAGCATGACGGTGGCCGCCAGCCGCGCCGGCAGGGCGCCCGCGCTTGTGTCAGCCGCCATCATTCCGCCCGGATCTGCGCGCCCTGGATCAGCTTTCCCCAGGCCGCATTTTCCTTGGCAACCAACTTTCCGTACTGCTGCGGGCTGCCTTCGGCAGGGCCCTGGCACATCTTGGCCAGTTCGTCGCGGGTATCGGGGGCCTTCAGTGCGGCGTTGAGCTCCCGGTTGATGCGATCGACGATGGCCACCGGGGTCTTGGCGGGTGCGAACAGGCCCCACCAGTAGGTCAAGTCGAAGTCTACGCCCTGCTCCTTCAAGGTCCGGACCTCCGGCAGGCAAGCGTTGCGTTCGGTGCCGACTACGGCCACGGCATTGAGCCTGCCCGAGCGGACATGCTGGATGGTGACCTGCGTGTCGCCGATCATCACCGGGACCTGGCCACCCAGCAGGTCGTTGGTGGCGCCGCCGGTGCCCTTGTAGGCGATGTGGACCAGGGGCATCTTGGTGATGAACTTGAGACTCTCGCCGATGATGTGGCCGCCGGTACCGATGCCGCCGGACGCGTAGGAAAGACCGTTGGGGTCCGCCCGTGCGATACGGTCCATGTCGGCCACCGTACGAATGCCGGATTGCGCATTGGCGACGATCACCAGGCCGCCCTGCGTGATCTGTCCCACCGGGGCGAAATCGGTCAGCACGTTGAACGGCACCTTCTGCAGATGCGGCAGCATGAGCATGGTGCCCGAGGTTCCCATCACCAGCGTATAGCCATCGGGCGCCGACCGCGCCGCTGCTTCCGTGCCCACGATGCCCCCGGCCCCTACGCGGTTGTCCACGACGATGGGCTGCCTGAGCCGCTGCGACAGTTTGTCCGCGACAAGCCGTGCGATCAGGTCGGTGCCACCTCCCGCGGGAAAAGGCACGATGAGCCTGATGGGCTTGCTGGGGTAGCCCGACTGGGCCAGGGCCAGCGTGCAGGAGGCCGCGGCCAGGCCGGCCAGGAAAAGTTGTTTCATTGTTTTCATGTGGGGGCTCCTGCGGTTGTCAGTCCATGGGAATTTGCGCAGCCTTCACGACCTCGGACCACTGCCGGATATCGTTGCGAACCCGTTGCTGCAGTTCTTCGGGTGTGCTGCCTTGTGCCTGCGCGTGGCGCTCTTCCAGGAAGTGGCGGAAGTCGTGCTGCCCCAGAACCGCCAGCACCGCGCCGCGCAGCCGGTTGGCGACCGCATCCGGCGTGCCTTTCGGTGCGAACAGCGCAAACCAGACGACACTCTGAAAGCCGGGCAATTCTTCCGTGATGGCCGGCAGTTCGGGCATACGTGGATCGCGCTGCGCAGAGGCTACGGCGATATAGCGGGCACGGCCGGATTGGACCATCGCGGCACCGTCCAGGCCGGTGGTGAAGGTCGCCTGCAGGTCTCCCTGGAACAGCGCCGCCATCATGGGCGCGCCGCCGGCATAGGGAATATGGACCATGCCCAGGCCGGAGCGCTGGGAAAACTGCGCGCCCGTCAGGTGGGCGAGCGAGCCGATGCCCGATGAACCGTAGTTGATGGAGCCGGGCTTGTCCTTGGCCCGTTGCAGGAAGTCGCGGAGGGAGACGATGCCCGAAGCGGTCGGCACCACCAGCAGCATGGGCATGATGGCGACCGTACTGATCGGGCGGAAATCGCCTATGGGGTCGTAGCCGGTCTTGCGCAGTGCGGGGAGGAACGCGCTGGGCGCGGGGTTGCCGAACACGAGTGTGTTGCCATCGGCTGGCGAGCGTGCCACGTACTCGGTTCCAATGGTTCCCGCCGCGCCGGGGCGGTTGTCCACGATGACCGCCTGCCCGAGGATGTCTGACAGCGGCTTCTGCAAGAGGCGCGCTACCTGGTCGGTCGTTCCACCGGCGGCATACGGCACCACGATCCTGATCGGGCGGCCGGTGTCCTGGGCGCTGGCGCACGGCACGGCAGACACCAGAAGAAGGCTGAGGAGAAGGCGCAACATGGTTACCTCATGGGATGGCGGAAATGGCGGCGCCAAAGGCCCCGTCGGCGGCAAGTTCCCGCAGGCGTTGTGGTGAGCAGCCGAGCCAGTCGCCCAGAATCTGCTGCGTGTGCTCGCCCTGCAAAGGTGCCCGAAACGGAACCGCCGATGGTGTGTCCGCAAAACGAAAAGGCAGGGCCAGGCTGGGTATCGGCTCCCCCTGGGGGCCGGGCACCTGGGACAACAGTCCACGGCTGGTGAACTCCTCTGCGGCCAGCACGTCCGGGATGCTGTTGAGCAGCCCTGCGGGGACATTCGCGCCGAGGAGCAAGGGCATCCATTCAGCGCGGGCACGTGTCCGCAGGACAACTTCCATCTCGGTGCGCAAGGCTTCACGGTTGGCATAACGCGCGTTGTTGCTGGCAAAACGCGCATCCTCCAGCAGCGCGGGACACTGCAGTACCTGCCGTACGAGCCGCTCGAACAGCGAGTTGCTGGTGCAGGCGATGAAGAGTGCACCGTCTGCGGTCTCGAAGAAGTCAACCGGTGCGGCCTCGCGGCTCGTACTGCCGGTCGGCCGGGGCACGACGCCGTTCGCCAGGTAGTTCATGATGGGCAGCGCGGTAAGGGTGATCGCACTGTCGAACAAGGACACCTCGACATGCTGGCCACGGCCGGTCCGCGAGCGTGCGGCCAGGGCCCCCAGTACGGCAATGGCGGCCAGCAAGCCGGTGCCGACATCACCCACAGGGGCCCCGACGCGTGAACCGTCCGTCCCGAGCGGACCCGTGACGGAGATCAGGCCGCTCTCGGCCTGCACGACGGGATCGAAGCCCGGCCGCGCGGCGTAAGGTCCGGTTCTCCCGTAGGCCGATATCGAGCAGTAGATGAGGCCGGGGCTGAGGTCGAGCAGTGCCTGGGCACCCAGGCCCAGCCGGTCCATGACACCCGTGGAATAGTTCTCGATGAGAATGTCGGCCGTTTGCGCCAGCTCCCGGGCGACGGTCTGGCCCGGCGCCGACTTCAGATCGAGAACCAGCCCCTGCTTGTTGCGGTTGGCCCACTGGAAAGCGGCCGCCGCGCCGCCGAGTTCAGGCCCGAGCTTTCGAAAGTCGTCGCCGCTGCCACTGCGCTCGACCTTGGCGACGGACGCCCCCATGTCCGCCAGCACCAGGCCGCAGGTCGCGGCGGACAGGTAGTGTGAAAAGTCCAGCACCCGCAGTCCGTGCAGTGGCGGGCGATGGTCCTGCGGGCCCTGTTCGGCGCCGGCGGCCTCGTGTGAGCGGTAGAGGTCCATGGCGGTCAGGAAATCTTGACGCCGGCCGTGCGGATCATCGCACCCCACTTCTCGTGGTGGTAACGAAGGCGCCGGGCGAAATCCTCGGGCCGGTTGTCCGCCGGCGGGGGCGAAACACAGTCCTGCTGCTGCTGGTTGCGCACGGCCGCTGTCCTGAGCGCGGCTTGCAGGGCGCTGTTGAGCTTGTCGATCACAGCCTTGGGCGTCCTGGCCGGCGCCAGCAGGCCATAGGAGTAAGGAAGGTCAAAAGGGACACCCTGTTCGGAGAGTGTGGACACATCGGGAAGGCAGGATGCACGCGTGGCGCTGGCGGTCGCGATCGCCTGCAACTTGCCGGCCTTGACCTGCGCTACCGACGTCGTATCCGCGAAGGCGAGTTCCACGTAGCCGCCCATCAGGTCATTCACGGCCCGCGACGCACTGGGGTAGGCGATCGCCGTCATGGGCACATTCAGGGCCAGGCGCACAGTTTCGCCGACGATGTGTCCGCCCGTGCCCTGGCCGCCCATACCGTAGGAAAGGCCTTTGGGATTGGCCCTGGCAACACGCGCGACGTCGGCGATCGTCTTCATGCCACTGCCGGCCGCGGACAGCACAAAAAGCGGGAAATTGCCGACCTCTCCAATCGGGGCGAGGTCGGCCAGCGTGTTGTAGCCCAAGGCCATCACGTGGGGCTGGATGGCCACCGTGGCATCCGTGCTCAGCAGCAGGGTATAGCCGTCGGCCGCGGACCTCACGACGTAGTCCACGCCGACCGAGGTGCCGACCTTGTTGTCGACAATGACGGCCGTCTTGAGGATGTCCCCCATCTGCTGGCCGATAACGCGGGCGGTGAGGTCGGTGCCGCTGCCGGCCGCGGCGGGCGCAATGATGTGGATCGGCTTGCTGGGGAATTCCTGCGCGTGCACGCATGCGGTCAGCAGCAGGATGGCGAGCGGTAGCAGCGGTTTCACAGGGCCTCCTTGTGGGGAAGCCCTGACTTTAACTACGTAAGGTCAATTGTTCAACCATTCTACCTTGGCGTAAACCCCTAGGCAGCGGAGGGCGGGTCCGCCGAATCGAGCTTGCTGAAGTAGATCTTCTGCATACGTGTGAGCTGCTTGTCCATCTCCTTGATGGCCTTCTCGGTCTCGCCCGCAGCCAGCAGCTTGATGAACTGCCGGCGCGCCCTGGGAATGAAGCTGTTGTCGTAGGGACCCACCGAGCGGATGACCTGGTGCGTGGCCTGCAGCAGCGCCTCCAGGAGCAGGACGATGACCTCGTTTCGCGTTGCCTTGGCCAGCAGGCGGTGGAAGTCCAGATTGATCTGGACGCGTTTCTCGAAATCCCCGTCCTTGGCCGCCTCCTCCGCGTCGGCAACATTGCGGGCCAGCCCCTCCAGCAGCTCGGGGGTGACGTTCTCGGCCGCCGCGCGGATCACCGACGACTCCAGCCAGATGCGGGCCTGGATCAGCTCGGCGGGCTTGATGGACTTCATCTGGTACATGTCCGACAGGCCGGTGATGACCGCACTTCCATCGACCTGCATCACAAAAGCGCCGCCGCTCGCACCCTTGCGCGACTGCAGCACGCCGGCATTCTCCAGCGAGCGCAGCGCTTCGCGCAGGGTGTTGCGCGAGACCTGGAACTGCTCGCACAACTCGCGCTCGGACGCCAGCTTCTGGCCCGGCAGGAACCGGCCCTGGCGCAACTGGGCCCGGATCTGCTCGGCGATCTCTTCGAACGCACGCACGCGGCGAACAGGGCCGAAAGGGCTGGTGGCGGATGGGTTGGTAGTCGACATGGTGTGGGGTGCTTGAGCCTGGACGTAGGCAGTCCTTGCCCGCGCAAACAATTTCCGGTAAGGTTGCAAATGGTCAATTGTTGGACCATTCAAACATAGAACTTTTGTGGAGTACTTGTCATGGACTTTAACCTGCCCTCCGAGGCGCTCGAGATGCAGGAAGCTACGCGGCGCGTAGTGGACGACCTGCTGGCGCTGGAGCCCGAGTTCCACCGCACCGGCCAGCCGCCGCAACAGGCCACCGATCGCTTTCGGGAGATGGGCCTGTTCGGCATGGCGGTGCCGGCGGAGTATGGGGGCCTGGGGCTCGATCCCATCAACAGCATTGCCGTGCAGGTGGAACTGTCGCGCCTGCCGCCCCAGTTCTGGCCGCTGCTGCGCGCCGGCCTCGGGCCATCGATCAAGACCCTCGTGAACATCGGTACAGATGCGCAGAAGGAACAGTGGCTGCCGCAAATTGCCCGGGGCGACTGCGCGGTAGGGATCGCCATGACGGAGCCGCATGCAGGCTCCGACGTCTCCGGCATCAAGACCGAAGCCAGGCGCCAGGGCGACAGGTACGCCATCAACGGCACCAAGATGTTCATCTCGAACGCGGCCAAGGTGGACCTGTTCACGGTTTTCGCGTACACCGACCGCAGCAAGGGAACGTCCGGCGGCATCTCGGCCTTCCTGGTTCCGCGCGGAACGCCCGGCATGACCATCAGTGCCCCGATTCCCACCATGGGCTGGGTGCAGGACGGTGTGTACGAGGTGGTGTTCGACAACTGCGAAGTCCCGGTAGAGAACATGCTCGGCGAAGAGGGCAAGGGTTTTGTCTACTTCTACCGGTGCCTCAACGAAGGCCGCCTGAGCGTTGGCGCCCAGGCGCTGGGAGCCGGCAGCATTGCCCTCGACCAGAGCGTGGAGTACGCCAAGCAACGCACGGCCTTCGGCAAGCCCATTGCCGAGTTCCAGGCCGTGCAGCACCACCTGGCCGACATGGAGGTCGATGTGCACCTGATGCGCCTGATGCTGATGGAGGCGGTCTGGCAGTTCCAGGAGGGGCGAGCCACCGGGCGCACCTGCTCGCGCGTGAAGCTGTTCTGCGCCGAGGCGGTGGGCCGCGTTGCCGACCGGGCCGTGCAGGTGCATGGCGGCAACGGCTATTGCCGGGGCATGGTCGTCGAACGTGTCTACCGTGACGTTCGTGTGCTGCGCATCTACGATGGCACGTCCGAGATCCACCGCAACCTGATTGCCAAGGAAACGCTCAAGTAGGCGTTGGGAAAACGAAGGGCGCCTTGGCGGCGCCCTTTCTTTCTATGATCGTTACGCGGGGGGCTCCACACCCCAGTCCCGTAGTGCTTCTTCGGCACCAAAACCAGCCGCACGCGGAGGCCGGGGGGTGGGACAGGCGGTCCGCGAAAAGCGCGGCGCCGGTGCAGGCTGCACCACCCCGTCGATGGTAACGAAGGTGCCGCGGGCCGCCAGATGGGCGTCCAGGGGGGCTTCGTCCGCATCCAGCACGGGTGCGAAGCATGCGTCCACCCCGTCGAAGCGCTGCACCCATTCGTCCCGGGTCTGGCTGGCGAACACCGTGGCCATCCGCTCTTTCAGCGCCGGCCAGGTGGATTTGTCATGCTGCAGTTTTTGCGGCACGTCGTCGAGACCCAGCGTAGTGAGCAGCGCTGCATAGAACTTTTTCTCGATGGCTCCCACTGCGACATACCGCCCGTCCGAAGTTGCGTACACCTGGTAGTACGGTGCGCCCCCGTCGACCATGTTGTCGCTTCGCTCGGCGGTCCAGTAACCCCCGGCTTTCAGCCCATGCACGTAGGCGGCAAGCGAGGCGGCACCATCGACGATGGCGGCGTCCACGACCTGGCCCGCGCCCGATGACCGTGCCTCCAGCAGCGCGCAGACCATGCCGAAAGCCAGGTACATGCCACCACCACCGTAGTCACCCAGCATATTGCCGGGAAAGACGGGAGGACGTCCGGCTTCGCCGATGAGAGACAGGCTGCCGGAGAGTGCCAGGTAGTTGACGTCGTGCCCCGCTGCCTGGGCCATGGGGCCCTGCTGGCCCCAGCCGGTCATGCGGCCGTAGACCAGGCGGGGATTGATCGCCAGGCCGTCGTCCGGCCCCAGGCCGAGCCGCTCCATGACGCCGGGCCGGAAGCCCTCGATGAGCCCGTCGGCTCGCGCGATCAAGCGCCGAACCAGTTCCACGCCCTGCGGGCTCTTGAGGTCAGCGGTGACCGAGCGCCGGCCTCTGCGTGTCACCTCGAAGCGGGGGTCGCGCTGAATGCCGAAGTCGGCCGCTTCGCTGCGGTCTACCCGCAGAACGTCGGCCCCCATGTCGGCCAGCATCATGGCGGCGAAAGGGCCAGGCCCGAGTCCCGCGATCTCCAGGATGCGCAGGCCCGCCAGCGGACCTGCATGGCTTGGTTTGTGTGGTGTGTTGCTCATGCCGCTTTCACCGTCCCTTCACGCACCAACGCGGAGACGCGTTCGGGCGACAGGCCCAACACCGTGCGCAGCACATCGGCCGTATGCTGGCCGAGCCCATCCACGGACTCCCGCACGACAGGCTTCTGCCCGTCGAAGGAGAAGGGCAGATTGGTCGTTTGGTAGCTGCCGGCACCGTCGGTGATGGCACCGAAGCTGTTGCGTTCCTGGAAATGGGGCTCGGTCATCGCCTCCTGGATAGTGCGGTAACGTGAGCACGGCACGCCGGCCCCCATCAGAATGCGCTCGCACTCCTCGCCGCTGCGGCTGCTGGCCCACTGCTCGATCCGGTCCAGGTACTCGCCCCAGTTGTCGTACCGCGCCCGGTCGGTGTTGAGCTTCGCATCCTCTCGCCACTCAGGGTGGTCGGTGGCGGCGCAGACGCTGCGAAAATTCTTCTCGTTGACCGGGGCGACCAGGATAAAACCGTCCTTGGCCTGGAGGGGCTTGTACAGCGGCCGACGATTGGGCAGCGGAAACTGCGCGGCTTGCAACTCGAAGGTCAGCACGTTCATCATGCTGTCCATCAGGTTGACGTCTATGGTGCAGCCCTGCCCGCTGTTCTGCCGGCGCAGCAGCGCGCTCTGGATGGCGAAGGCGCTGAAGATGGCGGTCAGCATATCCGCCATCGGGATGCCGGAATTCGCAGGTTTGTCCGCACCGTCCTGGTAGCTGAAGTTGGCCATGTAATAACCACTGGCCGCGTGTATGACCGGTGCATAGGCCGGGTAGCCCGATGCCGAGGTGTTCTGGCCGAAGCCGGAGATGGAGCAATAGACCAGGCCCGGATGCAGTTCACGCAGTTGTTCGGCGCCCAGGCCCAGCCTTTCCATCACGCCGGGGCGAAACGCCTCCAGTACCACATCGCTTTTCAGGGCAAGATCACGCGCAAGGGACACACCCGCGGCTTGCTTCAGGTCGATCGCCACCGATTTCTTGCCCGCGTTGAGGTGGCCGAAATACGCGCTGTACCCCTCGCGAATGGGGGCGCGGGTTCTCATGTGGTCCCCATCGGGAGGCTCGACCTTGATGACTTCAGCGCCCAGGTCGGACAGCCAGCGGGCGCAATAGGGCCCGGCCATCATGGCCGTGAAGTCCAGTACACGGATGCCGCGCAAGGTCTCGGACGCCGTGGGCCCGGCCGCAGGGGTTGGCGGGGAAGCTGGATCGTGCGAGGCGTGCATCAGTGGTCCTTCAGCATTTCGCGCGCAATCACGATACGCTGGATCTGGTTCGTCCCTTCCCAGATCTGGTTGATCTTGGCGTCGCGGAACATACGCTCCACGGGGTATTCCTTGGAACACCCGGCCGATCCCATGATCTGGATGGCATCCGTGGTGACACGCATGGCGGTGTCGGTGGGAAACGCCTTGGCCATGGCGGAACGCGCGGCGATGCCGGTCAGGTTGCCATCGTCGATCTGGCGCGCACAGTCGTAGACCAGCAGACGCGCCGCCTCGGTCTGCATCTGCATGTCCGCGAGCATGAACTGGATGCCCTGGAAGTCGGCCACCGCCTTGTTGAACTGCCGGCGCGACTTGGCAAAGGCCACGGCCTCGTCGATCGCGCCTTGCGCCAGGCCTACGGCCATGGCTCCCACGGTGGGCCTGTTGAGGTCGAGAATACGCATCGCAGCGATGAAACCTCGGCCCTCCTCGCCGATGCGGTTCTCCACCGGTACCCGGACGTTCTCCAGGAACATGGCGGCGCTGGGCACGCCGTGTACACCCATCTTGCGCTCCTGCTTGCCGAAGGTCAGCCCCGGCGTTTCGCGCTCGACGATGAAGCAGCTGATGTTGTCGACGCCGCGCCGCTCGGTGTCGCCGGTCTTGGCAAAGATAGTGATGAATCGAGCCAGCGGGCCCCAGGACACCCACGCCTTTTGGCCATTCAACACGTAGTGGTCGCCGTCCAGTACCGCGCGGGTCCGCATGGATGCCGGGTCGGAGCCCGCTTCCTGTTCGGTGATGGCGCCGGCAGACAGTGCGCGGCCCGCCGCAAGTTGCGGCAGGAACCGGCGGCGCTGTTCATCGCTGCCGAAGTGCATCAGCACCTGGATCACGGAGAACCAGTTGCGCCCGGCGATCAGTGCACAGGCCTGCGACACACGGGAGATCTCCTCGCGCACCAGGCAGACGCTGGTGAAGTCGCCTCCCGAGCCGCCGTACTCCTCGGGCAGGCCTATCTGCACCAGGCCCATGTCGCCAAACAGCGCGATGAGCCGCTCGGGGATGTGGTCCTCTTCGTCGATCTTCGCCGCGAGGGGGCGAACCTCCTTGTCGACCATGGTCCGAACGGCGTCGCGCAGCGCCAGTTGCTCTTCACTTAATTTGATCATAGACAAAAGTAGAATGGTTCTACCAATGTATACCAAACTCCCGCCAGCAGTCAATCGTCGGGCATGTGCGGGCCGGTCGTGGCAGCCGGGCAAGTGCCCGCCGCCGCCGCCAGCCTGGCCTCCACGAACGCCGCAAACAGGCGGGCCTTGGGGGTCGTCTGCCGGCCCGCCGTGGGGAATACGGCCCACAGGTCCAGCGGCGGCAGCTCCCAGTCTGCCATGACGGTCTTTACGCTGCCGCTGGCCAGCTCGGGCGCGAACAGCCACTCCGACCCCACGGCCAGCCCCAGGCCGGCCAGCACCGCTTCGCGCACGCCCTCGCCGACGTTGAAGCGCACCCGCCCGCCCACGGTGACGGCGGTCTCGGCGCCGTCCTTGCGGAAGGCCCAGTCCGCGCCCCAGGTCCCTCCCAGGCCGGGCTGCCCCAGCACCATCACCTGGTGCCCGGCCAGGTCGGCCGGCGTGCGCGGCTCGCCGGCCCGCGCGAAGTAGGCCGGCGTGCCCAGCACCAGGCGCTGGCACTGGCCTATCCTGCGCGCCGTCAAGGTCGAATCGGGCAGCGCGCCCATACGCAGCGCCAGGTCGATGCCCTCTTCCACCAGGTTGACGCTGCTGTCATCCATCACCACGTCGACCTCCAGGGCCGGATGGCGCTCCAGGAACTCGGCCAGGTGCGGGATGAGGTGCAGCCGGGCGAAGGTGATGGTGGTGCTGACACGCAGCCGCCCCGTCAGCCCCGCGCCCAGGCCGCGTGCGGCGGTGTCGGCCTCGCCCGCCTCGTCCAGCGCCCGCCTGGCACGCTCGTAGAACGCCAGCCCGGCCTCGGTGGGGGTCAGCCCGTGCGTGGAGCGCAGCAGCAGCCGCACCCCCAGCCGGTTTTCCAGCCCCTGCACGGCCTTGGATACCGAGGGCTGCCCCATGCGCAGCTGGCGTGCGGCGGCCGAGAACGACCGGTTCTCCACCACGCGGACGAATACCTCCATCTCGCCGAACCTGTCCACGCTCGCCCCTTCGATCTGCCGGAAACCCGTAGTGTCCGCTCAGGCGTTCCAGCCGCCATCGACGGTCAGGTTCTCACCATTGATGAAGGATGCCTCCGGGCTGGCGAGGAACGCCGCCGCCGCCGCGATCTCTTCCGGCCTGCCGAAGCGGCCCACGCTGGTCAGCTTCTTCATCACCACGGCGGCGGGGCCGCCGTCGTCGGGGCTCAGCTCGGTGTCGATCGGGCCGGGCTGGATGCCGTTGACGGTGACGCCGGAGCCTCCGAGTTCACGCGACAGGCCGCGGGTGAAGCCATGCACCGCGAACTTGGTCGCCACGTACAGCGTCACGCCCGGCAGCGGCGCGGCCTCGCCCAAGGCCGAGCCCACGTTGATGATGCGGCCCGAACCCGCCTGCACCATGCGCGCCGCTGCCAGTTTGGCAAGCGCGATGGGCGCACGCACGTTCAGGTTGAAGTGCTTGTCGTAGGAGTCGTCGGAAGACTCCAGGAAGGGCCCGAACTCCACAGTGCCCGCGTTGTTCACCAGGATGTCGAGCCGGCCGCCGAACCGGCCGCCGAAGGCCGTGTCCACGCTGGCGAACAGGGTTTTGGGGCCGTCGGCGGTGCCCAGGTCGGCCGGCACCGCCTCGGCCTGGCCGCCCGCCCGGCGGATCTCCTGCACCACGGCGTCGGCGCGCGTGGGGCTGGAGGCGTAGTTCACGATCACCGCCGCACCATCGGCCGCCAGGCGGCGCGCAATGGCGGCACCGATGCCGCGGGAGGAACCGGTGACGAGGGCCAGGGTGTTGTGCAGGGGTTTGGTCATGGCAGGCTTTCCGTAGAAGTAGGGGGAACATCGCAGCGCCGTCTTGCTGGTTGCGGCGTGGCGTGATGGTCGCGGCCCCGGCCCCCGCGCGGAAGCAGGCTCCCGGCCATAGCGCTTATTCCCTGGTGGAATAACCGCTTATCCGTACTTACTCTTTGGTTGCGCAAGCCAGGCGGCACCGGCTGCTGCCCCGCCACGCGACTATTTGCGCGCGCGTCGTGGGCTGTCGGACCTCACCGCACACGGGCGATGGCGCCAAATCCCCCAGGGGTGTCGCGGGGGACCTTGCGGGGGAGCAGCACGCAAGCAATAAAAAAGCCCAAGTGAATCAATCACTTGGGCTTGTATATGGCGGAGAAGCAGGGATTCGAACCCTGGATACGGTATAACCGTATACCGGATTTCGAGTCCGGCGCATTCGACCACTCTGCCACCTCTCCGTGTCTGTGTCGAGCCGCAGATTATAGCAGTGCGGCGCGGGCTACTTCAAGCCTGCAGTACCGCCAGGCCCCCCAGGTACGGCCGCAACGCTTCCGGCACCGTCACCGAACCGTCTGCGTTCTGGTGGTTCTCCAGCACCGCCACCAGCGTGCGGCCCACCGCCAGGCCGGAGCCGTTCAGGGTGTGCACGAACTCGGTGTTCTTGCCCTGGGCCGGCTTGAAGCGGGCCTGCAGGCGGCGTGCCTGGAAGGCTTCGCAGTTGGAGACCGAGCTGATCTCGCGGTAGGTGTTCTGCGCTGGCAGCCACACTTCCAGGTCGTAGGTCTTGGCGGCGCCGAAACCCATGTCGCCGGTGCACAGCGACACCACCCGGTAGGGCAGGCCGAGCTTCTGCAACACCGCCTCGGCGTGGCCGACCATCTGCTCCAGTGCCTCGTAGCTGGTGTCGGGGTGCACGATCTGCACCATCTCGACCTTGTCGAACTGGTGCTGGCGGATCAGGCCGCGGGTGTCGCGCCCGGCGCTGCCGGCCTCGGAGCGGAAGCACGGCGTGTGGGCGGTGTAGCGCTGGGGCAGCGTGTCCTCGGCCAGGATCTCGTCGCGCACGAAGTTGGTCAGCGGCACCTCGCTGGTGGGGATCAGGTACAGCGCGGTGGCGTCAGGCACCGGTTCGGCGTCCTGGCCGCCCTTCTTGGCGGCGAACAGGTCGCCCTCGAACTTGGGCAACTGACCGGTGCCGCGCATCGAGTCGGCGTTGACGATATAGGGCACATAGCACTCGGTATAACCGTGCGCCTGCGTCTGCAGGTCGAGCATGAACTGCGACAGCGCACGGTGCAGGCGCGCCACCGGGCCCTTCATGACGGTGAAACGCGCGCCGGTCAGCTTGGTGCCCATCTCGAAGTCCAGGCCCAGCGGGGCGCCCAGGTCGACGTGGTCCTTCACCGGGAAATCGAAGGCACGCGGCGCCAGGCCGGTGGGGCTCCAGCGGCGCACCTCCACGTTGCCGGCCTCGTCGGCGCCGACCGGCACACTCGCGTGCGGCAGGTTGGGCACGGCCAGCAGCAGCGCCTGCAGGGCGGGCTGCAGGGCGTCGAGCCGGGCGGCGGAGGCTTCCAGCTCGGCCTTGAGCGCACCGACCTCGGCCATGGCGGCGTCGGCGTTTTCGCCCTTGGCCTTCAACTGGCCGATCTGTTTGGACAGGCTGTTGCGGCGCCCCTGCAGTTCCTCGGTACGGGTCTGCAGGGTCTTGCGTTCGGCTTCCAGCGCGGTGAACGCATCGACGTCGAGGAACGGCTGTGGGCTCTTGCGGGTGTCGAGCCGGGCCAGGAGGGCGCTCAGGTCGCGCCGCAGAAGGGTAATGTCTAGCATGCCCCGATTGTATTTTGCCGGTAGCGGCTAGCATGGGAGGCCCTGCGCACCCCGCGCGGGGCTCCACCACGCAGGAAGGCGGCCCCATGTTCCATGTCTTCGGTATCGGCGGCCGGCTCGCCAGCGGCGGCGCGGACACCCTGCCGGTGAACCCCGTGCGCAGGATCGAGCGGCTGGACACGGTGCACGCCTTCATGGCCGACGAAAAGCCCGGCGAAGCCGCCGAGGAGCATGCACCCCGCAACATGCTGGCGCGCGAGGCGGTGACGGCCTATGCCGAAGCGGGCCATCCCGCGACCCTGCGGGTGCCCCACGTCACCCTGGTCGAGGCGGTGATGACACACGAGGTGGTCACCGTGCAGGCCGATGCGACGCTGGTCGAGGCCGCCCGGTGGCTGGCGGCCCGGGGCGTGGGCCAGGCGCCGGTGATCGACGAACACCAGCACATCGTCGGGCTGGTCGGCCGCGGGCAGATCCTGGCGGGCGCCACCGAGCCGCAGTCGCCGGTACGTACCCACATGGTGTCGCCCGTGCCCGCCGCCACGCCCGATACCGACGTGCGGCTGGTGGCGCGTATGCTGCTGGACACCGGCCTGCCCGGCATTCCGGTGGTGGATGCGGACAGTGCCCTGTGCGGTTTTGTGACCCGCGGCGACCTCTTGCAGGTGCTGGCCGAGGAGGCCACCCTCGACACCTGGACCTGAGTCCCTGGAAAGAGGCCCGGCGGCGGCGCTACACGCCCATGCGCAGGCCCTTGGGCAGGGGGAACTTCACCGTCTCCTCGATGCCGTCCATCTTGCGCACCGACACCGCGCCCAGCGCCTTGATGCGGTCGATGACCTCGCGCACCAGCACCTCGGGCGCCGAGGCCCCGGCGGTCAGGCCGACACGCTGGGCGCCCTCGAACCAGGCCGGCTGCAATTCGCCCGCGTTGTCCACCATGTAGGCACGGGTGCCCAGGCGCTCGGCCAGTTCCCGCAGGCGGTTGCTGTTGGAGCTGGTGGGGCTGCCCACCACGATGACCAGGTCCACCTGCGGGCTCATGACCTTGACCGCATCCTGCCGATTCTGGGTGGCATAGCAGATGTCCTGCTGCTTGGGCTCGCGCACCTGGGGGAACCGCGCGCGCACCGCGGCGGTGATCCCGGCGGCGTCGTCGATGCTGAGGGTGGTCTGGGTGACCACCGCCAGGCGCTCGGTCTGCAGCGGCTGCACCCTGGCCACGTCCGCCACGTCCTCCACCAGGTGGATGCCGTGGTCGAGCTGGCCCATGGTGCCCTCGACCTCGGGATGGCCCTTGTGGCCGATCATGATGAACTCGTAGCCCTCCTTGGCGAGCTTGGCCACCTCGACGTGCACCTTGGTCACCAGCGGGCAGGTGGCGTCGAAGATGGAAAAGCCGCGGGCCACCGCCTCGTCCTGCACCGCCTTGCTCACCCCGTGGGCGCTGAACACCAGCGTGGCGCCGGGCGGCACGTCCGACAGTTCCTCGATGAAGATGGCGCCCTTCTGCTTCAGGTCGTTGACCACGAAGGTGTTGTGCACGATCTCGTGGCGCACGTAGATGGGGGCGCCGAACTTCTCCAGCGCACGCTCGACGATCTCGATGGCCCGGTCCACCCCGGCGCAAAAACCGCGCGGCTCGGCCAGCAGGATGTCGGTGGTGGGGGCGCTGGCGGTAGCGAGTGTCACAGCACGCCGATCACGTACACCTCGAAGACCACCGGCTGGCCCGCGAGAGGGTGGTTGAAGTCGAACAGCACCGCATCGTCGCGTACCTGGCGCACCGCGCCCGCGTACTGGCCCTGGCCGTCGGGCGTGGGGAACTGCACCACGTCGCCGACGCTGTACTGCTCGTCCGGGTCGCCCAGGCGGGCCAGCAGGGTGCGCGGCACCCACTGCTGCATGTCGATCTTGCGTTCGCCGAAGGCCTCGCCCGCGGCCAGCTCGAAGGTGGCACGCGCGCCCTCCTCCAGGCCGACCAGCTTCGCCTCGACCGCCGGCGACAGCTCACCTGCGCCCAGCGACAGCGTGGCCGGCTTGTCGGCAAAGGTGTTGATGATGTCGCCCTGCGGGCCGGCCAGCCGGTAGTGCAGGGTGAGGAAGGATCCGGGGGCGACGGTGGCGATAAGGTTCTGGGAGGACATGCGAGTACCGATAAACTGGCCTCCATTGTAGAAAGCCGGGCATTTCCGCGGTGCCGCGGGTGTATCCACCGCCGCCACCACCACCTTTTTCCGCTCATAACCATGCCCGTCAAGGACCTCCCCGCCGATGCCCAGCCGCGCGAAAAACTGCTGGCGCGCGGCCCCGCCGCCCTGGGCGACGTGGAACTGCTCGCCCTGCTGCTGCGTACCGGCATCCAGGGCAAGGGGGTGCTGCAACTGGCGCAGGAGCTGCTCGACCGTTTCGGCGGCGTGGCCGGCCTGCTGCACACCACGGCCGAGGACCTGAAACAGGTCAAGGGCCTGGGCGGGCCCGCCAAGCGCGCCGAGCTGGTGGCGGTGCTGGAACTGTCGCGCCGCGCGCTGGCGCAGCGCCTGCGCGAACGCGAGGTGATCGACAGTCCGCAGGCGGTGCGCGACTACCTGCAACTGCAGCTCGCCGCGCGCGCCCACGAGGTGTTCGCCGTGCTGTTCCTCGATGCCCAGCACCGGCTGATCACACTGGAAGAGATGTTCCGCGGCACGCTGACGCAGACCAGCGTCTACCCGCGCGAGGTGGTGCTGCGGGCGCTGCACCACCACGCCGCAGCCGTGGTGCTGGCGCACAACCACCCGAGCGGCAGTGTGCAGCCCTCCCGCGCCGACGAGGCGCTGACGCAGACCCTCAAGGCCGCACTGGCGCTGGTGGACGTGCGGGTGCTCGACCACATCATCGTCGCCGCCGGGCAGTCGCTGTCGATGGCGGAGCGCGGGCTGGTGTGACGCAGAAAGGTACCCTCACCGTCCACTCGCTGCAGGACCTGGCGGCGATCCGCAGGGAACTGGCGGACCGCCAGGCGCGCGCCGCGGCCGAGGAAGCCGCCCGCCGCGCCGCCCTGGCCCGCCGCCAGGCCGAGCAGCAGCTGTTCGCCCGCGCGATCGGCCCGGTGCAGCGGCTGCCCGAACACCGGCGTGTGCGGATGGCGCCCGATCCGCCGCCCCCCATCCCGGTACAGCACCAGCTCGACGAGCAGCGGGTGCTGATGGAGTCGATCAGCGACGACTTCGACGTGAGCACCCTGCTCGACACCGACGACGCCCTGAGCTTCCGCCGCCCCGGCGTGAACGTGGACGTGACACGCCGGCTGCGCCGCGGCGACTGGAGCATCCAGCGCCAGCTCGACCTGCACGGCCTGCGCACCGAAGAGGCACGCGAGGCGCTGGGCGGCTTCATCCGCGAAGCCAAACGCCAGGGCCTGCGCTGCCTGCGGGTAGTGCATGGCAAGGGCCTGGGCTCGCCCGGCAAGAGCCCGGTGCTCAAGGGCCGGGTGCAGGGCTGGCTGATCCAGAAGCAGGAGGTGCTGGCCTTCGTGCAGGCCCGGCCGGTGGACGGCGGCGCCGGTGCGCTGGTGGTGCTGCTGCGGCCGCAGCCGGGCCGGGCCCAGGGCCGGTCGGCGGGCTGAAGGCCAGGCCTGCCGCAGGCCCGGGCGGTAGGTGTCAGGTGCCGTGCAGCGCCGGCGCGGGTGCCGCGGCCGTGCAAGCCACCCGGGTCGCCACCAGCGCGGCACCGGGCTGGGGTGCAAAACCCTCCAGCACCACCTGCAGCGCCGCCCAGGACGGAGCCTCGCGGCAGGTGCCGCCGATGGCGGCGGCATCGGCCACCACCGCCACGCCACGCAGGGCCACCCGCAGCACCGCGGCATTCCAGTCCACCCCCACCAGCACACCGCGCAGCCGCATCCTGCCGTCGACACCACCGACACCGCCGGAATCCTGCCCGGCGACCGGGACGGAACGCAGGGCAAGCGTATCGACACGCAGCATGCCTTGCGGGGTAGAGCGGAGGCTGGCCCGCATAAAACGGCCGGCTGCAAGGCCCATGCTCCCGGTGGATTCCGGCGGCACACCCGTGCGGTCCACCGCCGTCGGCCACGCCGCTTCTGCCGGGGTGCACAGCGCCGGCTCCAGGGCCATGTCCGGCGCAAGCGCCAGGCGGGTGCCCTGTACCGTCACACTGCGGGCCGCCGCGTCGTAGCCGTCGGCCACGCCGCCCAGCCGTACCGCCGTGTAGGAAGCGAGATCGAGCGCACCCAGGGAGGTGTTCAGCACTTCCAGCGCCCGCAGCCCCGCCGCGCCCGCGGCCGGCGCCGGGGAGGCCAGGCGCACCGTCACCACCTGCCCGTCGGCCAGGGCCGGCAACCGGTCGGCCCGCACCCGCACACCCGTCGGCATGTTCAGGCGGAAAGCCCGTTCCGCCAGCGCGTGGACGACACCGCCGGTCAGCACCGGTTCACCCGGCGCACGCTGCTCGACGCGGGTGGCCACCAGCACGTGGGCGCCCTTGCCGGCATCGAAGACCCAGGAGCCGTGGACCTCCACCTGCTGCCCGGCCTGCACCGCCGCCGCGGCGCCGTAGCCGCCCAGCAGGGTCACGCCGCTGCGGCTCGCATCGGCCGGGTGCAGCACGATGCGCACCCACTGCCCCGTCACCTGGAACCAGCCGTCGCCGTCGGGCGCCCGGTCGACCGGCCCGCGCAACTGCGGCAGCACCGTGAGGGAGCGGGCGGACCCGCCCGCGTCGAACGCCAGCCGCACCCGCTGGCCCAGGCGCAGCGACGCCACCACGGCCGGCTCCAGCGCAGCGTCGCCGTAGTCGATACCGTCCACCGCCACGCTGCCGCTGCCCGCCACCGTGCCGCCCCCGAAGCCGCTGACCGTACCTTCGGTGATGCCGACGGCTTCCTGCCCCGTCGCCTCCGGCCACGGCCCGCCGCCCTCTCCCAGGCACACCAGCAGCCCGCAGAAGAGGGCCAGGCACAGGTAGCCGCGCCACCCCACGGAAGAGCCCTCCGGGCGAAGGGGGGCGCTGGCGGGGACACTCATGGGCTTCCCGCGGGAACATCGGTGCTGCACACCACACGAGTCGCCACCACGGCCGCGCCGGGTGCAAGCGCTGCCCCCTGCACCTCCACATACTGGGCGGTGCTGCTGGACACCGCAGCGCATGCCGGGTCGATGGCGGCCGCACTGGCCACCGTGGTGACGCCGCGCAGCGTGAAACTCACCACGGGAGCCGTCCAGTCCACTCCCGACAGCATCCCCTTCAACTGGTTGATGCCACCGCTGTCGCCGCCGCCGGCGACCACCGGACGGACCGCGGTGGCATCCACCAGCAGCAGGCCGTTGCCGGCAAACCCTGCATCGAGCCGGACGAACTGGCCGCTGGCCAGCCCGGCCACATCCACCACCAGCCCCGCGGCCAGGGGCACGGGTGTGCCCTGGACCGTGACCGTGCGCGAAGCGGGGTCGTAGCTGCTGGCGAGGCCGCCGATGCGCACCTGGACATACGCCGCGAGGTCCAGCGCGCCGAGAGAGCTGTTCTGTACCGCCAGTGCCCGCAGCGGGGTGGCGCCCAGGGCGGCGCGGGCGACCTGCACCGTGACCACCTGCCCGGCGGACAGGTTCAGGGTGCCGTCGGCGACGACCGCGGTGCCGGCCGGCGCATTGAGGTGGAAGCCGATGCCAGCCAACGGGGCCGACACCACCCCCCCGGTCAGCACCGGGTCGGCGGCGGTTGCCTGGCGCTCGATGCGGGTGGCCACCAGCACGTAGGCCGCCTTGCTGGCGTCGAAGGCCCAGGAGCCGTAGGCCGCGGCGTCCTGCCCCGCCACGATGGCACCGGTGTCGGTGTAGCCGCCGAGTACGGTCACACCGCTGCGGCTGGCATCGGCCGCACTCTGCACCACCCGTACCCACTGGCCGGTGACCTGCAGCCAGCCATCGGCATCGGGGGCCGCGTTCACCGGGCCGCGCAGTTGCGGCAGCACGGCGATGGACTGCGCGGCATCGTTCGCGTCGAACACCAGCCGCACCCGCTGGCCCAGGCGCAGCGAGGCGCGGGTGGCCACATCGATGTCCGTATCGCTGTACTCGATCCCGTCGACGATGACACTGCCGAAACCGCTGACCGTGCCTTCGGCGATGCCCGAGCCGCCGGAACCCACGCCGGCATAGTCGCTGCTGCCACCGCCGCAACCCGACAGGAACAGGGCCAGCGCCGCCAGCAGGCAGGCGCCCACGACGGCCAGCAAGGGGCGCTGGCGGCGCGGAACGAGGGGGACAGGCGTTTTCATGAATCGGAACCGGCAGGAGGTGCGGCGGGAGCGGCGGGAGCGGCGGGAGCGACAGGTGCAAGAGGCGCAAGAGGTGCCATGCGGGTGGAATAACAGAACATGCCCAGGCGCAGCCGGTGGCCGGTTTCGGCCCGGCCTGCCGCAGCGGCGGCCGCCGCCGCATCACGCTCGCACAGCACGGTGGCGGCGGCCACCATGTCCTTGAGCACCCCGGCCCACAGGCGGTTGCCGAGCGCTTCGAGTTCACGCACCGAGGCCTCGCTCAGTTCATCGGCGAACACACTCTGGTCGAGGTAACGCACCGGGCCGTCGGCGCCCAGGTTGTGCACACCGGCGTTCAGGTGGTCGGCCACACTTTCGGCCAGCAGCTGGCCGGCCTCGCGGTGCGCGGGGTCGGGCACGAAGGCCTCGCGGCGCAGGCGTACCCGGCCGGTCTCCTCGGTGGCGATGCCCAGGCGCAGCAGTTCCTGCAGCACGGAGCGGGGATGCACGTCGCGGGAGACGGTGCGGGCCAGCGCCTCGAAACAATCGCCCTCCCCGGCGAACGGCAGCTCGGGCGGCAGGCCGCCGGCCAGCCAGCGTGCCACCACCTGCTGCGCGGGGGTCGCGCGCGCCGGGCGCGGGGCCGGCGCCTCCTGGGCATGGGCACCACCGAGCGCCTTCACGTCCTTGCGGTGCAGGCCCGACAGCAGGCTCAGCGCCGAGTCGGTCGGCCGCGTGCCGGCACGCCGGGTTTCGGCACACGCCGCATCGAGAAACACCGGCTTGAGCGCCGTGGCGAGCGCGCCGTGGCCCACCCCCGAGCGCACCAGCCACAAGGCCAGCGGGCGCATGACGGCCAGGGCGTGCGCCAGCGCGTCGTTTTCCTGCGTCCTGCCCGGAGGGGGGGGTTCAGCCATGGTCGAGATTATATGGGAATTTTTCCCATATAAACGCAACCCGGGCAGCGGGCTATTTGTTGCGCATCCAGTCGCCCGTCTGGAAAAAACTTTTCTTCAGGCGTTCACGCAGGGCCTGCGGCACACCGGTCTCCCCCATGGCCTGGTCCATGCACGCCAGCCACTCGTCGCGCTCCCGTATGCCGATGGAAAACGGCATGTGCCGCGCCCGCAGCATGGGGTGGCCGAAACGCTCGGTGTAGTGCTGCGGGCCGCCGAGCCAGCCGCAGAGGAACAGGAAGAGCTTCTCGCGCGCGTTGGCCAGGTCCGGCCCGTGGGCGGCGCGCAGGGCGGTGTACGCCGGCTCCAGGTCCATCAGGTCGTAGAAACGCTCGACCAGCGCCCTGACCCGCTCTTCGCCGCCGATCCATTCGAAGGGGGTGGCGAATGGCTGCTTTTCTTCAATATCCATGGCCGGAAGTATCCCGCAGCCGGCATCCGCACCGGCAGCGTGGGCATGCGCCGGGCCACACAATGGGGCCATGGTCACCCCTGCCCCTTACGCGCCCACCGCGCCCGCACGCCCCGAGGTCGACGCGCTCGCCGGCGCCACCGTGCTCGATTTCGGCACCGACTGGTGCGGTTTCTGCCGCGCCGCCCAGCCAGCCATCACCGAGGCCCTGGCCGACCGGCCCGGACTGCGCCACCTGAAGGTGGAAGACGGCCCCGGCCGCCCGCTGGGCCGCTCCTTCCGTGTCAAGCTCTGGCCGACCCTGGTGTTCCTGCAGGACGGCCGGGAAGTGGGCCGCACGGTACGGCCGGGCAGCGTGGATGACGTCCGGGCCGAACTGGCGAAGCTGGCGGCCTGAACCGGAGAGGTGGCAGCCAGGAGGAGCAGGACGCTAAAGGCCCCGCTCCACCATGTCGAGCAGCCGCTGGGCCAGGGCTTCGGCCTGTTCGGGCGGCAGGGGCCGCAGCGGGCCGTCGAGCAGCAGCAGCGCCAGGCCGTGCACCGTCGACCAGGCCAGGTATTCCGCGCCGGGCCGGCGTTCAGCCGGCAGGGCGCCGGTTTCCACCAGCCGGTCCAGTGCCACGCCCAGCAGTTCGAAAGGGCTCAGCCCACTCGCGCCGGCATGGTCCGGGTTGCGCGCGGGAGGGCCGAAACGCACGGTGAAGGCGGTGCGGAACAGCCCTGTCTCTTCGCGCGCAAAGCGCAGGTAACCCCGGCCCACCGCACGCACGGTAGCCCGTGCGTAGGCCTCGCTGCCATCCGCCGGCCCAAGCGCCGCCAGTTCGCGCTCCATGGACATGGCCGCTGCTGCATACGCCGCGGCGCGCACCGCATCCAGCAACTCCTCCCGGTTGGCGAAATGCCGGTAGGCCGCATTCGGCACCACCCCGGCGCGGCGCGTGGCCTCGCGCAGCACCACCGCATCCGGTCCGCCATCGCGCGCCAGTGCCACCCCGGCCTCCAGCAACGCGCGGCGCAGGTCGCCGTGGCGGTAGGTGCTGCGGACGGGTGCCGGCGCGGCCCCTCCTAGGAAATCGTCATGGTTCATGTGGACACCGTCCATTATCTTTGTTATTGTTTGTGGACGGCGTACACAATACCTGAATTTATGGTCTTTGCTTACCTATTCAAAACAGCCCTGCCGGTATCCGGCAACTATTCCGCTGCCCGTCGAAGCGTCTCGGTGACGGGGCGGCGCAACACGTCACGCAGTCCCCACCAGCCGGCCGCCAGCGCCAGCACGGCTCCCGCCAGCGCGCCCAGCACAGGCACGAAGGGCGATGCCGTCCAGGCGAAATCGAACACGTAATAGGCCAGGGCCCAGCCGACCGCTACCGCCACCGTACTCGCCAGGAAACCCGCCAGCAGGCCGACGCCGGCCAGTTCGGCGCGCTGCACCTGCCGCAGCAGGCTGGAGCGGGCGCCCACGGCGCGCATGATGGCAAACTCGCGTGCCCGCTCCTCGCGCGTGGCGGTGACGGCGGCGAACAACACCACCAGCCCGGCGGCCAGGGTGAAGGCGAACAGGAACTCCACCGCGCGGATCACCTGGTCGAGCACCCGCTGCAGCTGCGACAGGGTGCTGGAAAGGTCCACATTGGTGATGTTGGGGAATTGCCGCACCAGGCTGTTGTCGAAGCCCTTCAGCGCGGGCGCGCGGTAGGCGGCCAGGTAGGTCACCGGCAGGTCGTCCATGCGGCCCACCGGGTACATGGCGAAGAAATTGGCGCGCATCGAGCCCCAGTCCACCTTGCGCAGCGAGGTGATCTTCGTCTCGTTCTGCAGGCCGCCGATGTCGAAACGCAGCGTGTCGCCGAGCTTCAGGTGGAGCTTCTCGGCCAGGCCCTGCTCCACACTCACCGCGCCCTTTTCGTTGTCGGTCCAGCGCCCGCCCACGGTTTGGTTGTGCTCGGGTTCGGCCGCGCTGTACGACAGGTTGAATTCGCGGTCCACCAGGCGTTTGGCCTGTTCGTCCGTGTAGTCGGCCGGCCCCACGTCGCGGCCGTTGATGGCGACCAGGCGGCCGCGCAGCATCGGGTACCAATCGTAGCGCGCCACACCCGCCTCGCGCAGGGTCTTCTGGAAGGCGTCTCCCTGCTCGGGCAGCACGTTGATGACGAAGCGATTGGGCGCATCGGGCGGCGTGGCGGCGCGCCAGCTGCCGATCAGGTCGGTGCGCAGCAGCACCAGCAGGCACAGCGCCAGCAGGCCGACCGAGAGGGCACTGACCTGCACCACCGCATACACCGGCCGCGCCGAGATCTGGCGCGTGGCCAGCACCAGCCAGCGCGGCGCGGTGCTTTCGTTCACGCTGCGCCGCAGCACCTTCACCGCCACCCAGGCCAGGCCCGCGAACAGCAGCACCGCGCCGGCAAAGCCACCCACCGCGATCAGGCCCAGCTTCAGGTCGCTGCTGGCAGCCAGCAGCAGCGCGGCGAACCCGGCCACGCCCACCACCAGGACCCCGGCCGAGGCGGGTTTGAGCCCCCCCACGTCGCGCCGGATGACCCGCAGCGGCGGCACCTGGGCCAGTTGCAGCACCGGCGGCAGGCCGAAGGCCATCAGCAGCGTCAGCCCCATGCCGAAACCGAAGGCCACCGGCCAGGGGCCGGGCGCCGGCAGCGAGGAATCGATCAGCCCGGCCAGCAGCGCCACGAAGGCGTAGTGCACCACGAAGCCGATGGCCACGCCCAGGGCGCTGGCGGCCAGCCCGACCAGGGCGAATTCGAAGGTGTAGGCCCGCGCGATGGTGCGCTGGCTCTGGCCCAGCACCCGCAGCATGGCGCAGTCGTCCAGGTGGCTGGCCGCAAAACCACGCGCCGCCAGTGCCACGGCCACCGCCGACAGCAGCGCGGCCAGCAGCGACACCAGGTTCAGGAACTTGCCGGCGCGGTCCAGCGTCTGGCGCATCTCGGGCCGGCCGGTGTCGAGCGACTCTACCCGTACGCCGCGCACGCCGGGCTGGTGCACCGCGGTGTCGGCCCAGTCGGCGAACTGCTTGACCGGCGCGTCGGCCCCCGCCACCGCGAAGCGGTAGCTCAGCCGGCTGGCCGGCTGCACCAGCTGCGTGGCCGCCAGGTCCACCGCGTTGACCATGACCCGCGGCGAAAAACTCAGGAAACCGGTGCCGCGGTCGGGCTCGATGGCAATGACCCGCGCCATACGGAAGGCCTTGTCGCCCAGCAGCAGCGTGTCGCCCATATGCAGGCCCAGCGCCTCGGGCAGCGAACCGTCGACCCAGGCCTCGCCCGGCGCGGGAATGGCGCGGGTGGCCGTGTCGGGGCCGTCGGGCACGGCCGCGGTGCGCAGGCTGCCGCGCAGCGGATAGGCCGCATCCACCACCTTGAGGGCCACCAGCTTGCTGGCGCCGCCCTCCGCATCGGCCGCGCGGCCCATGGTGGGAAAGGTGATGCTGGTGCTGGCCTGCAGCCCCAGCGCGTGGGCCCGCTCGGCGAAGGCGGCGGGTGTGGGGTTGTCGCTGACCACCACCACGTCGCCGCCCAGCAGTTGCCGGGCGTCACGTTTGAGACCGCCCTGCAGCCGGTCGGAGAAGAAACCGACCGAGGTCAGGGACGCCACGGCCAGCGTGACGGCCACGACCAGCAGGCGCAGGTCGCCGGCACGCAGGTCGCGCCACAAGGCGCGCCAGCCGAGATGGAAAAAAGAGGAGCCCATGCACCCACGATAGCGCATGCGCAATGCCCCTCGGCTGTCCCGCCGTTATCGCAGCGCCTGGCCGTCTCAGTGCAGCGCCACGGCCACCGGGGCGGTCGCCTGCGACACCACCGATGCCGGCGTGTCCCAGGCACCGCCCAGGGCACGGATCAGGCCCACGGTCGCCTGGTAACGGGCCGACTGCACCTGCAGCGCCTGGCGCCGGTTGGCAAGCTCGCTGCGGCGTGCATCGAGCAGGTCGAGCTGGCTCACCAGCCCATTGCGGTAGCGCGAGTCCGACAGCACGGTGGCGCGGCGTGCCGACACCACGGCACGGTCCTGCACCGCCGCCTGGTCGGCCAGCAGGCGCAGACCCGAAAGCTGGTCTTCCACATCGCGGAAGGCGCCCAGCACCTGGCCACGGTAACCCGCGGTGGCGGCGTCGAGCTGCGCGCGGGCGCCCTCGATGCCGGCCTGGCGGCGTCCGCCGTCGAATACCGGCAGCGACAGCAGTGCGCCTATGCTCCAGGCGCGTGCCGACCATTGCAGCAGGTCGCTGACCTGCGGCGAGGCGAAACCGCCACTGCCGGTCAGCGTCACGCTCGGGAACCACGCGGCCTGCGCCACGCCGACCCGCGCCTGCGCCGCCAGCAGCGAGGCCTGTGCCGCGGAGACGTCGGGGCGGCGCGCCAGCACCGTGCCCGGCACGCCGGCGGGAATCGCGGGCAAGGCGGTGGTCCATTCGCCTGCCGCCAGCGAGAAGTCGGTGGCCGTGTCGCCCACCAGTACCGCCAGGGCGTGTTCCAGTTCGGCGCGGCGGCGGTCCAGCGCCAGCGCGTCGGACTCGGTGGACGCGACCTCGGTCTGCACCCGCACCAGGTCCAGCTCGGCCACGTCGCCCGCGTTGTAGCGGCGTTCGATCAGGTTCTGGGTGTCGCGGTAGGCCTCGACGGTTTCGCGCACCAGCGCACGTTCGGCATCCACCGCACGCAGCGACAGGTAGGTCTGCGCGGTTTCGGCCTGCACCAGCAGGCGCGTGCTCTGCAGCAGCGCGGCACGCGATTCGGCGTCGAGCGAGGCGGCATCACGCGCCTTGGCCAGACGGCCGAACAGGTCCACTTCGTACGAGAAATTGGCACCCGCCGTGGCGATGGTGGCCGGGGTCATGCCGTTGACGGTGTTGGCCCCTGCCTGGCGCACCGCGCCGCCGCCCAGGCCGACCTGCGGCAGGCGGTCGGCGTTGGCACTGCGCACCAGCGCACGGGCCTGGGCCAGCCGCGCGGCGGCCTCCTGGATGCCGGTGTTGCGGGCACCGGCACGTTCGACCAGGTCCTGCAGCACCGGGTCCTGGAAGCTGAGCCACCAGGCGCCTCGCGGCTGGGCCTCGGCCGGGGCGGCCAGGGTCCAGTGGCCGTTGCCGGCCGCGGGTGCTGCCTGCTCGCGGAACTGGGCCGGCACGGGTACCAGCTGGGCGGTATCGACCGCCGGGTCGGTGGCGCAGCCGGCCAGCACCAGGGCGGCCAGCAGCGGCACCAGCACCCGGGCCGTAAGGCCCATGGGGCCCGTGGGGCGGGAGGGGAAAGTAGCGCTTGTCATGGGGTGACCCTCGTCTTATTCATGGGCGCCGCGCGGCGCGGCGGGCAGCAGGCGGATGTCGCCCGCGCCGTGGCCGGCCGGGTGGTCGGCGGAGACAAAACCTTCTTCCGGCACGTCGCCGTGCTGCTTGAGCGGGCGGTTGCCGGCCAGGCGGCGCAGCAGCACGTAGAACACCGGCGTGAGGAACAGGCCGAAGGCGGTGACGCCAATCATCCCGGCGAACACCGCGATGCCCATGGCCTTGCGCATTTCCGAACCGGCGCCAGACGACAGCACCAGGGGCAGCACCCCCATGATGAAGGCGAAGGAGGTCATCAGGATGGGCCGCAGCCGCAGCCGGCTGGCCTCGATGGCCGCCTGGATGGGCGTTCGGCCGGCGAACTCCAGCTCGCGGGCGAACTCCACGATCAGGATCGCATTCTTCGCCGACAGGCCCACCAGCACGATCAACCCGATCTGGGTGAACACGTTGCTGTCGCCGTGCGACAGCCAGACGCCGGTCATGGCGGCCAGCAGGCCCATGGGCACGATCATGATGATCGCCAGCGGCAGCGTCAGGCTTTCGTACTGCGCGGCCAGCACCAGGAACACCAGCAGGATGGCCAGCGGGAACACCAGCAGGCCCGAATTGCCGGCCAGGATTTCCTGGTAGGTCAGCTCCGTCCATTCGTAGCTAATGCCCTGGGGCAGCGTTTCGCGGGCGATGCGTTCCACCGCGGCGCGCGCCTGGCCCGAGGAATACCCCGGGGCCGGGCCGCCGTTGACGTCGGCCGTCAGGAAACCGTTGTAGCGCATGGCGCGTTCCGGTCCGAAGCTCGGCTCGATCTTCATCAACGCCGACAGGGGCACCATCTCGCCGGTGGTGGAGCGCACCTTCAGCAGGCCCACGTCCTCGGCCCGGGCGCGGTAGGGCGCATCGGCCTGGACCCGCACGCTGTAGGTGCGGCCGAACTTGTTGAAGTCGTTGACGTACAGGCTGCCCAGGTAGATCTGCATGGTGTCGAACACGTCGGTCACCGGCACGCCGAGCTGGCGCGCCTTGGTGCGGTCGATGTCGGCCCACAGCTGCGGCGAATTGACCTGGAAGCTGCTGAACATGCCGGCCAGTTCCGGTGCCTGCGCGGCCTTGGCCATGAAGGCCTTGAGTGCGCCGTCGAGCCCGGCGTAGCCCAGCGAGCCACGGTCTTCCAGCTGCAGCTTGAAGCCGCCGGTGGTGCCCAGGCCGTTGACCGGCGGTGGCGGGAAGATGGCGATGAAGGCGTCCTGGATGCCGCCGAACTGCTTGTTGAGCGCCCCGGCGATGGCGCCGGCACTCAGGGACGGGTCCTTGCGCTTGTCGAAGTCTTCCAGCGCCACGAACACGATGCCCGCGCTGGAGCTGTTGGTGAAGCCGTTGATCGACAGGCCCGGGAAGGCGATGGAGTGCTCCACGCCCGGCTGCTTCATGGTGATCTCGCCCATGCGGCGGATCACGTCCTCGGTGCGGTCCAGCGTGGCACCGTCGGGCAACTGCGCAAACCCGATCAGGTACTGCTTGTCTTGCGCCGGCACGAAGCCGCCCGGCACCGCCTTGAACAGCAGGGCCGCCACGCCGATCAGCACCAGGTACACCCCCATCATCAGCGCCTTGCGCGAGATCACGCCCTTGACACCGCTGCTGTAGGCCTCGGAACCGCGGTGGAACAGGCGGTTGAAGCCGCGGAAGAAGCCGCCCAGCACCCGGTCCATGCCGCGGGTCAGCGCGTCCTTGGGCGCGTCATGGCCCTTGAGCAGCAGCGCGGCGAGCGCCGGCGACAGGGTCAGCGAATTGACCGCCGAGATCACCGTCGAGAAGGCGATGGTCAGCGCGAACTGGCGGTAGAACTGGCCCGTCAGGCCGGTGATGAAAGCCAGCGGCACGAACACCGCCACCAGCACCAGGGCGATGGCGATGATGGGCCCGGACACCTCACGCATGGCGCGGTAGGTGGCGTCGCGCGGCGACAGGCCGGCCTCGATGTTGCGCTCGACGTTCTCGACCACCACGATGGCGTCGTCCACCACGATGCCGATGGCCAGCACCAGCCCGAACAGGGAGAGTGCGTTGATGGAGAAGCCGAACAGGTGCATGACACCGAAGGTGCCCACCACCGACACCGGCACCGCCAGCAGCGGGATGACCGAGGCGCGCCAGGTCTGCAGGAACAGGATCACCACCAGCACCACCAGCGCCACCGCTTCGAGCAGGGTGTGGATGACCGACTCGATAGAGGCCCGCACGAACTGCGTCGGGTCGTAGACGATGGAGTAGTCCACGCCGTCGGGCATGTTCTTCTTCAGCTCGGCCATGGTGGCGCGCACGCCGTTGGAAATCTCGATGGCGTTGGAGCCCGGCGCCGCGAAAATCGGCACCGCCACCGCGTCCTTGTTGTCGAGCAGCGAGCGCAGGGCATAACCCGAGGCGCCGAGTTCGATGCGGGAGATGTCGCGCAGCCGCGTCACCGCGCCGTCGGCACCGGTCTTGACGATGATGTCGCCGAACTCGTCCTCGCTCTGCAGGCGCCCCTGGGCGTTGATGGAGAGCTGCAGGTCGATGCCCTGGACACCCGGCGATGCGCCGACCACGCCGGCCGCGGCCTGCACGTTCTGCCCGCGGATGGCCGCCACCACGTCGCTGGCCGACAGGCCGCGCTGCGCCACCTTCTGCGGGTCCAGCCAGATACGCATGGAGTAGTCGCCGGAGCCGAACAGCTGCACGTCGCCCACACCGGCCACCCGCGCCAGGCGGTCCTTGACGTTGAGCACCGCGTAGTTGCGCAGGTAGGTCATGTCGTAGCGGCCGTTGGGCGAAACCAGGTGGACCACCATGGTCAGGTCGGGCGAGCTCTTGATGGTGGTCACCCCCAGGCGGCGCACTTCCTCGGGCAGGCGGGCCTCGGTCTGCGCCACGCGGTTCTGCACCAACTGCTGCGCCTTGTCCGGGTCGGTGCCCAGCTTGAAGGTCACGGTCAGAGTCAGCAGGCCGTCGGTGGTTGCCTGGCTGCCCATGTAGAGCATGCCCTCGACGCCGTTGATGGATTCCTCCAGCGGCGTGGCGACGGTCTCGGCGATCACCTTGGGATTGGCGCCAGGGTAGTTGGCGCGCACCACCACCGAAGGCGGAACGACTTCAGGGTATTCCGAGATCGGCAGCAGGCGCAGCGAGATCAGGCCGCCGAGGAAGATCAGCAGCGACAGCACACCGGCGAAGATCGGCCGGTCGATGAAGAATTTGGACAGGTTCATGGCAGGGCTCCGGGGTTCGGGCGGATCCGGTTCACGACTGCGCCGCGCCGCGGCGCACCGGCGCCATGCCGAGGCTGGCCATGTCGACCGGCTGCGGGGCGACCTGGGCACCCGGGCGGATACGCTGCAGGCCGTTGACGACGATGCGTTCGCCGGCCTTCAGGCCGCTGGTGACCACCCGCAGACCGTCGACCGGCGCGCCCAGGGTCACTTCGCGGTATTCGGCCTTGTCGTCGGCGCCCACCACCATCACGTACTTCTTGTTCTGGTCGGTTCCGACCGCACGCTCGCTGACCAGCAGCGCGCTGCTGCTCTTGGCCTGGCCCATACGCACCTTGGCGAACTGGCCGGGGATCAGGCTGCCGTCGGTGTTGTCGAACACCGCGCGCACCCGCACCGTGCCGCTTTTCGCGTCGACCTGGTTGTCGATCAGCTGCAGCTTGCCGGTGTAGGGCGCGTCGTCCATGCCGACCGTGCCCATGCGCACCGGGATGCTGGCGATCTTCTCGCGGGCGCTGGAACCGCCCGGCAGGTCACGCAGGGCGCGCACGATGATCTGCTCGTCGGTGTCGAAGCTCGCGTAGATCGGGCTCACCGACACCAGCGTGGTCAGCACCGGGGCGCCAGGGCCGGCGGCCACCAGGTTGCCCACGGTGATCTCGATGCGGCCGACGCGGCCGGCCACCGGCGCACGCACCTGGGTGTAGTCCAGGCTCAGGCGCGCCGTCTGCAGGGCGGCGCGGGCACCGCGCAGGCGGGCGTCGGCTTCCAGGCCGGCGTTCTGGCGTTCGTCGAACTCGCGCTGGGCGATGGCCTTTTCGTCCAGCAGGCGCTGGGCGCGGGCCTGCTCGCTGCGGGTGTAGGACAAACGGGCCTCGGCGGCGGCCACGTCGGCCGCGGCACGGTCCACCTCGGCCTGGTAGGGCGCGGGGTCGATGCTCACCAGCAGGTCGCCGGTCTTGACCAGCGCGCCTTCACGGAAATGGATGGCCAACACGGCGCCGGCCACGCGGGAACGCACGTCGACACGCTGCACCGCTTCCAGGCGGCCGGAGAACTCGTCCCAGGCGTTGATGTCGCGGGCGGCGACGGTGGCCACGGACACCGGGGTGGCGGGCGGCACACCGGCGGCGGCCGGGTCGGCCCCCACGGCGGGCTGCACCACACCGACCAGGCCGGACACGATGGCGATGGCCGCGGTGACGACGGTGAGCGCGGCACCGACACGGCCGCGGGTGGTGGTCGGCAGACGGGAGGAGATCTTGGAGCTCATGGCGGAAGTCCTTGTGGGATTTGAAAAAAACGGGAGGCCGGGGGTGGGTGGCCGAAACATTGGCTTTCGCTGCAGTGCAGCAAGTCTAGGAAAACGGAGGGCCACAGCAGTAGTCCATTCCGCGCAACTTCTTGCACAATCCTGCGTGGTGCAGTGCAGCAGATGGAAAAACCGGGCGCGCGCGGCTAAGCTTCGCCGCATGACCGCCCCCCTGGAAATTCCCCGCCCCGCCCCTGAAAGCCTGGCGCTGTCGAACGAAGATGCGCTGGCCCTGCAGCAGCAGCTGAGCCCGCGCATGGACGAGCTCGCTGCCCTGATCCTGCGGCACACGCCTGGCGACGGACTGTCCGGCACCGCCATCCCGCGGCTGCAGTTCGCCCGCGCAAGCGGCGAGCAACTGCCCACTTGCGGTGTGTTCCAGCCCTCGCTGTGCATCATTGCGCAGGGCCGCAAGCAGGTGACGCTGAACGACGAGGTCTACGTCTACGACCGCTCGCGCTACATCGTCGGCGCGGTGGACCTGCCGGTCAGCGGCCAGGTGGTCGGCGCCAGCGCTGCCACGCCCTACCTGAGCCTGCGGCTGGAGTTCGACCCGCACCAGATCGCCGAGCTGGTGCTGGACATGAACCTGCCCGCGCCGCCGCGCCAGGCAGCCGGCCGCGGCTTGTTCCTCGAAGATGCCAGCGTAGCCATGACCGATACCGCGCTGCGCCTGCTGCGGCTGCTGGACACGCCCGAGGACATTCCCGCCCTGGCGCCGCTGGCCGAACGCGAGCTGCTGTACCGCCTGCTGCGCGCCCCGCAGGGCTGGCGCCTGGTGCAGGCGGCCATGGCCGACAGCCACGCCCACCGCATCGCGCGCGCCGTGCGCTGGCTCAATGGCCGTTTCACCGAACCGCTGCGTATCGAGGACATGGCCCGCGCGGTGCACATGAGCAGTTCCTCGCTGCACCACCACTTCAAGGCCGTCACCGCCATGAGCCCGCTGCAGTACCAGAAGCGGCTGCGCCTGCAGGAGGCGCGGCGCCTGCTGCTGTCCGAATCGCTGGACGCGGCCACGGCCGGACACCGGGTGGGCTACGAAAGCGCCTCCCAGTTCAGCCGCGAATACGGCCGCCTGTTCGGCACCCCGCCGGCCCGCGACCTGCAGCGCATGCGGCTGCGGCACGACGATGCCGCGCTGGCGTCGCAATACTGAGTCGGCAGTGGTCAGGTTCGGGTTCACAGTCGTGTCCAGCTACGGTCCGTTCAAAATTCGGGCAAAAGCCATCCCACCCGGCGCGTTGGCGCAGGAAAAAATGCGGGGTGGGGGAAACAGGGGCGCCGGTGCAGGCGTCAGGCGGTCAACAGGGCGGGTTGGGCCCCCCGGCGAAGAACTGGCGGAACTGCTGCTGCACCGCCAGGGCGCAGGCGCATTCAGCCGCGATGCCTTCGGCCAAGGCGTCGGGCCAGCCCGAGGCTTGCGGGATTTCCTGCCAGCGCACCGCCACACCCGCAGAGCGCAGGCGCTCGGCATAGGTCTGGGCCTCGTCGCGCATCGGGTCGTCGGCGCCGGCCAGCACCAAGGTGGGGGCCAGCTCGCTCAGGCGCGAGGAGCCGCCGGGCACGGCGTAGGGGTGTTCGGCATCGCGCGGGCGGCGCAGGTAGGCCAGCCAGCCCTCGGACCATTTGCACTGGCCGCTGTCGTGGGTCGCCTCGCGCAGCGAGGCGGTGCCGGTGCAGGGATCGAGCATGGGCGACAGCAGGATCTGGCCGGCCAGCGGCGGGAACGCCTGGTCACGCGCCATCACCGCCACCGCGGCGGCGATGTTGCCGCCCGCCTCCTCCCCGGCCAGGTAGAGGCGCGCACCGCGGCCCGCCAGCTTGCTGCGGTTCTTGTACAGCCACTCCAGGGTGGCGTAGCCGGTTTCCATGCCTTCGGGGAAGGGGTGGGCCGGTGCCAGCGGGTAGGCCAGCGACACCACCACCGCCCCCGCGCCGGCCAGCATACGCGCCACCAGCCCGCCGCTGTCGAGGCAGCCCGAGGTGAAGGCGCCGCCGTGGAAATGCAGCACCAGGGGCGTGCCGCCGCCGGCGGTACGCTGGCCCTGGCCGTACCAGCGCACGGCGACAGGCCCGCGGCCCGGCAGGTCGATGGTGCCGTCGCTGGCGCCACCCGGGCAGGCCGGCGGCGAAACGGTGGAAGAAGGTACGGTCGTGGTGCTCATGGTGCGGTCCGGTGAACTGCGGGCAGGATCGAAATGTAGGCCCACAACAGGCTTCGATAAACCGCCAGCCTACCCATTCTCTGTTTCTCCATCGCCAACAATCGGCGCCCTGTATGCATGCAAGAATTCTCCACCTCATCCTACGCACCGTGGGTACGTGTACTCGCCACTAACAGACATGTGTCTGCGGTAGACCAAGACAACCACTTCCAGGAGGGACAGCCATGGACCAGATCCAGGCCATGCGGGCCTTTACCCGTGTGGTGGAGGCCGGTACTTTCACCAAGGCGGCCGACTCGCTTTCGCTGCCCAAGGCTTCCGTCACCAAGCAGATCCAGGCGCTGGAGTCGCGGCTGCAGGTGAAACTGCTCAACCGCACCACCCGGCGGGTGACGGTGACGGCCGACGGCGCGGCCTACTACGAACGTGCCAGCCGCCTCATCAGCGACCTGGACGACATCGAGGCCAGCATGACCAACGCGCAGGCCAACCCGCGCGGCCGGCTGCGGGTGGACGTGGGCGCGGCCATCGGCTCGCTGGTGATCGTGCCGGCACTGAGCACCTTCCATGACCGCTACCCCGACATCCAGCTCGACCTGGGCGTGGGCGACCGGCCCGTGGACCTGATCGGCGACAACGTGGACTGCGTGATCCGCGGCGGCGACCTGACCGAGCAGTTCCTGGTGGCGCGCCGCATCGGGTCCCTGCCCTTCCTCAACGTGGCCTCGCCGGACTACCTGAAACGCTACGGCACCCCCGCGCACCCGGGCGAACTGGAAGACGGCAGCCACCGCGCCATCCATTTCTTCTCCAGCCGCACCGGCCGGCCGTTTCCGCACCTGTACGAAAAAGGCGGCGAGAAGATCGAACTGGCCGGCCGCTACCAGTTGGCGGTGAACGAATCCAACGCCCACACCGCCGCCGTGCTGGCCGGCCTGGGCGTGACGCAGTGCACCACCTTCGTGGCCGCGCCGCACCTCGCCAGCGGCGCGCTGGTGGAGGTGCTGCAAGGCTGGACCCGCCCTGTCCTGCCGATCCACGTGGTGTACCCGCCCAACCGGCACCTGAGTGCCAAGGTACGGGCCTTCGTGGACTGGGCGGCGGAGCTATTCGGCAAGCACCCGCAGCTGCAGGGGCGGTAGTTTTTTGGTGTCGCCTTCGCCCCCTGGAGAGGGAGGCCGGCGGGGTACCCGTTACGGGGAATGTCCCTCCGAAGCCGTTCCGGCTTCTCCCTCCTTTACTTCCCCTCCACGGGTACCCCACCGACCTCTTGGAGGGCGATCGAACGGCGTGCCCCCCGCTGGTAGTACAAAAAGCCCTCGGGCTCGTTCCGGAATCTGTTCCCAATGCGGCAAAGGGAGCCGAAACCGTTCGCCACCTGCTCACGCACAAGACAGAGTGCTGTATGTCCCCATCAGCAGGGGTAGCCGCGCGTCGATCCTACTTCTGCGGTCGGTGGGGTAGCCGGGTACAGGACATCAAGGAAGGAGGCGCCGCAGGCGACGGAGGGACAGTCCAGTACCCGGCTACCCCACCGGCCACTCGCAGGGGCGCAAAGAACGGCGATCCTCACCGATGGCGAACTTGCCCTCGCCGGCCGCGACAGTGGCCGCCTCGCCCGGGAGACGGGACGCCCCGCTAGAGCGCCAATTCGCGCACCGGCCGCACCTCGACGCTGCCGTAGCGCGCCGGCGGGATGCCGGCGGCGAGGCGGATGGCTTCATTCAGGTCCTTGGCGTCGACCAGGTAGAAGCCCGCCAGCATCTCGCGTGTTTCGGCGAAGGGCCCGTCGAACAGGGTCACTTCGCCATTGCGCACACGCACCGTGGTGGCGGTGTGCGCCGCATGCAGCGGCTCCGCCGCCAGCAGGTGCTGGCCTGCGGCGAGCTGCTGCACGTAGTCGCCGCACTCCGCATCGCCGCAGGCGGCCCAGCGCTCGGCATCCAGGTAGACCAGGCAGAGGTATTTCACAGCTTGTTGTCCATGGCGGTTGCTCCTGGCGCGGCCTCAGTGCACGGGGATGGATTCGCCATTGACGGCCCAGTCCACGCCGAAGCGGTCGGTCAGCATGCCGAAGCTCCTGGCCCAGAAGGCCGGGGCCAGCGGCATGGTGACCTTGCCGCCTTCGGCCAGGGCGGCGAAGGCCTTTTGCGCTTCTTCCACCGTGTCGAAGGCCACGGCCAGCATCACGCCCTTGATGCCGTCGTAGGGGAAGGCGGGATGGGCATCGCCGGCGAACAGCATGGCGCCGCCCGGCAGCACCAGGCAGGCATGCATGATGGCTGCGGGATCGGGCTGCGGGCCGCCGGCGCAATCGGCGCCCGCCGCACCCTCGGGAGGAGCGGGCATGTCGGCGTAGCGCAGCATGGCCTGGATCTTGGCGCCCAGGGCTTTTTCGTAGAAGGCGAAGGCTTCGCGGGTGTTGCCCTTGAAGTGCAGGTACGGGGTCAGGGTCGTGCTCATCGGTTGCTCCTGGGGAAATGGATGAAGGAATGTGCTGCCAGCACCCTTTAGTCGAACGGCAGCGGCGCTTTTCGACAGTCTCGCGAAAATTCTTTCCGCATATTTTCAGACCGGCAGTTCAGCCAGTCGGCGCAGCAGGAAGGCGCGCTCCGGCGCCTGCCGCGCCAGGTCCGCGGCGGCCCGGTAGTGCGCCCGTGCATCGTCCAGCCGGCCGGCGCGCCGGCACAGGTCGGCCGCGGCGGCGCGGGCGGCGTGGTAGCCCGGCAGCAGGGGCAGCAGCGGCTCCACCAGGGCCAGGCCGGCGGCAGGGCCGTCGCGCATGGCCACGGCCACGGCCCGGTTGAGGGCGATCACCGGGCTGGCCTCCACCCGCAGCAGCACGTCGTACAGGCCGACGATCTGCGCCCAGTCGGTGGCGGCGGCGCTCGGCGCCTCCGCATGCACGGCGGCGATTGCCGCCTGCAGTGCATAGGCACCGAAGCCACGCAAGGACAGGGCGGCCTGGGCCAGGGCGCAGCCCTCGGCCATAGCCGCGCCGTCCCACAGCGTCCGGTCCTGCTCCTCCAGCGGCACGAAGGCGCCGCCCGCGTCGGAGCGCGCCCGCCGCCGGGCATCGTGCAGCAGCATCAGCGCCAGCAGCCCCATGACTTCGGGCTCCGGGGCGGGCGAAAGGCTTTGCAGCAGGCGCGCCAGGCGTATCGCCTCGTGGCCCAGCTCCACGGCCTGGGCCGAATGGCCTTCGTTGAAGACCAGGTACACCACCCGCAGCACGCTGGCCAGCCGGACCGGCCGCTCGGCGGCACCCGGCACCTCGTAGGGAATGCGCGCTGCGGCGATCTTGGCCTTGGCCCGCACGATGCGCTGCGCCAGTGTGGGTGTGCCGAGCAGGAAGGCGCCGGCGATGGCCTCGGTGCTCAGCCCGCACACCTCGCGCAAGGTAAGCGCGATGCGGGCCTCTTCGGACAGGCTGGGGTGGCAGCAGGTGAAGATGAGGCGCAGCCGGTCGTCCTCGATGGCGTCGCGTTCGTCCCAGCGCTGTTCCCAGCCGGGGGCCTGGTCCGCAACGGCCTCCACCTGTTCGGCCACATCGTCCAGCGGCACGGACGACCGGTCGCGGCGCAGCCGGTCGATGGCCTTGAAACGCCCGGCCGACACCAGCCAGGCCACCGGGTTGGCGGGCACACCCTGCCGGGGCCATTGTTCCGATGCCGCCAGGAAGGCGTCGTGCAGCGCGTCTTCGGCCGCATCGAAGCTGCCGAGCAGCCGCACCAGCGTGGCGAATACCCGCCGGCTGTCCTCGCGGTAGAGCCGGGCCAGGGTTGCTTCGGTCGTCATGCCCCCGGTTGTACCAGCACGGGACGCCGGGGCCATGACGCCCCGGTGCTTATTCAGCCCGGCTTGCCGTTTCCCGCCCGAACCGCAGCCGGCAGCAGCATGTCCCGGTGCCGCTCGACCGCGGCCCGCACCACATCCGTCACCCCATCGGCCCCGGGCCCGTCCAGTACGTCCAGAAACTGCTGCCGCATACGCGGATCCCAGAACTTCTGGATGTGGCTGGCGATGCCCTCCAGCGCCTCGGGCCGGTCGGGCATGGATTCGAAGAAATCCCCGATGCGGTTGGCCATGCGGATCAGGTTGTCGCTGCTCATCGGAAATCTTCTTTTCAGGAGGTCAGGAGGTGATGCGTTCGGGGTGGGCATACAGGCTCAGGCGGTCGTCGCGCGCGAAGCCGGCCAGCGCCAGCCCGCAGGCCTCAGCCAGGTCGATCGCCAGGCCGGTGACACCCGAGACCGCGACCAGCAGCGGCGCGCCGCAGCGCACCGTCTTGCCGGCCATCTCGTAGCTGGCGCGGCTGGTGACGGCCACAAAACCCGCGCCGGGCGCGATGCCGGCGCGCACCAGGGCGCCCACCAGCTTGTCGAGCGCGTTGTGGCGGCCCACGTCTTCGCGCACCAGGGCCAGCAGGCCCTGGGCATCGCTCCAGGCGGCCGCGTGGGTGGCGCCGGTGGCCTCGTGCAGGGGCTGGCGCGCGCGCAGTGCCTGCAGCGCGTGCTGGACGGCAGCCTCGGCAAAGCGTGCATCGCTGCGCAGCGGTGCGGGCATCCGTACCGCCTGCGGCAGGCTCTCGGTGCCGCACAGGCCGCAGCCGGTGCGGCCGGCCAGGCTGCGCCGGCGGTCCTTCAGCTGCATGAAACAGGCGCTGGCGATCTCGATCTGCACCGTCAGGCCGCCGTGGCCGGCCACCACGTCCATGCCGCGCACGTCGGAGGCGCTGCCCACGATGTCCTCGGTCAGCGAAAAACCCAGCGCAAAGTCTTCCAGGTCGGCCGGCGTGGCCAGCATGACGGCATGCGAGACGCCGTTGTACTCCAGTGCCACCGGCACTTCCTCGGCGACCTGGTCGCGCGCCTGTGCGCCGCCGCCCGGCCCGCGCCGCACCACGGCAACCGAACGCACGATGGCCGGTGCGCCGGGGATGTCCGGGCTTTTCGGCAGGCCCGGCGCCAGCGCCGGGACCTGGGGCACCGCACTCATGGCCGCCTCACTTGGCCGAGAGCGCCACGCCCGCGGGTGCCTTGGCGGCGCTGGCTTCTTCCAGCAGTTGCAGTTGCAGCGCGTTGAAGCGCGAGTACGAGGCCTGCCATTGCGAGGGCTGCGCCACCGGCATGACCTGCACCGCCGTCACCTTGTACTCGGGGCAGTTGGTGGCCCAGTCGGAGCTGTCGGTGGTGATGACGTTGGCGCCGGACTCCGGAAAATGGAAGGTGGTGTAGACCACCCCCGGCTGGATACGCTCGGTGACGGTGGCGCGCAGCACCGTGTCGCCGGCACGGCTCTTGATGCCGACCCAGTCGCGGTCCTTGATGCCGCGGTCCTCCGCGTCCTGCGGGTGGATCTCCAGCAGGTCCTCGCTGTGCCACTGGTTGTTGGGGGTGCGCCGCGTCTGCGCGCCCACGTTGTACTGCGACAGGATACGCCCGGTGGTCAGCAGCAGCGGGTAGCGCTGGGTGACCTTCTCGTCGCTCGCCACGTACTGGGTGATGATGAAGCGGCCCTTGCCGCGCACGAATTTGTCGACGTGCATGATGGCGGTGCCGGCCTCGTCGGTGTCGTCGTTGCAGGGCCACTGCACGCTGCCCAGGCGGTCGATCTTCTCGTAGCTGACACCGGCGAACGAAGGGGTCAGCGCCGCTATCTCGGCCATGATCTCCTCCGGGTGGGTGTAGTGCATGGGGTAGCCCAGCGCATTGGACAGCAGCTGCGTCACCTCCCAGTCGGCATAACCGGCCAGCGGCGGCATGACCTTGCGCACCCGCGAGATGCGGCGTTCGGCGTTGGTGAAGGTTCCGTCCTTCTCCAGGAAGGAGGAGCCCGGCAGCAGCACGTGGGCGTACTTGGCGGTCTCGTTCAGGAAGATGTCCTGCACCACCACGCATTCCATGGCCATCATGGCCTTGGCGACGTGCTGGGTGTCGGGGTCGGACTGCACGATGTCCTCGCCCTCGCAGTACAGGCCCTTGAAGGTGCCGGCCATGGCGGCGTCGAACATGTTGGGGATACGCAGGCCGGGCTCGGGGTTGAGCTCGACCTTCCACGCCGCCTCGAACAGCGAGCGCACCGTGGTGTCGGAAATATGGCGGTAGCCCGGCAGCTCGTGCGGGAACGAGCCCATGTCGCAGGAGCCCTGCACATTGTTCTGGCCACGCAGCGGGTTCACGCCCACCCCCTCGCGGCCGACATTGCCGGTGGCCATGGCCAGGTTGGCGATGCCCATCACCATGGTCGAGCCCTGTGCATGCTCGGTCACGCCCAGGCCGTAGTAGATGGCGGCGTTGCCGCCGGTGGCGAACAGGCGCGCCGCGGCACGCAGTTCGGCCGCGGGCACGCCGGTGACGGCTTCGCTCTGCTCGGGTGAGTTTTCGGGCCGGGCGACGAATTCCCGCCATTCCTTGAAGGACTTGGTGTCGCAGCGCTCGGCGATGTAGGCCTCCGCCAGCAGGCCCTCGGTGACCACCACATGCGCGATGGCGCTGATGACGGCCACGTTGGTACCCGGGCGCAGCTGCAGGTGGTGTGCAGCCTCGATGTGGGGCGACTTGACCAGGTCGATCTGGCGCGGGTCGACCACGATCAGCCTGGCGCCCTGGCGCAGCCGGCGCTTGAGGCGCGAGGCGAACACCGGGTGGGCGGCGGCAGGGTTGGCACCGATGACCATGACCACGTCGGTCTTCTCCACCGATTTGAAGGTCTGCGTGCCGGCCGAGGTGCCGAAGGTCTGGCCCAGGCCGTAGCCGGTGGGTGAATGGCAGACGCGGGCGCAGGTGTCGACGTTGTTGTTGCCGAAGGCCGCGCGGATGAGCTTCTGCACCAGGTAGGTTTCCTCGTTGGTGCAGCGCGAAGAGGTGATGCCGCCGATGGAGTCCTTGCCGTGCTTGGCCTGGATGCGGCGGAACTCGGAGGCCGCATGGCCGATGGCCTCCTCCCAGCTGACTTCGCGCCACGGGTCGGTGATCTTCGCGCGGATCATCGGCTTGGTGATGCGGTCCTTGTGGGTGGCGTAGCCCCAGGCGAAACGGCCCTTGACGCAGGAATGGCCCTCGTTGGCCTTGCCGTCCTTCCACGGCACCATACGCACCACTTCGTTGCCCTTCATCTCGGCCTTGAAGCCGCAGCCCACGCCGCAGTAAGCGCAGGTAGTGAGGGTGCTGTGCTCGGGCTGCCCCCTCTCGATGACGGTTTTTTCCTGCAGCGTGGCGGTCGGGCAGGCCTGCACGCAGGCGCCGCAGCTCACGCATTCGCTTTCCATGAAGGGCTGGTCCTGGCCGGCGGACACCCGCGACTCGAAACCCCGGCCGCTGATGGTCAGCGCAAAGGTGCCCTGGGTTTCCTCGCAGGCACGCACGCAGCGGTTGCAGACGATGCACTTGGCCGGGTCGTAGGTGAAGTAGGGGTTGGACTCGTCCTTCTTCGCATCCAGGTGGTTGGCACCGTCAAAACCGTAACGCACGTTGCGCAGGCCGGTGACGCCGGCCATGTCCTGCAGCTCGCAGTCGCCGTTGGCCGCGCAGGTCAGGCAGTCCAGCGGATGGTCGGAGATGTAGAGCTCCATCACACCCTTGCGCAGCTCCTGCAGCCGGGGCGTCTGGGTATGCACCTTCATGCCGGGCTCGGCCGGCGTGGTGCAGGAGGCGGGGTAACCCTTGCGGCCGTCGATCTCGACCAGGCACAGGCGGCAGGAGCCGAAGGGCTCCAGGCTGTCGGTGGCGCAGAGCTTGGGCACCTGGATGCCGGCGTCCACCGCGGCCCGCATGAGCGAGGTGCCCTGGGGTACGGTCACCTGCTGGCCGTCGATTTCGAGCGTGACTTCCTGCGTGGATTCGCGGCGCGGGGTGCCGTAGTCGGTTTCGGTGAATTGTTCCAGCATGGCGTGCTCCCGGGAAAGGCGGAGTGGCTTCGGAAAAGAAGAAAAATCAGGCGGCCGCGCGGCCGGGGGCGGCCAGCCCGAAGTCCTGCGGGAAGTGGTTGAGCGCCGACAACACGGGATAAGGGGTCATGCCGCCCATGGCGCAGAGCGAGCCGTGGAGCATGGTGTCGCACAGGTCGCGCAGCAGCTTGACCTGGTTCGGCCGCGCCTGCGGATCGGCGGTGGGGCCCGCGATCTTGTCGATCACCTCCATGCCGCGGGTGGAACCGATGCGGCAGGGTGTGCACTTGCCGCAGGACTCGATGGCGCAGAACTCCATGGCGTAGCGTGCCAGGCGCGACAGGTCGGCCGTGTCGTCGTGCACCACGATGCCGCCGTGGCCCACCACCGCACCAACCGCGGCATAGGCCTCGTAGTCCAGCGGGATGTCCCACTGCGATTCGGGCAGGTAGGCCCCCAGCGGGCCGCCGACCTGGATGGCCTTGACCGGCCGGCCCGAGGCGGTGCCGCCGCCGTAGCCGAAGACCAGTTCGCGCAGGGTGATGCCGAAGGCTTTTTCCACCAGCCCGCCCTGCTTGATGTTGCCGGCCAGCTGGATCGGCAGGGTGCCGCGCGAGCGGCCAGTGCCGAAGTCGCGGTAATACGCCCCGCCCTTGTCCAGGATCACCGGCACCGAGGCGAAGGTGATGACGTTGTTGATGACGGTCGGCTTGCCGAACAGGCCCTCGATGGCTGGCAGCGGCGGCTTGGCACGCACGATGCCGCGTTTGCCTTCCAGGCTTTCGAGCATGGCCGTCTCTTCGCCGCAGACATAGGCGCCCGCGGCCTTGCGCACCACCAGCTCGAAAGCGCGGCCGCTGCCCAGGATGTCGGTGCCGAGGAAGCCGGCCGCGGTCGCCAGGACGATGGCCTCGCGCAGCACGGCGACTGCGTGCGGGTACTCGGAACGTACGTACACATAACCGCGGGTGGCGCCGGTCGCCAGTGCGGCGATGGCCATGCCCTCGATGAGCATGAAGGGGTCACCCTCCATCACCATGCGGTCGGAGTAGGTACCGGAGTCGCCCTCGTCGGCGTTGCACACCACGTACTTGAGCGGGCCGGGCGCAGCGGCCACGGTCTTCCACTTGATGCCGGCCGGAAAGGCGGCGCCGCCGCGGCCGCGCAGGCCGGAGTCGAGCACCTCCTGCACGATGGCCGGGGCAGGCATGGCAATGGCCTTGCGCAGGCCGGCAAAACCGCCGTGGGCCTGGTAGTCGGCCAGCGACAGCGGGTCGGTGATACCGGCCCGCGAAAATGTCAGGCGCTCCTGCGAGCGCAGCCAGGGCAAATCGTCCACCCGGCCCAGGGCCAGTTGATGGGTGCCGCCGGCCAGGCAGCCCGCATCCAGCAGGCTGTCGATATCGTCTTCGGTGACCGGGCCATAGGCCATACGGCCCTGCGGTGTTTCCACCTCCAGCAGCGGTTCCAGCCAGAACATGCCGCGCGCGCTGTTGCGCACGATCTCCACCGGCAGCTGCCGCTTCGCGGCAGCCGCGCGCAGGCGCCCGGCCACCTCGTCGGCGCCCACGGCCAGGGCCGCGCTGTCGCGCGGAATGAATACACGCACGGTGCCGGCGCTCATGCGGCCACCTCCGCCAAAGCCTTGTCGAGCAGGCCGCCGAGCCGCTGCGCCGTCATGCGGGCCAGCGGCCTTTCGTCCAGCGCCACGGCCGGCGACAGGGCACACAGGCCCAGGCAGTACACCGGCTCCAGCGTGACCGCATCCCCGGCCGTGCCGCCCTGGGCATCGAGGCCGAGGTGCTCACAGGCGCTGTGCCACAGGGCTTCGGACCCCATGGCCTGGCAGGACTCGGCGCGGCACACCTGCAGCACGTGCCGGCCGGCCGGCTCGGTGCGGAAGTGGTGGTAATAACTCACCACGCCGTGCACCTCGGCACGCGACAGGTTGAGGCCCTCGGCGATGTCGGGCACCACCCCGCCCGGCACGCAGCCGAGCCGGTCCTGCACGTCGTGCAGGATGGGCAACAGCGAACCCTCTTCACCGCGGTGCGCGGCCAGCACCGTTCGCACGGCCTCGCGCTGCGCACCGAGCCGGCCGGCCTCGCGCAGGCGCTGGCGCATCTGCTCGGGCGTGGCCAGGGCAGCTTCTGCGGAGGGGGGCGGGCCGCTGGGGGCGGGATGCTTCATCTGTGTAAGACCGTCTGTGCGGCTGGTGGTTCAATTGAAGAATTTGGCGGCGCTCAGCAGCGTGCGGTAGGTCCCCCACGCCAGCGGAATGCCCACCGCCAGCCAGGCCAGCACGGCAATGGCCGGGCTGGTGGCGCCGGTGGCGCCGGAAACGCCGCTGCCCACCTCGGATGCCGCGGCCTTCTCGTGGGCCAGCTGCTTTTCGACCGCGAGTTCCTCGTCGTTCATGAACCACTTGGCCGCCACCGGGCGTACCGCGAGGTTGGCCAGCAGTCCGATGACCAGCATGCCGACCAGGATGTACATGGTCTGGTTGTAGACCTGCTCGCGCGGAATGCCCAGGCCCAGCTGGTATTCACGCATGTAGTTCACCACCACCGGCCCGAGGATGCCGGCCGTGGCCCAGGCGGTCAGCAGGCGGCCGTGGATGGCGCCCACGAACTGCGTGCCGAACAGGTCGGCCAGGTAGGCGGGTACGGTCGAGAACCCGCCGCCATACATGGACACGATGATGCAGCAGGCACCGACGAACAGCAGCTTGCTGCCGGCCGCGGCCGAGCCCGGGATGCTGGCGTACAGGATGCCGCCCAGCACGAAAAACACCACATAGGTCATCTTGCGGCCGAGCTTGTCCGACAGGCTGGCCCAGAAGAAGCGCCCGCCGATGTTGAACAGCGACAGCAGCGCGGCGAAGCCTCCGGCGACGGCGGCGATGGCCGCCAGCTGGGTCTTGTCGAGTTCACTGAAGTGTTTCGGCACGTCGATGAGCGCGCCGCCGAACACCTCCTGCAGCATCGGGGAGGCCATGCCGATCACGCCGATGCCGGCACTCACGTTCATGGTCAGTGCCAGCCACACCAGCCAGAACTGCGGAATGCCCCAGACCTTCTTCACGTGCACGTGGCGCTGGGTGATCATGGTGTTGGTGGACGGCGGTGGCGGCGTCCAGCCTTCGGGTTTCCAGCCGGTGGCCGGCACGCGGTAGCCGAAGGCGCCGCCCATCATGAAGACGAAATAGACGATGGCCATGACCACGAAGGTCTGCATCACCCCCACGTCGGTGGGCGTGGAAAAGGTCTTCATCAGGTCCACTGCCAGGGGCGAGCCGATCATGGCGCCGCCGCCGAAACCCATGATGGCCATGCCGGTGGCCATGCCGCGCCGGTCGGGGAACCACTTGATGAGGGTCGAGACCGGCGATATGTAACCCAGCCCCAGCCCGATGCCGCCGATGACCCCCGAGCCGAGGATCATCAGCCAGAACTGGTGCAGGTGGATGCCCAGCGCCGACAGCAGCATGCCACCGCACCAGCACACCGCGGCGACCACACCCGCCTTGCGCGGGCCGGCGCGTTCCAGCCAGCCGCCCCAGATGGCAGCCGCGCAGCCGAGGAAAACAAAGAACAGCGTGTACATCCAGCCCAGCGTGGCGATGTGCCAGTCACAGCCGCTGGCGAACAGTTCGGCGAAAAAACTGACGTCCTTGCCGCAGACCGCACCGGTGCCGGCCGTGGCCAGCGCCTTCGACAGCGGCAGCCAGAACACCGAAAACCCGTAGGCCATGCCGATACACAGGTGGATGGCGAGGGCCGCCGGCGGCACCAGCCACCGGTTGAAGCCCGGGCCCGCGATGGTGCGTTCCTTGTCCAGAATTCCAGTCATGCGTGTGTCTCCATGTTGTAGTCGTCGCGCACGGTCGGTCCTCCCGCGGCGCGTGTTGTCCCTCTGGGGGAAGCCGAGTGTGATATCAACAGATGAAATGTGTCCAATTGAATCGACACATGGCCTCATTCAAAAACTAAATGAGGACGGCGCGGCCTACGCAGGGGTACCGGGTATTTATCCCAGTCGGCCCCGGCCGCCGGGCCGCCCCAAGGCCCCGGGGCAGCCTCCCCCGCGGGGGGTGGCGAATTACATGGAGCGCAAGCGGAATGAAAAGCCGGGGGGCTAATCAAAATCACCGCTGTGGGCGGCGGCGTGTTTCAGCCAGCCTTCTTCTCTGGAGAGCGCCAGGGCAGCGTCCAGGACGCGGGAGGGGCGGACGTCGGCCAGGGTCATGAAGCCGATGGGGGTCTGCACGTCGGGCTGTACCAGGGGCAGGGCCTCCAGGGTGCCGTAGCCGCGCACCGCGTCGAGCAGCGCGCCGGGCAGCACGCTGCACACCTCCCCCACCACCACGCTGATGGCCAGGGTCAGGATGGAATTGGTCTCGATGGCCGGCCGGACGTCGGCGCCGGCCATGGCGAAGGCGCTGTCGACGATGGTGCGGTTGTGCATTTCCGGCGTCAGCAGGCACAGGGGGTGCTGCGCGGCGTCGATCCAGGGCATGGGCGCACCGATGCGCAGCTGCTGCGCGCCGCCGCCGCCATCGGCGTCCACCCCGGCGGCGCGGCGCACGAAGTAGTAGTGCTCGGTGTACTGGGGATGGGCCTCCAGGTGCAGGCCGCGTGCGCCCAGCCGGTCGGTGTAGCCCAGGCCGATGTCGAGCGACATGGCGTCGAGCTCGGTTTCGATGTCGGGTGAACTCATGGACCGCACGGCCGGCATGATGCCGGGAAAGCGTGCCTGCAGCAGGGCCGAGAAGCGCGCCACCATGGGCATGGCGGTGGGCACCGCGCCGATGCGCAGCACGCCCTGCGGCCGGTCGGCGCCGCTGTTGAGCTCCTGCTGCAGCACCTCGTGTTCGTGCAGCATGCGCTGGGCGGTCGACAGCACCCGTTCGCCTTCGTGCGTGAGGCCGGCATAGGTGCGGCCGCGCTGCACGATGACCACACCGAACTCCTGCTCCAGCGCCCGCAGCGCGTTGGACAGCGCCGGCTGGGTGATGTGGCAGGCCTGCGCCGCCCGCCCGAAGTGCCGGTGTTCGTTCAGCGCCACCAGGTAGCGCATCGAGGCCAGGAGGTTCACGTGTCCTGGCTCACCGTGATGGTGGGGAAGCGGGCCGAGAAGTCCTTGCCGCGCCCGGCCAGGGCCAGGGCGACGCGGCGGGCGATGTCGCGGTACAGCGCGGCGTTGGCACCGGCCGGGTCGGCCAGCACGGTGGGCGTGCCGCCGTCGGCCTGCTGGCGGATGGCGATGGACAGGGGCAGTGCGCCCAGGTAGTCCATGCCGAATTCGGTCGCCATCTTCTGGCCGCCACCGTCGCCGAAGATGTGCTCCACATGGCCGCAATGGCTGCACACGTGCACCGCCATGTTCTCCACCAGGCCGAGGATGGGCACCCCCACCTTCTCGAACATCTTCACGCCCTTGCGGGCGTCGATCAGCGCGATGTCCTGCGGCGTGGTGACGATGACGGCACCGGCGATGGGCACCCGCTGGGACAGCGTGAGCTGGATGTCGCCGGTGCCCGGCGGCATGTCGACCACCAGGTAGTCGAGGTCCTTCCAGTGGGTCTGCCGCAGCAGCTGCTCCAGCGCCTGGGTGGCCATGGGGCCGCGCCAGACCATGGCCTGGTCGGGCTCGACCAGGAAACCGATGGACATGACCTGGATGCCGTGCGCCAGCAGCGGCTCCATGGTCTTGCCGTCGGCGCTTTCGGGCCGCTTGCCCTGGATGCCCATCATCATGGGCACGCTGGGGCCGTAGATGTCGGCATCGAGCAGGCCGACCCTGGCGCCCTCGGCGGCCAGCGCCAGGGCCAGGTTGGCAGCGGTGGTGCTCTTGCCCACCCCGCCCTTGCCCGAGGCCACGGCGACGATGTTGCGCACCTCGGGCATGGGCTGCAGGCCGCGCTGCACCGAGTGCGCGACGATGTTGGTGCGGAATTCCACCGTGACATCGCCGACGCCGGGCACCGTGCGTGCCGCGGCCACCAGGGCCTCGCGCAGCGCCGGCTGCCGGCTCAGCGCCGGGTAGCCCAGGTCGACCTGCAGGGTGACGCCGCCATCGGCCGCGATGGCGATGCTGCGCAGCGCGCGGGTGGTGACGAAGTCCTTGCCGGTGTCGGGGTCCACGACACGCGTGAGCGCTTCGCGCAGGTTCTGCTGGGTGGGGGGCATGCGGGCTTCTTCTCTCTCGTGGCGTAGCGGCCGAGTCTAGCGAAGCGCGTCCGCCCTGCGGCCAGTGCGGTAAATCGGTGTTTTCCCCCGGCGCTGCCGGGGACGGTCCGCAAGCCCGGCCTTTCATAATCCGCGCATGTCCTCCCTTCTCCCCAAGCCCGCGCGGTGCGCCACCGGCTGCGGCCTGCTGCTGACCGGGGGCGGCGCACGTGCGGCCTACCAGGTGGGCGTGCTGCAGGCCATCGCCGACCTGCGGCTGGCAGCCGGCGCGCAGGGCAACCCCTTTCCCATCATCACCGGCACCTCGGCCGGCGCCATCAACGCCTCGGCGCTGGCCTGCGGCGCCGACGACTTCGACGGCGCGGTGCGCCAGCTGGTGCGGGTGTGGGAAAACTTCCGCGCCGAACAGGTGTACCGCGCCGACTCCCTGGCCATGCTGCGCAGCGGCGCCCGCTGGCTCACCCTGCTGTCGCTCGGCTGGGCGGTGGCGCGCTGGCGCCGGCTGCGTCCGCGTTCGCTGCTGGACAACCAGCCGCTGGAGGAGCTGCTCTCCACGCTGGTGCCGCTGGCGCGGCTGCCGCGGCTGATCCGCCAGGGTTACCTGCAGGCGCTGGCCGTGACCGCGTCGAGCTACAGCTCGGGCGAGCATGTGACCTTTTTCGAGGCGGGCCGCAACACCCAGCCGTGGGCGCGTTCACAGCGGCTGGCGGTGCGCCACCGCATCACACCCGCGCACCTGCTGGCCTCGTCGGCCATCCCCTTCGTATTCCCGGCGGTGCCGCTGCCGCTGGACGGGCATATCGAGTATTTCGGCGACGGCTCGATGCGGCAGTCGGCGCCCATTGCGCCGGCCATCCACCTGGGGGCCGAACGTATCCTGGTGATAGGCGCGGGCCGCATGCACGAACCGCGCGACGAGGTCGAACGCAACACCACCACCAGCTACCCGTCGCTGGCGCAGATCGCGGGCCATGCGCTGTCGAACATCTTCCTGGACGCGCTCAACGTGGACGTGGAACGGGTGCGCCGCATCAACCACACGCTGGGGCTGATACCCCAGGAGGCGCGCCATGCCAGCATGCTGCGGCCCGTGGAACTGCTGGTGATCGCACCGTCGGAACGGCTGGACGTGATCGCCGCCCGCCACGTCCATGCACTGCCCGCGGCGGTACGTGCCCTGCTGGGCGGGCTGGGCGTGTCGTCCAAGACCTCCGACGTGAAGGGCGCCGCCCTGGCCAGCTACCTGCTGTTCGAGTCGGACTACACCCGCGAGCTGATGGCGCTGGGCCAGGCCGACGCCTTGAAGCAGACCGATGAGATCCGGCGGTTCTTCGGCTGGGACCCGGCCGGCGGCGCCGTGCCGCAGCCGGCAGCCACGCCCGCCGGAGCCTAACGGAGCGTGCCGGCCTGCGCCTCGGCCAGAATGGCCGCGGCGAATTCCGCCGTGCTGCTGCCGGCCGGCAGGTTGCCGGCGGACAGCAGCCGGTTGCGCAAAGCCGGATGCGCCAGGGCGCGGGCCAGCAGCACATTGAGGCGGCGCACCACCACCTCCGGTGTGCCGCGCGGCGCAAAAAGGCCGAACAGCGATGCCAGGTTGGCGCCCGGGCAGCCCAGTTCCGCGAAGGTCGGCACCGCGGCCAGCACAGGCATCCGCGCGGGGGCCCCCACCGCCAGCGGGGTAAAGCGGCCGGCCCGCACGTAGTCGATCTGCAGCGGCGCCACATTGGTCGACAGCAGCTCGAACTCGCCGGCCAGCGCATCGTTGAGCTGCGGGCCGCCACCCTTGTAGGGCACATGGGTCACGTCGATGCCGGTGGCCCGGCGCACCTGTTCCAGCACCTGGTGGCCGGCCGTGCCCGCACCCGAGGTCGCCCAGCGCAGCAGGCCGGGCCGCGCGCGGGCCGCTGCCAGCAGGTCGCCGAAGCTGCGGCCGGCAAAGGCGGGGGTGCCCACCAGCAGTACCGGCGTGTGCATGACACCGATGACCGGCACCACCACCTCGGCCAGCGGACGGCCGCCGACCGGCGCGGCGGCGGACTGGGTCAGCGGGCTGATGGCGGAAAAACACAGCGTACGGCCGTCCGGTGCCGCTCGCGCCATCGAGGCGAGTCCTACGGCACCGCCGGCGCCGGCGCGGTTTTCCACCACCACCGGCCCGGCCCCCTGTGCATCCAGCAGACTGGCCAGTGCCCGGGTGACCTGGTCGCTGACGCCGCCCGGCGGGTAGGCCACCACTAGGCGCAGCGCCTCGCGTGCCCAGCCGCTGGCGGGCAGCGCGGCCGCGCCGGCCGCAGCCAGCCCGGCCAGCAGGCAACGCCGGCGCGGCTGCGTCATGCCCCCACCTCCCCCGCTGGGACCGAGCGCCGCACCAGTTCCACGAAGGACTGCAGCGCACCGGTGAAATCAGCGCTGCGCCATACCAGGGTCAGCGGCGCGTCGAGCTGCCGCCCCTCGGACAGGCGGCGGTAGACGATGGCGTGCGGGTGCGCCCCCTGCATCGAGGCCGGCACCACCGTCACCCCCTCGCCGGCCGCCACAAGGTTCAGGCTGGTCATCATGCGGTCGACCTCCTGCCCGATGCGGGCGGAGAAACCGGCTTTCTCGCACAGCGCCAGCAGGTTGGCATACAGGCCGGGCGCGCCCGGTTGCCGCACCAGGATAAAACGTTCGTCGCGCAACTGCTCCAGCCGCAGGGGCCGCGCCGCCAGGCCGGACCGGGCCAGCGCGTGGCCCAGCGGCAGCGCCACCAGCACCGGCTCGCGCAGCAGGGTTTCGAAGGCCAGGCCCGCCGGCTTGTCGACCGGCACCCGCAGGAAACCGCAGTGCAGCCGGCCGGCCGCCACGGCTTCGGTGATGCCGGCCGCATGGTCCTCGCTGATCTGCAGGGCGATGTCCGGGTAGGTGCTGCGGCAGGTGCGCAGCGCCAGCGGGGTGAAGGCATGGGCCGCCGCCGAACTGGTGAAGCCCACGGCCAGGGCCCCTGCCTTGCCACTGGCGACGGCACGCATGCGGCGCTCCACCGCATCCACGTCGTCGAGCAGGCGCCGGCTTTCGGTGAGGAACAGCCGGCCGCTGTCGGTCAGGCTCATGCCCTTGGGATGGCGGTGGAACAGCGCCGTGCCGAGCCGGGTTTCCAGCGCACGGATCTGCTGGCTGAGCGGCGGCTGCTGGATGCCCAGCAGCGCCGCGGCCCGGGTCATGTGGCCGGTTTCGGCCACCGCCTGGAAGTAACGGAGATGGCGGATTTCCATATGCACAACGTCTCGTATTGTCGATTCTTCGGTATTTGACCTATCGCAGGCGGAAGTCTACGCTCGCAGCCTCGGTCCGAGCCGCCTTCCCACAACAAAACGACAGGAGAGACATCCCCATGCCGGTTTCCCGCCTTCTTCTCCGTTCTCTTCCCCACGCTCTGCCGCGCCTCCTGCCCGCGGCGCTGTGCTCGGCCTTGCTGGCCCTGGCCGGCTGCGCCAGCCGCGCTCCCCTGGCCGACGCCCAACGCCCCTCGGCCACCCTACCGGCCACCGCGGAAGCCGCGCCGACGGCGACCAGCTGCCCCCAGGAAGTCCCGGCCAGCACCCGCTGCCTGAGCGGCCGCGACTCGGCCGGCGCCTTCTACCTGATCGCCATGCCGCAGGACTGGAACGGCACGCTGGTGCTGCACGCCCACGGCGGCCCCACCCTCGGCCCACCGCAACTGGCCCGCTCGGTGGAAGACCTGCAGCGCTGGGCCATCGAGGTGAAGGCCGGCTACGCCTGGGCCGGCTCCACCTACCGGCAGGGCGGCGTGGCGCTGCGCGCCGCGTCGGAAGACACCGAGCGCCTGCGCCGCATCTTCGTGCAGCACGTCGCCAAGCCCAGGTTCACCATCCTGCACGGGCAGTCCTGGGGCGCGGGCGTGGCGGCCATGGGCGCGTCCATGTTCACCGACGACGGCCAGGGCCGCAAGCCCTACGACGCGGTGCTGCTCACCAGCGGCGTGCTGGCCGGCGGCACCCGGGCCTACGACTTTCGCCTGGACCTGCGGGTGGTCTACCAGTACCTGTGCCACAACCACCCCCTGGCCAGCGAAGCGCAGTACCCGCTGTGGATGGGCCTGCCGGCCGACGCCAAACTCACCCCCGCGCAACTGCGCCGCCGCGTGGACGACTGCCTGGGCCTGGACAGGCCGGCGGCCCAGCGCACGCCCGAGCAGCAGCGCAAGGCCAGGACCATAGTCAACGTGGTGCACATCGAGGAACGCTCGATCCAGAGCCACCTGAACTGGGCCACCTGGCACTTCCAGGACATCGTGCAGAAGCGCACCGGGGGCCGCAATCCGTTCGGCAACATCGGTGCGGTCTACGCGGGCTCGTCCGACGACGCGGCACTCAACCGCGACGTGCTGCGCTACCATGCCGACCCGCAGGCGGTGGCGGCCTTCGGTGCCGACACCGACCCCGACGGCCGCATCCCGGTGCCGGTGCTGAGCACCCACGCCAGCCACGACCCGACGGCCTTCGTGGAAATGGACCACTATTTCCGCGGCACCATGCAGCGCGCCGGCACCGCCGACCACCTGGTGCAGACCTTCACCAGCGACAGCGAGCACAGCTACCTGAGCGACGCCGCCTACCCCACGCTGCTGGCGGCGCTGAGCACCTGGGCGCAGGGCGGCCTGAAACCCACGCCGGCGCAGATCGCCCAGCAGTGCCATGGCTTCGAGGCGAAGTTCGGCGCCAACTGCCACTTCCTGCCCGACTTCTACCCGCAGCCGCTGGAAAGCCGCAGTCCGCCTCGGCTAAGGCCGTAAGCCGCTGCTGCCGCAAACCGCCCGTACCCTTACCGCCGGGCGGTTTTTCGTTGCGGATGAACCACATAGCGTCCGGTGGCGATCTAAAATCGAGGGTTATCCCGAAAAGCACCCGATGCCCGCCCGCCAACTCTTCGTCACCACCGCCTTGCCGTATGCCAACGGCAAGTTCCACATCGGCCACATCATGGAGTACATCCAGGCCGACATCTGGGTGCGGTACCAGCGGATGCAGGGTGCGCAGGTCAACTTCGTCTGCGCCGACGATGCGCACGGCGCGGCCATCACCATCGCCGCGGACAAGGCCGGCATCACGCCGCAGGCCTTCGTCGCCGAGATCGCCGCGGGCCGCAAGCCCTACCTCGACGGTTTCCACATCGCCTTCGACAACTGGCACTCGACCGACGGGCCGGAGAACCACGCCCTGGCGCAGGACATCTACCGCGACCTGCGGAGCGCCGGCCTGATCGAGACGCGCAGCGTCGAGCAGTTCTACGACCCCGAAAAGGGCATGTTCCTGGCGGACCGCTTCATCAAGGGCGAGTGCCCCAACTGCCATTCCAAGGACCAGTACGGCGACAACTGCGAGGTCTGCGGTGCCGTCTACGCACCGACCGAGCTGATCAACCCCTACTCGGCCCTCTCCGGCGCCCAGCCGGTGCTCAAGAGCTCCGACCACTTCTTCTTCAAGCTGTCAGACCCGCGCTGCGAAGCCTTCCTGAAGGAATGGACGGTCGCCCCCGGCCATGTGCAGCCCGAGGTGCAGAACAAGATCCGCGAGTGGCTCTACAAGGACGACGAGGGCAAGGGCGGCCTGGGCGACTGGGACATCAGCCGCGACGCGCCCTATTTCGGCATCGAGATCCCCGACGCGCCGGGCAAGTACTTCTACGTGTGGCTCGACGCCCCGGTCGGCTACCTCGCCTCGCTGAAGAACTACCTGGACAAGAAGGGCGAGGACTACGCCGCCTACATGGCCCAGCCCGGCCTGGAGCAGGTGCACTTCATCGGCAAGGACATCATCACCTTCCACACCCTGTTCTGGCCGGCCATGCTGCACTTCAGCGGGCGCAAGGCGCCCGATGCCATCTACGTGCACGGCCACCTGACGGTGAACAACGAAAAGATGAGCAAGAGCCGCGGCACCGGCATCGACCCGCTGCGCTACCTGTCCATCGGCCTGAACCCGGAACACCTGCGTTATTACCTGGCGGCCAAGCTCAGCGGCCGCAACGAGGACATCGACTTCAACCCCGAGGACTTCGCCGCGCGGGTCAACAGCGACCTGGTGGGCAAGTACATCAACATCGCCAGCCGGGCGGCGGGTTTCCTGACCAAACGCTTCGAAGGCCGCCTGGGCACGGTGGGCGAAGACGGCGCCGTGCTGCTGGCCACGCTGCAGGCCGCCGCCGGCACGCTGGGTGACCTGCTCGACGGCCGCGACTATGCCCGCGCCCTGCGCGAGACCATGGCACTGGCCGACAAGGTCAACGAGTACGTGGACGCCAACAAACCCTGGGAACTGGCCAAGCAGGCCGGCATGGAGACCCGCCTGCAGGACGTGTGCAGCACCTGCATCGAAGCCTTCCGCCTGCTGACCGTGTACCTGAAGCCGGTGCTGCCGGCGCTGGCCGCCCAGGTCGAATCCTTCCTGAAGACCGAGCCACTGCAGTCCGCCGATGCCGGCCGCCTGCTGGGCGCGGGCCATACCATCGGCGCCTACCAGCACCTGATGCAGCGGGTGGACCCGAAACTGCTCGACACCCTGTTCGAACCTGCCGCCCCGGCGGCGGAAACGGTCGAGGCAGCCGCACCGACCCTCCCGGGCGGCGAAGCCATCGCCCCTACCATCGGCATCGACGATTTCGCCAGGATCGACCTGCGCATCGCCAGGATCGTCTCCTGCGAGCCGGTGGAAGGCTCCACCAAGCTGCTGCGCCTGACGCTGGACGTGGGCGAGGGCCGCACCCGCAACGTCTTCAGCGGCATCGCCTCGGCCTACAAGCCGGAAGAGCTGGCCGGCAAGCTGACGGTAGTGGTGGCCAACCTGGCGCCGCGCAAGATGAAATTCGGCGTGAGCGAAGGCATGGTCCTTGCTGCCAGCCATGCCGACGAGAAAGCCCACCCCGGCATCCACGTGCTCGAACCCTGGCCGGGCGCGACGCCGGGCATGCGCATCCACTGAACATGACAACACCTACCTATACCCTGGCCCGCTGCCTGCACGTGGCGGGCAGTGCCGCCGGCCTGGCCCTGGCCGCCGTACTGGCGGGCTGCGCGGCCGCCACCGTGGCCAGTGCCGCGGTCAGTGTGGCCGGCACCGCCGTCAACGTAGCCGCCACCACCGCAGGCCTGGCCGTCGATGCCGCAGCCGGCACCGTACGCCTGGCCGGCCGCGCCGCAACGGCGGTCATCCCCGGCGGGGACTAACCTGCTGGCTTGGCGCGTTCGCCTTCCGACTCGGGATCGATCATGCTGCCGGTGCGCAGCACCTTGCTGTCCGGGCCGAAGGTGACGCTGAAGACCATGGCGTTCACCGGCGGCTGCAGGTAACGCCAGTCCCAGACGATCTCGTTCTTCAGCGCATAGGGCGTGACACGCGCCGGCCGCCCCAGGCGCTGGCGCACCTCGTCGGCCGGCATGCCGGGGACGATGCGCTGGAAATTCTCGGGGGTGAGCACCTGGCGCAGCGCCGCCATCTTGCCGTCGGGCCCGATGGCGATCATGTAGTTGCGCTGGCCGGACGGCTGGCGGTCGTATTCGAAGACCTGGCTGCCCCCGGGGCCCGGCCAGATGCGCTCGGGCTCGCCGAACTGGCGGCGCACGTCGGCTTCGGTCGACACGCCCTCTTCCAGGGCCTGGATGCGCTGGCCGTCGCAGGCAGCCAGCAGGGCGATGGCCAGTGATACCAGCAATACCCCCGCGACCGTACGCCCCCTCCGCGCCCCGATATCCGCAACCATGCTCCGTCCCCGGTAAACTCCGCTGTTCCCACGATAGCAGCGTTTCAGGCCATGTCCATCTTTAATCGCCCGCACTACACCTCCGACACCACCCAGTTCATCGACCAGCTGAAGGCCGCCAAGCCGACGCTGGAGGCCGAGCAGCGCGCCGGCCGCGCCCTGCTGTGGGACAAGAACGTGGACCGCGAACTGTCGCAGGAATACCGCGACGGCGACGTACCGCAGAAGCCCTACGTGTACCAGACGAACGTGTCCTGAGCGTTTCACCCCCATGACGGCCGCGGCTGAAGCCAGCGAACGCGCCGAGGTGGCCGGCGCGACCCCGGAGGTGATCGACCAGGTGGCGCTGGCCCGCCTGTACGGCGAGCCGCTGTTCGCGCTGCCGACCGACCTCTACATTCCCCCGGATGCGCTGGAGGTCTTCCTCGAAGCCTTCGAAGGCCCGCTGGACCTGCTGCTCTACCTGATCCGCAAGCAGAACTTCAACATCCTCGACATCCCGATGGCGGGGCTGACGCGCCAGTATTTGAGCTACGTCGACGAGATCCGCACCCGCAACCTGGAGCTGGCCGCCGAGTACCTGCTGATGGCCGCGATGCTGATCGAGATCAAGTCGCGCATGCTGCTGCCGCCCAAGAAGGTGGCCGAGGGCCAGGAACCCGAAGACCCGCGCGCCGAGCTGGTGCGGCGCCTGCTCGAATACGAGCAGATGAAACTCGCCGCCGCGGGCCTCAACGCCCTGCCGCAGTTCGGCCGCGACTTCCTCAAGGCACAGGTCTACATCGAGCAGAGCCTGCAGCCGCGTTTCCCGGACGTGGACCTGGGCGACCTGCAGAGCGCCTGGCGCGACATCCTCAAGCGCGCCAAGCTGGTACAGCACCACCGCATCACCCGCGAGGAGCTGAGCGTGCGCGAGTACATGAGTATGGTGCTGCGCACCCTGCAGGGCCGGCGTTTCGTCGAGTTCGAGGAACTGTTCCAGCCCGAGAAGGGCCACACCGTGCTGGTGGTGACCTTCATCGCCCTGCTGGAGCTGGCCAAGGAAACCCTGATCGAGATCACCCAGGCCGAGGCCTTCGCGCCCATCTACGTGCGGCTGGCCTTCACACCGGCCTGAGCCGGCTTCCGTTCCTGCCTTTCGTTCCTGCCTTTCGTTTTCGCCCCCTCTTCCCATGACGCATCCTTCCTTCGACGTGCTGATCGTCGGCAGCGGGCTGGCCGGCCTGTCGGCGGCCCTGCTGCTGGCCCCCACCCACCGCGTGGCGGTACTCACCAAGGGCACCCTCGCCGACGGCGCCAGCCACTGGGCGCAGGGCGGCATCGCCGCGGTGATGGCCGATGGCGACAGCTTCGCCTCGCATGTGGACGACACCCTGGTGGCCGGAGCCGGCCTGTCGGACCCGGCCGCCACCCGCTTCGTGGTCGAGAACGCGCCGGCGTCCATCGCATGGCTGCAAACCCTGGGTGTGCCCTTCTCGCTCGACGCCGAAGAGCACGGCGCCCTGCACCTGACCCGCGAGGGCGGCCACAGCGCCCGGCGCATCGTGCACGCGGCCGACGCCACCGGCGCGGCGGTGCAGCGCACCCTGATCGAGAAGGTACGGGCCACCCCCGCCATCACCCTGTTCGAGAACCACACCCTGGTGGACCTGGTCACCGGCGGCGGCCGTGGCCTGCCCACCGCGCGCTGCATGGGCGCCCATGCCTTCGATGCGGTCGCCGACCGGGTGGTGACCTTCACGGCCCGGCACACTATCCTGGCCACCGGCGGCGCCGGCAAGGTCTACCTCTACACCACCAACCCCGACACGGCGACCGGCGACGGCATCGCCGCGGCCTGGCGCGCCGGCTGCCGGGTGGCGAACATGGAGTTCATCCAGTTCCACCCCACCTGCCTGTACCACCCGCATGCCAAGTCCTACCTGATCAGCGAGGCCCTGCGCGGCGAAGGCGGGCGACTCTTGCTGCCCGACGGCACCCGCTTCATGCCCGCGCACGATGCCCGCGCCGAACTGGCGCCGCGCGACATCGTGGCCCGCGCCATCGACTTCGAGATGAAAAAGCACGGGCTGGACTGCGTGTACCTCGACATCACACACAAGAGCCCGGAGTTCCTGCACGAACATTTCCCGAACATCCTGGCGCGCTGCCTGGACTTCGGCATCGACATCACCAAAGACCCCATTCCCGTGGTGCCGGCCGCCCACTACACCTGCGGCGGTGTGCAGACCGACCTGGCGGGCCGCACCGATGTGGCCAACCTCTACGCCATCGGTGAGACCGCCTGCACCGGCCTGCACGGCGCCAACCGGCTGGCCAGCAATTCGCTGGTGGAGTGCATGGTGTTCGCGCGGGCCGCCGCCGCGGCCATCACCGCCACGCCGGTGGCCGACCTGCCGGCGCTGCCGGGCTGGGACGACAGCCGGGTGACCGATGCCGACGAAGCGGTGGTCATCTCCCACAACTGGGACGAGCTGCGCCGCTTCATGTGGGACTACGTCGGCATAGTGCGCACCAACAAGCGGCTGGAGCGCGCCGCCCACCGCATTGCGCTGCTGGCGTCGGAGATCGACGAGTTCTACGCCCACTTCCACGTCAGCCGCGACCTGCTGGAGCTGCGCAACCTGGTGCAGGTGGCCGACCTGATCGTGCGCTCGGCCCAGGCCCGCCACGAAAGCCGCGGCCTGCACTTCAGCCGCGACTATCCCCACACCGCGAACGAGGCCGTGCCCACCGTGCTGGTGCCGGCGGGCTGACATACTGCGCGGCGGCCGCCGTCGCAGACGCGGCCCGCCGGAAGACGAACCGAAGGAGAAAGACGCGCCATGTACCGCACCCTGCTCAAATCCAAGATCCACCGCGTGGCGGTGACCGACTG